>CAWAOQ010000011.1:0-187097 GCA_963783785.1 uncultured beta proteobacterium | reverse complement strand
GCGCGCTGTTCGGCGGTGCGATCACCTCGATCCTGTTCAACATCCCGGGAGAACCATGGTCCGTGGCGACCACCTTCGACGGCTACCCGCTGGCCCAGAAGGGCAAGGCTGGCCAGGCCCTGACGGCGGCATTCACGTCGTCGTTCATCGGCGCCTTCGTGGCCGTGCTGATGATCACCTTCCTGGCGCCGATGGTGGCCAAGTTCGCGCTGAGGTTCGGCGCGCCCGAGTTCTTCTCGGTCTACCTGCTGACGTTCTGCAGCTTCGTCGGCATGGGCAAGGGCTCGCCGTTCAAGATCCTGGTCGCGATGACACTCGGTTTCGCGATGGCGGCGGTCGGCATGGACACCGTCACCGGCCAGTTGCGGCTGACCTTCGGCCAGACCGAACTGATGCGCGGCTTCGACTTCCTGATCGCGGTGATCGGCCTGTTCGGCATCGGCGAGATCCTCCTGTCGATGGAGGAAGGCCTCAAGTTCTCGGGCAAGGCGGCAAAAATCAACCCGAAAGTCGTGTGGGAGACGTGGAAGGAGCTGCCCAGGTACTGGGCCACTTCGATCCGCAGCTCGCTGGTCGGCATCTGGATGGGCATCACGCCCGGCGGCGCTACACCGGCGTCGTTCATGAGCTATGGCCTGGCCAAGAAGTTCTCGCGCAACGGGCCGAAATTCGGCACCGGCGAGGTCGAGGGAGTGGTCGCGCCGGAGACGGCCGCGCATGCCGCCGGCACCAGCGCCCTGCTGCCGATGCTGGCGCTAGGGATTCCCGGCTCGCCGACCGCTGCGGTGCTGCTGGGCGGCCTGCTGATCTGGGGCCTGCAACCCGGGCCGCTGCTGTTCGTCGAGCAAAAGGACTTCGTCTGGGGCCTGATCGCCAGCATGTACCTGGGCAACCTGGTCGGCCTGATCGTCGTGCTGACGACGGTGCCCCTGTTCGCGTCGATCCTGCGCATTCCATTCTCGATCATTGCGCCGGTGATCATCGTGATCTGCGCCATCGGGGCCTACACCGTGCACAACGCGATGCTCGACATCTGGTTCATGCTCGGTTTCGGCGTCGTCGGTTATGTCTTCAAGAAGCTCGACTACCCGCTGGCACCGCTGGTGCTGGCGTTGGTGCTGGGCGACAAGGCCGAAGATTCGTTCCGCCAGGCGATGCTGGTGTCGCAGGGCGAGATCTCGATCATGTGGGCCAACCCACTGGTCGGCTCGATCACCACGCTGGCGCTGCTGATGCTGTTCTGGCCGCTGATCTCCAAGGTGCTGGCTATGATTCGCCAACCGAAGGTGGATGAGCTCAGCGCCCAGCGTCCGGTGGATTGACCGAAAGGAACGGACATGCCCGTCATTGCACTGACCCAGGGAATGGGCTCGCTGGCCCAGGACATCGCCGAGCAATTGGCGCAGGAACTGAATCTCTCGACGTTGCAGCACGAAGTGGCCGAGCGTGTGGCCGACAAGATGCACGTCTCGAAGAGCCTGATCAACCGGCTGCGCGGCGGCAAGGCCGGGACCCTCGAGCGGCTGCGGGCCGACCGTGATGCGATCGCGGTGTACACCGCCGAAGAGGTGCTCGAAGCGGCGGCACGCGGCAACGTGGTCGTGCGCGGCTGGGGCGCGACCTGCCTGCTGCGACCGGTACCGCACGTGCCCTGCATCCGCATCATGCGTCCGTTCGAGAAGCGGGTGCAGTGGCTGATGAACGAGCTCGACACCGACGATGTCGAACTCGCCCAGGCCGAGATCCGGCGCAGCGATCACGCCAACGCCACGCGCATGCACGACCAGTTCGGTGTCGACTGGGGCGATCCGGTGCTGTTCGACATGGTGCTGAACACCGACCGCCTGTCGGTCGACACCTGCGTGCAGCAGATCAAGTCGCTGCTCACCCGACCGGAGTTCGCCGAGACCGAGGCGTCGCGCACGCTGCTGCACGGCATGGCGCTCAGCGCCCACGTCCGCGCGGCACTGCGGGAACACCAGGAAACCCATGGCGTGAATGTCACGATCGAGAGCATGGCCGGCCAGGTCACGCTGCGCGGCATCGTGCTCAACGAACACGAGAAGGCCGCTGCCGAGCAGGTCACCGCCGCGGTCCCCGGCGTGAAGGGCGTGGACAACCAGCTTCGCGTGATGGCAACGTCTCGCCTGTTCCCGTCGGCCAGGGCCTGAACGTCCGGGCGCGCGCGGGATCACCCCCGTGCACGCTCAGCGTCAGATCTTGCCGCGCTGCTTCAGCCGGCTGAGCGTCTCGGCCGAAAGGTTCAGGTAGGAGGCCAGTTCCTTCTTGGGTATGCGCTCGGCGAAGTCCGGGTGCTTGCGCTCGAATCGGTGCACGCGCCCGGGCCCGTCCAACAGGTGCAGCGTGATCGTGTGCGCCATGATCTCGCTCATCAGGCGCATCACCTGGTACTCGAACGCCGACTTGAACTTCGGATGCTGGTCCAGGAATTCAACCCAGATCGGCATCGGCAGCTTGGCCACCCTGGCCTTGGTCAGGCACACGATGCTGTAGGGCGTGGGCGTGTTCAGTCGCCAGGCCGCATAGCTGGTCTCCATGTCGCGCTCGCCGGCAAAGCGCAGGATCATCTCCTTGGCATCGGCGTTGGTGACCACGCGCTTGAGGATGCCGTCGAGCACGAAGTACTGCTCCATCTCGTGCACACCCTGGTGCAGCAGGTTGTCGCCCTTGCTGCAATCGACGATGACCAGGTGCGGCTCGAGTTCCTCGCGCTCGGCGTCGGTCATCTCCTTCAGGACGGTGTTCTGCCTCAACTCGAGGCGAATGACGTTGCGTTCCGGATGCTTCTCGATTGGCGTGCTGATCATCGGAACTGGAGCCCTGAGAAACTGGGAATCTTGACCGCGGTCAACGGCGAAAAATGCAGCGAATTTCTATCATAAGTCCCATGCGTCGCCGCCCCTGACAGCCACGCCGCATCAACCCAGCGTGAGCCCATCGAGCACACCGGGCACCCCAATCCAACCCGACCCGCAGGAGACAACCATGTCGTCAGTAGTCAAGGCCGCACCGGCCAGCTCCACGGCCGATGACAAGGCAATACGACCCCTCGGCATGCCAGGCGAAACACCCGCACCGGCGCTGACCGACGGCTTCCACCTGGTCATCGAGGCCCTGAAGCTCAACGGCATCGACACGATCTTCGGCCTGCCCGGCATTCCGATCACCGATCTCACCCGCATGGCGCAAGCCGAAGGCATGCGCGTGATTTCGTTCCGTCACGAACAGCACGCCGGCAATGCGGCCGCGGCCGCCGGCTACCTGACCAAGAAGCCCGGCATCTGCCTGACGGTATCGGCCCCTGGCTTCCTGAATGGCCTGACCGCACTCGCCAACGCGACGACCAACTGCTTCCCGATGATCCTGATCAGCGGCTCGAGCGAGCGCGAGATCGTCGACCTGCAGCAAGGCGACTACGAGGAGATGGACCAGCTCGCGATCGCCAAGCCGCTGTGCAAGGCGGCCTACCGTGTGCTGCACGCCGAAGACATCGGCGTCGGCATCGCGCGCGCCATCCGCGCCGCCCTGTCCGGCCGGCCCGGCGGCGTCTATCTCGACCTTCCCGCCAAGCTGTTTGCGCAGACGATGGACGCCGCAGCGGGCAAGCGGTCGCTGATCAAGGTCGTCGATCCGGCGCCCCGACAGATCCCCGCGCCCGATGCCGTCCAGCGCGCGCTGGCGTTGCTCAAGAGCGCCAAGCGGCCGCTGATCGTGCTCGGCAAGGGCGCGTCCTATGCCCAGGCCGACGCGGAGATCCGTGCGCTGGTCGAGAAGACCGGCGTTCCCTACCTGCCGATGTCGATGGCCAAGGGCCTGCTGCCCGACAACCATGCCCAATCGGCATCGGCCGCACGCTCGTACGTGCTGGCCGAGGCCGACGTCGTGATGCTGGTCGGTGCGCGCCTGAACTGGCTGCTGTCGCACGGCAAGGGCAAGACCTGGGGCGCACCGAACGCGAAGCAGTTCATCCAGATCGACATCGCGCCGACCGAGATCGACAGCAACGTGCCCATCGCAGCGCCGCTGATCGGCGACGTCGGCTCCTGCGTGTCGGCGCTGCTGGCCGGCGTCGACTCGAACTGGGTCAAGCCCCCGGCCGAGTGGACCGGCGCGATCGCCGAGCGCAAGGACAAGAACCTGTCGAAGATGGCGGCTACGCTGGCGCTCAACCCGACGCCGATGAACTTCCACAGCGCGCTGGGTGCGATCCGCGAGATCGTCAAAGCCCGCCCTGACGCGATCGTTGTCAACGAAGGCGCCAACACGCTGGACTTCACCCGCAGCATCGTCGACATGTACGAGCCGCGAAAGCGTCTGGACGTCGGCACGTGGGGCATCATGGGCATCGGCATGGGCTTTGCCGTCGCCGCGGCGGTGACCACCGGCAAACCGGTCATCGCGATCGAGGGCGACAGCGCCTTCGGCTTCAGCGGCATGGAAGTCGAGACGATCTGCCGCTACAACCTGCCGGTGTGCGTGGTCGTGTTCAACAACAACGGCGTCTATCGCGGCACCGACGTCAACGCGTCGGGCGGCGCCGACGTCGCGCCGACCGTGTTCGTCAAGGGGGCCCGCTACGACAAGCTGATGGAGGCCTTCGGCGGTGTCGGCGTCCACGCGACGACCCCGGGCGAGTTGAGCAAGGCATTGAACGAGGCCCTCGCCTCCGGCAAGCCGACGCTGATCAACGCCGTCATCGATGAAACGGCCGGCACCGAGAGCGGTCGAATCACGAGCCTGAACCCGCAAAGCGCGGCAAAGAAGAAGTAACCCACGCCTACCAAGGATCTAGACCATGAGCAAAGCACTGGACGGTGTCCGCATTCTCGATTTCACGCACGTGCAGTCAGGCCCGACCTGCACGCAGTTGCTGGCCTGGTTCGGCGCCGACGTGATCAAGGTCGAGAAGGCCGGCGAGGGTGATGCCACGCGCGGGCAGTTGCGCGACATCCCCGGCGTCGACAGCCTGTACTTCACGATGCTGAACCACAACAAGCGTTCGATCACGCTCGACACCAAGAGCAAGAACGGCAAGGAAGTGCTCGACCGGCTGATCAAGAAGTGCGACGTGCTGGTGGAGAACTTCGCACCCGGTGCGTTGGATCGCATGGGCTACACGTGGGAACGCATCCAGCAGCTGAACCCGCGCATGATCATGGCTTCGGTCAAGGGCTTCGGCCCCGGGCCCTACGAGGACTGCAAGGTCTACGAGAACGTCGCCCAGTGCGCCGGCGGCGCGGCATCGACCACCGGCTTCGACGATGGCCCGCCGATGGTGACGGGCGCGCAGATCGGCGACAGCGGCACCGGGTTGCACCTGGCGCTCGGCATCGTCGCCGCGCTCTACCAGCGCAACGCCACCGGCCGCGGCCAGAAGGTGCTGGCACCGATGCAGGACGCGGTGCTGAACCTGTGCCGCGTGAAGCTGCGCGACCAGCAGCGCCTGGACCGCACGCACACGCTGCACGAGTACCCGCAGTATCCCGACGGCCACTTCGGCGAGGCGGTGCCGCGCGCCGGCAATGCCTCGGGCGGCGGGCAGCCGGGCTGGATCCTCAAGTGCAAGGGCTGGGAAACCGACCCGAATGCCTACATCTACTTCATCACGCAGGCCGCAGTGTGGCCGGCCGTCTGCAAGGTCATCGGCGAGGAAGGCTGGATCACCGACGAGGCCTATGCCACGCCGGCGGCACGGCTGCTGCACCTCAAGCCCATCTTCGCGCGCATCGAGCAGTGGACGATGACCAAGACCAAGTTCGAGGCGATGGACATCCTCAACAAGTACGACATCCCCTGCGGCCCGATCCTGTCGATGAAGGAGATCGCCGAGGAGCCTGCGCTGCGCGCCACCGGCACGGTGGTCGAGGTCGACCACCCGAAGCGCGGCAAGTACCTGACGGTCGGCAACCCGATCAAGATGTCCGACAGCGCGACCGAAGTGACGCGCTCGCCGCTGCTGGGCGAGCACACCGACGAGGTGCTGGCAGAACTCGGCTTCAGCGCCGATGCCATCGCCGGCCTGCGCGCCGAGCGCGTGATCTGAACCCGACTCCTTCGACTGCATCCCGCAGCCCGAGCCCGAACCCCTACACGAGGACACCATGAACAGAGACAAGGCCAAGGTCCGCCAGATCCTGGACGCCGTCAAGGCGGCCGGGCGCGATTCACTCACCGCCCCCGAGGGCAAGCTGGTCTGCGACGCCTACGGCATCGCGGTGCCGCAGGAAGGCGTGGCCACCAGCGCGGCGCAGGCTGCGCAACTGGCCAGCGGCATGGGCTACCCGGTGGTGATGAAGATCGTCTCGCCCGACATCCTGCACAAGACCGAGGCCGGCGGCGTGATCGTCGGTGTGATGAGCGCCGACGAGGCGACCAAGGCCTACGACACGATCCTGGCCAATGCGAAGAAGTACAAGGCCGACGCCCGCGTCGTCGGTGTGCAGGTGCAGCAGATGCTCAAGGGCGGGCAGGAGGTGATCGTCGGCGCGGTGACCGACGGCAGCTTCGGCAAGCTGGTGGCCTTCGGGCTCGGCGGCGTGCTGGTCGAGGTGCTGAAGGACATCACCTTCCGCCTCGCGCCGGCGACGCGCGACGACGCCCTGTCGATGCTCGACGGCATCCAGGCTGCCGAGATGCTCAAAGGCGTGCGCGGCGGCGAAGCCGTCGATCGTGAGGCTCTGGCCAAGTTGATCGTCGGTGTCAGCGAACTGGTCAGCGACTTCCCCGAGATCGCCGAGATGGACCTGAACCCGGTCTTCGCGACCCCATCGAGCGCGATCGCTGCCGACGTGCGCATCGTCGTCGACTTCAATGCGAAACCGGCACGTCACCGCCCGGCAGAGGCCGATGTCGTCAAGTCGATGAACCGCATCATGCAGCCCAGATCGGTGGCCGTGATCGGCGCGTCCGACGAAGCCGGCAAGATCGGCAACTCGGTGATGAAGAACCTGATCAACGGCGGCTACAAAGGTCAGATCATCCCGATCCACCCGAAGTCGACCGAGATCATGGGCTACAAGGCCTACAAGAGCGTCAAGGACGTTCCGGGAGAGATCGACACGGCGGTCTTCGCGATCCCTGCCAAGCTGGTGGCCGGCGCGCTGATCGAGTGCGGCGAGAAGGGCATCGCCGGCGCGGTGCTGATTCCCTCCGGGTTTGCAGAGACCGGCGAGCACGAGATGCAGGCCGAACTGGTCAAGATCGGCCACAAGTACAACATCCGTCTGATGGGGCCGAACATCTACGGCTTCTACTACACGCCGGCCAACCTGTGCGCCACGTTCTGCACCGCCTATGACGTCAAGGGTTCGGCAGCGCTGTCGTCGCAATCGGGCGGCATCGGCATGGCGATCATCGGCTTCTCGCGATCGGCCAAGATGGGCGTCTCGGCGATCGTCGGCCTGGGCAACAAGTCCGACATCGACGAAGACGACCTGCTGCTGTTCTTCGAACAGGACCCGAACACCAAGGTCATCGCGCAACACTGCGAAGACCTGAAGGACGGCCGCGCCTTCGCCGAGGTGGCCAAGAGGGTGTCCAAGAAGAAGCCGGTCATCATGCTCAAGGCCGGTCGCACGTCGGCCGGTGCCAAGGCGGCCAGCTCGCACACCGGCGCATTGGCCGGCAACGACAAGATCTACGAGGACGTGCTGCGCCAGTCCGGCGTGATCCGCGCACGCTCCCTGCGCGACCTGCTCGACTTCGCTCGCGGCGTGCCGATCCTGCCCACGCCCAAGGGCGAAAACGTGGTCATCATCACCGGCGCGGGCGGCTCGGGTGTGCTGTTGTCGGATGCCTGCGTCGACCAGGGCCTGACGCTGATGCCGATGCCGGCCGATCTCGATGCGGCGTTCCGCAAGTTCATCCCGCCGTTCGGTGCCGCCGGCAACCCGGTCGACATCACCGGCGGCGAACCGCCGCAGACCTACAAGAACACCGTGCTGCTGGGCCTGTCCGACCCACGCATTCATGCACTGATCCTCGGCTACTGGCACACCATCGTCACGCCGCCGATGGTGTTCGCGAAGATCATGGTCGAGGCCCGCGAAGAAATGCTCGCCAAGGGCATCGAAAAGCCGATGGTGGCGTCGCTGGCCGGCGACGTGCAGGTCGAGGAGGCCGCGCAGTATCTCTACGAGCACGGCATCCCGGCTTATGCCTATTCGACCGAGATTCCCGTTGCGGTGCTCGGCGCGAAGTACCAGTGGGCGCGCGGCGCAGGATTGCTCTGAGCCGGCCACCGCTGTCACGACCGCGCTTGCAGCATGAACCCAAGAACCATACCGATCACGCTGCAAGCGCCGGACCGACAGCGCAAGCGCGAGGCCCCGAAGGGGCGGCGCGTCGACGCCGACGCGCGCGACGCGGTGCGCGCGCTGCTCGGCGATGCATCGCGTCAGCGCGACCTGCTGATCGAGCACCTGCACCGGCTGCAGGATCACTTTGGCCACCTGTCGGCCGCCCACCTTGCCGCGCTCGCGGCCGAGATGGGACTGGCGCAGACCGAGGTCTACGAGGTCGCCACGTTCTATCACCACTTCGATGTGGTCAAGGAAGGCGAGGTGGCACCTGCCGCACTGACGGTGCGCGTCTGCGACGGCCTTTCGTGCGAGATGGCGGGCGCACAGGACCTGTTGCGGCGGCTGCCGAAGATCCTCGGCAAGGACGTGCGTGTGATTGCCGCGCCGTGCATCGGCCGTTGCGAGCAAGCGCCGGCGGTCGCCGTCGGCCAGCAGGCGGTGGGCCACGCGAGTTGCGAGGCCGTCCAGGCGGTGGTCAATGGCGGCAAGCCAGCGCCTCGCGCCGAGGCCTTTGTCGATCGCGCCGCCTACGAGGCCCAGGGCGGCTACCGCCTGCTCAAGCGGTGCATCGCCGGCGAACTCGAGGTCGAGACGGTAATCCAGTCGATGGAGGATTCGGGCCTGCGCGGCCTCGGCGGCGCGGGCTTCCCCGCCGGGCGCAAGTGGCGCATCGTGCGCAATGAGATCGCGCCGCGCCTGATGGCGGTCAACATCGACGAGGGTGAGCCCGGCACCTTCAAGGACCGCGTCTACCTCGAGCGTGACCCGCACCGCTTCATCGAAGGCATGCTCATCGCCGCTTGGGCGGTGGGCATCGCACGCATCTACGTCTACCTGCGCGACGAATACCACGACTGCCGCAGGATGCTCGAAACCGAGCTGACGCAGTTGCGCGCCAGTCCGCCCTACCCCGGCATGCCCGAGGTCGTGCTGCGGCGCGGCGCCGGCGCCTACATCTGCGGCGAAGAGTCGGCGATGATCGAATCGATCGAGGGCAAGCGCGGCATGCCACGCCTGCGTCCGCCATACGTGGCGCAGGTCGGCCTGTTCGGCCGGCCGACGCTGGAACACAACTTCGAGACGCTGTACTGGGTGCGCGAGATCCTCGAAAAGGGCGGCGCCTGGTTCAGCACGCACGGCCGCAACGGCCGCAAGGGGCTGCGCTCGTTCTCGGTCTCGGGTCGTGTCAGGAGCCCGGGCGTCAAGCTGGCGCCGGCCGGCATCACGGTCCGCGAGCTGATCGCCGAACACTGCGGCGGCATGCAGGACGGCCATGCCTTCTACGCCTACCTGCCGGGCGGCGCGTCGGGCGGGATCCTGCCCGCGACGATGGGCGACATCCCGCTCGACTTCGACACGCTGCAACCCTACGGCTGCTTCATCGGTTCGGCCGCGGTGATCGTGCTGTCGGACCAGGACACCGCCGTCGGTGCCGCCCGCAACATGATGCGTTTCTTCGCCCACGAGTCCTGCGGCCAATGCACGCCGTGCCGCAATGGCACGGCCAAGGCCTCGGCGCTGATCGAGCAGCCCAAGTGGGACGTGCCGCTGCTCGAAGACCTGTCGGCCGTGATGCGTGACGCATCGATCTGCGGCCTCGGCCAGGCGGCGCCGAACCCGGTCGATTGCGTGATCAAGTACTTCGCTCGGGAACTGGCATGAACGCGATCACCCGCAAGGAGGCTGCCGCCCTCGACGCGCCGACGGTGAGCTTCGAGCTCAACGGCCGCGCGGTCAGCGGCCGCGCCGACGAGACGATCATCGAGATTGCCCGGCGTGAAGGCATCGAGATCCCGCACCTTTGCTACAAGCCCGGGCTCGAATCGGTCGGCAATTGCCGCGCCTGCGTCGTCGAGATCGGCGGCGAGCGCGTGCTGGCGCCGTCGTGCTGCCGCAACCCGAGCGCCGGCATGAAGGTCACGACCGACAGCGAACGCGCCGTCAAGTCGCAGAAGATGGTGCTCGAACTGCTGCTGGCCGACATGCCGGAGCGCGAGTACACACGCCACAACGAGGTCGACGACTGGGCCACGAAGCTCGGCGTCGGCAAGCCGCGCTTCGCTGCGCGCATCCAGCCGGCACAGGACGTCTCGCATCCCGCCATCGCCGTCAACCTCGACGCCTGCATCCAGTGCACGCGCTGCCTGCGCGCGTGCCGCGACGAGCAGGTCAACGACGTGATCGGGCTGGCCTTCCGCGGCGAGCACGCCAGGATCGTGTTCGACATGGACGACCCGATGGGTTCGTCGACCTGCGTCGCCTGCGGCGAGTGCGTGCAGGCCTGCCCGACCGGCGCGCTGATGCCGGCGCGCGACGCAGCGCTCGCGGTGCCCGACAAGCAGGTGGCCTCGGTGTGCCCGTACTGCGGCGTCGGCTGCCAGCTCACCTACAACGTCAAGGACAACAGGATCCTGTTCGTCGAAGGGCGCGACGGCCCGGCCAATGCGGGGCGGCTGTGCGTCAAGGGCCGCTACGGCTTCGACTACGCGCACCATCCGCACCGGTTGACCAAGCCGCTGATCCGGCGCACCGATGCGCCGCCCAAGAGTTCGATGAACGGCGGCGACTTCGTGATGGACCCGGACCGCGTGATGGATGTCTTCCGCGAGGCCACTTGGGACGAGGCGATTGCGTTCGCGGGCGGCAAGCTGAAGGCGATCCGCGACCAGCACGGCAAGAAGGCGCTGGCCGGCTTCGGCTCGGCCAAGGGCAGCAACGAAGAGGCCTATCTGTTCCAGAAGCTCGTGCGCACCGGCTTCGGCAGCAACAACGTCGACCACTGCACGCGGCTGTGCCATGCGTCGTCGGTGGTCGCGCTGCTCGAAGGCATCGGCTCGGGGGCGGTCAGCAACCCGGTGATGGACGTCACGCAAGCCGAGGTGGTGATGCTGATCGGCGCCAATCCGACGGTGAACCACCCGGTGGCCGCCACCTGGATCAAGAACGCGGTGAAGAACGGCACCAAGCTGGTCGTGCTCGACCCGCGCCGCTCCGACCTCGCACGCGTCGCGCACCGCTTCCTGCAGTTCAAGCCCGACACCGACGTGGCGATGTTGAACGCGATGATGAACGTCATCGTCACCGAAGGCCTGGTCGACGAGGCCTTCATCGCCGGCCGCACCATCGGCTACGACGAGCTGCGCAGGAACGTCGAAGGCTACACGCCGGAGGCGATGGCGCCGATCTGCGGCATCGACGCCGACACGCTGCGCGAGGTGGCTCGGCTGTATGCATCTTCCAAGGCCTCGATGATTCTGTGGGGCATGGGCGTCAGCCAGCACGTGCACGGCACCGACAACGCACGCTGCCTGATCGCATTGGCGCTGATGACCGGCCAGATCGGCCGCCCCGGCACCGGGCTGCACCCGCTGCGCGGCCAGAACAACGTGCAGGGTGCGTCGGATGCGGGACTGATCCCGATGATGCTGCCCGACTACCAGCATGTGACGAAGCCCGAGGTGCGTGAGCGCTTCGAGCGGGCGTGGCAGCTCGCGCCCGGCACGCTCGACGACCAGGTCGGCCTGACTGTCGTCGAGGTGATGCACGCCATCAAGCATGGGGACATCCGCGGCATGTACGTGCAGGGTGAGAACCCGGCGATGTCCGATCCCGACGCGAACCACGCACGCGAGTCGCTGGCGGCGCTCGAACACCTGGTGGTGCAGGACATCTTCCTGACCGAGACCGCCTACCTGGCCGACGTGATCCTGCCGGCGAGCGCTTTCCCCGAGAAGACCGGCACCTTCACCAACACCGACCGCCTGGTGCAGATGGGCCGCCAGGCGATCGATCCGCCGGGCGATGCGCGGCAGGACTTGTGGATCATCCAGCAGATCGCCAACCAGCTCGGCTGCGGCTGGAACTACGGCCACGTCTCGGAGGTGTTCGAAGAGATGCGCCACACGATGGCCAGCATCGGCGGCATCACCTGGGAGCGTCTCGAGCGCGAGCATGCGGTGACCTACCCCTGTGTCAGAGAGGGCGATCCCGGCGATCCGGTGGTCTTCATCGATCGCTTCCCGCGCGAAGGCGGCAAGGCGCGCTTCGTGCCGGCCGACATCATCCCGGCCGCCGAGCGACCCGACACCGACTACCCGATGGTGCTGATCACCGGTCGCCAGCTCGAACACTGGCACACCGGCAGCATGACGCGCAGGGCGATGGTGCTCGATGCGATCGAACCGGACCCGACCGCGCTGGTCCATCCGCTCGACCTGGCGGCCTTGGGCGCGAAGCCCGGCGACCTGCTGACGATCGAATCGCGGCGCGGCGCGGTGTCGCTGTTCGCGCGCGCCGAAGACGGCACGCCGCGCGGCGCGGTCTTCGTGCCGTTCTGCTACTACGAGGCGGCGATCAACAAGCTGACCAACGCGGCGCTCGACCCGTTCGCGAAGATCCCGGAATTCAAGTACTGTGCGATCCGCGTGCGGCCCGGCGGCGAGCCGCCGCACCAGGGCAGCTATGGCGGCGGGCAGATCCTCGCCGCGAGTCGACCTGACTCGATAGCATCGCGTCCGATGTCGGCCTCCATGCGGGCCGACAGCGCAACTCCTGCCTCTAACGGCGGCCAGGCACAAACCACTCACACGCGCACGGAAGACGCAACATGGAGATGCTCTCGACCCCCGAGTTCTGGATCGCCGTCGGCCAGATCATCATGATCGACATCCTGCTGGGTGGCGACAACGCGGTGGTGATCGCGCTGGCGTGCCGCAAGCTGCCGCCCAAGCAGCGCACGCTGGGCATCCTGTGGGGCACGGCGGGCGCCATCGTGCTGCGCGTCATCCTGATCTTCTTCGCGCTGCAGTTGCTGGCGATCCCGTTCCTGAAGATCGTCGGTGCCCTGTTGCTGATCTGGATCGGCGTCAAGCTGCTGGTGCCCGAGCACGAGGACGGGCATGCCAACATCGCCGGCAGCGACAAGCTGTGGGGCGCCGTCAAGACCGTGATCGTGGCCGATTTCGTGATGAGCGTGGACAACGTCATCGCGATCGCCGGTGCGGCCGAGGCCTCGGCACCGGCCACGGCATGGCGCTCGTCATCTTCGGCGTGCTGGTCAGCATCCCGATCATCGTCTGGGGCAGCCAGCTGGTCATCAAGCTGATGGATCGCTTCCCCGCCATCATCACGCTCGGCGGCATGCTGCTGGGCTGGATCGCCGGCACGATGACCGTCACCGACCCGGCGCTGGTCAATCCCGACGTGCTGCCGCAACTGCCGAAGCTCGTGGCCAGCGACGCGATGCGCTACGGTGCCGGCATCGCCGGTGCCCTGCTGGTGCTGGCCATCGGCAGGTTCCTGACCGCACGCCATGCCCGCCGAGCGGTGGCAGCCGCCGTTACTGCAGCCCCCGCGGTGGCGGGCCGGTTGCGCAGCATCTTGCTGGCCGTGGATGGCTCGGAACCGTCACAGAAGGCGACGCAGCAGGTGCTGGCGATGCGTGGCGAGATGCGAGATCCGTCGGGCATCGCGCTACACCTGGTCAACGTGCAGCGGCCGGTTTCGGGGGATGTCTCGTCCTTCGTCGCCAAGCAGTCGCTGCAGGAGTACTACGACGAGCGCAGCGAGGCCGCACTGCAACCGGCACGCAGTCTGCTGCAAGCCGCCGGGGCGGTCTTCGAGGAGCACCGAGGCGTCGGTGTGCCGGGAGCGGTGATCGCCGAACTCGCGCGCAGTGAAGGCTGCGACCTGATCGTGATGGGCAGCCGCGGTCTGGGCTCGAATACGGCCGCGCTGATCGGGTCGGTGGCACAGGCCACGCTCGAGCACGCCGGCGTGCCGGTGCTGCTGGTGAAGTGACGGGCCCGGCGGCCCCCCGCCTACCGGCAGACGAGCACCGGCAACTTCGAGTGCGTCAGCACCTTCTGCGTCTCGCTGCCCAGCAGCACCCCCGCCAGGCCGCGACGGCCATGTGACGCCATCACGATCAGGTCGCACTTGTGCTGCGCGGCCGTCTTCAGGATCGTCTCGGCCGGAAACTCGTCGGTGACGGTCACGCCCTCGTAGGCCACGCCGGCCTGCTTTGCGGCCTTCTCGATCACGCCCAGGTAGCGCGCGGCGGCACGCGCCGTCAGCGCCGCGTGTTCGTCGGGCTGCATCAGCGCGACGGGCACCATGCCCTCGAAGACCACCGGCGTCGGTGCCGGCGCGACGAACAGGCCGGTCACCCGGGCGCCGATCGCCCTGGCCAGCTCGATGCCGTGCGCCACCGCGTGACCAGACAGCGACGAGCCATCGGTCGGAATCAGGATGTGCTTGTACATGGCCATCTCCACTTTCGGTACATCACTTCACGTAGGGCAGCACCCAGATCAGCATGCCCAGCACGTAGCACGCGCCGGACGCGACGAACGTGAACGGCACGCTCCAGGCCAGGAATTCGCGCAGCGAGACCTTGCGATTCTCCTCGCGCTGGCAGATGTTGAGCGCGGCATACAGCGCCGGCGCGCCGGCCACCGTCAGGTTGCTGCCCAGTGTGCCCGACCACAGCAGCATCCACCACAGCGGCCAGGGCTCCACGCCATCGGCCTGCAGGTCCTTGATCGTATGCAGGAAGGTCAGGATGTAGGCGTCGTGCTCGACGATGCCGACGATCGGGATCGTGATCCAGTACATCAGCGTCGCGGCGAACGCGTAGTTCTCGGTGAAGACAGGGCGCAGCTGCTGTGCCAGCGCGTCGAGGATGTGCATCCGCTCGAGCCCGCCGACCAGCGCGAACAAGGCGATGTAGAAGAAGATCGCGCGCCAGTCGAGTTCCTCGAGGACTCTTCTCGAACGCGGGGGCCTTGACGCGGTCGCCCAGCAGTTCGAGCAGCAGCACCAGCGTGATGGCGCCGGTCATCGCGATGAAGCCGAGCTTGACGCCGAGCACCTGGCGCAAGGCCATCCCCAGCACGGTCAGCAGGAACCAGGCGACGACGATGGTGGCGAAGAGCTTGTTCGGAATCCGCGTCTCGATGCCCAACTTGTCGAGATCCACCGCCTGGCGGCCGTAGCCGCGAAAACCGTACGCGTACATCGCTCCCGAGCGTGATGGCAAACGTGAGCATCAGGATCGGCAGCGACGACGGGCGCCCGAACTGCCAGAAGAAGTCCATGAACTCCGCACCGGCCACACTGTGCAGCATCTGCGGCGGCAGGTCGCCCAGCAGCATCGCCGAGCCCATGAAATTGGCCGCGAAGCCGATCATCAGCACCAGCGGCGTCACGGGCAGCTTCAGGGCCCGCGCCAGCGGCAGCGCCACCGGCGCCATCATCAGAATCACGACGACGTTGTCGACGAACATCGAGATCACGCCGGCCAGCACCGACAGGATCATCACCAGCCAGCCGGGGCGGCCGCCCGACAGCCGCAGGGCCTGCACCGACAGCCAGCTGGGCACGCCGGTCTTGCCGAAGTACGAGGCGATGATCCAGACGCTGACCAGGATCGCCATCACGTTCCAGTCGACCAGCCCGAAGGCATCGACGTCGGTCATCACGCCGACCCAGATCATCACCACGACGCCGATCAGCGCGGCCACCGCACTGTCGACGGCGTTGACGATCACGGCAATGATCGTGACGAGAAAGATGCCTATGGCCAGCCAAGCCATCGTGTCCATGTCTCCCGCCCCTCTGTTGTTGGTGCCCCCGCCGCATGGTGGCCATCGCCGAGGATTCTCCACTCGACGGTGCCGGCACCGATGGGCGTTTTCCCGGTACGCAACGGCCGTGCCACGCTCGCCAGTGGCCGATGCGCGTCAGCCGACCGGCTGCATCCGCACGCGGCCCTTTTCCTCTTCCATCGTCTTGGCCAGCAGCTTGACCAGCGCGTAGACGGTATCGATGTGCGGCGTGGGTGTGTCGGTCAGGCGGCCGAGCTCGACCACCGAACCGACCAGCGCGTCGATCTCGGGCGCGCGCCCGGCTTCGATGTCCTGCAGCATCGAGGTCTTGTGCTTGCCGACTTTCTCGGCGCCGGCGATTCGCTTCTCGAGCGAGACCCGAAACTCGATGCCGAGCTTGTGCGCGACGGCCTGGGCCTCGCGCATCATGTGGGCTGCCAGGTCACGCGTCAGCGGAAACTGGCAGATATCGACCAAGGTCGAGTGCGCCAGCGAGCTGATCGGGTTGAAGGTCAGGTTGCCCCACAGCTTCAGCCAGATCTCGGCCCGGATGTTGTCGAGCACCGGCGCCTTGAAGCCGGCACGGGTGAAGCACTGCGACACCCGCGTCACGCGCTCGGTGGTGCTGCCATCGAGTTCGCCGACCGGGAATCGATCGCCTTCGATGTGCCTGACCACGCCCGGCTCGGTCAGCTCGGAAGCCGGGTACACCACGCAACCGATGATCTGGCTGGCCGGGATCATCTCGGTCAGCAGGCCGGTCGGGTCCACGCTTCGGACGGGGGTGCCGTCGAACGCGCCGCCGACACCGTGGAAGTACCAGAACGGGATGCCGTTCTGCATCGTCACGACCACCGTGTGCGGGCCGAGCAGACGCGGCAGGTCCTTCGCGACGGCCTCCACCTGATGGGCCTTCAGCGCCAGCACCACGATGTCCTGGACCCCGGCCTCGGTGTAGTCGTTGGTGGCCTTGACATTGCGCGCGACATGTTCGGCGCCGTCGTGCATGACGAGCTTCATGCCGTTCTGCCGGATCGCCGCCAGGTTCGCACCGCGCACGATGAAGGTGACGTCCTCGCCCGCCAGGGCGAGCTTCACGCCGACGTAGCCGCCGATGGCCCCGGCGCCGATGATTGCGATTTTCATGATGTCGATTTGGAGAGTGGGAAGTGGGTGGCGGCCTCACTCGACGCGGTTGCTGAGCTTGCCGATGCCGCCGATCTCGACCTCGACCGTGCTGCCCGGCTTCATCGAGCCGACACCGACCGAGGTGCCGCACAGGATGATGTCGCCGGGCAACAGCGTCATGTCGTGGGAGATCATGCTGACGAGTTGTTCGACCGAAAAGCGCATGTCGCTGATCGGATAGTCCTGGCGCACGACGCCGTCGAGCAGGGTCCTGACAGTCAGCGTCGCGGGGTCGAGCCCGGCGACGACAGCGGGGCCGAACGGACAGAAGGTGTCGAATCCCTTGGCGCGGACCCACTGCGCGAACGACGGATCGCGTTGCAGGATGTCCACCGCCGTCACGTCGTTGGCGCAGGTGTAGCCGAAGACATGGTCCATCGCCTGCCCGACCGCCACGGCCTTGGTGGTCTTGCCGATCACGATGCCGAGTTCTCCCTCGAACACCAGCTTGGGGTCGCCAGGCGGCCGGCGGATCGTCTCGCCCGGATCGAGGTAACTGTTGGGCGACTTGATGAAGTACAGCGGCTCGGGCGGCCGGGCCAGGTTCAGCTTGGCCGCCAGCTGCCCGAAGTTGTTCCACAGCGCCAGCACCTTGCTCGGCTGCGTCGGCGTCAGCAGCTTGAGGCCGGCGAGCGCCAGCTGGCGCCCGGTCGCAGTGGGCTGCGCGAACATGTCGCCTTCGAAAACGTCGACCCGATCGCCCGCGAGCGTGCCGAAGCCGGTCGCGCCGTCGTGGCGGAAGCGTACCCATGTCGTCGTCGTTGCCATGATTCAAGTCACTCGTAGCGGTTGCTGAGCTTGCCGATGCCCGCGATCTCGACTTCGATCGTGCTGCCGGGCTTCATCACGCCGACACCGACCGACGTGCCGCACAGGATCAGGTCCCCGGGGCTCAGGGTCATGTCCCGGGAAATCCGGCTGACCAGTTCCGGCACCGGAAACAGCATGTCGGACACGGGAAAGTCCTGCCGCACGCTGCCGTTGACGATCGTGCGCACGACCAGACCGTCGGGGTCGAGACCGGTGGCGATGGCCGGGCCGAACGGGCAGAAGCCGTCGAAGCCCTTGGCCCGCGCCCAGTGCGGGAACGACGGATCGCGCGTCAGGATGTCGGCCGCCGTCACGTCATTGGCACAGGTGTAGCCGAACACGAAGGACAGCGCCTGTTCCTTGGAGACGTCCTTGCAGGTGCGGCCGATGACGATGGCCAATTCGCCCTCGAAGATGATGCGGCTGTCGCACGACGGCTTGCGGATGACGCCGCCGTGGCCGAGGTAGGTGTTCGGTGGCTTCAACAGGTACTGCGGTTCGGCCGGAATACGCTGTTCGCCCTTCCTGAACAGCTCGGCGAAGTTGTTGTACATCGCGATGACCTTGCTCGGCTCGCAAGGTGTCAGCAATTCGACGTCGGACAACCGCAGCACGCGCCCGGTCGGGCGTGCCGCGAGGTACATGTCGCCGTCGAATTCATGCACGCCGTCGCCTTCGAGCGTGCCGAAGTGGGTCGCGCCACCGAAGGCGAAGCGGATCCAGTGCTGCATCGTCGTCTCCGGATATGGCGAACTCAGATGCCGACCTCTCCCCAGCGTGGGTCGGCCCAGCTGAAGTTCGGCATGCGCGCGGTTCGCGCCGCTGGCGCTTGCGGGTTGGCGGCGCCGCTTTGCGGCGAGGACTGCATCGGTCAGGAAATCGGCGTCATAGGCGCGCAGCAGATGCGACTGCTCGCGTTCGAGATACGCCTTGACGCGAGCACGCTCGCACGGGTTGGCGGCGAGCGCCTCGTAGGTGTCGCTGTCCCAGTGCCAGCGCAGGCCCAGTTCGTAGAAAGCGGCGTTGAAGGCGCTGCGGTCGACTTCAATGGCGTCGGCGGTATCGCGATGCGGCATGGCGGTGGACATGGGGCGGCTCCTTGGCGGCGTGACGAAGGGCAATCGATCAAGCACTGGAAGCCATGTTAAGTCTCGACTTAAATAACGTAAAATCAAACTAAATGATAAATATCATTCACATTAGGTTATGCATTGATGGGGCGCTGACGCTCTCGCGGTTCGACAGTAGCGCGACATGAGGCATGCCACTCTGCGGCAGCTCAAGGTCTTTGAAGCGGTGGCGCGGCTGACGAGCTATTCGCGTGCCGCCGAGGAGTTGCACCTGACCCAGCCGGCGGTTTCGACGCAGGTCAGGAAGCTCGAAGACCACGCCGGTCTGCCGCTGTTCGAACAGCTCGGCAAGAAGATCTTCCTCACCCCTGCCGGCACCGAGTTGCTGCATCACAGCCGCCTCATCATCCAGCAGTTCGAGGATGCCGAGGCCGCGATGACGCAGTTCAAGGGCGTCGCAGGCGGCAAGCTCAATGTGGCGGTGATCAGTGCGGGCGACTACTTCATGCCGCGCCTGCTGGTCGACTTCGCGGGCCGCCACGGCGGCGTGATCCTGAACCTCACGGTGCACAACCGCGAGGGCCTGCTCGCGCAGCTGGCCGACAACCTGACCGACCTGGCGGTGATGGTGCGGCCGCCGGAAGACGCCGACACGATCCACGAGCCGTTCGCGCCACACCCCTACGTCATCGTCGCCAATGCCGGGCACCCGCTGGTGCACGAAAAGCGCATCCCGATGGCACGCATCGTGCGCGAGCCGTTCGTGGTCCGGGAGAAGGGCTCCGACACCTGGCAGTCGATGGCCGACGGCTTCGGTCGGCATCTCGAGCGGCTCAACGTCACGATGGAGATCAAGAGCACCGAGACCATCAAGCAGGCGGTCATCGCCGGCATGGGCATCAGCTTCATGTCGGCGCACACGGTGAGCCACGAGTTGCGCGCCGGCAGCCTGGCCGTGCTCGATGTGCAGGGACTCCCGTTGATGCTGAACTGGTATGTCGTGCAGCGGCGGCAGAAGCGCCTGCCACCGGTGGCGCAGGCGTTCCGGCAGTTCCTGCTCAGCGACGGTGCACGCCTGATCGACGAAACCGTGCCGTTGCGCAAGCGCCGCACGCCACGTTGACGCGGCCGGCGAGTAGGACAATCCAGCCCCGGCACCACCGCCCAACGCCCACCCGAGAACGACCGCCATGGCTCGCAACGTCACCGTCAAGGCCGACCCCAATGCACCCGGCATCACCGAGATGTTGGCCCGCTTCGTCGCCGAGCACCCTGCGCGAGGCTGGAGCGATGCCGTCGACCGCGAGGCGCACCGCACCTTTGCCAACTGGGTCGGCTGCGCGATCGGGCCGTCGCGGCACGAAACGATGCAGGCCGCGCTGGCCGCGGTGCAGGTGCTGTCGCCGGCACCGCAAGCCTCGTTGCTGGGCCGGCGCGAGAAGGTCGACATCGCCAGCGCCGCAATGCTCAACGGCATCAGCTCGCACACCTTCGACTTCGACGACACCCACCTCAAGACCATCATCCACCCGGCAGGCCCGGTGGCCCCGGCGGCGCTGGCACTGGCTGAGCACCTGGGGCTGGGCGGTCGCGCGTTGATCGACGCCCTCGTGCTCGGCATCGAGGTGTCGTGCCGCGTCGGCAACGCGATCTACCCTGATCACTACGACCGCGGCTGGCACATCACCGGCTCCACCGGCATGCTCGGCAGCGCAGCCGCATGCTCGCGCCTGCTCGGCCTCGATGCGGCGCGCACCCAGATGGCGCTGGGCATCGCTGCGTCGCAACCGATCGGCGTGCGAGAGCAGTTCGGCACCATGACCAAGCCGTTCCACCCCGGGGGCGCGGCGCGCGTCGGGCTGATGTCGGCGCTGATGGCCCGGCACGGCTACACCGCGTCGAAGCGGGCGCTGGAGGCGCCGCGCGGCCTGCTGCAGGTGTTTTCCGACAAGACCGACTGGTCGGCGATCACCGAGGGCCTGGGCCGGACCTGGGAAATCTCGCTCAATACCTACAAGCCCTTTGCCTGCGGCATCGTCATCCACCCGTGCATCGACGGTTGCGTCCAGTTGCGCGAGCAGCATCGCCTGCAGGCGAGCGACATCGAGCGTGTGACGATCCGCGTGCACTCGCTGGTGCTCGAGCTGACCGGCAAGAAGACCCCGGTCACCGGGCTGGAGAGCAAGTTCAGCGTCTACCACTCGTGCGCGGTCGGCCTGCTGTATGGCCAGGCCGGCGAGCACGAATACACCGACGAGGTTGTCAACCGGCCCGAAGTGACTGCGTTGCGCTCGCGCATCGAGGCCATCGTCGACGACCGCATCGACGAGGCCTCGGCCGACATCACGATCCGCACCAGCGACGGCCGCGACCTGCACCTGTTCGTCGAACACGCCATTGGCAGCGTCGAGCGGCCGATGAGCGACCTGCAGTTGCAGGCCAAGTTCGCCGGCCAGAGCGAACCCGTGCTCGGGGCGGACAAGACAGCCCGGGCCTGGTCGCTGGCGATGGGCATCGGCCAGTGTGCCGAGCTTGGCGAATTCATCGCCGCCACGACCTGACGCCGCCGACAAAGCCGGCCGCACAAACAAGAAACCCCGCAAATCAGCGACTTGCGGGGTTGGATGCATGGTGGGCGGTGCAGGGTTCGAACCTGCGACCCCTGCCGTGTGAAGGTCCCACGAGGCGCAACATGCTTGTCGAGTTGCGCACGGCAGCGCAATTCTAGTCACGCGTTGCGCAACATTCCAGTCCCACCCGGACGGCCTCGGCTGCCTTCATCGCCTCCTTCGTCTCGCGCTCGATCTCGGCCTGCACACCCGCGATGATCTTGGCGTACTCACCCGACTGCTTGAGCGTGGCGAGCTGCATCCTCACAGATGCCTCAGTGATCCCCGGCACGTCGTGCAGGAAACGGGTGACGATGGGCTCGCCGATGCCCTTCTCGCTGGTCAGTGCGCGGGTGGCCTGTTCACGCGCATGAGGACTCTCGCAAATTTGCGAGAGTCCTTCCCCTCCCGTCAGCGTAAGCGTGGGCCCGACACCCTCTTGACGAGACCGGTCGATCAGATGTCGAGGACGTGACGCAGCAGCCCGAAGCCGACGCGCCAGCTGGTGCCGTCACCCGTGTCGATGGTGGCGGTGCGCTGGTTGATGCGCACGATGGTGCCTACAACGGTGTTGAGGTACTTGTCCTCGAAGGCCACCTTCTCGCCGCAGCGGAAGTCGTTGCGTGCTGGTCTTGGCGGCACTGGTGTCGCCGGTTGCGGTCGTGGCTGCGCCGCGGTGGGTGCCGGCGGTTCGATGGCCGCATACGGCAGCTTCCACTCGCGCCGCGTGCCGTCCTCGTGCAGCGTGACCTGCGTGTCCTTCAGCGCCACGACCTTGCCGCGTCTCATCTGGCCGTCCCGGTAGTCCAGGAAGCGCACCGTTTGCCCCAGGTGCATGTTCGTTCGCACCGCGATGATCCGCCGCGGATCGGCCAGCATGCGTTCGATGATCGCGCTGAGCTGGAACAGCTCCAGGCTGCTCGCCCGGCTCAGCGCGTCGACGAGCTTCGGATCGGCTCCTTGCATGCTCAGGCCGCCAGCTTGCGCACCTCGGGCTTGGCCGCGATGTTCCACGGCAGCAATTCCTCGATGCGGTTGATCGGATGCTCGGCGATGCGCGCGAAGACCTCGCGCAGATAGGCCTGCGGATCCAGGCCGTTGAGCTTGGCCGTCTCCACCAGGCTGTACATCGCCGCCGCGCGTTCGCCACCCGCATCCGAGCCCATGAACAGGTAGTTGTTCCTGCCAAGGGCCACGCCGCGCAGGGCGCGTTCAGCTGCCGAGTTGTCGATCTCGATGCGTCCGTCATCGACGTAGCGCGTCAGCGCCGTCCAGCGCACAAGGCTGTAGCCGATGGCCTGCGCGATCTCGGACTTGGCCGAGACGCGAGCCAGCAGGCTTGTCAGCCACCCGTGCATGTCCTCGAGCAACGGCCCGGCCCGGGCGCGGCGCTGTTCACGCCGGAAGTCCGGCGGCTGGCCCCGGATCTCGGCCTCGATCTCGTACAAGGCCTTGATCCGCCGCAGTGCCTGGGCGGCCAGCGAGTCCGGCGCTCGACCGCTGCTCTGGTACAGCTCCCACCACGGTCGTCTCGCGTGCGCCCAGCAGGCCGCTTCGACAACACCGCCGTCGAACAACTGGGCCCAGCCTGCATACGCATCGGCCTGCAGGATGCCGCGGAACTTCTTCAAGTGATCCTGGGGATGCTCGCCCTTGCGATCGGGCGAGTACCGGTACCAGGCTGCCGGCTGGTGCCGGGTTGCCTGCGGGCCGGTCGTCGCGCACGTAGACCCACAACCGGCCGGTCTTGGTCCTGCCCGCGCCGGGGTCGAGCACCTTCACCGGCGTGTCGTCGGCATGCACCTTCTCGGCGGCCAGCACGTAGCGGCCCAGCGCCGCCAGCAGCGGGTCGATCAATTCGTCGCCGCGTGCCACCCACCCAGCCATCGTCGAGCGATCGATCTCGACCCGTCGCGCGCATAGATGCGGCTCTGGCGGTACAGGGGCAGGTGGTCGCAGTACTTCGAGACCATCACATGTGCCATGAGCCCCGGCCCCGGCAGTCCACGCACGATCGGACGGCTCGGCGCGTCGGCCTGGAAGATGCTCTGGCACTTCACGCAGGCCAGCTTGGGCCGTACGTGGCGGATGACCTTGAAGTGCGAGGGCACGTACTCGAGTTGTTCGGAGACGTCCGCGCCGATGCGGCGCAGCCGGCCACCACAAGCGGTGCAGCCGCAGTCCTGGCCGTCGCTGTCGTGATGGGCGGCCGTGGTCTCGGGACGATGAACTTGCTCCTCGCGCGGCAGGTGCGCCGGCAGCTTGCGGTCGATCTCGGTGTTGGCTGCCGGCGACACCGGCTTGCCGGCAGGCTTTGGCGCAGCGATTCCATCCAGTAGTGCGGGCTCGATCAGGCTGCCCTGGCCGTCATCGAAGCGCTCGCTGGAGGTGCCGTACAGGCAACGGTTGCGCCGCGCGAGCTGCAACTTCAACTTCTGGATCGTCAACTTCAGCAGCGTCACCTCGGCATCGCGTGCCTCGACGAGGCGCAGCAGCGCATCGACGCTGTGCGGCAGGTTGTCGGAGCGGTCGGATGGGGTGGGCACGAGATCTACTGTGCCGGCCCTCACGGGCGCCGACTATCGGTGCGGCCCCGCAGGCAAGCTCATACAGTACTCAAGCGGCCAGTTCAGGCATGTGCGTGCGCACCGGCATGCGCCAGTCGATGCCCTCCAGCAGCATCGACAACTGCGCCGGCGTCAACGCCACGCTGCCCGACGTGGCCTGCGGCCAGACGAAGCGGCCGCGCTCCAATCTCTTGGCCAGCAGCATCAGACCCTGGCCGTCGAACCACAGCACCTTGAGGATGTCGCCGCGCCGGCCGCGGAAGACGAAGACGTGGCCGCAGAACGGGTTGGCCGCAATGGCCGTCTGCGCCACGGCGGCCAGGCCGTCGAAGCCCTTCCTCATGTCGGTGTGGCCCGCCACGATCCATACCCGCGTGTTGGCCGGCAGGCCGATCACCGCGTCATGCCTCGCAGGGCCTCGAGCACCATGCACAGCGTCGCCGGCGTGACGTCATCGCGAACGCGGATGACGGCGCTACCCAGCTCGATCTCCACCGGCGCGCCGACGGTGCAGGTCGTCGCGGGCACCACCACGCGGTGCGAGGCGATCGTGACGGGCAACAGTGTGGCCACCGCCGCCCCGCCCCCTGCGCCTTGGCGGTGCAACTTCACCCAGCGACGCAACTGGTTCGCATTGACCTGGTTGCGCATCGCCAGCCCCGCCATCGACATCCCCGGCTGCATCGCCTGCTCGACGATCCAACTCTTGAACGGCGCGCAGTAGCTGTGCCGGCCACGAACGTTCGTGCGCTCGACGCGCGGCCCGGTCCACACCGGAATGTGTCCACAGTCTTCCATGCGGACACATGCTCCGCTGCTCACCCAGCTTGCGTCAATGCGGCCTTGAGACCACGCTTACGCCGCGCCAGCACCACAAGCACTTGAAGAGCACCAACATGCTCGAGTGCCTGAACGAGGAGATCAAGCGAAGAACTCGTGTGGTGCGCATCTTCCCCAACCCGGCCTCGTGCCTGCGACTGGTCCGAGCCCTGTGCGCCGAGACGCACGAGGCCTGGCTGGAGGACAACCGCTACATCAACATGGATCTGCTCAAGGAGCAGAAGAAAGCGACGATGAAGATCGCCGCCTGATCAGCCCAACTTCATGTCGTGACCATCAATTTGCACAACTTGACAGACACAACCTGCCCGCGAAATCGGGTCAACTTCAGATTGCTGCTGCGCAATGGCTCTCAGTTGTCTGTATGTGATCTGCTGGACACCAGCATTTGCCCCTGTCGCTATGTTCAGCGTCCCTATTGCTTGGCCACGTTGATGGTGAACGACTGCGTGGCGGCCAAGCCGCCCGGATCGGCCACGCGTGCGGTCACGGCCTTGATGCCCGTCTGCCAGGACTTGGGCGTCCAGGCGATCAGGCCGGTGCTGGCGTTGATCGTCATGCCGGCGGGCTCCTCGTCAGCGAATAGCTCAACACGTCGCCGTTGGCATCGCTGGCGTTGACGTCGTAGCTGTAGGCCACCCCGACCGTGGCGCTGGTCACCGGCGTGGAGGTGATCTGCGGCGCGACATTCGCGCTGGCCACGGTGACGGTGAACGACTGCGTGGCGGCCAACCCGCCCGGATCGGCCACGCGTGCGGTCACGGCCTGGGCGCCGGTCTGGCTCGAAGTCGGCGTCCAGGCGATCAGGCCGGTGCTGGCGTTGATCGTCATGCCGGCCGGGGCCTGCGTGAGCGAGTAGCTCAGCGTGTCGCCGTTGGCATCGCTGGCGTTGACGTCGTAGCTGTAGGCCACCCCGACCGTGGCGCTGGTCACCGGCGTGGAGGTGATCTGCGGGGCGACATTCGCGCTGGCCACGGTGACGGTGAACGACTGCGTGGCGGCCAAGCCGCCCGGATCGGCCACGCGTGCGGTCACGGCCTGGGCGCCGGTCTGGCTCGAAGTCGGCGTCCAGGCGATCAGGCCGGTGCTGGCGTTGATCGTCATGCCGGCCGGGGCCTGCGTGAGCGAGTAGCTCAGCGTGTCGCCGTTGGCATCGCTGGCGTTGACGTCGTAGCTGTAGGCCACCCCGACCGTGGCGCTGGTCACCGGCGTGGAGGTGATCTGCGGGGCGACATTCGCGCTGGCCACGGTGACGGTGAACGACTGCGTGGCGGCCAAGCCGCCCGGATCGGCCACGCGTGCGGTCACGGCCTGGGCGCCGGTCTGGGCCGAGGTCGGCGTCCAGGCGATCAGGCCGGTGCTGGCGTTGATCGTCATGCCGGCCGGGGCCTGCGTGAGCGAATAGCTCAGCGCATCGCCGTTGGCATCGCTGGCGTTGACGTCGTAGCTGTAGGCCACCCCCACCGTGGCGCTGGTCACCGGCGTGGAGGTGATCTGCGGGGCGACATTCGCGCTGGCCACGGTGACGGTGAACGACTGCGTGGCGGCCAGCCCGCCCGGATCGGCCACGCGTGCGGTCACGGCCTGGGCGCCGGTCTGGGCCGAGGTCGGCGTCCAGGCGATCAGGCCGGTGCTGGCGTTGATCGTCATGCCCGTTGGCGCCTGCGTCAGCGAATAGCTCAAGGTGTCGCCGTTGGCATCGCTGGCGTTGACGTCGTAGCTGTAGGCCACGCCCACCGTGGCGCTGGTCACCGGCGTGGAGGTGATCTGCGGCGCGACGTTCGCCGCGCTGGCCACGGTGATCGTTCCGACTTTGTAGCGGTGGTCGTTACTTGGATCGGTGACCCCTGATCCAACGACGAGCGCCAGATCGGTCCACGGATTGCCTCCGGAGAGCCCGACGCGGATATCGTAGGTGCCTGCGGCAAGCGTGGCTGGCACCGTGATCGTGCGAGTCTCCGCGACCGGCCCCGAGGCCCACGTGGCCGAGGTGGTCCAGTGGTCGTCGACCGACCAAATCTGTCCTGCCGAATTCTGAAGGTGCATGAACTGCAGATAGCTCGCCGCCATCGGGACGCGATACCAGTTGAGCGTGATCGCGACAGTGCTGCCGGGGCTCGCGGTATACGTGGCGGGCGTGGCCAGATCCACTCGTGTCGTCGTGGGTGCAGTCCCACTGCCCACGGTGACGGTGAACGACTGCGTGGCGGCCAAGCCGCCCGGATCGGCCACGCGTGCGGTCACGGCCTGGCCGCCGGTCTGGGTGGACGCGGGCGTCCAGGTGATCAAGCCGTTGGCGGCGCTGATGAGCATGCCCACCGGGGCCTGCGTCAGCGAATAGCTCAGCGCGTCACCGTTCGGATCGCTGGCATTGACGTCGTAGCTGTAGGCCACACCCACCGTCGCGCTGGTCACCGGCGTGGAGGTGATCTGCGGCGCGTTGTTACCGGCAATCGCCGTGAAGCGGGTCAGAACGTTGCGCGTGATTTGCTGTACAGCGGGGTTCGTTCTGTCGTTGTGGTCATCATCGCGGCCAAGATCTGGCCCAGGGGTAAACGAGTCCAACCCCCAGGTCCATTGCATCGAACCGGTAGCGAAGACACCCGCACCACTCGCGGCGGAATAGTAGGTAGCGTTGGCATACCGACGCGCACTCGCAGTGCAACCGGCGTTGAGGCACGCATCGTAGGGTGACGCAGTGATCACGCTGATCCCTGCCGGCGACGACGGTTCGATCTTGTCGACTTCATAGCCAAGCATGCCCGGTAGCACGTCGCCAGGCTGCAGATTCGTTCCCGCGCAGACCCAACTCGAGCAGTCCGCAATCACCATGTCCGTATCGACTGTGTTGTAGTCGTACATGACGCCGATCAACGCAGCTTCGGGACGATTGATCCGGGCATCCCGCCAGAGATAGGTTGCCATGGTCGGGTTGGTTGCTTCGATCGGGTCCCAAGCGTACTTGTAGCCCACGACGGTGCGATTGCCCTGGCCAGTCAGACTGCTCGGCTCTAGGCGGATTTGCCAATAGATGTTATTGGCCCCGAAGAATCCCAGATTCACGCCCGCGTTGCGAGCCGCCTCGATGGCGTCGTACATCTCCTTCGTGTAGTACTCGTCGTGTCCAACCGACATGAACAAGCGATGGTTCAGCAACCGCGACGGTGCGGTATGGGTATCGATGTTCGTCGAGTACTTGACGTCGTAGCCTTCGCGCTCGACGAAGCGCAGCATGTTGATTTCCCAACTCAGGAAATCGCCCGCGCCCTTGCCGTTCATATGGCGTTGCGAGTTCTTGTACGGTCGATCGAAGGTGACCTTGATCGCTGGTATCAGTCCCAGACTATCTGTGTCATAGAAGTCGTAGCCTCCCCAGTTGTTGTATGCCGCATAAGTGGTCACGCTGGTCTGGAACATGGCCGCCGACTGCCGCGCGTCGTCACGCACGACAAAAATGATGTAGCTCTGCTTGCCCGTGCTTCCCCCAGTCAACTTTGCGAGGTAGACGCCGCTGGCCCAGTCGGTCGGATCGCTGGTGCTATTCGGTATGGACAGCACATAGGGGTCTGTCCAATTGCACTCAATCAGTCGGGTGGTTGTATCCGTCATCGGACAGGCCGGCTGCACGGTGCGGCTGCGTGTAATGGGGCCCGCAACTTGGCGGCCGCCGGCTCCCCCATACCAGCCAATTCGATAAATGTTGATTGTGTAGCTAGCGTCCGCGCCCTTTGTCTGGACGTACAGATTGATCGACCCTCCCCGATTCACGCTGGTTGCCGACGCATAGCCTTCGATCTCCTGATTGCTGGCGTAGCTGGAGTCAGGGATTTGCCATTGGCTGGTGACACCAGCGGTCTTCGCGTTCTCGGCCTGAATCACGTTCTGTGACCATGCCGGGAACGTGAGCGCAGCCAAGATGGCAAGACCGCATATACGCGGGAGACGCATCAGTAGACGTCGAGTGGAGCTCATGGCTTCTCAACTTGTGTAATGGCTCGCGCAGTCCGTGGCATCAGCGCTCAGAAGATTTTGCGCCCATGATTAGGGCGCTGTTCCAGATACAGTTCCGGGCCCGGAACAGTCTAATGTTCAACTCTCGCCTCTCCGTCCCCCCGATCCCGGGGGTAATGGCTTGCTGCGCCGGTTGATGGACAACTGGCGCAGGTTTTTCGCCGCGCGATGAGTTGATACGCCGCCGCTGAACACGGCAACGGACCACCTGCAAGCACTACGCGGCTGTAGGTGATTGGCGGCGGCAAGGTGCCGCAGCGCGTCATCGTCGTCTGTTGGGCTGCTGCTGGTTTCCGGGACACCTTGTTGAGGTGGAAACTGAGACCGGAGGTGAGATATGGAACGAGACGGCAATTCAGCCGGGAGTTCAAGCTCGAGGCCGTGAGGCTGGTCAAGGACAGAGGTGTGTCGGTGGCGCAAGTCGCGTAACCCCGTGATGCACGAGAACTTGCTGCGCAAGTGGATGCGCGAGTTGGCGGCCGATCCGCGGCAGGCACTCCCTGGCAAGGGGGTGATGAAGTCAGAGCGGGCCAAGCTTGAACGGCTGCAGAAGGAGAGCACGAAGCTCAGGATAGACCGCGACATCCTGAAGAAGAACCGCGGCCGACTTCTCGAAGGAGTCGATGTGAAATTCGGCTTCGTGGCGAAATACTGAGGGGCCTGCTGGTCGGTACTCATGATGTGCGAGTCGCTCGGCGTCTCGCGAAGGGGCTTCAACGCCTGGCGCCTGGCCGCGAGGCCGGCGCGATCTGGACGACGAAGTGCCGGGCAGTCAGGTGTGGCAGAGCTTCATGGGCAGCGACCGAACGTATGGTGCGCGGCGCACTTGGCATGACACGCTTGCCTTCGGGCATCGCTGTGGCCTGCACCGCATCGTGCGCCTCATGCGTGCGCAGGCGCTGCGCGCTCGACAGCAACGTCCAAGCTTGCAGCAGGACCGGGGCACGCGCAGCGCGATCGCCGACAACGTGGTCGACCGGCGATTCTGGGCCGACGAGCCCAACCAGAACTGGGTGGCTGATTTCACCTACATCTGGGCAGTAGAGGGTTGGCTGTACGCGACCGCCGTGCTCGATCTGTACTGACGCCGTGTGAGTGGGCTGGCCGATGAAAGCCAGCATGACTTCGCAGTTGGTGGCCGATGCACTGATGACGGCGGTACGGTGACGGGGCAAGCCGTTGCAGTTGCTGCATCACTCCGATCGGGGCAGCCAGTACACCAGCGAGCAGTTCCAAGCGCTGCTCAAAGAACACGGCATCACCTGCAGCATGAGCCGAGCCGGCGAGGTGTGGGACAACTCGGCGGTGCCGAGCTTCTTCCGTTCATTGAAGACCGAGCCCACGGGCAGAACGGTGTACCGGAGCAGGGAGCAGGCGTGCGCTGACATGTTCGACTACATCGAGCGCTTCTATAACCCGACGCGACGGCATTCGACACTAGGCTATGTCAGTCCGATACGGTTCGAGCAAGCTCAAGAAGCTTGGGGTCGGTCCTCCATCGAACGGGCAGCAGCCCATACTTCTAAATGTCGCCGGGAGGCCGGTTCCTGATGTCGCTTGACGCTTGACAGCAGCCGATCCACTTCTCTCAGTCGGGATCGTGTTCAAATGAACGCAGCTACTTCACCGTGATGGATTTCCCGAGATGGAAAGGGAACATGCTTTCGGGCGCGTTCGACAAGCACATCTATCTGCTAGGCTAGATACATTAGGGAAGATTTCGACTCCCCCAGAGGCCCCGCATGCGAATTTCCAAGATTGTTTCCCTGCCGCTGTTGACTATCGCGAGTGCCGCGTTAACGGCGTGTGGAGGTGGAGGTGGAGACTCGCCCCCCGCACAGCAACCAAGCGCATATGTCTCATGGACGGACGCACAAGCCGCAAGTACTGGATTGATTGCGCCGACGCAGATAGTCAAGTCGGGTTCAGCAGGGCTGCATGGCGCAACCACAAACGTCAATCTAGCGGTGCTTGAATTCGAACGCGTGCCAAGAATTGCCGCTTCGCGTCAGCTTGCGTTCATTCACGATGGCATCACTGGCGCGATTCCAATTGAAGGTGCGGAATTTCCTTGCCCGAGCGGCGGCTCTGTGAGGGCGTACCAGCTCGTGGACACACCGCGCAAGCTCTCATACAAGTACATCGGCTGCACGGTCGGTGGCTACACACTCACAGGTGGAGCCGTCGATGGATCCTCGTCACAACTCACGATGAACGCCGACGGGCTTGGTTATACAGTCGATCATCAGAGTATTGTTGTGACAGGGCCCGGTTTGCTGGGTGGTGAAACCGTCGACGCAACGAGTACTTGCACGTTGCCGGCGATTGGCGACCCCGCATGCGTAACAGTGCTTGAGGGCCGGTTTCAGTGGGGCAAAGACTTCAGCTACGCCGCCGGCAAGGTCAGTGGAACCTACCGAAGTGCCAGCACAGACCTGCTTGTCGAGCCGAATGTGAGCAAGACGCACAACATCACCTACAAAGACTTTGGCCCGACTTCCGGAGTTGCCACAGTGTTCGGCACGGTTGGTTATGCCGTTCTCACCCGGACAGATTCAGCGACCTTTAACGTCGTGACGACGATCGATGGCGTGGCATACACAACAACTGTTGTTTGTTTGAATGCGTCCTGTACTCCACCATAGGCAATGTGAACTTGACTCATTTCGCCGGGGTTGGGACTTGATCCTCAAGTCTGGGTGATGGGCGCAGGTATGCGCTGCTCCAAGTTCTGTAACTGTCGGCCCGAGAGTCGGGGGTTGAATCGCAGTTGATGGATCTGGTGGTGCGGTGTCGCCTGCGCGCAGGCGACTCCCCGACGAACTCGGCCGGCGGCCTGTAGCCACAGACTGCTGTGGCCGCGTTGGTGCTTGCAGTCCTGGCTCTGTTTTCGAGCACGCTGCGTGGCGTGCTCGGAGCAGGATGCAGTCGATGATCATTCACCGCACAGGATCATGAACGCTGCCCTCGGTACTGGATCGATGCGTCTCGCGACCTTGACGCTCGTCGCGGCGATGGGCCTGGCGCTGGCCGGGTGCGCGAGTTCGCCGCTCGTGCCGTTTTCGACCGACACGCCGCCGCTGATGCTGGTGCCGGCCGCGCAGGCCGGCGTCCAGGACAAGCGCGGGCGGTTCCGCGAGATCTACTGTGCGGTGCTGCAGGCGCGGGCCGGCGAGGTCCCGGACCATCGCCCCTGCGACGACGCACTGACGCGGGTCGGCACCGAACCGGCGGGGACCGGGCAGCCGGTGCCTCTCGGTGTGTCGAGCCGCCGCCTGGTCGCGGCGGTGGTGCCGGGGATCGGCTACGACTGCTTCGCGCAGTGGCTGCAGGCCCCCGGTACAGCGGCCCAGCATGTGCGCAAGTACGGCTACGACCAGCAGTTGATGAAGGTCGATGCGCTGTCCGGCACAGCCAACAACGCGCGTCAGATCCGCGACGCGATCATGGCGATGGACCTGGGCCCGGGAGCGCCGCGCCTCGTGCTGGTCGGCTACTCGAAGGGCGCGCCCGATGCGCTCGAGGCGATCGTCAACCATCCGGAGATCCGGCCTCGGGTGGCCGCCGTCGTGAGCGTGGCGGGCGCGGTGGGCGGCTCGCCGCTGGCCAACGATGCGGAGCAGTACCAGGCCGACCTGTTGCGCCACTTTCCGGGTGCGGCCTGCGATTCCGGTGACGGCGGTGCAGTGGCCAGCCTGCGCCCCGGCGTGCGCAAGGCCTGGCTGGCGCAGAACCCGCTGCCGGCCGGCGTGCCCTACTACTCGGTCGTCACCTTGCCGCAGCCGGATCGCATCTCGTCGATCCTGCGCATCAGCGCCAACAAGCTGAGCCTGATCGACGGGCGCAACGACAGCCAGGTGATCTTCTACGACCAGGTCATCCCGGGATCGAGCCTGGTCGGCTACATCAACGCCGACCACTGGGCGATCGTCGTGCCGATCGGGCGCACGCACGAGACGATCGGGTCGCTCTTCGTCACCCAGAACGCCTATCCGCGCGAAGCGTTGCTCGAAGCCGTGCTCCGCTTCGTCGAAGAAGACCTTGCCGCGCGCGGAAAGTAGCCCCACATGAAGTCGTCGCGATCCACCGCCCTCGCCGGAGGTGCTGGTTGCCCTGAGCGTCGTCGGCTGGGCAGGCCCCGCCCGCGCCTGGGTCTATCCCGAACATCGCGACATTGCGGTGCTCGCCGTCGAGAAGCTCGATGCGGAGCGCAGGGCACTGTTCGATCGCCTCTGGCGCGAAGCCCGCACGGGCCACGAACAGCGCCTGTGCGAGCAGGGCGCGGACAGCAAGCAGGGCGTCGCCCCCGCCTGCATCGACTGGGCGGCGTTCGCGGCGATCGCCGGAGACCATTCGTGCTCGAGCAAGAACATGCTCGACAACGTCCTGAAGACCGAATGGATCCTGCAGGTGGCCGACGTGTCGGCGCAGCTGAAGATCGACCTCGGGCGCATCGCGGTCACGGCCCGGCCGGAAGTGAACATCCGCGACAAGAACCTGATGGCCGATGTCCAGCGCGTGATGGAGGATGAAGGCCTGCGCGCCGACCGCCAGAACGCGCTGCGCACGGCAGACACCCGGCTGCAGCGGGCCGATGTCGAATACGCGACCCGCGCCGGGTCCAACGGCGCGCACTTCCTGCTGCCGCGGCCGCGCACCGACACCACGCCGAGGGAATACGTGGAGCTGACGCTCACCCCCGGCTCCGAGATCAGCGCGGTCGGCGTCTACGCCTGGTTCCACTTGAGTGCGCTGCAGAAGGCCACGCGGCTGGCGACCGAACAGCTCGCGCCGGCCGAACGGCAGGCGCTCGCGCGGGCGATGCTGGCCGACGAGGGCTTTGCGCTGCACTTCCTGCAGGACACCTACGCCGCCGGCCATGTCGCCGGCAGCTGGGGCGACGTGTCGCAGCGCAAGGGCACCCACGACTACTACAACGAGTCCGGGCTGGAGGTCTTCACCTGGAGGGGCGGCAGCGAATCGATGGTGCTGATGGGCGACGCGCACATGCGGCCGCAGGATGCGGAGCGTGCGGCCACCGCGGTGCGCGCCAGCCTGCAGCAGTTGATCGACCATGCGGCCGGTCGCGATCGCCCGACGCGGCTGCCGCACACGCCGGCAGCCCCTGCCGAGCCCGATGCGCTCGACGTCTGCAAGACCAACGTGCTGATGGCGCGCGATGAGGGCTTGCGCGCGACGCCGGAAGCCTGGGCGCAGCTCCCCGAGGTGCTCGGGCCGACGCCCGTGCCGGGCCTCGGCCCGGGGCTGGGATCGATGCCGCGCTTTCGCGCCGAGGTGGGGCCGTTCATCGGTTTTGCCGGTTCCGGGGACATCCGCGGGATCGGTGGCGGGTACATCCCTTCGGTCACGTCCAGCGGCTGGATCGGCGGCGCCGAGCTGTCGCTGCGCGCCGGCCTGGGTCTGGACGGCGTGATCGGAGAGTCGGGCGACGGGCTGGTGTTCGGTTCGATCGGACTGCGCGGCGATACGCGCTCGTCCAACACGCTGCCGGTTTCATCAGCCGCAGTGGAAGCGGCCGGCGGTGTGTCCGCCGTGCGATCGCGCTTCGGCATCGCGACCCGGCTGCGGATGCCCTTCTACGTCATTCCGGGCGACCTGCTGCTCGCGTCGCCGCTGTATCTCTTTGCCCCCGACACCTACACCGGCATGGCGGTCACCGCCAGCAACGGCGGCCTGATTCCGTGGCAGTCGGGGTGGGCCACCCGCATCGGGCGCTTCCAGTTCGTGCTCGGGCGCGAACTCGGTGCCACCTTCTACGGCTACGGCTTCGAGAACACGACGGTCGCACCGGGCGCAACGCCCGGCGCCGATCCCCGGGTCGTCGACTTCAAGTCGATCAACTTCGACCTGCCGATCCTGGAGTACCGGCCTTATCGCGCGTTCGATACCAAGCAGAGTTCGGCGGTGTTGATCCAGCTGTTTGCCGGTGCCGACGTCCCGCAAAGCACGACGGTGACCTGGCCGCCGGGGGCGCCGGGGGTGAAGCTCGACACGATCTACTCGATCGGGTTGCGGCTGATCTTCGACTGGCGCCGCTACTTCTGACCGGCTGAGCGCACGGCTGCGCGACCGAGCGGGCCGCCGCCTAGAATGCGCGGCCCCGCAAGGGCCCTGTCCCAACCCCACGGAGTCCACGACCGATGTCCCGCCTGATTGCCCTCATTGCCGCGCTGTGTTTCGCGCCCGCGCTCGCCCTCGCCCAGACGGGCAACGTGCCGCTCGATGGACGCCTGAAGAAGATCCAGGAAACGAAGACGATCTCGGTGGCCTACCGCACCGATGCGCTGCCGTTCTCGTTCGAGGACAACGAGAAGAAGCCGGCCGGCTACATGGTCGACCTGTGCCGCAGCGTCATCGCCGCCATCGAGCGCCAGATCGGCATCGTGCCGTTGCAGGTCAAGTGGGTGCCGGTGACGGTGCAGACCCGCTTTGCCGCTGTCAGCGGCGGCCAGGCCGACATGGAATGCGGCGCCACCACCGTCACGCTCGGACGGATGAAGGAGGTGGGTTTTTCCTCGCTGACCTTCGTCGACGGCACCGGGCTGCTGGTCCGCTCCTCGACCGCTGGCAATTCGCTGATGGATCTGGCCAACAAGAAGGTCGGCGTCATCACCGGCACGAGCAACGAACGAGCGCTCGCCGAGGCGATGAAGGCCAAGATGGTCAATGCCCAGGTGGTGCCGGTCAAGAGCCGCGACGAAGGGCTGGCGCAGTTGGAAGCCGGCACGATCGACGCCTTTGCCGGCGATCGCGTGCTGCTCGTCGGCCTGGCCGGCAAGGCCAGGGACCCGAAGTCGCTCGCGCTGCTCGGCGATGCGCTGTCCTATGAACCCTACGCCATCGTGCTGCCGCGAGGCGACTGGGCGATGCGCCATGCGGTGGACGCTGCGCTGGCGCAGATCTACAAGAGCAGTGCGCTGCCGGAGATCTACAACCGCTGGTTCGGCGCGCTCGGCCGGCCGAGCCCGATCCTGGAAGTGATGTACGGACTGGGCCGCCTGCCCGACTGAGTCAGAGCTGCGACTCGATCGGCAGCAGGCCGAGGAACCACACGCCGAGTTGGCGCCAGGCGCTGACTTCGGGTTCCTTCGCCAGCGTGCGGGTCCCGTCGGCGGTGGTCTCGATCCAGACCAGGTGGGCCTTGCCTTCGCGCTCGGCGACCCGTTCGACGCGCCAAGCCACCTGGTCGAGCGCCGACTCGATTCCGCTCGCCATCTCGTTGGCCATCGGCTCGCTCTCACAGACCACGCCGATCTCGGTGTTCAGCTGCACCGACCGCGGGTCGAGGTTCAGCGAGCCGATGAACACGGCGCGCCGATCGAAGACGAAGGTCTTGGCATGCAACGACGCGCGCGAACCGCTGATCTGCCGGTCCTTGCCCTTGGTTCGACCATACGCGATGGCATCGGGCTTCAGTTCAAAGAGCCGCACGCCCGCCTCGAGCAGTGGCTCCCGATAGCGCTTGTAGCCCGCGTGCACCGCGCCGACGTCGGACGCCGCGAGCGAGTTGGTCAGCACCGTGACGCGCATCCCTTTTTGCACCATCGCGCGCAGCGAGGCCACGCCCGCATCGCCGGGAACGAAGTAGGGCGAGACGATCAGCAACTCGCTGCGCAACTGCACGCCGACGCGGGCGAGTTGCGGCAACAGATGGCCCTCGGTGTCTTCGGGCGGTCGGCTGACCTTGGCCGGGTCGTCGACGAGCAGATGGGCCTTGCCCCAGAACAGGCCGTCCGCGCCCGCGGCCAGGCGCTGCGCGCCCGTCGACCGCGCGTGGGCGACATACGGGCTGTCACGCTGCGACTCGACGAATGCGGCCAGTTGCGCACGCAGTGCGTCGAGGCTCGCCGCCTCGCTCGGCCGCCCGGTCAGCGCCCCGATCGGGACCGACATCGGGGCATTCCAGAAGCTGTCGAATGCGTTCGAGACCTCGCCGACGACGGGGCCGAGCGTCAGCACGTCGAGATCACCGAACGCCACGTCGCCATGTGCCTCGAAGTACTCGTCGCCGATGTTGCGACCGCCCAGGACGGCGCGCTGGTTGTCGACCACGAAGGCTTTGTTGTGCATGCGCCGGTTCACGCGCGTGAAGTCGGTCAGCATGCCCAGGCCGCGGAAGGTGCGCGACGCGACCGGGTTGAAGAGCCGAATCTCGATGTTCGGATGCGAATCGAGACTCAGCAGGTTGTCGTCATTGGTCTTCGTGCCGACGTCGTCGACCAGGATGCGCACGCGCACGCCGCGGTCGGCAGCGCGCAGCAGCGCATTGGCGAACAGTCGCCCGGTCAGGTCGTTGTGCCAGATGTAGTACTGCACATCCAGCGAGCGCTGGGCCGCTTCGGCCAGGAGTATCCGGACCACCAGGGCGTCGACGCCGTTGGGCAGCGGCCGGAATCCGCTCTGGCCTTCATGCGACATCAGCACCTCCCGTCCGGCCTGCCCGAGCGGGGTCGATGCCGTGTCCTGCAGCGCTTGAGATTCGACGCGATCGTATCCGGCGGGAAGGCTGGCGCAGCCCGCGAGCAGCAGCAACGCGAGCACGGCGACGAGACGCCGCACGTTCAGCCCGCCCCGCAGCCGATGCGGATGCCGGCGTATTCGCCGACCGCCTTTTCGCCCGTGTTGTCGGTGTCGGTCATTACCGCCACACCCAGCACCGGGCCGGGCTCGGCGCCATAGGCGCGCCGGTAGTCGTCGGCCAGATTGCGCTGCACCGATTGCCAGCTGCCGAGGCCGCTGGCCCCGGACGCGACGGCCAGCATCTTCACCTGGCTGGTGTGTGCCGAGGGGATCACGCTGCCCACCGGAACCAGGTCGCTCCAGATGTACATCAGCACGGCGTATGGCGGCTCCCGCCCGGACAGGTTCTTGGCGCGCTTGAATCGCGTCTGCTCGGCCTCCGGCAACGTGGCATGGTCGCCGTCGAAGGCGACAAGGACGCGCAGCGGCGCGTCCTCGCGCGCCTTGTCGCGGTTGTCGGCGCCGGCAACGAGCGCGTCGGTCTTCCATTGCCAGCTCAGCGTCATTGGCGTGCGGCTCGCCGACTTCAGCAAGGCCACATACAGCGAGGCCGATCGGTCCGCACTGGCGCGCAGCACGCCACGGCGATCGCCATCCTGAACCAACGTGTACATGGTGTCGCGCTTGAGCTTGGACATCGGCACGTGCTTCCAGCCGACCTCCTTCTGATCGAAACCCAGGCTGCGGGATTCGCAAGGTACCGCGGCGCCTGCAGCACAGGCGCCGCCCATCATGCTGCCGAGCAACAGGCCGAAGACGACGATGTTCTGGGGGGCTCTCATATCGGCCTCACGGCTGGCCCGGCTTGGCCGCGGCGTCCTTGGTATCGTACAGCGAGGGCGTGACGCCGGCGCGTGCGAGGAAGCCGCGCAGATGCAGCAGCGAGTGCGCATCGAGCACGTTGCTGTGGTGGGGGCGGTGCAGCACGCCTTCCATGCGGTTGAGCGTCATGCGAATGCGCGCGCCCGACAATGACTCGAGTTCGGCGCCGACGTGCTTCAGCAGCGATTCGATATCGCGCCAGTGCACATTGTTGCTGGGGGGGTCGTGGAAGATCGATCGGATCAGATTGGCGTGGTGGCGACTCATCGAACTCTCACTGCGATTGATCAGGTCGGAGCGTACTCGAATCGCGTGCTTCCGTGGCGGTCTCCCGCCACGCCGGTCGGTCAGTCCAGCAACGCGAGCGTCTTCTCGTCGGGGCGCCCACCGAAGAAGCGTGCCAGGGCCTGCTCGAACAACGGTTCGGCCGGCGCGACGGCCGCGAACAAGGTCATGCTGGAGCGGAACTTCAAGTCGTCCGGCGTCCCGAAGATGTCGTGGGCGCTCTTGCCCCGTGTGGCCAGGACCAGCGCGGTGCATTCGCGCAGCCGCGGGCCGAGCACCGGGTGCTGCCAGTAGGCGGTAGCCTCCTGTCGTGACGCGATGCCGTAGTACTGTGCGGTCGTGCTGTGGCCGAGCCCCTGGAGCTGTGGAAAGACGAACCACATCCAGTGGCTGCGCTTGCGACCGGCCGCCAGTTCATCGCGGACGCCCGCATAGACGGGATCCTGTGCGGCGACGAACCGCTGCAATCCGACTTCCGCCATCTTCATCGCTCCTGCTGCCCGATCATGCCCAGCGTCATGCCCAAGCGACGGCGCCTTCGCCATCACCATCACGTCTACGTGGTGCAGCTGTCCGATCTTGTATGGAACGAGTCGAGTTTCCGCAAGGCCAATCCCGACTACCAGCTCGGCAAACCCTTCGTCTACGTCGGCATGACCGGGCTGGACCCCGACCTGCGCTTCGATCGCCACATGGCCGGCGTGCAGGCCAATCGCTTCGTGCTGCGCTACGGGCTGCGCCTGCTGCCCGAGCTCTACGAGGTCTACAACCCGATGCCCTACGAGGCTGCGCGGGAAATGGAGGTCGAGCTGGCGATCGGCTTGCGCGAGCGCGGCTACGGCGTCTGGCAGGCCTGACGCGACGCATGCATTACCCTCACGGCTGATTGCCAGGAGCCCCCCGATGAAGACCCGCGCTGCCGTGGCCTGGAAGGCCGGCGTCCCACTCACGATCGAGACCGTCGACCTGCAAGGCCCACGGGCTGGCGAGGTGCTCGTCGAGGTGCGTGCCACCGGCATCTGCCACACCGATCACTACACGCTGTCGGGCGCCGATCCAGAGGGGCTGTTCCCGGCCATCCTCGGCCACGAGGGGGCCGGCGTGGTGCTCGAGGTCGGGCCCGGGGTCACGTCGCTGGCGCGCGACGACCATGTGATCCCGCTCTACACGCCCGAGTGCCGCCAGTGCAAGTTCTGCCTGTCGCGCAAGACCAACCTGTGCCAGCAGATCCGCGCCACGCAGGGCCGCGGCCTGATGCCCGATGGCACGTCACGGTTCTCGATCGGCGGCCAGCCGATCCTGCACTACATGGGCACCTCGACCTTTGCCAACCACATCGTCGTGCCCGAGATCGCGCTGGCGAAGATCCGCCGCGATGCGCCGTTCGACAAGGTCTGCTATATCGGCTGCGGCGTCACCACCGGCATCGGCGCGGTGCTGTTCACCGCCAAGGTCGAGGCGGGGGCCAACGTGGTCGTGTTCGGCCTCGGCGGCATCGGGCTGAACGTGATCCAGGGCGCGAAGCTGGTCGGTGCCGACAAGATCATCGGCATCGACCTGAACCCGGCGCGTGAAGCGATGGCCCGGCGCTTCGGCATGACGCACTTCCTGAATCCCAAGGCCCACGCCAACATCGTCGATGCCATCGTGCAGCTCACCGACGGCGGCGCCGACTACAGCTTCGAGTGCATCGGCAACACGACCACCATGCGCCAGGCGCTCGAGTGCTGCCACAAGGGCTGGGGCCGCAGCATCATCATCGGCGTGGCCGCGGCGGGGCAGGAGATCGCCACGCGCCCGTTCCAGCTCGTCACCGGTCGCAAGTGGGAGGGCTCGGCCTTCGGCGGTGCGCGCGGCCGCACCGACGTGCCGAAGATCGTCGACTGGTACATGGACGGCAAGATCGCCATCGACCCGTTGATCACCCACACCCTGAAGCTCGAAGACATCAACCACGGCTTCGAGCTGATGGAGCGCGGCGAGTCGATCCGCTCGGTGGTCGTGTACTGATGGCGGCGCTGAAGACCTATGCCGAGCACGCCTCGTTCGGCGGCGTGCAAGGCTTTCACCGCCACGCGTCCGACGTGATCGGGCTGCCGATGCGCCTGGGCGTCTACCTGCCGCCGCAGGCCGAGCATGGGCCGGTACCGGTGCTGGTGTGGCTGGCCGGGCTGACCTGCACCGAAGAAACCTTCGCGATCAAGGCCGGCGCGCAGCGAGTGGCCGCCGAGCTGGGCCTGATGCTGGTGACACCCGACACCAGCCCACGCGGCAGCGGCATCGAAGGGGCCGACGCGAGCTGGGACTTCGGCCACGGCGCCGGCTTCTACCTCGACGCGACGCGCGAGCCCTGGGCCCGCCACTGGCGCATGGAGAGCTACCTGACGCAAGAGCTGCCGGCGCTGCTGGCCGAGCACTTTGCGGTGCGCGCCGGCGCGATGTCGGTGTTCGGCCATTCGATGGGTGGCCACGGCGCACTGACGCTGGCGCTGCGGCACCCGGGGCTGTACCGCAGCGTCACGGCGTTCGCACCGATTGCCGCACCGACGTCGTGCCCGTGGGGCACCAAGGCTTTCCGCGGCTACTTCGGCGAGGACCGTGCGGCCTGGGCCGTGCACGACGCCACGGCGCTGATCGAGCGCGGCGCGCGGCTGCCGCCGCTGCTGGTCGACCAGGGCCTGGACGACGCCTACCTCGACGAGCAACTGCACATCGACCGGTTCGAGGCCGTGTGCCGCAACGCCGGCCAGCCGCTGACGCTGCGCCGCCACGCCGGCTACGACCACGGCTACTACTTCATCGCGTCGTTCATCGAAGACCACCTGCGCTGGCACGCCGCGGCGCTGCACGGGTGAGGCAGCGGACCCGCATGGAACCGATCGACTTCCCGCTGCGCGGCGAGCACATCACGCTCGATGCGCTGCTGAAGGCCAGCGGCCTGGCCTCGAGCGGCGGTGCCGCGAAGGCCTTGATCGCCGGTGGCGGCGTGCGCGTCAATGGCGAACCGGAGCGGCGGCGCGGGCGCAAGCTGCGGGCAGGCGACGCTGTGTCGGTCGGCGAGCGCGTCGTGCACCTGCGCGTCGGGTAAGGGGCATCGCGCGCTTCGCGCTCGTTCGTTGGGTCATGGTCCGGTCGACGATGCCACCGAAGCCGTGGGCTTGGGCGCGAGGGCCTGCAGGTCGGTTGCCATCAGTACGGGCAGTCGCCGGTCCTCGACCATGGCCTTGAAGCGCTGGCGGCGGTCGTACGCATATCACACGAGAGAGGTGTCGTCGTTGTGCTGCCGCGTCAGCGCCCACAGGAAGCTGCTTCTTTTAGCAGACGACCCTCCTCGCTGAAGAACAGCCATTCCTTGCCATCGACGTGGTAACTGCGGACGGCCACTTCGGTGGGTTCGCTTTCGAACATATCCAGGCCGTCGAGCACATTCTTCCAGCGGGCGACCCGATAGAGGTCGATCTGCGGATCGAGTACCGCAACGAAGGTCGTGCCCAGCACGGCGCCCGGTGACTCCAGCAACCAGATACCGCTGATCTCAGAGGGCTGGCCGTGCGATGCGCCCGACCGACTTGTGCAGGGTGCCGAGCCGAGCGGCCGGTCGGAATGCACCGGTGCGCACGAGGCACTGCACAGCAGCACTGTCGCAACGATCACGGCGAGCATCGGATCGGCGCCATGGGGGCTTCCTTTGGTGCGGTCACGGGTTCACACTGAGACTGCCGGTGCCGCCGTGACGCGCGCCGATGGCGATCAAGGCTGCACCGCGTATTGGCGGGTGCGCGCGGGGGGACGCGGTGGCGGCGCTGCGCACCCGATTCGCAGCTGAGGTACATTCGGACAAATGTAGTGCCGTCGAGTTCTGTTCTCTCCTCGCCGCCGGCCAGTCCGGCCGGCCGCTCCGATCTCACACCATGTTCAGAGAGGATTGCGCGTGAAAACATCGACTTACGCGATCGCCGCGATCGCCGTCCTGGGCCTGCTCGGTGCAGGCGCGTGGCTTTGGCGGCAGGGGGCGGTGCCGTCGGCCGCGGTGCCGGAGCCAGCACCGACGCAGCCGGTGGCCGCGGCGCCCGCGCCCGCTGCCGAGCCGCCCGCCGCATCGGCACCGATCGTCAAGCACCCGATCGACGTGCCCGTCGCAGCCGAGACGCCGGCCGCAGCGCCATTCGAGCTGGAGACTGCACTGGCCGAGCTGTTCGGGCGCAAGGCGGTGCTGTCGATGTTCCAGTTGCAGGACTTTGCACGCCGCTTCGTCGCCACCGTCGACAACCTCGGCCGAGCCCACGCACCGGCTTCGCTGTGGCCCGTCAACCCGGCCAGCGGGCGCTTCATCGTCGAGCGGCAAGATGGTGCCGAGGTCATCAGCGCCGACAACGGGCTGCGCTACACCGCGTACCTGCTGCTGATAGAAACGGTCGACCTGCGCCGGCTCGTTGCGCTGTATGCGCGGCTGTACCCGCAGCTGCAGCAGGCCTACGAAGACATCGGCTTCCCGAATCGCTACTTCAACGACCGTCTGGTCGATGTGATCGATCTGTTGCTGGCGACGCCGGAGCCGCACGGACCGCTGAGGGTCCGCCTGCCGGAGATCAAGGGCCCGCTGCAGCCCGAGCGGCCCTGGGTGCTGTACGAGTTCGACGACCCTGCGCTGCAGGCGCTGTCTTCCGGCCAGAAGACGCTGCTGCGGATGGGGCCCGTCAACCAGCGCCGGCTGAAGGCCAAGCTGATCGAGCTGCGCCGGCTCGTCACGGCAGGCACCGTGCCGCGGTAGGCGAGGCATGTGGTCCGAACTGGCGCCGCGGGTCACCGACCTCGCATGGCCTGTCGTGCTCGCGCTCGCGTGGCTGGTCGGCGAGTCGGGTCATCGCTGGACGGGCTTGCCGCGGATCAGCCTCTACGGCACGGTGGGCTTCGCGCTCGGACACACGCAGCTGGGGCTGCTGCCGCCGCCGGGCGACGGCAGCATGATGTTGCTGGCCAACGTGGCGTTCGGGCTGATCCTGTTCGAGTTCGGCTACCGCATCAACCTGCGCTGGTTGCGAACGAACCCCTGGATCGGCATCACCGGCGTGCTCGAAGCCGCGGCGACGTTCGCCGCGGTCTATGCCGTGGCCGTCAGCTTCGGCATGCCGTTGCTTGCGGCGCTGCTGCTCGCTTCGCTGGCGATGTCGACGTCGCCGGCCGCGATAATGCGGGTCGTCAACGAGCAACGCAGCTCCGGGCAGGTCACCGAGCGTGCGCTGCATCTGACGGCCGTCAACTGCGTGCTCGCGGTCTTCGTGTTCAAGGCCGTCGTCGGTTTCTGGACTTTCCAGACCTCCGGCAGTGTCTGGCAGGCGGTTTCGAACAGTCTGATCGTGCTCGCCGTTTCGGTCGGGCTCGGCGCTGCGTTCGGTGTCGGCGTACCGGCCCTGCTGCGCGGCTTCGGCCGTCTGACGCAGGACGCGACGGTGGCATTTGCGATCGCCGTGGTCTTGCTGGTTGCGGTGGCGCACACCTTCAAGGTCTCGCCGGTGCTGGCGGCGCTGACCTTCGGCTTCGTCGCGCGTCACCGCCGCCTGACGCTGAACCAGGCGCAACGCAACTTCGGCGCGCTTGGCGACCTGCTGGCGGTGGTGCTGTTCGTCTTCGTCGCGGCGACGATCGAGTGGCCTCGCGTATGGACCGGCTTCGGCCTCGCGCTGGCGCTGATCGCCGTGCGGCTGGCCTCCAAGGGGATCGTCGTCGGTGCGCTGGCGCGGGTCAGCGGCGTGTCGTGGCGCAAAGGCGTGCTGACGGGGTTGGCGCTGACGCCGATCTCGGTCTTCGTGATCCTGCTACTGGAGCAGACACGCCACCTCGGCATCGATCTGGTCGACCAACTCGCGCCGCTGGCGGCCGCCACGCTGTTGCTGGAGTTGATCGGCCCGATCGTCACGCAACGCGCGCTGATGCTGGCAGGCGAGAGCGCCGAACGCGAAGAGGCTTGAGATGCCGCTCGAAGCCTTCAAGACGTCCGCGCCGCTGACAATGGGTGTCGAGCTCGAACTGCAGCTCGTCAGTCTCAGCGACCTCGACCTGATCGACGCCAGCCCCGACATGCTGGACCTGCTGAGCCGGCGGCCGTTTCCCGGCAACGTGGTGCCGGAAATCACCGAGAGCATGATCGAAATATCGACCGACGTGCAGACCGGCCACGACGGGTTGCTGGCCCAGTTGCGGCAGATCCGCGATGCGCTGGTGGCGGCGGGCGATCGGCTGAACGTCGGCGTCTGCGGTGGCGGCACCCACCCGTTCCAGCAGTGGTCCGAGCGCAAGATCTTCTCCAAGCCGCGCTTCAAGGAGGTCTCTCAGCTCTACGGCTACCTGGCCAAGCAGTTCACGATCTTCGGGCAGCACATCCACGTCGGCTGTGCAGTCGGCCGACGACGCGATGTTCCTGCTGCATTCGCTCAACCGCTACGTGCCGCATTTCATCGCGCTGGCCGCGGCGTCGCCGTTCGTCCAGCGCCGCGACACGCTGTTCAACTCGGCGCGGCTCAATTCGGTGTTCGCCTTTCCGCTCAGCGGCCGTGCGCCGTTCACGCTGAGCTGGCACGAATTCGAACGCGATTACTTCGCGAGCATGGAGCGCACCGGCATCGTCAAGAGCATGAAGGACTTCTACTGGGACATCCGGCCCAAGCCGGAGTACGGCACGATCGAGTTGCGCGTCTGCGACACGCCGCTGACGGTCGAGCGCGCGGCAGCACTGGCGGGCTACCTGCAGGCTCTGTGCCGCTGCCTGCTGGAGCGCTCCGAGGCGCCGCCCGCCGAGTCCGACTACCTTGTCTACAACTACAACCGCTTCCAGGCCTGCCGCTTCGGGCTCGACGGGACGCTCGTGCACCCGAAGACCTACGAGGCGATCTCGCTGCGCGAGGACATCCTCTCGACGCTGCGCCGGCTCGAACACCATGCCGGCGCCACCGGCGCCACGCAGGCGCTCGCGCACATCTATCAAGTCACGCACGAAGGCAGTGACGCCAGCTACCTGCGGCGTCAGTACCAGGAGCGTGGCAGCTCGGAAGGCATGGTCGAAGCGGCGATCGCCCGCTTCCGCGACCAGGATTCGGCGTAGCGCTGCGACGGCCCGGGTGGGCCCGCTTCGTGCGCGATGATGCAGGCTGTCGCCGGCACACAATGCGTCACGCGCCTCGGGACCTCGCATGCCAACCCTGACCAACGAAGTCGCCTACCTGCTGTTGATCTTCGGACTGATGGTGATCCCGCGCGCCTTCCAGCGCTTTCGCATCCCGGCCCCGCTGACGAGTTTCGGCCTCGGCATGGTCGCCGCCCTGTTTCTGGGCTCGTTCAGTCACGACGCCACGCTGGCGCTGCTGGCGACGCTGGGGATCTCGGCGCTGTTTCTGTTCGCCGGCCTCGAGATCGATCTCGACGATCTGCGCCGCGGCAAGTGGCCGCTGCTCGGCCACCTGGCGGTGCGCGCGTGCATGCTGGCGGTGGTCGGCTACGGGGTGATGCACTACTTCGGCTTCGCCTGGCAGGTGGCCGCGTTGCTGGCGCTCGCGCTGCTGACGCCTTCGACGGGCTTCATCCTCGATACCTTGTCGGGGCTCGGGCTGATGGAAGAGGAGCGCTATTGGGTGACGATCAAGGCGGTGGGCGGCGAATTGCTCGCGCTGCTGGTGCTGTTTGTCGTGCTGCAGTCGGGGTCGGTCGGGACGCTGGCGTTGTCTTCGGTGGCGCTGCTGGCGATGATCATCGGGCTGCCGCTGCTGTTCCTGCTGCTCGGTCGTGTCATCGCGCCCCATGCACCCGGCTCGGAATTCTCGTTGCTGGTGATGGTCGGCCTGATTGCCGCCTACCTGACCTATCAGCTCGGCGTTTACTACCTGGTGGGCGCGTTCCTCGCCGGATTCACGGCCAGGCTGCTGCGCCGGCGCCTGCCGAAGCTGGCGTCCGACGAGAACCTGCACGCGATCCAGATGTTCGCGTCATTCTTCGTGCCGTTCTACTTCTTCTACAAGGGCATGAACGTGCCCGCGGGCGCATTGACTTGGCAGGCCCTCGGCCTGGGCCTAGCGCTGAGCCTGGTTGCATTGCCGCTGCGCATGGGATCGGTCTGGTCGCAGCGGCGTTTCATTCGCGGTGAAAGCGCGATGAGCAGCCTGCGCGTCGCTACTGCGCTGGTGCCGACCCTGATATTCACGCTCGTGCTGGCGACCATCCTGCGCGAACGCTTCCAGATCTCGGACACGCTGTACGGCGCCCTGTTGGTCTATGCCGGGATCTCGACGATCCTGCCGTCGCTGGTGCTGGCCAAGGCAGTCGACTTCGACGCCATCGCCGATACCCTGGCGCACGACGAGCGGGCCGATGCGGCGCCCGAAGCAGCCGAGAGACGGGAGCCCCCTTTGAGGAGAAGCGATGAACCTGCGTAACCTTCTCGTCGCGGCGGCATTGGCGCTGCTGGCCGTGTTCGCGCTGCTGAACTGGGCCGCGTTCACCGCGCCGACCACGCTGTCGTTGGCGTTCGCCGAGGTCCAGGCGCCGCTGGGCCTGATCATGCTGGCCATCACCGGCTTCATCTGCGGCCTGTTCCTCGTCTACATCCTGTTCCAGCAGGCGGGCGTCATCCTCGAGGCACGGCGCTATGCGAAGGAGTTGAACGCTCAACGCGAACTGGCCGACATGGCCGAGGCTTCCCGCTTCACCGAGATGCGCGCGTTTCTCGACGGCGAGTTGCGCAGGCTCGAGGCGCAGCGCGCGGCCGAAGTGCGTGAACTGGGCGCTCGCATCGAGGCATCGGAGCAGCGACTGGTCGAGATGTTGGCGGAATCCACCCGCACGCTCTCGGCCTACGTCGGTGAGGTCGACGACAAACTCGATCGAATGCCGGGGTCGGCCGGAGCAAGTGCACGCGATCAGACGTAGTACAGCAGCAGGTACCCCAGCAATACCACCAGCACCCAGAGCGCCATGCTGCGGGTGGGCCACGTGCGGGCCAGGCGGCCATCGTGACCTGCCTGTCGGCTGATCGCGGCAAGCACGCCGTTGCCCATCTTCGCGGCATGGTGGGCAAGTGCCGTTCGTGCCGCAACGAACACGCTTTCGATGCCACGTGCTGCTGCGGGCAGCAGCCGACGCCACAGCCAGTCAGTGTCCAGCGTGATCGTCAGCGTGCGCTTGAGATAGGGCAGCATCACGAAGAAGGCCAGGCCCGAGAACAGCAGCAACTGCAACTGCGTCAGCACATGGGCCCAGGTGTAGGGCACGTAGTTCACCGCATACGGCAGCAATGCATACAGCGGCTCGGCCCAGACGCCCAGCGCGATGCACAGGAAGGCGAAGAAGATCATCGCCCAGCGCATGCTCGCCGGCGGCTCTGCCGGGCGCAGCCCGGAGTCCTTCTGGAAGAAGACGAACCACGGGAACTTGATGCCGGCGTGCAGGAACACGCCCGCGGAGGCCGCTGTGAGCAGCAGCCACACCGTCAGCAGGTGCCCATCGGCCGCCGCCTGCGACACCATCGATTTCGAAACGAAGCCCGAGGTCAGCGGGAACGACGAGATCGCCAGCGCGCCGATCGTGCCGCACACGGTAGTCAGCGGCATGGTGTGGAACAGCCCGCCGAGTTCGGAGCACTTGCGCCGGTCGGTCATCAGCAGCACCGAGCCGGCCGACATCAGCAGCAGTGCCTTGTAGATGATGTGGGTGAAGGCATGCGCCGCCGCGCCGTTGAGCGCCATTTCGGTGCCGATGCCGATGCCCGCGATCATGAAGCCGACCTGGTTGACGATCGAATACGCCAGGATGCGCCGCATGTCGTTTTCCAGCAGCGCGTAGACGATGCCGTAGAAGACCATGAACAGGCCGACCCAGATCAGCAACTCGGTGCCGGGGAAACCACGGATCAGCACGTACACCGCCGTCTTGGTGGTGAAGGCCGACAGGAACACCGTGCCGCTCCAGGACGCCTCGGGGTAGGCATCGGGCAACCAGGCAGACAGCGGCGGCGCGCCGGCGTTGATCAGGAAGCCGACGAGGATCAGCCAGTGCGCGGGCGAATCCAGCGCCATGCGCGTGAACGCGACGCTGCCGGTCTGCGCGATGTGGCCGGTGACGCCGGCAAACAGCACCACGCCGCCCAGCAGGTGGATCATCAGGTAGCGGCGCGCGGCGCGGTAGGCCGTGTCCTTGCCGTGGCTCCACAGCACCAGCGTCGAACCTACCGCCATCAGCTCCCAGAACGCGAATACGGTGATCAGGTCGCCAGCCAGCGCCACGCCGATGGCGGAGCCGGCGTAGACGAAGGCTGCCGGCACTTCGACACGGCTCTTCTGGCTGAGCGCGAACAGGCCGCCACCCGCCGCCATCAACGCGAAGATCGTGGCGAACAGCCGCGACAGCTTGTCGCCCTGCAGCGGTGTGATCGTGTGGTCGAGAAACTGCATCTGCCAGACCGGGCCGTCGGGCACTTGCCAGACCAGTGCCAGCACGGCCAGCGGCAGCGCCACGATCGCCGTCGCCCGCGCGGTGCTGCGCAGGAACGGCAGCACCAGCGCGCCGACGATCAGCACCAGGCCGGGGTGGATCACCAGGTCAGTCATCGCGCTTGCCGTAGTAGCTGTCGGGGCGCTTGAGCAGCAGCGCGAGTGCCTTGGCCACGATGATCATCGCCGCGCAAGCCGCGAAGCCGAACCAGGCGCTGAAGCCGAACACCGACTCGATCTCGAAGTGCGGGTGCAACTGCACCACCGCCTCTGCCAGCACGGTGAGCACCAGCACGGCGAGGAAACCGCGCCACAGTTGCCTGACGTTGCGTGGCTCGTCGAGCCAGTGGGATTTGTCGTGCATGGGATTCGTCCTCAGGGGCCTATCGTCTGGCGCGCCAGTGCGAGCGGCACGTCGGGCAGGAAGAACAGCAGTACGGTGGCCGCGGCGGTGGCGCACAGCGCCAGCACCATCGGCAGCGGTGCTTCGCCATGCGGGTGGTCGTGGCCTTGGTCGCCCACCGAAGGCGCGACGAAGAAGGCGCGGTACACGATGGGCAGGAAGTAGCCGGCGTTCAGCAACGTGCTCACCGCGATCACCGCCACCGCCACCCAGTGCTGCGCCGCCATCGCGCCGGACAGCATGTACCACTTGGAGATGAAGCCCACTGCGGGCGGCAGGCCGATCATCGACAGCGCGGCGACCGCGAAAGCGCCCATCGTCCATGGCATGCGCCGGCCGATGCCGTCGAGCTGGCTGACCTCGGTCTTGTGCGCTGCCGTGTAGATCGCGCCGGCGGCAAAGAACAGCGTGATCTTGCCGACGGCGTGGGCCGCGATATGCAGCACCGCCCCGATCAGTGACAGGGGTGCCAGCAGCGCCGCTGCCATCACCACGTACGACAGCTGGCTGATCGTGGAATAGGCCAGACGGCGCTTCAGGTTGTCGGCGCCGAGCGCGACGATCGAGGCCGCGACGATCGTGAAACCGGCAACCACGACCAGCCAGTCCGCCGCACCATGCAGGCCAGCGCCGGCCAGGTTGTCGACGCCGAACACATAGACGATGACCTTGACCACGCTGAATACGCCGGCCTTGACCACCGCCACCGCATGCAGCAGTGCCGATACCGGTGTCGGCGCCACCATGGCCGCGGGCAGCCAGCGGTGAAACGGCATCAACGCCGCCTTGCCGATGCCGAACATGCACAGCGCGAGCAGGCCGGCGAGTTCGGCATGCCCCAGCTTGCCGGCCAGGATGCCGCCGGCCGTGAAGTCGGTGGTGCCGGCGACGTGCCAGACGAACACCAGTGCCGGCAGCAGGAAGACGATGGACGTGCCCATCAGCAGCCCGAGGTAGACGCGCCCGCCGCCGCGCGCGTGGTCAGTGCCGTGGTGGGTGACGAGCGGGTAGGTGATCAGCGTGAGCAGCTCGTAGAAGACGAACAGCGTGAAGAAGTTGCCGGCGAAGGCGATGCCCATCGTGGCGGCCAGGGCCAGCGCGAAGCAGACGTAGAAGCGGGTCTGGTTGGCCTCGTTGTTGCCGCGCATGTAGCCGATCGAGTACAGCGAATTCACGATCCACAGGCCTGACGCGATCAGGGCGAACAGCATACCCAGCGGCTCGACGGTGAACGCGATCTCCAGCCCCGGCAGCATGGTGATCAGCGTCACCGACGGGCGGGTGCCGCCGATCACCGGGGGCAGCAACGACAGCACGCAGCCCAGCAGGGCCAGCGCGGTGAGCAGCGTGATGCTCTCGCGCAGGTTCGGCTGCCGTGAGGCCAGCGCGATCGACGCCGCGCCGGCCAGCGGCACCAGCAACGCGGCGAGGATGGCCTGTTCGGGCGCCAACATCAGCGGGGCCCGCCCATCAGCAGTGCGGCGGCCTGCGCCGCGGAGCCGACAGTGAACGAGGTGTCGAGTCCGAAGTAGACCGCAGCCGCCACCAGCACGCCGGCCGGCACGCCCATCGACCAGGGCACCGCACCGCCATCGGCGGTGTCCTTGCGCGGTTCACGGAAGTAGGCCGCGTCGACGAAGCGCCAGACGTAGGCGGCTGCGAGCAGCGACGACGCCACGATCAGGAACACCAGCCACCACTGGCCCCTCTCGAGCGCTGCCAGCAACAGATACCACTTGCTGACGAAGCCGGCGGTGCCCGGCACGCCGATCAGCGACAGGCCGCAGACCACGATGCCGAAGCTCGTCAGCGGCATGCGTTTGCCCAGGCCCTGAATGCGCGCCAGGCTGGTGCCGCCCATCACCATCGCCACGCTACCCAACAGCAGGAAGATGGCCCCTTTGGTGACACCGTGGTTGAACAGGTGGACGATGGTGGCGGTCAAGCCCGAGGCCGAGTTGAACGACAGGCCCAGGATGATGTAGCCGATCTGGCCGACGCTCGAGTAGGCGAACAGGCGCTTCAGGTCGGTCTGGTAGATCGCAATCGTCGAGGCCACGAACATGCCCGCCAGCGCGAGCAGCAGCATCGCTTCCTGCATCGGCAACTGCGCGAACACGGCCGATTCGCCGAACACCGAGAAGTAAAAGCGCAGCAGCACGTACACCGCCACCTTGGTTGCCGTGGCGGCCAGGAAGGACGCCACCGCCGAAGGCGCGAAGGTGTAGGCATTCGGCAGCCACTGGTGCAGCGGGAACAGTGCCAGCTTCAGCGAGATGCCCACGGTCAGGAAGGCGAGCGCCGCGAGCACGGGCCGCGTGCCTTGCACGGCGGCGATGCGACGGCCCATGTCCGACAGGTTCAGCGTGCCCGTCATCAGGTACAGCAGGCCGATGCCGATGACGATGAAGGTGGCGCCGATCGTGCCCATGATCAGGTACTGGTACGACGCCACGAGGGCGCGGCGGTCGCGCCCCAGCGCGATCAGCACGTAGGTCGAGAGCGACGAGACCTCCAGGAACACGAAGATGTTGAATGCATCGCCGGTGATCGTGATGCCCAGCAGGCCGGCCAGGCACAGCACGAACATCGTGTAGAAGAGGTAGTGCTGCTGTGGCGACACTTCGGCCTCGATGCTGGCGCGGCTGTACGGAAGCACCACGGCCGCGATGCCGGCGACGAGCACCAGCACGAAGGCGCTGAGTTTGTCGACGCGGTACTCGATGCCCCACGGCGGCGGCCAGTTGCCGATGGCGTAGGAGATCGTGCCGCCGTCGGCCACCCGCAGCCACAGCAGCAGCGCGATCGCCAGCGCCGCCCAGCTGGCTGCCAGCGCCACCGCGAACGCCACGCTGCGGCGGCGCAGCAGCACCGTCAGCGGCGCCGCGAGCAAAGGCACGACGACCTGCAGCGCAGGCAGATGCGGGACCAGGCTCATGGCGCCGGTTCGGGACGGCCCGGGTCCGCGTCCTGCGCGAGGATCTCGTCTTCCTCGATGCTGCCGTAGGCCTCGCGGATGCGCACCACCAGCGCCAGGCCGAGCGCCAGCGTGGCGACGCCGACGACGATGGCCGTGAGGATCAGCACATGAGGCAGGGGATTGGAGTAGACGGTGAAGGCGTCGCTGAGGATCGGCGCGGTGCCGCCCACCAGCTTGCCGGGCGCGATGTACAACAGGTACACCGAGGTCTGAAAGATGCCCAGGCCGACCAGCTTCTTGATCAGGTTGCCGCGCGCAATGACGATGAACAGCCCCGCGATCATCAGGAACACGGTGATGAAATAGGTGAAGTGGCCCGCCAGGCTCATCGGCGTTCCCGTGCCTGTCATTCGTCCACCTTGCCGCGGTCGGCGAACATGTAGAAGATCTTCAGCATCACGCCCGACACGGTGGTCGCCACGCCCACCTCGACCCAGAAGATGCCGCGGTGCTGGCCGAGGACGGGGTTCGGGTCGAGTACGAAGTAGTCGAGGTAGTTGCCGCCCAGCAGCAGGCCGGCAACGCCGACACCGCCGTAGATCAGCACGCCGACAGCCATCATCGATTCGACCAAGGGCTCGGGCACCAGCTTGCGGGCGTCGGTCAGGCCGAAGATCAGGCCGTAGAAGATCACCGCCGCGGCCAGGATCACCCCGGCCTGAAAGCCGCCGCCCGGGCCGAAGTCGCCATGGAACTGCACGTACAGCGCGAACAGCAGGATGAACGGCATCAGCAGCTTGGCGACGACGCGCAAGACCAGGTCGTACCTCATCTGGCCCCCTTGGCGCTGCGCGCCGTCCCCCAAGGGGTAGCGAGCGCCTTGGGAACGGCCCGGCCACGCTCATGGCTTGCGGTCCTTGCGCCGGCGCCGCAGCAGCGCGATCACGCCGGCGCCCGCGGTGAAGACCACCGTGGTCTCGCCCAGTGTGTCGTAGCCCCGGTAGCTGGCGAGCACAGCCGTGACGACGTTGGGAACGTCGACTTCCTGCTTGATCTGGTGCAGATAGCGCGGTACCACATGGACGTGGATCGGCGCCTGGGGGTCGGAGAACGCCGGCAGGCCAAGCGTGCCGTAGACCAGCACGGCGCCGACCGCCATCGACACCGCCAGTGGCAGCCACGGCTTGTGCACCGGCCGTGCCTCCTCGCTCTTGCACAGGTACAGCGCGCCGAGGAACAGTACCGTCGAGATGCCCGCGCCCACGGACGCTTCCGTCATCGCCACGTCGACCGCATCCATTGCCACCAGCACGGTGGCCATCAGGAAGCTGTAGATGCCCCCGAGCACGATGACGCCGAACAGGTTACGGCTGCGCGCGATCACGACCACGGCGATGGCCATCAGCACCAGCAGCACATTGATGATCAGGGTTTCGATGGCGCGGTCTCCGTGTCGGACAGCAGCGGCTTCAAGCCGCGCGCCATCGCCGCGCGCGCCAGGGCATGCGTCGCCGTCGGGCTGGCAAAGAAGATCAGCATGCCGACGATCATCAACTTCACGGCAACGAGCGTGAACCCGGCCTGCAGCATGAGGCCGAGCAGGATCAGGCCCGCCCCCAACGTCTCGATCACGCTGGCGGCGTGCATCCGTGTGTAGAAGTCGGGCATGCGCAGCATGCCCACTGCACCGACGACGCAGAAGAATCCTCCCCCCACCAGGCAGACCCAGCTCAGCGCGTCGAGCCACACGCTCACTTCGCCGGCTCCTCGTCGATGCCCGGATCGCCGAGGTCGCCACGGCGGAAGTACTTCAGCACCGCGATCGTGCCGATGACGTTGAGCAGGCCGTAGACGATCGCCAGGTCCAGGAATTCGGGGCGGCCATCCAGGAAGCCCAGCACCGCCAGCAGCAGCATTGCCACGCTGCCGATCGTGTTGCCGGCCAGGGCCCGGTCGAAGAGCGTCGGGCCCGAAGCAGCGCGTGCCAGGGCCATCGCCATCGTCACCAGCAGTGCCAGCGCCGCTGCCGCGAACATCATGGCTTGCCCTCGCAAGCCGTCACGCGGCGATCCATCTCGCTATCCATCACGGCCTCGGCGCCACCACGTGTCAGGCCATGGACAAGGAACTCGTCCGGCCCGGCCTCGATCGTGATCGTGCCTGGCGTCAGGGTGATGGAGTTGGCATGGATCACCAGGCCGACGTCGGTCCTCTGCGTCGGCTTGAATCGCACCACGGTCGGGCTGATCGGCAGCTTGGGGTCCAGGATGATCCTGCTCACGTCCCACGCCGACTTGCCGATCTCCTTGAACAGCCAGATCCAGTAGACGAGCGCCCGTGGTCCCAGCTGAATCGGATGACCTTCGGCATCGACCACGTCCATGCGCCGCGCAAACCAGACCACGGCCAGCGCGCATCCGACGCCGGCAGACAGCAGGAACGGCGTGAAGAACCCCGACAGCAGCAGCCAGAAGAGGTACAGGCAGATGAACAGGCTGACCGAGTGGAACACGCTGGTGACCGGTGGCCCGGTGAGGGGTTGCTGAATGATTGTATGCAGCCCATGGGTGCGGGTTTTCCTTCATTTCCCGCGGGCGACTGTTGTGACGGCTTCACCTCGCGCGCAGCGCCGAAGTCGCCGCGCCGCCAAGGGCCTGCATGCTCGCCAGCGCTTCCTGGAGGAAATGCTGCATCGCCATCAGACCGCGCTGTCCCACGGCGCCGACAGCCGCACGGCGCCGTTGATGATGCCGACCATCGAGTAGGTCTGCGGGAAATTGCCCCACAACTCGCCCGTGACCGGGTCGAGGTCTTCGCTCAACAGGCCGACCGCGTTGCGGCGCGCCAGCAGGGCCTCGAAGGCTTCGCGCGCTTCGTCGCGCCGGCCGATGCGGGCCAGCGCATCGACGCGCCAGAACGAGCAGACATTGAAGGTCGTCAGCGGGCGGCCGAAGTCGTCCTCGGCCTCGTAGCGGCGCATGAACGGCCCGTCGCACAGCGTTTGCTCCATCGCCATCACGGTGCTGACGAAGCGTGAGTCGCTCGGCGGCAGGAAACCCACCTCGGCCATCAGCAGCACGCTGGCATCCAGGTCGCGGCCGTCGAGGCTTTCGACGAAGGCCTGGCGCTCCGCGTTCCAGGCGCGCTGCAGGATCGTCTCGCGAATGACGGCGGCCCGGCTCTGCCACAGACCGGCCCGCTCGCCCTGGCCGAGCGCCGTGGCGATGCGGGCGAGCCGGTCGCATGCAGCCCAGCACATCAGCGTCGAGGAGGTGTGCACGCGGGCCCGCGTTCGCAGCTCCCAGATGCCGGCGTCGGGTTGGTCGTGCAGGCGCCAGGCCTGTTCGCCCATCACCTCGAGCGCGGCGAAGTCTGCTGCGTCGCCGCGACGGAACAGGCGGTGGTCGAGGAATCCCTGCGCGGCACCGAGCACGATGCTGCCATAGACGTCGTGCTGCAGGTGCTCATGCGCCTGGTTGCCGACGCGCACCGGGCCCATGCCGCGGTAGCCGGCGGCGTGAGCGATCACCGACTCCTGCACGGTCGGCTCGAGCCCGACGCCGTACAGCGGCTGGACGTGGCCGTCCTTGGCGCCGCGGACCACGTTGTAGAGCCATTGCAGATAGTCTTCCATCGTGCCGACTTCGGCCAGGCTGTTGAGCGCGCGCACCACGAAGAAGGCATCGCGCAGCCAGCAATAGCGATAGTCCCAGTTGCGACCGCTGTGCGGCGCCTCTGGCACGCTGGTGGTCATCGCCGCGACGATGGCGCCGGTGTCTTCGTACTGGCACAGCTTGAGCGTGATCGCGGCGCGGATCACCGCGTCCTGCCATTCCAGAGGCACTGCCAGGCGGCGGCTCCAGTGGCGCCAGTACAGCGCCGTCTGTTCCTCGAACTCGCGCGCGGTGTCGTCGATGCCGCCGGCCAGCGTCTCGTCGGGCCCGAGCAGCAGGCTGACCGGACCATGCAACGAGAACCAGGTGCCGTCGACGACGTAGGTCAACGGAACGCTGGTGTTCAGACGCAGCGTGCAACTGGGCATCACGTAGCGCAAGTGGTGGCTGCCGCGCGTCAGCGTCGGTGGCGCGCCGCCCCAATCGCCGCGTGGACGAACCGTGACGCGCACGCGCGGGTGCCCTGCCAGCGGCCGCAGGCGCCGCACCAGCTGCGCCGGCCGGAACATGCGGTCACGGTTGACGAAGCGGGGTGCAAAGTCCGCCAGTTCGACGCCCTGGCCGCGATCGTCCCACAGTTGCGTGCGCACGATGGCCGTGCCGGCGTCGTAGGCCTGCTCGATGCGGGCCAGTCCCTCGATCTCGACCGTCATCGCGCCGTCGAGCGGCAGTCCGTCGGCGCTGGCCAGCAGCGCATCGAAGACCGGCGGGCTGTCGAAGCGCGGCATGCAGCACCAAACGACACTGCCGCACCTGGAGACCAGCGCGCCGACTGTGCCATTGCCGATCAGTGCCAACTCCAGGCTGGCGGCTGGGCGGCCGGAGGGGGACGGTGACATCATCGGCAGGGCCTTTCTGTTCGTGACAAGCGCAGTGACGACGGCTTCTCGGGTATAGATTTGGTCAAATGTATAGTCAGTCGATCATGGAGCCGAGATTACGTCTGTCCGCTGACGATTTCCACTGCGTACCATGGGCCTGAAGACGCTGCGCCTGCAGTTGAGATTCCTGCTGCCGCTTCTGGTCACGCTGGTGGTGGCCGCGACGCTCGCCGTACCACTGCTTGACCAGGTGACGCTGCGGTGGTTCAGCCGCGACCTGAACAGCCGCGGCGTGCTGGTTGCCAGTGCGCTGTCGGATTCGGTCTCCGAGGCCATCATCGCGGACCGGCCGTCACGCCTGCAACCATTGTTCGATCGCGCGGCGCAGGACGAGCGGCTGTTCGCGATCGGCCTGTGCAGCGCGGACGGCCGCCTGCTGCAAAGCACGGGCCGGTTCCCCGCTGGACTGACCTGTGCGGCTGCGGTGGATCTCGCGCGGCGGGGGGAGCCGCGGCTGGCGCTCGCCGGGGGTGCGGTGCACGTCGGTGTCCATGAGGTGATCGGTCAGCGACCGGCTCCGCCGGCACCGGTCGCACTCGAAAGCGATGGTGCCGCGCAAGAGGCGCCGGGCGATGCCGCCTCGACGCCCGTCGCGGCATTCGAGGCGGGCGCGAACAGGCTGGTGCCGGAAGTCGTGGGCCGGCTGGTGCTGGTGCACGACCTGAGTTTCATCGATCGCCGCAGCCAGGACACCCGGCGCTACCTGATCGGGCTGATTGCCGCGCTCGGCCTGGTGATTGCGGTGATCACAATGGTCGTGGCCCAGCTGAGCTGGCGCGGCTGGGTCAACGGTGTGCGCGCCATCATGCGCGGCGAGGGCCTGCTCAGCCCGCTGTTGCCGGCGCCAGAACTCGCGCCGTTTGCCGCCGACCTGCGAGCCCGCCTGCGCGACCTGGAGGATGAATACCGGCGTTCCCAGGGGCCCGAGGCCGAGTGGACTGCCGAGCGTCTGCGCGCCCTGCTGCGCACGCAACTCAGCGGCGACCAGGTCATCGTGGTGTCCAACCGCGAGCCATACATCCACGAACGCGGCGAAGGCGGTGTGGTGGTCAAACGGCCCGCCAGCGGCTTGGTCACCGCGGTCGAGCCGGTGATGCGGACCTGCTCGGGTACCTGGGTGGCGCACGGCAGCGGCAGCGCCGATCGCGAAGTCGTCGATGCTGGTGATCGCGTCGCCGTGCCGCCGGGCCATGATGCCTACTGGTTGCGTCGCATCTGGCTCTCGCCGGAGGAAGAGCAGGGCTACTACTACGGCTTCGCCAACGAAGGGATGTGGCCGCTGTGCCATGTGGCTCACGTGCGACCGGTGTTCCGCGAGTCGGACTGGGAAGCCTATCGGGTCGTCAACCAGCGCTTTGCCGACGCGGTGGTCGCCGAAGCGCGGGGCGAGGACCCGGTGGTGCTGGTGCAGGACTACCACTTCGCGCTGCTGCCGGCGATGATCCGCGAGCGCCTGCCACAGGCCACGATCCTGACCTTCTGGCACATCCCGTGGCCGAATCCGGAGTCGTTCGGCATCTGCCCGTGGCGGCGCGAGATCCTGCAAGGCATGCTGGGCAGCACGATCCTGGGCTTTCACACCCGCTACCACTGCAAGAACTTCATCGAGACGGTCGATCGCTACCTCGAGGCGCGCATCGAGCACGAACACTCGACGATCGCCTACCGGGAAAAGGAGACGCTGGTCGAGAGCTACCCGATCTCGATCGAGTGGCCCAGCGCGACGGAAACCGCCGCATGGCCGTCGGTCGATGAGTGCCGGCGCCGCGTGATCGCTCGCCTGGGGCTGCCCGCCGACGCTTGCCTGGCGGTGGGTGTCGACCGCTACGACTACACCAAGGGCATCCTCGAGCGGCTGAACGCGGTCGAGCGGCTGCTCGAGAAGTGGCCGGCCTGGATCGGCCGCTTCGTCTTCGTTCAGGTGGCTGCACCCACGCGCGGCGCGCTCGACGAGTACCGCAGCTTCCAGGAGCGCGTGCAGCGTGTCACGCAGCGCATCAACGAGCGCTTTGGCAGGCCGGGCTACCAACCGGTGCACCTGTTGGCGCACCACCATGAGCACGATGCGGTGACGGAGCTGTTTCGCGCGGCGAACATCTGCGTGGTCACGAGCCTGCACGATGGCATGAACCTGGTGTGCAAGGAGTTTGTCGCTGCTCGTGACGACATGCAGGGCGTGCTCGTGCTGAGCCGCTTCGCCGGCGCCGCGCGCGAGCTGGCCGAGGCCCTGATCGTCAATCCCTACCACGTCGAAGAAACCGCCGATGCCTTGCATCGCGCTGCGACGATGCCCGAGGGCGAGCAACGCGAGCGGATGGCCAGCCTGCGCAGCACCGTGCGCGAGTTCAACGTCTTCCGCTGGGCCGGCCGCATGCTCGCCGACGCTGGCCGCTGGCGCTTGCGCTCGCGCATCGAGGCCCGCGTGCGCCGCCACGGACCCGCTTGAGCGGCCATGCTGGAGCCAGCCCGATCGCGATGAAGCACCTGTTCACGAACGAAGGCGAAGCGGCGTTGGCCGAACTGATGCGACAGCGGCCGCTGCTGGCGTTTGACTTCGACGGCACGCTGGCGCCGATCGTGTTGCGCCCGGGCTGGGCGCGGATCCCGACGGCGGTCTCCGCACGACTGGCGAGGCTGGCAACCCGGCTGCCGGTGGCCATCGTGACGGGCCGGGCTCTGGCCGACGTTCGCGGCCGGCTCGGTTTCGAGCCGCAATACATCATCGGCAACCACGGGGCCGAAGACGACATCGACGCTGCGGGGGCTGCGGCACGCGCGGACGCGCTCGAGCCGCTGCGCCGGTCGCTGTTGGCCAAGACCGAGGCACTGGCGGCGGCCGGCGTCACCATCGAAGACAAAGGCCAGTCGATCGCGCTGCACTACCGCTTGTCGCGCGAGCCCGGACACGCGCTCGCGCTGATTCGTCAAACGCTGGCGTCGACGCCGGCGCCACTGCACGTCTTCGCCGGCAAGATGGTCGTCAACGCAACTGCGCAAGGCGCGCCGGACAAGGCGCACGCGGTGCGTGCGCTGCTGGCACGCAGCGGCGCAAGTTGTGCGCTGTTCGCCGGCGACGACGTGAACGACGAACCGGTCTTTGCCGCGGCCCCACCGTCGTGGTTGACGGTGCGTGTCGGTCGCGACGACCCCACCTCGCGCGCGCGCTTCTATCTCGACAGCCCGAGCGAGGTGGCATTGCTGCTGGAGCGCGCGCTGGCGAATCTGCCGCCGCCGGATCCGGCCTGACGCGGCACGCGATCGCCACCTCGGGTGAGTGACGTGATCCATCGAAAAAATACATTTAGACAAATGTGAGTCGCGCATAATCCGAGGCCTGCGGCGACAGTCGTTGCTGCCCATCGATGCGATCCCCTGTTGAAGGAGGCCTACGAATGACGAGCATCAAGAGCCTTGCACTGCTGACGCTGCTGTCCGGCCTGTTGGCGGCTTGCAGCAGCACGCCACTGAGCCCACCGGGGTCTGCCGCGCCGGCAGCCACACCTTCCGCGCCCGCTGCCGCCAGCGCGCAGGGCACGGCCGCGGCACAACGACCGGCGCCTGCGGCGACGGTATCGGCGACCGCGCTGCCTGCCCATCTCGACCCCAAGAGTGCGATCTCGATCGAGCGAAGCGTCTACTTCGACTTCGACGAGTTCGCGATCAGGACGGAATATGTGGCGTTGATCGAGCGGCATGGCAAGTACCTGGCCGCCAATCCGGCCCTGGCGATCAAGATCGAGGGCCACACCGACGAGCGCGGCGGCACCGAGTACAACCTGGCGCTCGGGCAACGGCGCGCCGAGGCCGTGCTGCGCGCACTCCGGGTGTACGGCGTCAATGCGTCGCAGATGGAAGCGGTCAGCTGGGGCGAGAACCGACCGAAGGCACCGGATCATGACGAGGCCGCATGGGCCCAGAACCGCCGCGCCGATCTCCAATACCCGACGAAGTGACTTGCTGCACGCAATGCGCACTTACCTGGGGTTGTTGGATTGCATTTAAACAAATACAGTTTGTCGGCCATCCATCGTCAACCGGCGGTGGGCGGTCAGGAGCGAACGATTCGGGGTCCTTTCGGGGATCCCGCTTTTTTTGGGTGCCGCAGCGGAAAAATTGTGCCGCCTATCATGAAGCCATGCCCGTAGCCGCCAGACCCCGCGTGCCCCATGCCGTAGCCGTGGCGCCTGCACCTTCACTGGACATGAGCAATTCCGCGGCCCGTGTGCTGCGGCGTTTCCGGCTCGTCTTCAACGCCGTCAAAACGCACTTCCAGCAGGTCGAGAAGAAAGCGGGCATCGGCGGCGCGCAGTTGTGGGCGCTCAGCGTCGTCCGCGCGGCCCCGGGCATTGGTGTCAATGGCCTGGCCCAGGCGATGGACATCCACCAGACCACGGCCAGCAACCTGGTGAAGGCATTGGTGGCGGCTGAACTGGTGGCGGCGGAGAAGAAGGGCCCGGACCGGCGGGCCGTGCAACTGCACATCCTGCCTGCAGGCGGGCGTGTGCTGCGCAAGGCACCAGGCCCCTTTGCGGGCGTCCTGCCCGAGGCCCTGGGCCGCCTGGACGCCAAGACCCTCGATCGCCTGGACCGCGATCTCGCACTCCTGCTGGCCGAGTTGCACGCCGACGAGAGGGCGGCCGGCATACCGCTGGCCCAGATGTAGCGTCGGGCGACGCAGCAGTATTGCCGCACACGCCCGATTGCCAGCATGGCGCCGCCTGTCGACCCCAAGCCGCGCACACGGTTGCACTGCACGGATCTGCTCGACCGGTGCCGTGCCGCACTGCGGGGCGGCTGGATGGTGGTACGCGACATCGAGCCCGAGTTCTGGCGCAACCTGCAGCGCGAGATGCTGGCAGGCAGGCAATGGGGCGATCGTGCCGTGGTACTGGCTTATGCCGCCGCCACCGGCCTCGTCGTCGTCGGCTTCACACTGCTCGCCGAGGCCGCGAGCCACGGTTTCGCCCGCTTGCAGCAATTCGGGTCGCATGGCAACTACATGTCGCTACTCTGGACGCCGCTGCTGACGGTGGCACTGCTGTGGTGGACGCAACGCTACGCACCGGGCTCGTTGGGCTCCGGGATTCCGCAGGTGGTGCGGGCGCTCGACGATGACTTGCACCCGGTGCAACAGTCGTGGCTCGTCTCGCTGCGCACTTCTTTGCACAAGGTCGGGCTGGTGTCTGGCGGCATGTTGGCCGGCCTGTCGATCGGGCGCGAGGGCCCAACGGTGCAGGTCGGCGCCGGCGTGATGGTGCATGCGCGGCGATGGCTTTCGCCGCATTCGGGCATCGACGCCCACGACCTGATGGTCGCAGGCGCGGCAGCGGGCATCGCTGCCGCGTTCAACACGCCGCTCGGAGGCATCGTCTTCGCACTCGAACAGCTCTCGCGTCGGCGCAGCATGTCGCACAGCGCACTGGTGATTGCGAGCATCGTCCTGGCCGGGCTGGTGGCCGTGTCGATCTTCGGCAACGAGACCTACTTCGGTCGTCTGCGCGTGCAGTCGCTGTCGTGGTCGCTGCTGCTTCCCGGATTGCTGGTCGCCGTTGTGACCGGCCTCGCGGGGGGGCTGTTCTCGCGCTTGATCGTGGTGTCGGTTCGTGGCCTGCCGGATCGGTTCAGCCGCTGGCGACGGGACCACGCGCTGCACTTCGCTGCCGGTTGTGCGTTGCTGGTCGCGGTGATCGGCATCGTCACCGACGGTGCCACGGCCGGAGCGGGCTACGCGCCGACACGCGCGCTGCTCGAAGGCCGGGCGGAGCTGCCGGGCGTCTACACGTTGCTGAAGTTCTGCGCCACCTGGCTGTCGTCATGGACTGGCGTACCAGCGGGATTGTTCGCACCATCGTTGGCGATTGGCGCCGGCATTGGCCACGATGTCGCGCTGCTGGCCGGTGTCGGCCCCGAGGCGGCAATCCCGCTGATCGCGCTCGGGATGGTCGGATTCCTCGCTGCCACCACGCAAGGCCCGATCACTGCGTTCATCATCGTCATGGAGATGGTGTCGGGCCACGCGATGGTGCTCAGCCTGATGGCGTGTGCGCTGCTGGCCGGTGCGCTCGCGCGCCTGGTGACGCCGCCACTGTATTACGAGCTTGCAGCCTTGTTGCCGCTGCCGCCACCACCGGCCGAACCACCGCAGCCGTGCGCATCGAGCACCTCCGCCAGCGCCTGAAGTGCCTCGGCGCGGGGCCCGCCCATGAGGCGCACGTGCTGCGCCGCTGGGTGCAGGCGCGCCCGCAGGACAGTGGCCGCCGCCGCCTCGAGCATTACCTGCCGCAGGCGCTGCGCGACGCACTGCCCACGCTCGTCGATGACCTCGCCGGACTGGCGCGGCTGCGCTCGGAGCACCCGGCCGGCGACGGCTCGTCGCGTCTGCTGGTCGAGCTGGCCGACGGCCAGGCTGTCGAGAGCGTGTTGCTGCCGCGCGGCGGGCTGTGCGTGTCGACGCAGGTCGGCTGTGCGGTCGGCTGCGTGTTCTGCATGACCGGCCAGGGCGGCCTCGCGCGCCAGCTCGGCAGCGCCGAGATCGTCGCGCAGGTCGCGCTCGCGCGCAGCCTGCGGCCGGTGAGCAAGGTGGTGTTGATGGGCATGGGCGAGCCGGCGCACAACCTCGACAACGTGATGGCGGCGATCGAGCTGCTCGGCAACGAGGGCGCCATCGGCCACAAGAACATCGTGCTGTCGACGGTCGGCGACGAGCGCGTGTTCGAGCGGCTGCAGCAGCTGCCGGTGGGCCGCGTCAGGCCGGCGCTGGCGCTGTCGCTGCACACCACCAAGGCTGGCCTGCGTGCCGAATTGCTGCCGCGTGCGCCGCGCATCGATCCGGCCGACCTGGTGGCGGCGGGCGAGCGTTATGCACGCGCCACCGGCTACCCGATCCAGTACCAGTGGACGCTGCTCGAGGGCATCAACGACGGCGACGACGAAGTCGACGGCATCGTGGCGTTGCTGGCGGGCAAGTACGCGTTGATGAACCTGATCCCGTACAACCGCGTCGACGGGCTCGCCTTCGAGCGTCCGCCTGCGGCGCGTGCGGCGGCGATGGCGCGGGCGCTGCACCAGCGCGGCGTGCTCACCAAGCTGCGCCAGTCGGCGGGGCAGGATGTCGACGGGGGCTGCGGCCAGTTGCGTGCGCGTGCGCCGGCGGGTGCGGAACGGCGCATTGCGATCGTGCCGAGCGGTGCTTCTTGTCAGGACGAGTTCTTGAGAGCGGACTGACGGTGGCTATCGGGGCCCGTTGCGGGCGAACCTTTTTCGCTTTGGCGGCCACTTGCTTGTTGCGATGCCTGCCGGGTTCCGGCCCGGCGGCCGGGTAACTTTCATTTGGGGGGCCAAATGAAAGTCACCAAAGCAAAGGCCCTCAATGCAACACCTTTCATGCGTTCTGCATGCTGCGGAACCCCGCCCCGGCGGGCCACTTGGAAGCCGTGCGGCACATCGAACCCGCCGCGCACTCGACGGCGCGGGCCTCGCAAAGCCTCGCCCGCGCAAATTCGCTGGATCCCGGGCCAAAGCGCAGCGAGGCCGCGTCGAGTGAGTTGTCGTTTCGATCTGTCGGCGGTGCGTCCAGGTGGCCCGCCGGGCCGGGTGTGCGAGGCGAGAAGAACGAGCTGAGAGGTTTTGCATTCAGCCCCTTTGCTTTGGTGACTTTCATTTGGGGCCGCAAATGAAAGCCACCCGCCCGCCGGGCCGGAACCCGGCGAAGCAACGCGAACAGTGAATCCTCGAAAAGAAGCCCAGAGACGACCGTCATCAGCGCATCTCAGACCATGCGCCCGCTGGCGTAAACCGCCGCCTGCACGCGCGAACTGAGGTTGAGCTTGCGCAGGATGTGCTGCACGTGGATCTTCACCGTCGTCTCGGCGATGCCGAGCGTGCGGGCGATGCCCTTGTTGCTGGCGCCCTGAGCGATCAGCGCGATGATTTCCTGCTCGCGCGGCGACAGCGTGTGGATCGGGTCGGGGATGGCCTCCGGCTCGGTGGTCGCGGTGCCGGTACCGACGTTGGCGGCCTGGAACGCCTCGACCAGCTTGCCGCTCATCTCGGGGCTCAGCGTCGATTCGCCGCGCATCGCACGCACGATCGCGGTCGCGAGCACATCGCTGTCGGCGGTCTTGAGCAGGTAGCCGCGCGCACCGCCGCGCAGTGCCGCGGCCAGATCGGCCTCGTCTTCGCTGACCGTCAGCATCAACACCTGCGCATTGGGCGCGGCTTCGCGCAGGCCGGGCAGGGCATCGACGCCGGTCACGCCGGGCAGATGGTTGTCGAGCAGGATCACGTCGGGCCGTGCCTCGGCCGCGATGCGCTGTGCCTGGCCGGCATCGGCCGCCTCGGCCACGACCACGAAGCGCGCATCGGCGCCGAGCAGCGCCTTCAGGCCGCGGCGAAACAGCGTGTGGTCGTCGACCACCATCACGCGGATCGGCGCGGCGTCGCTCATGCCGCCACCGCCTGGGTCTGCGTCTGCGGCGGCGGCAGCGTCAGCTGCACGCAAGTGCCGGCGCCGGGCGACGAGGTCACGCTGACTTCGGCACCGATGCGCTCGGCGCGCTCGCGCATGATGCGCAGGCCGACATGCGTTTCGTCGTGCGCTGCATTGGCGAAGCCGCGGCCGTCGTCGCGCACCTGCACGCGCCAGCGTGGCGCCTGTTGCACCTCGACCCAGACCTGGCGCGCGCCGGCGTGCTTGCGCACGTTGGACAGCGCTTCCTGCACCACATGCAGCACCTGCACCTGGATGTCGGCGGCCAGCGGCAAGCCGTGGCCCTCGATGCGCAGGTGCGTCGCCAGTCCGCTCTGGTGCTCGAACTTCTTCAGTGTCGTCTGCAGCGCCGGGACGATGTCTTCGACATTGGTGCGGGTGCGGAAGTGCATCAGCAACTCGCGGACATCGGCGGTGCTCTCCTTGACGCCGGCGTCCAGCTCGGCGATCACGCGTTCGATCTGTGCCGCGTCGTTGCGGCGCTTGGCGTCGCGCAGCAACTGCACCTGGATCTTCAGGAACGCCAGCCCCTGTGCGATCGAGTCGTGCAGCTCGCGCGCCAGCAAGCCGCGCTCGCCGGCGACGGCGGCCTCGCGCTCGAGCGCAGCGGCGCGAAGGCTCTCCATGCCGCCGGCCAGGTGCGAGGCCAGGGCATCGAGCAACGCGCGGTCGTCCTCGGCGAGGTTCGGCGTCCCGCGATAGAGCAGGTCGATCTCGCCGAGCACGCGCTCGTGCAACCGAACCGGCACGCTGACCAGGTTCTCGAACCCGGCGCGCGCGCAGTGGTCGCGTGCGGCATCGGCGCGGATCGGGATCACGCGGGTGGTCGCTGTCGCCCGCGGCTGGCCGCAATGGCAGTCGCCGGTGACCACGCAGTGCTCGCTGCCGACCATCGGTTGCGGCAGGCAATCGGACGCCAGCAGCAGGTAGCGCTGGTTGCCTTCGTCGGACCAGCGCACCGCCGCGGCGTCGGCGCCGGCGATGCGCCGCACCTGTTGCGCAAAGCCCTGCGCCATCTCGTCGAGCGTTGCGGCCCGCCCGACCAGTGCACTGGCCTCGTACAGCGCCGCAAGGCGCTCGCCGCGGGCTTCTAGCATCGCGGTCTTCTGCGCGACCTTGGCCTCGAGGTCGCGGTACAGGCCCTGCAGCGTTTCAGCCATGCGGTTGAAGCCGACGGCCAGCGCGCCGAATTCGTCGCGCGACGCGACCTCGACGCGGGTCGACAAGTCACCGGCCTGCACTTGCGCCAGGCCAGCCTGCAGCCGCGCCAGCGGGTTGAACACGAACAGGTAGGCGACGTACAGCAATGTGACCGCCGCCGCGATGGCCAGCCCGAGCATGGCCATCTGGAACACGTTGAGGATCGCCGTCCAGCGCGCAAGCTGGTTCTCGATGGCGGTGACGAAGCTGTCGATGCGCTCGACGAACACCTCGGCCTGTGCCGCCACCGTGGCGGGCGAAGGCACGCTGGCCGTCGCCTGCCACTGCCCTTGCAGCGCCTGCCACTCGCGCTGCACGGCGGCGAAAGCGGCCTGCGAGCTGTCGTCGTGCGGCACGAACAGCGGTCGCGACGGATCGCCGCTGGCCAGCAACCTCAGCGTCTGGTCGAAGCGTTGCGACAGTGCCTGGTGACGCGCCGCATCGCCGATGGCCAGCGCCTGTGCCAGACGCCAGGTCTGCATGCGCATGCGGCCGGCCTCGTTGACTGCCGCCGCGCCGCCTTCGAGCTGCCAGGTCACCCACAGCGTCAGTCCGATCGATGCCAGCGCCAGTGCCAGCAGCGCCGCGCCGACGATGCCCAGCTTGGTGCGCAGGTTCCAGGGACGCGACATGGTTCGATTCTGACTCGCCTTCGTGTCCCGATGCGGCCCGCGATCAGGCCCCCCGACGGCGCGACATTTCGGTGCCCATGGCGCTCAGCTCCGCAGTGTCGAAGTGCGGCAGCGCGGCGCGATAGGCCTCCTGTTCCTCGAGCTCGATGTGGAGCCGGTACATCTCGACGAAATCGCGCCATTGCGCCATGGTCGACGGCGTGCCGCCCCGCGGCCAATGACCTTCCGCGATGGCCAGCAATACGGCCCGCACCGCCGACCACGCCGCCGTCATCGTGTGGTGATCGCCCTGCAGGCGATCGGCCAGCGCCGCGTGGCCATGCGCACGCAGCCGGGGCAGCACGTGCCGCTCCTCGTCTTCGTGGTGGTGCGGCGCGGCCGTGTCGAAGTAGCGCATCACGTCGCGCGCGGCCTGGCGGGCTTGCTCGTCGGCGCCGTGCGCATTCAGGTGCACGGCCATGCGCTCGATCAGCGACAGCATGCGCTCGACCCGCTGGTGGCAGGCCTCGAGCATTTCGAAGGGTGCGTCGAACCCGGCCGCCGGGCTGTCGTGAAGGGAAATCGTCGATGTCATGCAGCCCCCAGCCTTCAAGAACCAAATATGCGCAGTGCACCCAGCGGATGATGCGCCAGTGCCACCGAGACCATGAACAGGTAGCAGGCCAGCGCCGCGGCGTAGGCCCAGGCGTGGCGGCGCTTCAAGGCCACGGTGCCGAGCATGACATAGACCACCAGCAGCGCCAGCTTCGTGCCGAGCCAGGCATCGCGCAGCGGCTGCAGCGACAGCAAAGCCCACAGTGTGACACCGGCGGCCAGCAGCAAGGTGTCGATCACGATGCTGGTCAACCGCAGCGGCGCTGTCATCGGCCAGCGCTGCCGCGCCAGCGTGGCAGCGCCGCGGCAGGCGAACAGCACGCCGCTCGCCGTGACCAGTGCGAGGTGTGCCAGCTTGATTTGTGGGTAGTACTCGATCAGCGCCATGGCCCAGTCTGTGTCACCAGCGACCGCGCAGCGTAACGCGCCAGGTGCGCGGCGACTCGGCGCCGGTGAACAGGGGCGATTCGTCGGCCAGCCGCAGCTGGGTCAGATTGTCGACGCCGGCGCTGAGTTCCAGGCCATGGCCGAGATCACGGGCAGCGTATGCCGACACACGGGTCAGGTCGGGCACGGGTTGCAGTGGCTGGCCGGGCGTGGTCGAGGCGAGCACCTGGTCGCCGAGGTACTGCGCATCGAGCCCCGCACGCCAGGGGCCGCTGCGCCAGTCCACGCGCACGCCGCCACTGCGCCGGGGCCGCTTTTCCAGCCGCGTGCCCAGGTCATCCTCGGCTTCGAGGTAGGTGTAATTGGCGTTGACCGTGAACCCGGCCGGCAGGCGCCAGGCCAGTGCAGCCTCGAGGCCGCGGAAGTGCGCACGGTCGATGTTCTCGAACAGGTACTCGCCGCGCCCACCGACCTGGCGCAGCAGGGTCGGCACGATCAGGTTGTCGACGCGGTTGTAGAAGGCCATCAGCTGCACGCCCACGTCCGCGCTGTCCCAGCCGACGCCCAGCTCGGCAGCGTCGCTTTCCTCGGGCTGCAGCGAGGCATTGCCGAAGTAGGTGTTGGGCCCCTCGTCCTCGCGGTAATCGGGTGCGATCTGCTTCAGCGACGGCGCCTTGAAGCCGTGGCCGACGCCGCCCTTGACGGTCCACTGCGGCGCGGCATGCCAGACCAGGTAGGCGCGCGGGCTCCACTCGTCGCCGAAGCCCTCGTTGCGGTCGTACCGCAACCCGGCGGTCAGCACCAGCGCGGGAGCGACATCGAACTCGCCCTGGGCGTACAGCGCCTGATGCTGGGCCCGGGCGCTGCCGCCCGCCAGGCCTTCGTTGACCAGCTGCTCGTTGCGCACCTCGAAGCCGCCGGTGAGAAAGCTGCCCGGCTGCGGCATCGCCGACACCTGGCCCTCGACGATGCGGTCGGCGAAGTTGTTCGGCCGCAGCGCGGCGACGCCGTTGTTGCGCGTGTTGCCGACGTCGACGCGTGACTCGTAGGCACGCAGCAGGCTGCGCAGTTGCAGCGGGCCGGCCCAGTCGGCTCGCCAGGCCAGCGAGCCATGGCTGCGGTCGATGTCGGTGAGTGACTCGTAGATGCGCCGTGCGCCGCCACGCTCGCGCGAGTTGGCCCAGCGGTCTTCCTCGCCCGCGCGGTAGTCGAACTCGATCTCGTGGCCGGCCTGTGGCGCCCACCATGCCTGCAGCGAACCGCCGCGCTTGCGCCGGCCTTCCAGTTCGGTCAGTCGCGGGTCTTCCTTCAGCGCCAGCGCTTCCTGCCGAGTCTCGCCCGCCGACACCGCGATGCGCCATGTCGAGCCGATCGGCCCGCTCGCCTGCACGGCCGCGCGGTGGCCGTCGCCGCCGAGCCCGTCGTCGTCGAAGCGGCCCTCGGCCGTGGCGCCGAAGGCCCAGACGGGACCGGCGCGACGGGTAATGATGTTGACGACACCGCCGAGCGCTTCGGAACCGTAGAGCACCGACATCGGCCCGCGCACGACCTCGATGCGCTCGATGTCCTCGACGGCGACCCAGTCGTACTGGAAGTTGGAATGGCCGACGACGCCGTCGGTGCCGCCGACGCGCTTGCCGTCGATCAGGTACAGCGTGTGGCGGAAGTCCATGCCGCGCAGCGAAATCGTCCTGCGGCCGCCGATCGTGCGGCCCTGCAGCGACACCCCGGGCTCGCCGAGCAGCGCCTCGAACACGTTGTCGGCGCCGCGATTGGCAATCTGCTCGGCGCTGATCACCGACATCGACGCCGGCGCGTCGACCAGCGGCATTGCGCGCCGGGTGGCAGTGACGACCACCGTCTGCGGCGCGTCGTCGGCGGCCAGTGCGCTGCCCAGCCCAGCGGCGCACAGCGACGCCGTCAGGGCGCGCACTGCCAGTTGCGCCATCGAAGAAATCTGCATGCGCGCGAGCATCGGTCCCGTTGCACGGCGCCGCCTTGATGCGTGTTAAGTGTTCGCGGACTGCGTCGCAGTTGACTCAGTTCAAGGACAAGCGCCTCTCCCGCCTCGACCATCGCCGCGTTCGATAGGCATGGACGCATGAGGAGTGCGACGATGAAAACACTGATCCAGACGATGGTCGCTTCACTGCTGCTCGCCGCCGCCCCGCTGGTGGCGACGGCGCAGGACAAGAAGGGCGTCACCCCGGCCGAAATGAACTATCAGGCCGGCACGCTCGCCGTTGGCCGGCGAGCCGATGTACCAGAGCACCAACCCGAAGGCGCCGCCGATGACGCTGGCCGAGTTCGACGCCGCACGCAAGATCTACTTCGAGCGCTGCGCCGGCTGCCACGGCGTGCTGCGCAAGGGCGCCACCGGCAAGCCGCTGACACCCGACCTGACCATCGGCAAGGGCACCGACTACCTGAAGATCTTCATTGCCTACGGCTCGCCGGCCGGCATGCCCAACTGGCAGACCTCCGGCGAGATGGACGAGAAGACCGTCGACCTGATGGCGCGCTACATCCAGCATGACGCGCCGGTGCCGCCGGAGTTCGGCATGGCGCAGATGAAGGCGACCTGGAAGGTCATCGTCCCGCCGGCCCAGCGGCCGACGAAGAAGATGAACAGCTACAACATCGAGAACATCTTCTCGACCACGCTGCGCGACACCGGCGAGGTGGCGCTGATCGACGGCGATACCAAGAAGATCATCAACATCGTCAAGACCGGCTATGCGGTGCACATCTCGCGCCTGTCGGCGTCGGGGCGCTACCTGTTCGTGATCGGCCGCGATGCCAAGATCAACATGATCGACCTCTGGATGCCCATGCCCGACAACGTCGCCGAAGTGCGCATCGGGCTCGAGGCGCGGTCGGTGGACACCAGCAAGTACAAGGGCAAGGAAGGCGACTTCACCGACAAGCTGGCGATCGCCGGCGCCTACTGGCCGCCGCAGTACGTGATCATGAAGGGCGACACGCTCGAGCCGCTGAAGATCGTCGGCACCCGCGGCATGGTGGTCGGCACGCAGGAGTACCACCCCGAACCGCGCGTGGCGTCGATCGTCGCCAGCCACTTCAAGCCCGAGTTCGTCGTCAACGTCAAGGAGACCGGCAAGACGCTGATGGTCGACTACAGCAACCTCGACGCGCTGAAGGTCACCGAGATCGGCTCGGCCCCCTTCCTGCACGACGGCGGCTGGGACTCGACCAAGCGCTACTTCATGGTGGCGGCCAACAACAGCAACAAGATCGCGGCCATCGACGCCAAGGACGGCAAGCTCGCTGCGATCACCGAGGTCGGCAAGATCCCGCACCCGGGCCGCGGCGCCAACTTCGTGCACCCGAAGTTCGGCCCGGTCTGGGCCACCGGCCACCTCGGCGACGAGACGATCTCGTTGATCGGCACCGACCCGAAGAAGTACAAGCAGTACGCCTTCAAGCAAGTGGCCTCGCTCAAGGGCCCGGGCGGCGGCGCGCTGTTCATCAAGAGCCATCCGAAGAGCCAGCACCTGTATTCGGATACGCCGCTGAACCCCGATCCGAAGCTGTCGCAGTGTGTGGCCGTGTTCGACATCAAGAACCTCGACAAGGGCTATGTGACATTGCCGATCGCCGAGTGGGCCGGCCTGAAGGACGACGGCGCCAAGCGCGTCGTGCAGCCCGAGTTCAACAAGGCCGGCGACGAGGTCTGGTTCGCGGTCTGGAGCGCGAAGAACAAGGAGAGCGCGCTGGTCATCGTCGATGACAAGACGCTCAAGCTCAAGGCCGTGATCAAGGACCCGCGCCTGATCACGCCGACCGGCCACTTCAACGTCTACAACACGCAGCACGACGTGTACTGAGGGAACCTGCCATGAAGACCGCATTCGCCATCGTCGTGGCCCTGGCCCTCGCGCCGGTGGCCGCCTCGGCCGCCCCTGTCGACGACGCCATGAACAAGGCCGGATGCATGGCCTGCCACACCAAGGACAAGAAGCTCGTCGGACCCTCGTTCAAGGAGATCGCCGCCAAGTACAAGGGCCAGGACGTCGTGGCCAAGCTGATGGACAAGGTTCGCAAGGGCGGGTCCGGGGTCTACGGCCCGGTGCCGATGGCGCCGAATCCGCCGGACAAGATCAACGACGCCGACTTGAAGGCTGCGGTCGAACTGATCCTGAAGTCGTGACGCCACTGCGTCTGCGATGACGTACTGGCTCGGCGCGGCCCGCACCGGCCTCTGGCTGGTGTGGGTCGTGGCCTTTCTGGTACCCGCGGCTCAGGCGGCGCAGACGTTGCGGGCGACCTCGGCCGACGGCCGCTGGCGCGTGGTCGCCGAGGGCACGACCATCGTCATCGAGGACGCCGTCGGCGCCGAACGTCCGCGCGACGCTGCGCGTCGCCGCACTCGACGGCAGCGGCGCATCGGAGGTGGCCTCGATCCACGATGCCGCGCCCCGGCGCAGCTTCGTCATCGCGTTGCGCACCCTGCCCGAGCTGTGGGAGCTGTCGTACGACCCGCGCGCCGAGCCCATCTACGACGGCCTCGTGCACGACTACAGGATGGGCGAAGGCATCGCGATCCCGGGCTTCCTGAACCCGCGGCGCACCAAGCTCGAATCGCCGCTGCAAGGGCTGGTGTTCGACCGCAGCCACGCCTTCGTGCTGGGCCGTGCCGCTGCCGGCGCCGACGGCCGCGCCCAACTGCACCTGGTGCAACTCGACGTTCGCCGCGTCATCGCGCGCTTTGTGGTTGCGGGCGACCCCGACATGTCGGCAGCCCGCGCGCTCGACGGCAGCGGGCGCAGCGAGATTCGGGTGCCCGATCGTGCCGGTGGCGCGGCCACGGTGGTCGACGTGCGCAATGCGCGCATCGTGCCGGGCGCCGATTGACGCCCGCGGCGCGCACGAGCTGCGCACCTTGCTGCTCAAGCGGCGCGGTACGTCGCCAGCCGCCGTGTGTCGAGGATGCGGATGTCGCGCTTGTCGATCTCGATCAGGCCGGCCACCTCCAGCTCGTGCAGCACGCGCGAAAAATACTCGGGCGTCAGCGACAGCCGCGAGGCGATCGTGGCCTTGCTGACCGGCAGCGAGACCGTGAACACGTCGGGGCTGGTGGAGTCCTGGCTCGGCTGGTCGCGCAGCAGGTAGCCGATCACGCGCTGCATGCCGGTGTGCAGCGCGTAGGCCTCGACGTCGTGCACCAGGCCGTGCAGCCGTCGCGAAATGCCGGCCAGCATGCGCAGCGCGAAGCGTGCGTCCTGCTCGATCTCGCCGACCACCGCGGCCTTGCCGATCGACACCACGGTGGCATCGGTCAGGGCCTGTGCATTCAGGATGTAGGGCCGGTCGGTGAACATCAGCGCCTCGGCGAAGCTCTGGCCTGGCGAGATGATCTCGATGATCTTCTCCTGCCCGTTCGGCGACAACACGAACAGCTTGACCTGGCCGGTGACGGTGACGTGGAAGGCCTCGCAAGGCTCGCCGCAACGGAACACCATCTCGCCGCGGCCCAGGCGCCGCACAGTGCAGCCCGCAGCCAGCCGCTCCAGCTCCGGCGGGCGCAGGTCGGTGAACAGCGGCAGCACCGACAAGTACTGCGGCAGGTTGAAGACTCGGGTGTCCAAGATCTGGCGTCGCCGGCAAGGGGGAGTTGCGCATTTTAGAGCAGCGCGGCCGCTCCTTGACACGCGTCAAGATCCAGCGCTCAGACCAGCCGTACGACGATCGCCAGCATCAGTGCCGTGCCGAGGTTGTGCAGCAGCACCGGCACCAGCGGCAACCCGGTGCTGCCGATCACCAGGCCGATCGCAACCTCGACGGTCAGCAGACCGAGCAACGCGGCGCCCGCACGCCGGCGGCCACGGTGCCATGCGGTGGCGCCGAGCAGCGCGACGGCTGGTGCGACGACGAAGCTGCCGAGCCGGTGCAGCCATTGCGCCAACGCACCTTCGGCATGCGGCGTCCCGACCGCGACCACGGGCTCGCGCCATGGCGCGAGCGATTGCCAATCCCAGCCCGCAGCGCGCGCCTGCGCGGTGCATTCGAGCAGGTCGGTGCAGGCCAGGCCGGCGTGCGAGGCACTGACCAATGCGCCGGTGGCGGCCTGGCCGAGCAGCAACGCCGCGACAGCGATCGCGGTGGCGCCGAGCCGCACGCGCGGCGGCGGCGCCGCCAGCCGCGCTGCCAGTGCGAGCATCACGAAGCCACCGAGCAGGTTGGCCATCGCGACCGCCGGCACGCGCGCGCCCGGCGTGAAGATGCCGAGCAACGCCAGCGACATGGCCAGCGTCAGCAGCGCCATCGACAGCGCTGCTTCACGGCGCAACATCGGCCTTCGGGCCAGGCTGAGGACCACCATGCGATCGTCCCCAGCAGCGACAGCGTGGCGGTGATGCGGTGGGCCAGCCGCGCCGCGCCGACCGCGGTGACAGCCTCCGCGCCGGCGCCGGATGCCGCGGCGCGATCGCCCTGGCCGTAGCAGGCAGGCCAGGGGTGGCAGCCGAGCCCGGACGCACTGTGGCGCAGGAAGGCGCTCAGGCTCGTCACTGCCGCGAGCAACACCGCGCACAGCAGCGCGATGCGACGCAGCCTGGCCAGGCGAAGTCGAGCGGTGTCCATGGTCGGCGATGGTAGGGGCCGCGACCTCGTGCTTTCTTATCCTGGTTCATGTCCGTGCCGAGAGGCGGTCACCAGAATCGCCCGGCGCGGTCCTGATGAGGGCCGATGAAGGAGACAAACGCCATGAGTGCCCATTCGAGTGACGACGACAAAGCGCCCGTGCCGTGGATGCAGCAGTTGCTGGACAACCCGTTTCTGCTGCTGTTCCTGGGCGTGATGGTGCCGATGATCGTCTACACGGTGTGGGGGGTGTTCGACATCCTCACGCTGCCGATGGCCAAGTAATCCGGGAGACACGAAATGAGTGCCATCCTTCCACCCGCCGAACGGCTTTGGTACAAGCACCCGATCGACCGCGTCGAGGGCACCTGGATCGTCATCGCGCTGACGTGGTGCCTGATCATGTTCGCGATGATGGTCGGCTGGCACATCTGGGGCAGCCAGAACCTGTCGACCGAGACCTACCGCACCACGCCGGACAAGTTCATGGCCAAGGCGCAGGCGCATGGTCGACAAGTACACGGTGCGCACCGAGACCGACGAGAAGACCCCGGTGGTGGCGCCGCCGGCCGGCAGCGACGTCTACATGCTGGCGCGGCTGTGGAGCTTCTACCCGATCCTCGAACTGGAGAAGGGCAAGACCTACAAGCTGCACCTGACGTCGATGGACTACAACCACGGCTTCTCGCTGCAGCCGGCCAACATCAACATCCAGATCGTGCCGGGCTTCGAGCATGTGGTGACCGTCACGCCGAACCAGTCGGGTACCTACTCGGTGGTGTGCAACGAATATTGCGGCATTGGCCACCACAAGATGGTCGGCCGCATCTACGTCAAGTGAGGAGGCAGCGATGAGCACCGCAACGACCTATCGCACCTGCCCGCGCTCCGGGCTGCAGTTCGAGAACCAGGCCGAGTGGCTGATGAAGGCCAATGCCTTCGTCGCCGTGGTCTGGCTGCTGATCGGCGGCGTGCTCGCGATCGGCGTCGTGCTGACGCGCTGGCCGGCCTTCCGCTGGCTCGAGGCCGACACCTTCTACATGGTGCTCACGGCCCACGGCATCGACATGCTGATCTACTGGATCATCTTCTTCGAGATCGCGGTGCTGTACTTCTGCGCCTCGACGCTGTTGCGCTGTCGCATCGCGACGCCGAAGATCGCCTGGCTGGCGTTCGCGCTGATGCTGATCGGCTCGGTGGTCAACAACATCGCGGTGTTCCGCGGCGCCTCGAGCGTGATGATGACCTCGTACGTGCCGATGATGGCCGAGCCGAACTTCTACCTCGGCCTGATCCTGTTCGCGGTCGGTGCGCTGGTCGCCGTGTTCGTGTTCTTCGGCACGCTGGTGGTGGCCAAGAAGGAGAAGACCTACGAGGGCTCGGTGCCGCTGGTCACCTTCGGCGCCATCACCGCGGCGATCATCGCGGTGTTCACGATCGCCTCGGGCGCGATCATCCTGATCCCGACCTGGCTGATGTCGATCGGCGTGGTCAAGGAGGTCGACCCGCTGGTCTACCGCACGATCTGGTGGGCCTTCGGCCACTCGTCGCAGCAGATCAACGTCGCGGCCCACATCTCGGTGTGGTACCTGGTGGCGGCCGTCGCGTTCGGCGCCAAGCCGATGAGCGAGCGTGTCAGCCGCACCGCGTTCCTGCTCTACATCCTGTTCCTGCAACTGGCCAGCGCGCACCACCTGCTCGCCGACCCGGGGCTGTCGACCGGCTGGAAGGTCGTCAACACCAGCTACTTCATGTACTTCGCGGTGCTGGCCTCGATGATCCACGGCCTGACGATCCCCGGCGCGATGGAAGTCGCGCAGCGCCAGAAGGGCCTCACGAAGGGCCTGTTCGAGTGGCTGCGCAAGGCGCCGTGGGGCAACCCGACGTTCGCGGGCGTGTTCATCGCGCTGATCGGCTTCGGCTTCCTCGGCGGCATCTCGGGCGTGATGATGGGCACCGAGCAGCTGAACATGATCATCCACAACACGATCTACGTGCCGGGGCACTTCCACGCCACGGTGGTGGTCGGCACCACGCTGACCTTCATGGCGCTGACCTACTACCTGATCCCGGTGCTGTTCCGGCGCGAGATGATCGCCCCCGGGCTCGCCAGGTGGCAGCCCTACCTGTTCGGCTTCTCGATGTACTTCTTCTGCCTGGTGATGATGGGCGCCGGCACGCTGGGCGTCTCGCGCCGGCACTGGGACATGGCCTTCCAGGGCGCGGCGCTGGCCTACGAATGGCCGGGTGCGGCCTACCTGATGATGGCGCTGGTGGGCATCGGCGGCATCGCGGCGATCACCGGTGGCGCGATCTACATCTACGTCACGGTGGGCTCGCTGCTGTGGGGCAAGAAGCTGGAGAGCGGCGCCACCAGCGCGAAGTTCACACCGGTGGCTCGCGCGGCACCGACGGTGGCGGCGCAGAGCTACGGCTCGATCGGGTTCGCCGCGCCGGGCACCTTCGTGATGGCGATGGTGTTCCTGCTGGCCTTCGTGCTGTACTACTTCATCAACTGGAAGTACCTGTCGACGCTGTGGGGCCTGAGCTGACCGAAGGTCGCGCCGCGGCGGCCTGAACCGTTGCCGCGGCCAGACGTCTTTCGAATCCGTTGCCAGCGCTGCACGACGACGACCGCAGGAGACACGCCATGAACCGCACCAGCCTCAACGGCCCCGGCGGCCTTGCCGCCGCGGCGCAGCGCACGCCGGGCACGCGTGATGTCGCGCGCTGGCGCCTGGTGCTGGGGGTCTTCAAGCTGCGCATCGGCGTGCTGATCATGGTCACCGCGCTCGGCGGGCCTCGCCATCGTGCCCGACGGCTCGGTCAGCGGGCTGCAGGCACTGGTGCTGGCCTTGTCGGTGCTGGTGGCCTCGGCCAGCGCCGGCGCCTTCAACCAGTACGTCGAGGCCGACAGCGACCGGCTGATGGCCCGCACCCGCGGCCGCGCCTTCGCCAGCGGCGCGTTGCCGCGCAGTGGCGCCTGGCTGCTCGCGATCGCGGTCCTGCTCGCATCGGCGGTCGGCGCTGCCGCCTGGATCGTCAACGGCGTGGCCGCCGGCTTCGTGCTGCTGGGTGCGCTCACCTACGCCGTCGTGTACACGCTGGGCCTGAAGCGGCGCACCCCCTGGAACATCGTCGTCGGCGGTCTGGCCGGCAGTTTCGCGGTGCTCGCCGGTGCGGCCGCGGCCAACACGCAGATCGGTCCGCTGGCGTTGCTGCTGGCGTTGGTGCTGTTCCTGTGGACGCCGCCGCACTTCTGGAGCCTGGCCATCGCCAACGAGGCCGAATATGCGGCCGCCGGCGTGCCGATGCTGCCGGTGGTGGTGGGCGTGGCGCGTGCCGCGCGCATCGTGCACGCCCATGCGGCGATGCTGGTGGCGGTGTCGCTGCTGCCGATCTTCTTCGGTGCCGGCTGGCTGTACCTGGCCGGCGCACTGGTTGGCGGCGCGCATTTCCTGCGCAAGACGCATGCACTGTCGCGCAAGCCCGAGCGTCGCACGGCGATGGCGGCGTTCTTCGCCTCGATGGTGCAGCTGAGCGTGTTGCTCGCCGCGGTGGTGGTCGATGCGGCGTTGCGCTGATGAAATCGCCTCAGCCCTCGCAGGATCCGCGCGCGGGGACCTGGCCGCGTGCCCTGGCCGCTGCGCTGCTCGCGCTGACCGCGGTCGGCGCAGCACCGGCCGCACCGGCGGAGCGGCCGGTGTCGATCATCGAGCGTGCCGACAAGGCCCCGCGCGAAGCCGGCACCGTCCCCGCGCTCGACGAAGGCGAGGCACGCCAGATCGGTGAAGCAGCGATCGGCCGGGTCGTGCCCGACGCCACGCTGATCGACCGCCAGGGCCGGCCGGTGCGGCTGTCCAGCTACCGCGGCAAGCCGCTGCTGGTGAGCTTCATCTACACCGGCTGCTTCCAGGTCTGCCCGACGCAGACGCGGGCACTGCACGACGCCGTGAAGGGGCTGGACCGCCTGCTCGGCGAGGACCAGTTCAACGTCGTCAGCATCGGCTTCAACCAGCCGTTCGACTCGCCCGAGGCGATGCGCTCGTTCGCCGCGCAGAACCGCATCGGCTATCGCAACTGGGAATTCCTCAGCCCGGCGCGCGAGCTCGTCGGGCCGCTGACGCGCGCCTTCGGCTTCAGCTTCGTCGCCACGCCCGCCGGGTTCGATCACGTGCTGGGCGTGACCGTGGTCGACGGCGCCGGCCGCATCCACGCCCAGGTCTACGGCGACCGCCTGCGCGCCGACCAGCTCGGTGCGCCGTTGCGCGAGTTGCTGCTGGACGCGCCGCCGCAGGCGGCCTCGACGCTGGCGGCAGTGGTCGAGCGCGTGCGCATCCTGTGCACGGTCTACGACCCCGACACCGGCGAGTACCGCTACGACTACAAGCTCATCTTCGAGATCATCGGCGGCGCGCTGTTCTTTCTCAGCGTGCTGATCTACTTCCTGTTCGAGTGGCGCGACCAGCGGCGTGCACGCAGATCATCATGCACAGCGAGCGCACCAGCCTCCGGCAGCACGGCCTGAGCGGCTGGCGTGCCGTTGAACGGCTGTTCGACGCCGCCTTCGGCTCGCACCTGAACCCGCTGCGCCACCTCGGCGCGATCGGCTTTCTCGCGTTCTGGCTGCTGGCCGCCAGCGGCGTGGTGCTGTACATCCTGCTCGACACCTCGGTGGCGGGCGCCTACCGCTCGATCGAGGCGCTGGCGCATGCGCCGCTCGGGCTCGGCCGGCTGCTGCGCGGCGTGCACCGCTACGCCGCCGATGTGCTGGTGCTGGCGATGGGCCTGCACCTGCTGCGCGAATGGCTGCACGGGCACGAACGCGGCATCCGGCGCTTCCCTTGGCTCACCGGCGTGCCGCTGATCGGCTTCGTCTTCGTCGGCGCGATCGGCGGCTTCTGGATCAACTGGGACCAGCTCGGCCAGTTCTCCGCGATCGCCACCGCCGAGTGGCTGGACGCGTTGCCGATGCTGGCCGCGCCGCTGACGCGCAACTTCCTCGCCGACGAGGCCGTGAACGACCGCCTCTTCTCGCTCTTCATCTTCGTGCACATCGGGGTGCCGCTGCTGCTGCTGTTCGGCCTCTGGTTCCACATCCAGCGCCTCACCCGCGCCGCGGTGATGCCGCCGCGTGCGCTGGCGATCGGCCTGACGCTGACGTTGGCGCTGCTGGCGCTGGCCTGGCCGGTGGCGAGCCACGCGCCGGCGGCGCTGGCCCGCGTGCCCGAAGTGCTGCGGCTGGACTGGATCGTGCTCTTCCTGCACCCGCTGACCTATGCCACCTCGCCCGCCTTCGTCTGGGCCCTGGTCGGCAGCGGCGCGCTGCTGCTGTTCGCGCTGCCCTGGCTGCCGCAGCCCGAGCGCGCGGCGGTGGCGGTGGTCGACGCCGACAACTGCAACGGCTGCAGGCGCTGCTTTGCCGATTGCCCCTACGCCGCGATCACGATGGTGCCGCATCCCAACCAGCGCGTCGGCCGCTCGCTGGCGGTGGTCGATGCCGACCTGTGTGTCGGCTGCGGCATCTGCGCCGGCGCCTGCCCGTCGTCGACGCCGTTTCGCAGCGCCGCGCAACTCGTCACCGGCATCGACATGCCGCAACTCCCGGTGGGCGACCTGCGACGCCGCCTGCAGCACGCGCTGGCCGCGTCGCGAGCGGCCCGGCCGCTGGTGCTGTTCGGTTGCGACCACGGCGCAAGCTGCAGCAGCGTGGGCGATGCCGACGTGACGCCGTTCAGCCTGCTGTGCACCGGCCAGCTGCCACCGTCGTTCATCGAGTACGCGCTGCGCGACGGCGCCGCCGGCGTGCTGGTGGCCGCCTGCCGCGAGGGTGGCTGCGAGTTCCGTCTCGGCGAACGCTGGACCGCCGAACGGTTGGCGGGTGCGCGCGAACCCCACCTGCGCGGCAGCGTGATGCCGGCGCGCGTCGAACTGGTCTTTGCCGGCCGCGGCGACGATGCCATCCTGCATTCCGGTCTCGACCGGCTGCGGCGCCGCGTGCAGCCGCTGGCGCCCGAGGCCGATCTTGTGAGCCTGCTTCACCATGCCTGACAGCGGCGCCCGCCCTTCGACACCGCTCGGTGCGCGCGCCTGGCTCGGCCAGGTGCTGCTGTACGGCTTGTTCGCGCTGGCGATCGGCGTGTTCTCGCAGTGGCCGCCTTACCGGCATCTGGGCCGCAACGAGGCCCTGATCAAGCTCAGTTTCACACGCGTCGGCAAGCCCGTGGGCGATTGCCGCACGCTCAGCGCCGACGAACTCGCCAGGCTGCCGCCCAACATGCGCGCGCCGACGGTGTGCCCGCGCGAGCGCTCGCCGGTGACGGTGGAAGTCGACATCGGCGGCGTCAACGTGCTCAAGCGCAGCGCGCCGCCGACCGGCCTGTCCAAGGACGGCGCCTCGGCGCTCTACGAGCGCCTGGTGGTGCCGGCTGGCGAGCAGCGCATCGCGGTGCGCCTGTCGGACGACGTGCGCGCGCGCGATGCGGCCTACCGGCGCGAGGCCACCGTGACGCTGGTGCCCGGACAGGTGCTGGTCATCGATTTCGACGCCGAGAAAGGCGGCATCACCCTGCAATGAATGCCTTCATCACCCTGATCCATGGCGGCCCGCTGCGGCCGCGTTCGACGCCCGATCGCGTCACCGCCTCGAGCCCGGCGGACTACGTGCTGCCCGAGGTCACGGCCGACCAGCAGCCGCTGGCACGCGCCTGGCTCTGGCTGGGACTGGCCTCTCTGATCGGCTCGGGACTGTTCTCGGTGCTGCTGGTGCTCGCACGCACGCCGGGCATCAACGCCTGGCTGCCGGCAGGCGATTTCTTTCGCGTCGCGCTGGTGGTGCACGTGGACCTGTCGGTGCTGGTCTGGTTCATCGCCATCGCCGGCCTGCTGTGGAGCCTGAACCTGCGCGGTGCGCGCACGCGACGGGGTGTCGCGATCGGTCGGCTGACGCTGGCCTTGTGCGGGCTGGGCGCGCTGGGCATGGCGCTGGCCGCGTTCGTCGACCCCGGCACGCCGCTGATGGCCAACTACATTCCGATGCTCGACAGCGCCACTTTCCGCGCTGCCGTACTGGTGTTCGGCGCCGGTGCGCTGTTGCTGATGCTGCGCAGCCTGATAAAGGCGCGGCCGGTCGGCCCGGCAGTCGACGGCGCCGGCGCACTGCGCTTCGGCCTGAACGCCAGTGTGGTGGCCACTGCGGTCGCGCTGCTGGCCTTCGCGGCGTCGCTGGCGCTGGTACCGGCCGATCTGCCGCCCAAGGCCTACTACGAGATCCTGTTCTGGGGCGGCGGCCATGCGCTGCAGTTCACCTGGACGCTGCTGATGCTGGTGGCCTGGCTGACGCTGGCACAGGCCTGCGGTGGCCGCGTGCCGCTGAGCCCGCGCGTGGTGCTGCTGCTGTTTGCGCTGGCGCTGGCGAGTGTCTTCGTCACGCCGTTGGCCTACCTCGCGCACGACGTGACCAGCGTCGAGCATCGCGACATGCACACCTGGGGCATGCGCTTCGGTGGCGGCCTGGCCATCGCGCCGGTGGCGCTGGCGGTGCTGCTGGCGCTGGCGCCGCTGCGGCGACTGGGCGAGGTCCAGCGTCCGCTGCGCGCGGCGCTGCTGGCGTCGATGCTGCTGTTCGTGGCCGGTGGCGTGATCGGACTCACGATCCACGGCAGCAACGTCAAGATCCCGGCCCATTACCACGGCTGCATCGTCGGCGTGACGCTGGCGCTGATGGGGCTGGTCTACCACCTGCTGCCGCAGCTGGGCTACGGCACCGCACGCGGGCGCGTTGCGGTGCTGCAGCCGTGGCTGTATGGCATCGGGCAGTTGCTGCACATCGTCGGGCTGGTCTGGTCGGGCGGCTACGGCGTGCAGCGCAAGGTGGCCGGCGCCGAGCAGGTGCTGCGCAGCAGCGGCGAGGTGGCCGGCATGGGCCTGATGGGGCTGGGCGGTCTGCTGGCCATCGTCGGCGGCCTGCTTTTCGTGGTGGTGGTGGTCGGCGCGATGCGCAGGCGGGCCCCGACAAACGCATGACGACGGCTCGATGACTTCTCTGCTGCAGCGTGCGCTGCGTGCCGCGTTCATGCGCGCCGAGGGCGTCTTCAACCGCGCTTTCGGCGACCGCGGCAATCCGCTCTACCACCTCGGTGCGATCAGCTTCTTCCTGTTCTGGGTCGTCGGCGCGACCGGGCTGGTGCTGTACGCCTTCTTCGACACCAGCGTCGACGGCGCCCACCGTTCGGTCGAGGCCATCACGCACGGCGCCTGGGGTGCCGGCAGCGTGCTGCGCACGGTGCACCGGCATGCCTCCGACGCGATGGTGCTGACGATGCTGATCCACATGCTGCGCTACTTCGCGTTCGACCGGCTGCGCGGCTTCCGCTGGTTCTCGTGGGTCACCGGCGTGGCGCTGATCTGGCTGGCCTACGTGGCCGGGGTCAACGGCTACATGCTGCCCTGGGACCGGCTGGCGCAGTTCGTCACCCAGGCCAGTTTCGAGTGGCTGGACTGGCTGCCCGGCTTCGGCGGCACCCTGATCCGCAACTTCATCCAGCCCGAACATGTCAGCAACCGCCTGTTCTCGCTGCTCGTGTTCATCCACATCGGCGTGCCGCTGCTGATGCTGCTGGTGATGTGGATCCACGTGCAGCGGGTGCCCAAGGCAACGACACAACCGCCGCGGCCGATCGTGCTGGCGCTGCTGGTGATGCTGGTGGCGCTGGCGCTGGCCGCGCCGGTCGCCAGCCAGGGCCCGGCCGACCTGCGCACCGCGCCGGCCACGCTGGCGCTCGACTGGTTCCTGCTGGCGGTCTTCCCGCTGCTCTATGCCTGGCCGCTGGGCGCGGTGTGGGGCCTGGTCGGCGGCGCCACGCTGCTGCTGCTGGCGATGCCGTGGCTGCCGCCGCGCCGCGGTGCCGCTCAGCCGCGGCAGGTCACGCTGCACCCGGGGCCGGTGCAGTTGAAGGCCCGTCCAGGCGAGACGCTGCTCGAAGCCGGCCTGCGTGCCGGCCTGGCGCTGCCCTACGACTGCCGCGCCGGCGGCTGCGGCCTGTGTGCCTGCACCGTGCTGGCCGGCCGCGTCGACCTCGGCGCGTATCAGCCGGCTGCGCTGACCGACGCGATGCGGCGCCGCGGCCAGGCGCTGATGTGTTGCGCCGTGGCGCTGGAAGACGTCGAACTGGAAGTCGAGGGTGTCTCGACCCTGGCCGCCGTGGCCGGCAGTGTCGCGGGCGGGCCGCGGCGCTGGCAGGCCAAGGTCGTCCGGATGGAACGGCTCGCGCCCGATCTGATGCGCCTGTCGCTGCAGCTGGCCGACGACCAGCGGTTGTCGTTTGCCGCCGGCCAGTACATCAACATCGTGCTCGACGACGGTGCCAGGCGCGCGTTCTCGTTCGCCAACGCGCCACACGACGACGCGCTGATCGAGTTGCATGTGCGGCGGGTGCCGGGCGGGCGATTCACCAGCCAGGTCTTCGAGCGCATGCGCGAAGGCGACACGCTGGACTTCGAAGGCCCGCTGGGCCGCTTCACGCTGCATGAGGGCGAGCGGCCGATCCTCTTCATCGCCGGTGCCACCGGCTTCGCGCCGATCAAGAGCATCATCGAGGACGCCTTCCACCGCGGCATCCGGCGCCCGATGCAGCTGTACTGGGGCGTGCGCGAGGCCAAGGACCTCTACATGCGCGAGCTGGTCGAAGGCTGGCAGCGCGACCATCCCAACTTCGGCTTCGTGCCGGTGCTGTCGAACGTCGCCCCCGACGACCCCTGGCCGGGCCGCCGCGGATGGGTGCACGAGGCCCTGCTCGCCGACCATCCCGACCTCACCGGCTACGAGGTCTACGCCTGCGGTTCGGTGCAGATGGTCGAGGCCGCGGTGCCTGCGTTCATCGCGCAAGGCCTGGCCGAGCAGTTCTGTTTCTCGGATGCGTTCCTGCCGGCCCCACCGGCCCCGCCTGTCGCGCCCGCAACGGCGGCGTGAGAGCCGTTACGATCCCCACCATGACCGCCGACAGCATCGAACGCGCACAAACCCTCGGCGAAGAGATCGCCAACTCGATCAGCCATGGCCTGGGCTTGCTGCTCGCGGTGGCCGCGCTGCCGATCCTGGTGCATGGGGCGGCGACGCGCGGCGGCACTGCCAACGTGGTCGCCGCCAGCCTGTTCGCCGGCACGATGATCCTGCTGTACCTGGTCTCGACGCTGTACCACGCGCTGCCGCGCGGGCGCACGAAGGTCTGGCTGAACCGGCTCGACCACGCCTCCATCTACCTGTTCATCGCCGGCAGCTACATGCCGTTCCTGTTCGGCGTGCTGCGCGGGGCCTGGGGCTGGACGTTGTTCGGCGTGGTCTGGGCCGCGGCCGGGCTCGGCGTCGCGGCCAAATTGTTCGACCGCCTGAAGCACCCGCTGTGGTCGACCGGCCTGTACGTCGCGATGGGCTGGGTGGCGCTGGTGGCTGTCGTGCCGCTGGTCGAGCGCATGTCGGCCGAGGGACTGGCCTGGCTGGTCGCCGGCGGGCTGTCGTACACCGCCGGGGCCGTGGTGTTCGTGTTCGACACGAAACTGCGCTATGCCCACTTCGTCTGGCACCTGTTCGTGATGGCGGGCAGCGCCTGCCATTTCATCGCCGCGTTGTGGCATGCGATGGCGTGACGTGCGGCGGGGTCGCTGCACGGTGCGCGGGCGTCGGTGGCAGGCAGTACCGGTGTCACAATAGGCCGGACCCTGACAGGGCCCGGCTGTCGCGACGAGTGTCCAGGCCCGGCCGAACGCCCAGCCCATGCCAGCGCTTGCAACGACACACCGCCACGCGACGAGTGCCCGACCACGCATCCTGATCGTCGAGGACGAGTCGGTCATCGCGATGGACATGGCCGCCCAGCTCGACAGCCTGGGCTTCCAGGTCGTCGGCACCGCCGCCTCGTGCGACCGCGCGCATCAGCTGGCCACCCAGTTGCGGCCCGACGCGGTGATGATGGACATCGCCATCCAGGGCGATCGCGACGGCATCGAGACCGCGCGCCTGATCCGCGAGGACACCGATGCGACGGTGATCTTCCTGACGGCCTATGGCGACAAGGCCACCCTCGACCGCGCCAAGCAGGTGTCGCCGCATGGCTACCTGCTCAAGCCGATCCGGCCGACCGAGTTGCGCGCGACGATCGAGCTCGCGCTGCAGCAGCACCGGCTCGAAGCGCAGTTGCGCGAGAGCCAGAGCTGGTTTGCCAGCACCCTGCAAGGCATCAGCGACGGCGTGATCGCCACCGACGAGCATGGCTGCGTTCGGTTCGTGAACCGGGTTGCCGAGCGTCTGACGGCATGGCACGCCGCCGAGGCGATCGGCCGACCGGTGCACGAGGTGTTCTCGCTCGCCGATGTGCAGACGCACCAGGCGCTGCCCGATCTGATCGACCAGGCCCTCTCGCAGCGCCAGGCCACCGCCCGCGTGCACGGCCGCCTGCAGCCCCGTCGCGGCGACGGCATGCTGGTGGACGCCCAGGCCTCGCCGACCCGCGAAGATGGGGGTGCCCGCGTGCTCGGTGCCGTGCTCGTGCTGCGCGACAGCAGCGAACGCCTGCGCGCCGAGGCCAACCTGCGCGAACTGGCCCAGCTCGACCCCCTCACGGGCCTGCACAACCGCTCCAGCCTTCACGAACGTTTGGAGGTCATGCTGGCCAGCGCCAAGCGCCAGCACAGCCAGCTGGCGGTGCTGTTCATCGACCTGGATGGCTTCAAGCAGATCAACGATTCGTTCGGACACGACGTCGGCGACGCCGTGCTGGCCGAGGTGGCGCAGCGCCTGAAGCACACCCTGCGCATCGACGACTTCATCGCCCGCCTCGGTGGCGACGAGTTCGTGCTGGTCGCCGGCAATCTGGCGCAAGAAGCGACGATCGCCGAGATGGCCACGCGGCTGATCGAGATCGTCGGCCGACCGTGTCGTGCCGGCGACGCGCTGGTCAAGGTCGCGGCCAGCATCGGCATCAGCCTGTACCCCAACGACAGCAGCACTGCCGCCGGCCTGCTGCGGCTGGCCGACGCCGCGATGTACCGGGCCAAGAAGCTGGGCGGAAGCTGCGTCGTTGCCCACGGCTAGCGCCGGTGGCGGGATCGCAGCACCGGGCCACAGTGGCGCGCCAATGTTGATCGTCGATGGACCCCGCATGAAGTCCTGGCTTCGTCAGGCCTGCGCCAGCGTCGTGCTGGCGCTCGCCACCAGCGCTGCGATCGCTGCCCCGGCGACCGGCGCCCCGGTGCGGATCGGACTGGACGCCGAGTACTCGATCGAGGGCAGCACGTCGGCGCAGGCGATCGAGCTCGGCATCCGCGTGGCGCTGCACGAGATCAACGCCGCCGGCGGCGTGCTCGGCGGGCGCCCGCTCGAGCTGGTCACGCGCGACAACCACGCCAACCCGGCCCGCGGCATCGCCAACCTGAGCGAACTCGCGGCGATGCCCGATCTGGTGGCCGTGTTCGGCGGCCGCTTCAGCCCGGTATTGACCGAGGTGATCAAGCCGGCACACGAGTTGAAGATCCCGCTGCTGGCGCCTTGGTCCAGCGCCACCAGCATCATCAACAACGGCCAGCGGCCGAACTACGCCTTCCGGCTCGCGCTGCACGACCAGATCGCGATGCCGGCGATGATCGATCGGGTGCGTGCGACCGGGCGCCAGCGCATCGGCCTGATCCTGGCCAACACCACCTGGGGCCGCAGCAATCGAGAGGCTGCCGAGCGACACCTGGCGCGGGTCGGCGGCGCCGGCATCGTCGGCATCGAGTTCTACAACAGCGGCGACGAGGCGCTGCTGGGCCAGTACACGCGGCTGCTCGAGCAGGGTGCGCAGGCAGTCCTGCTCGTGATCAACGACCGCGAATGCGCCATCCTGCTGCGGGCGATCGCCGGCCTGGACGCCAAGCTGCGGGTGCCGCTGGTTTCGCACTGGGGCATCACCGGCGGTCGCATCCACGAGGAGGTGGGCGCCGCGAACTTCGCCAAGCTCGATTTCTCGGTGATCCAGACCTTCAGCCTGCTGCGCGCCGACCCGCGCAAGGTGCGCCGGGTGATCGACATCGCCAGGCGCATCGGTGGCGTTGCGCGAGCCGAAGAGGTCCAGAGTCCGGTCGGCTTCGGCCATGCCTACGACCTGACGCACATCCTGGCGCGCGCGATCGACCTGGCCGGCTCGACCGACCGGGCCAGGATCCGCTCGGCGCTCGAACAGGTGCGCGATTACGACGGGCTGCTGCGCCGCTTCGACCGGCCGTTCACCCCCGAGCGCCACGAGGCGCTGGTGCCGTCGGATGTGTTCTTTGCCCGCTACCGCGCCGACGGCGCATTGGTGCCGATCGAGCGAGGCGCGTCGGGGCGCTGATCGATGAACTTCGTCACCCGCACCGCGCTCGCGGTCGGCCTGGTCAGCTCGTTGATGGTGGGGCTGGTGGGCGTGACCGGCTACCTGGTGGTGCGCGACCGCACCATCGAGGCCGAGCAGGTCAAGGTCGAGATCAAGGCGCGCGGCGCGGCCGCTCGCGTCGAGACCCGGCTGTTGCAGGCCGTGCAGTCTGTCGACGCGCTGTCGCGCAACCTGGTGATCCGCAATGCCCTGCTCGACAGCGCGGGGCGCGAGATCTACGTCAAGCCGATCCTCGACGGCGTGGCCCAGGTCGACGGCCAGCCGGTGTCGCTGTCGCTGCTGGACTTCCAGGCCCGACCGGTGATCGAGGCGGGGCGCGCCTCGAGAGTCGCGGCCGATCAGCAGGCCTGGCTGCGTGCGCGCATCGAGTCCGCCACGCCCGGGGCCCGACTCGTCGAGCGCGACGGCGCGGCCCAGGCGGTCATGATCGCCTACCCGGTGCTGCTGCCCTACACCCGATCGGTCGAAGGGGCCATGGTGATGCGCCTGCCGGTGAACGTGCTGCTGCACGATGTCGGCGAGGCGACTGGCGACCGGCTCGGTCTGCGCGACATGGCTGCCGGCGCGGTGGCCGCGCCGGCCGATCACGTGCTGATCGGCCTGGCGCTGCCGCCTGCGCTCGGCGCAGTCACGCTGGCGCTCGATGCCGGGTTCGACCGTGGTGTCGCCGAGCGCGCGCTGGCCAGGCTGCAGTGGCAATACTTGGTGCTCGGGCTGCTGTGCGTGCTGCTGCTGGTGGCGCTCAGCATCGCCGCGGCGCACCGCGTCGCCGGGCCGATCCGCGCGCTGGCCGCGATGGCGCAGCGCATCTCGGGCCAGGGCCCGCAAGCCGCGCTGCCGATCGGCGTGCCGACCCAGGCCCGTGGCGAGGTTCGCGTGCTCGCCGAATCGCTGCAACAGATGGTCGAGCGCCTGCGCGCAGCCGCCGATGCCGAGCGCCGTGCGCTGCAGACGCAGTTCCGGGTCATCTTCGACGGCATGAGCGACGGCGCGGTGATCACCGACGAACGCGGCGTCATCGAGTCGGCCAATCCATCGGTCGCGCAGTTGCTGGGCCGATCCGGCGCGGAACTGCTGGGGCGCGACGTGCATGCGTTGCTGCCGCTGCCGGTGGCCGCCGGCACCGCAGCCACCGGGGCGCTGGCCGTCGTCAGCGTGCGCCACCCGGACGGTCGCGACGTGCGGATCGAGTGGACGCGCGACGAATTCCTCAGCGAAGGGCGGCGGCTGTACCTGCACCGGTTGCGTGACATCTCCGAACGGGAGGCCAACGCGGCTGCGCTGCGCGAGGCCCATGCACGGCTCGATGCGGTGCTGTCGGCGGTACCCGACCTGTGGTTCGTCGTCGACGAGCAGGAACGCTATCTCGCCGTCAGCCGGCCGGACCATCCGTCGCTGAGCGCGCCGTGGCCGCAGGTGCAGGGGCGACGGTTCGCGGAGGTGCTGCCCGCGCCGCTGGGCGACAGGATCACGCAGGCGCTGCGGCGTGCCCGCGAGGATCAATGCGTCCAGCAGATCGAGTACCACCTCGACACCCAGGGCGGCGCCGGTCGCGACTTCGAAGCCCGGGTGACGCCGATGCAGAACGGCCAGTGGCTGTACCTGACGCGCGACATCACCGCGCGCAAGCGTGCCGAGGCGCAGATCCGCGAGGCGCTGCGCGAGAAGGAAGTGCTGCTCAAGGAGATCTACCACCGCGTCAAGAACAACCTGCAGGTGGTCGCCAGCCTGCTCAACCTGCAGGGCCGCCGCTGCACCGACGAGGCCGTGCGCCAGCTGATGGACGAGAGTGCCCAGCGCGTGAAGTCGATGGCGCTGGTGCACGAGCAGCTCTACCAGCGCGGCGACCTGTCATCGATCGACTTCGCCGCCTACCTCGGCCAGCTGGCCGCACACCTGAGCGATGCCTACGGCATGGCGGCGCGGCGCGTGGCGTTGCGCGTCGAGGCCGAGCCGGTGGTGCTCGGCATCGAGGCCGCGGTGCCGCTCGGGCTGATCACCACCGAGCTGGTGTCCAACAGCTGCAAGCACGCCTACGCCGATCAGCGTGCCGGCACGGTGCTGCTGCGGCTGCGCGCGCTGCCCGATGGGCGCGTCGAACTCGCCGTCAGCGACGAAGGCGTCGGACTGCCGGCCGGCTTCTCGCCCGCGGCCTGCGATTCGCTGGGCATGCAGCTCGTGGTGTCGCTGACCGAACAGGTGGGTGGCCAGCTCGAATACGGCGCCAACGGCGGCCACGGCGCGCGCTTTGCGGTCAGCTTCGCGCCGGCACAGGTGCTGCCGGCGACCGAGACCGCCGGCTTCCTCTCGACACCACCCTGAACATCGCCCGCGCGGGTGGCGGGCCGCGCCTCAGCCGCACTGCCCGACGTAACCGCAGGCGGTGCAGAAATCGCAGCCGTCCTTGTGGATCACGCTGGCGTTGCCGCATTCGGGGCAGGGCCGGCCGGCCTGCAGCGGGCTCGCCTGGCCGGCGCGCGGCGCATCGAGCACACCCATCTCGCGCAGCGGGAAGCCCTCTTCGTCGAGCACGCCGAGCATCGCGTAGCGGTGGATCACCAGGCGCGCCAGGTACGCCACCGTCGACGGCCAGGTCTGCTGGCGGCGCTGTCCGCCAGGCAGGCCGGGCACGAAGGCCATGAAGTGGCCGAGCGGCTCGGCGTAGTTGAGCAGCTTGCGCAGCTTCATGCCGATCCAGGCCGGATCGATCACGCGCATGTCCAGCGCCAGCAGCCGCGCCAGCCCGTCGAGCGCGCGCGGGTAGTTGCCTGCCAGTGCCAACGCGCAGGGTCGCGTCACCGCCAGGCCGTCGGGGCCGGGCAGCGTGACCTCCTTCAGCGTCACCGTGAAGGCTTCGCCGCTGGCGGGGTTGTCGATGTCGACCGCCCAGGCCAGCGTGCCCGACGGGTCGGTGTGCGGCTCGTTGCGGGCGAACAGCGCGTCGATCACCGGCGTGGCGGCGCCGGCCGCCGGCGGCAGCGTGCCGAGCTGTTCGCAGCGCCAGCGGATCACTGCGGCGGTGGCGGCCACCACGCCGGGGAACGGACGCCGCTCGCCGTGCGGCGGGAAGGGCATCTCGAACGGCCGTTCTTCGGCCACCGTGGCCAGCGCGTCGAGCTTCAGTTGCAGCCACGCGGCGTCGTTGGCGCGCAGGTCCATCGACAGCGTCTTGGCCAATGCGCCGAGGCCGCGCGGCTGCTCGGCACCGTTGACCCAGACCTCGAACGGCTGCGCGCCGCGCCCATCCTCGCGCGGCACGTCGCCGACGAACAGCGCGAACGAGCCGAACGGGTGCTCGATCATGTAGGTCCAGGCCGCGTTGCCGCCCGGCAGGTCGGGCCGGCCGGGCCAGCGCAGCGAGGCCAGCACCGGCACGGCCGGCGCCTCGAGCGCGAGGCGCCGGTTCGGGTCGCTGACCTGCAGCGGCGCCGGCTGCGTCGACAGCACGCTGCCGAGCACGGCGTTGGGGCGGTAGGTGGCCAGGCCCTTCAGGCCCAGCGCCCAGGCTTGCTGGTAGAGCCGCTCGAAATCGGCATACGGGTAGTCGGCCGGCACGTTGACGGTCTTGCTGATCGCGGTGTCGATCAGCGGCGCCACCGCGGCCACCATCTCGGCGTGGGCCTGCGCGCTCATCTCGAGTGCCGACACGAAGGCCGGCGTCAGCGGGGCATCGTCGCCCTTCAGGTGCTTGAACAGGCGCCACGCGTGGTCCTGCACCTGATGCTCGGCGAAGCTGCCGTCGGGCTGGCGCTTCTTGCGCACGTAGGTCCAGCTGAACGCCGGCTCGATGCCGTTGCTGGCGTTGTCGGCAAAGGCCAGGCTGATGGTGCCGGTGGGCGCGATCGACAGCAGGTGCGAGTTGCGCAGGCCGTGCGCGCGGATGCGGTCCTTCAGCGGCTGCGGCAGGCGCGACGCGAAGGTGCCGCCCGACAGGTACAGGTCGGCATTGAACAGCGGGAATGCGCCGCGCTCCAGCGCCAGATCGACCGAGGCGTCGTAGGCGCTGTCGCGCATGCGTTCGGCGATGCGCCGCGCCATCGCCCGCGCCGGCTCGCTGTCGTAGCGCAGGTTCAGCATCACCAGCGCATCACCCAGACCGGTGAAGCCCAGGCCGACGCGCCGCTTGTGGCGGGCTTCCTCGTGCTGTTGCGGCAGCGGCCACATCGTCACGTCGAGCACGTTGTCGAGCATGCGCACGGCGGTGCGCACCAGCTGTTCGAAACCGGCCTCGTCGAACGCCGCGTCGGCCTCGAACGGGCGCTGCACGAAGCGCGTCAGGTCGATCGAGCCGAGGCAGCAGCAGCCGTAGGCCGGCAGCGGCTGTTCGCCGCAGGGATTGGTCGCACTGATGCTCTCGCAGTAGGCGAGGTTGTTGTCGCGGTTGATGGTGTCGAGGAACAGCACGCCGGGCTCGGCATGGTCGTAGGTCGAACGCATGACCTGGTCCCACAGTTCGCGCGCCGGCAGCTTGCGAAAGACCCACAGGCCATCGCCGCGGCGGTACGCGCCGGCGGCCTTCTGGGCCGCGCCCGGTTCGGCGCGGTGCACCAGCTCGACGTCGCCGCCGTCCCGCACCGCCGTCATGAAGGCATCGGTGACGCCGATCGAGATGTTGAAGTTCTTCAGGTCGCCGCGGTCCTTGGCGTGGATGAACTCCTCGATGTCCGGGTGGTCGCAGCGCAGCACGCCCATCTGCGCGCCGCGCCGCGCGCCGGCCGACTCGACCGTCTCGCACGAGCGGTCGAACACCCGCATGTAGCTGACCGGGCCGCTGGCGCTGCTCTGCGTGGCGCCGACCCAGGCGCCGCGCGGGCGGATGCGCGAGAAGTCGTAGCCGACGCCGCCGCCGCGGCGCATCGTCTCGGCCGCTTCGGCCAGCGCGGTGTAGATGCCGGGGTGGCCGTCGTCGATCTGCGTGATCGAGTCGCCGACCGGCTGCACGAAGCAGTTGATCAGCGTCGCCGCCAGCCCGGTGCCGGCCGCCGACTGGATGCGTCCGGCCGGGATGAAGCCCTGCGCCAGCGCCTGCGCGAAGCGTTCGCCCCATTGCGCCCGCTGCTCGGCCGGCTCGGCTTCGGCCAGCGCCTGCGCGACGCGGCGATAGACCTCGTCGATGCGTCTGCTCGTCGCCCTTGGCGTATTTCTCGAGCAGCACTTCGGCGCTGATCGGCTGGGGCGGCAGCGCGGTGGCTGCGGTCGTGGTGTCGAGGCGGGAGGTCAGTGTCAATTCGGGCTCCGGGGTCGGTGTCTGCGTCAATCGTCGAATGATCTTCTCGAACGGACCGCGTGCGCGTTGATCCTGTTCAAGCAGGCAAATATTTCGACCGCCTGCGCCGCTGGCTTTCGCGCTTGATGCAAGTCAAGAAAGCCCGCGGCCGTCCGGCCTGGAGACAGCCAACCGCGATAATCCCGCGCCGCACCGCCTTCGACCTGACGACCTACCGGCCTGTTCATTCGAACCTCCGCATGATGAACCAAACGATGCCCAGAATCCGCCGACGCGGCGATCGATTGCGCCCATTCGACGGCGGGCTCGACGGTGGCTGCTGAGCGCATCGGCCGGCGGGCCGTGCTGGCGACGCTGGCCGGCACGCTGCCGGGTTGGCCGGCAACGGCAATGGCAGCGCGCTTGCCGGGTTTTCCCGACCGCGCGGTGCGCATGGTGGTGCCGTATTCGGTGGGCGTCGGGCCGGATGTGGTGGCGCGCAGCGTCGGCGAGCGGCTGTCGCAGCAATGGGGCCAGCCCGTGGTGATCGACAACAAGCCCGGTGCGTCGGGCATCGTCGCCTTCAGCGAGGTGCGGCGCACCCCGGCCGACGGCCACACGCTGTTCCTGGCCGACACCGCGACGCTGGTGGTCAATCCGTTGCTGCACGACACGCTGCCCTACGACCCGGTGCGCGACCTGGTGCCGCTGACGCTGCTGTTCCATGCCACCTTCCTGATCCTGGTCGGTGGCGCCAGCCGGTTTCGCAGCGTTGCCGAGTTGCTCGACGTAGCGCGGCGTGCACCGCGGAGCGTCAGCTACGGCACGCTCGGCAATGGCCATGCGGTCCATGTGGCGCTCGAGACCTTCGCCCGCGCCGCCGGGGTGCAGATGATGCACGTGCCGTTCAAGGAGGCCAGCGCGCTGTTCACCACGGTCGCCTCCGGCGAGGTCGACTTCACCGCGTTCTCGCTGAACACGGTGGCCGGGCTGATGGCGCGCGGCCATCTGCGGCCGCTGGCGGTGGCGGCGCGCAAGCGGCTGGCCAAGCTGCCCGAGGTGCCGACGCTGGCCGAAGCGGGCGCGCCGATGGTCGAGATGCACCCGTGGGCGGCGCTGGTGGTGCCGGCGGGCACGCCCGGCGTGGTGGCCGAGCAGTTGCGCAGCGACATCCTGGCCGACGCTGGGCACCGCCGAAGTGCGCGGCCGTGCCGAGCAGGCCGGCTTCGACATCACGCCGTCGACGCCGCAGGGGGTGCGTGATCGCATCGACGCCGATACCGCGCTGTACGCCCCGCTGATCGCCGAAGGACGGATCGCGCGCATGTAGCAGCGCGCCGTCGCGCGGGGATTGCCGTCAGTGCAACACCAGCAGCGGCAGCTTGCTGCCGGCCAGCACGGCCTTGGTGTGCGAGCCGAACAGGAACTCGCCGAACGGGCCGCGGCCGTGCGTCACCATCACGATCAGATCGCAGCCGCGTGATTCCGCCGCCTCGATGATCGCTCGGTCGATCCGCGGCACCTGGTCGTGGTAGCCCTCGAACGCCACGCCGGCCTCGCGTGCACGCGCTTCGAAGCGCGCCAGCACCTGTTGCGCATGCGCGGTGGTGACCGCGTCGTGCTCGCGGGCCTCCTCGTCGAGCCGAGCGCGTGGGCGCGGCCCCGACGGCGGCAGTTGCAGCGGCTCGGCCACGAAGCCGGTGATGGCCGCACCCAGCTGCTGCGCGAGTTCGATGCTGGCGTCGATGGCGCGGTCGGACAGGTCGCTGCCATCGACCGGAACGAGGAGGCGTCGGTACATGGGCATGTTTGCTTGGGTGGCTGCAGCGCGATTGAGCGAGGCTTGACTCTAGGCAAGCTTGCAGCCAAGGTGATTGCGTTGGCGCAACTTCATTCAACCCGGCCGGCCATCCGCGCGTGGCCGCCCGAGCCAGCCGCCATAGCGCCAGGCCCAGCCCAGGGCGGCCATCGACCAGGCCGCGATCGACGCCAGCGTCAGCGCCGTGGCCAGCGCCGGCCACAGGCCCGCAGCGACGCGCAGCACCGCGGCCGACTGAAAAGCCCAGTACAGGCCCCAGGCCAGGTCGTCGGCGACCAGCGCGCGGCCGCTGTGACCGGCGGCCACGCGGGTGATCATCGCGATCAGCGTGCCGCCGAGGTAGCCCATCGTCAGCGCATGCATCGGCGCCAGCCCGAGCGACTGGGCGTCGCCGCTGGCGGCCATCAGGGCGTGCGACACGGCCGCCAGCGCCAGCGCGATGCCCAGCCACAGGAAGCCGGCGTGCAGCATCGCCAGCAGGCGGATCTGCAAGCTCTGCACCAGCCCCCAGCGCCACGCCAGCCACAGCATCAGCGCGGCAGCCGGTGCGTCGATGGCCACCTGCAGCCAGCGCGCTGCCGCAGGCAACGGCCACCAGGCCAGCTCGGCCAGGGCGAACGGCAACTGCAGCCACAACACCGCCAGCATCACCCACAGCAGCGCGTTCGGCCGCCAGGCGTCGAGCGCCGGCAGGGCGCTGGCGGTGAAGAACGGGATCATCCGGTGCGACACGGTGGCGAACACCGGCGCCAGGAAGCCCCACAAGGCCAGCTGCGTGGCGCCGCGCAGGGCCGTGATGTCGCCGAGGGCCAGCGCAGCGGCGGCGGCCCACAACGCCAATGCGCCGACGCCGCAGGCCACGGCGACCATCGTGGCGTGGAGCTTGTCCGGCGCCCGGCTCGTGCGCAGCAGTCGCACGAAGCGCAGTGCCAGCGCGCTCCAGCCGAGCGCGACCATCGCCACGCCGGCCGCCGCGACTGCGCTGGCCAGGTGAAAGCCGGCCAGCGCGACGGCCCAGCCGGCCACCATCGCCAGCACCGGCATGCGCAGCGTCGTGGCGCCGACGTCGGGCAGCGCCAGCCAGCGCGGCCCGGCGGTGAACAGGAAGCCGACGATGAACAACGGCATGAAGCCCAGGCTCATCAGCAGCCCGTGCGCAGCCGGCGGTGGCACGGCCCACGTCACCGTGATGCCGGCGTAGGGGCTGGCCAGCATCAACGCCCACCAGACTGCGCTGGTGGCGAGCAGCAGCGCAGCGGCGAAGAAGCCGAGCCGGTGCGGTGCGGTCGACAGGCGTGCCAGCCGCCAACGGTCATCGGGCGGCGGTCCGCCGGGGGGCGGCCCGGTCGGCGCGGCCGATGGCGCCAGCGGCCGGATCGGCAGTGTCTTCACGCCGGCGTGGCCGCTGTGCCGAGCGGCTGTGCCAACGGGTGTGCCCAGCGGCACGCCCGGCGTCAGCAGGCGCTCGATCAATTGGCGCACGGTGGCGATCTGCGGGCCGAACGGCATCGCGCCGACGCCGCGGAAGAACAGGCCGGCGTTGACGTCGCCGCGCAAGCCCGCGGCGAGCTGGTTGTCGATGCAGAACTGGCCCCAGCCGGGCAGGCCGTCGCGCAGGCCGCATTGGGCCAGGCAGTCGAACGCCTGCGTGCAGCGCCGCGGGTGCACCTTGGCCTGCAAGCGTGGCAACGTGCTCAGGTAGCGGTCGAGCCACGGTGTGCGCACGGCCCGCGCCGGCAGGCCGGCGACGCTGATGAATTCGACCAGATCTTCGTCGCGCGCCTCGGCCAGCACCTGCTTGAACATCGGGTGCGCATCGCATTCCTCGGTGGCGACGAAGGCCGTGCCGAGTTGCGCCGCGGCGGCGCCGAGCGACTGCACGCGCGCAATGTCCTCGTAGGCTGCGCAGGCCGCCGGCGGCAATGACCGGCACCTCACGCTCGAGGCCGGCGCTGCGCAGGAAATCCAGCACCTGCGGGATCACCTGCTCGAAGTCGAAGCGCGGGTCGGTCAGGTCGGCCACCTTGGCGGCGCCGAGGTGGCCGCCGGCCCAGCCCGGGTGCTCGATGACGATGGCGTCCGGCGCGCGCTGCTTGCGTTCCCACTTCTTCACCACCAGCGCGACACCGCGCGCATCGGACAGGATCGGGATCAGCGCCACGCGGGGGTGCTCGCGCGCCAGGTCGGGCAGATCCAGCGGCAACCCGGCGCCGACCACCACGGCGTCGATGCCGGCCTCGAGCGCGCATTTCACCGAGGGGGCGTACTCCTCGACCGCGCGCATCACGTTGACCGCCAGCAATCCGCCGCCGTTGGCCATCACGCGCGCCGCGTGGATCTCGCGGGCGAGCGCTTCGAGGTTGGCGGCATTGATCGCCTGCTTGCCCGCCGCGCCGCGCAGGTGGCCGGTGCGGGCCATCAGGTCGGGGTGGTGCTGCCGCAGGTCGACCGACGAGATCGTGCCGACCGCGCCGAGCGCGGCAACGCTGCCGGCCAACCGGTGTGCCGAGATGCCCACGCCCATGCCGCCTTGCACGATCGGCAGCAACTCGCGGCCGGCCAGGCGCAGCGGGCGCAACGCGGTGCGCGCCAGCTGCGCGCGCAAGGCGTCGATGGCGGAGTGGCTGTCGCTGGCGGTGTCGTTGATCGTCATGGGCAGGGTGGCAAGGTCTCGGTCGCGGGATGCGTCGGGTCGTCCCGGTAGCCCGCGTACGGGCCGGTGCCGGCGTGCTCGGCATTGGACGCCGGGATGAACGCGCCGGCCTTGACATCGAACACATGTACCTCACCGTCCTCGATGACGTAGTGCCAGCCATGCAACGAAAGGCTGCCAGCCTCGACCCGCTCGCGCACCATAGGGTAGTCCATCAGGCGCTCGAGCTGCAGTACCACCGCGCGCTGCTCGGTGCGGCGCAGCGCCTCGGGCCCCGGCTCGGCCACCGGCAGCACCGCCTCCTTGCCGAGTTCCAGCCACTGCGTCAGGTTCTTTGCCGCCGCCGGCACGCCGTCGTACAGCGCGCGAATACCCCCGCAGTGGCTGTGGCCACAGACGATGATCCGGCTGACGTTCAGGCTGAGGACCGCGAACTCGATCGCCGCGGCGGTGCCGTGATAACCAAAGCTGCCGTCATAAGGCGGCACGAACGCGCCGACGTTGCGCACCAGGAACAGCTCGCCCGGCCCGGTGCCGGTGAGCAGGTACGGCACCAGGCGCGAGTCCGAGCAGCCGATGAACAGCGTGGTCGGGTGCTGGCCTTGGTCGACCAGCGACTGGAACTGCGAGCGGTACTGCGGGAACGCGTCGCGTTGAAAGCGACGCAGCCGCTCGAGCAGCTCGTCGGCCATCGTCGCGGCGGGTCTACTGCACCAGCGGCGTCGCCGCGGCGTCGAGTTCGACGCCTTCGACGCGGGCGCGGCCGGCGAGCAGACTCAGGTACTGGCGCAGCGCGGTGGCGAAGGCCTGCTGGCGCAGCGACTGCGCGACGGCCGCGCGCACGGCCTCGAACGGCGGTGCGGTGCCGGGCTCGCGCGCCAGCACCTCGACCACGTGCAGCCCGAAGCGGCTGGCCACCAGCCGCGGCAGCACGCCGACCTCGGCTGTGGCCGAAGACCTCGCGGGCGAACTCCGGCGCGCAGTCGGCGGCGCGCGAGCCAGCCGAGCGCGCCGCCGTCGGCACCGCTCGGGCAATTGGAGGTGCGCGGCGGCCACGCGGCAAAGCGCTCGGTCTCGGCGGCGTCCTGGCCGTCGCGTGCACGCAGGTCGAGCAGGCAGGCCTCGGCACGCTTGCGCAAGGCGTTGACGTCGACGCCGGGCGTGACCGCGAACAGCACGTGGCGCACCAGGGCGCGTTCGCCGACGGCATAACGAGGCGGCGTGCGCGGCGTGGTGGCGTCGGCAGGCCTCTTCCGAGGGCTCGGGCAGCGCAGCTCACGGTCGAGCAGCGCCTCGATGGCCGCGCGAGGCGGCGTCGCTGATCGCACCCTGCAGCGGCGCCGGATCGTCGTCGCTCGAGCAGGCCGGCGTCGATGGCCGCCTGGCGCAGCAGTTCGGTGCAGGCGCGCTGGCGCAGCATTTCGTCGTCGATCGAGCACTTCGCCGGGCTGGGCCAGCGGCACGCCGTTGATGCGGGGCAGGACGTAGGGCCAGGTTCGTTGCGCGCAGGTGGCCTCGCAGGGTCCTTCAGGCCGCTGCGGCGCGGCTGGTTCTGGCCGGCAGGCACGTTGAGGCGGCGGCGCGCACCACCTGGTAGGGGCGGAACAAGTAGGCCACGGTGCCGAAGCCGCTCCACACGTGCACCAGGCGGCTGAACGGGAACAGCAGGAAGATCGTCATGCCCAGCAGCATGTGCGGCCTGGAAGTGCCAGTCGACGCCGGCCACCAGCGCCGGCGTTCGGGCGGGAAGGTGGCGATGCCCTGCAGGTACTCGGCCAGGCGCAGCATGGTCTGCGGGTCCGGCCACGTGGTGCAGCGAAGCCGGCAGCGTGGCCAGGCCGATGCACCAGTTGCACCCACAGGATGACCAGGATGGCCAGGTCGGTGCGGTGGCTGGTCAGGCGGATGCGCGGGTCGAAGATGCGCCGGTGCAGCAGCAGGCTCAGGCCCACGAAGCAGATGCCGCCGGCCACGCCGCCGGCGATCACCGCCAGCAGCTGCTTCTGCGGCGCGGTGACGAAGATCTCATAGATCGCAGTGCGGCGTCAGCTGGCCGAAGAGGTGGCCGAAGAACAGGAACAGGATGCCGACGTGGAACAGGTTGCTGCCCCAGCGCAACTGGCCGGCACGCAGCAGCTGCGACGAGTCGCTCTTCCATGTGTACTGGTCGCGGTCGAAGCGCGCCAGGCTGCCCATGAAGAACACGGCCAGGCAGATGTAGGGGTAGACGGTGAACAGGAAGTTGTGCATGGCGTTCATGCGGACGCTCCTGGGAAGTTCTGCGGCCGCGGCCAGTGGAGGCCGCGCGCTTGCGACGATCTGGATCGGCTGCGGCTGGCCCGGGCGGGCCTGGCCCTCGGTCGAGCAGCCGTCGAAGGCCAGCGGCTCTGCCCAGCTTTCGTCGATCGCGGGCTCTTCGGCGGCACCGGCACCGCCTGGGCCTTCTCGCCGGCCAGGTCGAGCAGCGCGGCCAGCACGCAGGCGTAGCGCGCTCTGGCGCTTGAGCAGCGCGCTGAAGATGCACCTGCAGGATGTGCGCGATCTCGCCCAGGAAGGCGCGCGCCTGCGCGGGCGGCTGCGTCGAGGCGTACTCCAGCACCACGCGCAGGTGGTCGGGCAGTTCGCCCGGCGCCGAGGAAGCAGCCCGGCCGGCCTCGTAGGTCTGCACCAGGTCGACCATCGCCGGGCCGCGGTCGCGGCTGTCGCCGTGCACGTGCTCGAACAGGTGCAGCGCGGTGCCGCGGCCGCGGTCGAACAGCTCGACGTAGTCGGCCTCGACATCCAGCGCGCGGCGCGCTGCGCAGGCGGTCGATCAGCGCGTCGAGTTCGGCCAGGCGGCCGAAGGTCAGCGCGCGTTCGTCGTGCAGCGCTCACCGCAGCTCGGCGCAGGTGGGCGCGCAATTCGGCGCCGGGGTAGCCGAGCAGGTGCGCCAGCACGCGCAGCGTCGTCGACATTTTCAGCGGGGTGGGCTTAGGGCGCCCATGTCAGACCCCCGCCTTGATGGGGATGGTGCGCTTCTTCTCGCTGCCGAAGAGGCTGGTCTCGGTCACGCCCTCGCTGCAGCCGTTGCCGAAGCTGAAGCCGCAGCCGCCGCGCACGTTGAAGGTGTTTTCGGCGTACTCGCGGTGCGTGGTGGGGATGACGAAGCGGTCCTCGTAGTTGGCGATCGCCATCACGCGGTACATCTCTTCCACCTCGGCCACGCTGATGCGCACCTGGTCGATGGCGCCGGTGTCGGCCTGCGCCGTCGACGTGCTTGCTGCGCTGGTAGGCGCGCATCGCCAGCATGCGTTCCAGCGCACGCACCACCGGGAAGGTGTCGCCGGCCGTCAGCAGGTTGGCCAGGTACTTGACCGGGATGCGCAGCTGCTTGACGTCGGGAATCTCGCCGTTGGTGCCCACCTGCCCGGCATTCGCAGCCGCGGTGATGGGGCTCAGCGGCGGCACGTACCAGACCATCGGCAGCGTGCGGTACTCGGGGTGCAGCGGCAGCGCCACCTTCCACTCCACCGCCATCTTGTAGACGGGGCTGTTGCGTGCGGCTTCGAGCCAGTTCTCGGGGATGCCGTCCTTGCGCGCCTGCGCGATCACGGCCGGGTCGAAGGGGTCGAGGAAGATGTCGAGCTGGGCCTGGTAGAGGTCCTTGTCCTTCTCGACGCTCGCCGCTGCCTGGATGCGGTCGGCGTCGTAGAGCAGCACGCCCAGATACCGGATGCGACCGACGCAGGTCTCGGAGCACACCGTCGGCTGGCCCGCTTCGATGCGCGGGTAGCAGAAGATGCACTTCTCGGCCTTGCCGCTCTTCCAGTTGTAGTAGATCTTCTTGTAGGGGCAGCCGCTGACACACATGCGCCAGCCGCGGCACTTGTCCTGGTCGATGAGGACGATGCCGTCTTCCTCGCGCTTGTAGATCGAGCCCGAAGGACACGAAGCCACGCAAGCGGGGTTCAGGCAGTGCTCGCACAGCCTGGGCAGGTACATCATGAAGGTGTTCTCGAACTGGCCGTAGATGTCCTTCTGGATGTCGTCGAAGTTCTTGTCCTTCGAGCGCTTGGCGAATTCACCGCCCAGGATCTCTTCCCAGTTCGGGCCCCACTCGATCTTCTCCATGCGCTTGCCGGTGATCAGCGAGCGCGGCCGCGCGGTGGGCTGGTGCTGCATCTCCGGCGCCGACTGCAGGTGGTCGTAGTCGAAGGTGAAAGGCTCGTAGTAATCGTCGATCTGCGGCAGGTTGGGGTTGGCGAAGATGCGCATCAGCAGCTTCCACTTGCCGCCCTGGCGCGGTTCGATGCTGCCGTTGGCCTTGCGCACCCAGCCGCCGTTCCACTTGTCCTGGTTCTCCCACTCCTTGGGGTAACCGATGCCGGGCTTGGTCTCGACGTTGTTGAACCAGGCGTACTCGACGCCGGGGCGGCTGGTCCAGACGTTCTTGCAGGTCACGCTGCATGTGTGGCAGCCGATGCACTTGTCCAGATTCAGGACCATGCCGATTTGTGCGCGGACCTTCATGCGCCTTCTCCTTGAGCTTGCACGAGCGCGGCGCGTTCATCGCCGAGCGGGGTGTCGAGCCAGTCGACCTTGTCCATCTTGCGCACGACCACGAATTCGTCGCGGTTGGTGCCGATGGTTCCGTAGTAGTTGAAGCCGTAGCTGAACTGCGCGTAGCCGCCGATCATGTGCGTGGGCTTGAGCACGATGCGCGTGACGCTGTTGTGGATGCCGCCGCGCACGCCGGTGATGGCCGACCCCGGTGTGTTGATGATCTTTTCCTGCGCGTGGTACATCAGCAGCATGCCGGGGTTGACACGCTGGCTCACCACCGCGCGCGCCGCGATGGCGCCGTTGATGTTGAAGACCTCGACCCAGTCGTTGTCGGCGATGCCGGCCTTCTTCGCGTCGTCCTCGCTCAGCCACACCACCGGGCCGCCGCGGTTCAGCGTCAGCATCAGCAGGTTGTCGCTGTAGGTGCTGTGGATGCCCCACTTCTGGTGCGGGGTGATGAAGTTCAGCAGGATCTCGGCATTGCCGTTCGGCTTGATGTTGTGGATGCCCGACGTCGTCTTCAGGTCCACCGGCGGGCGATAGCTGCCGAAGCCTTCACCGAAGGCGATCATCCACGGGTGGTCCAGATAGAACTGCTGCCGCCCGGTGAGCGTGCGCCATGGGATGTATTCATGGACGTTCGTGTAGCCGGCGTTGTAGCTGACGGTTTCGCTCTCGATGCCGCTCCACGTGGGTGAGCTGATGATCTTGCGCGGCTGCGCCTGCACGTCGCGGTAGCGGATCTTCTCGTCCTCGCGGTACAGCGCCAGGTGGGTGTGGTCGCGCCCGGTCTGCTTGCCCAGCGCCTCCCAGGCCTTCACGGCGACATGGCCGTTGGTCTCGGGCGCCAGTTGCAGGATGACCTCGCAGGCGTCGATGTCGGTGACGATCTTCGGCATGCCCTGCGACACGCCCTCGCCCAGCGTCAGTGCCGTTGAGCTGGCCCAACTGCGTGACCTCGAGCTTGGTCTCCCAACCAATGCCCTTGCCGCCGTTGCCCAGCTTGTTGAGCAAGGGGCCGAGTGCGGTGAAGCGCTTGAAGGTGTTGGGGTAGTCGCGCTCGACCACGGCGATCTGCGGCGCGGTCTTGCCGGGGATCAGGTCGCACTGGCCCTTGCGCCATTCCTTGACGTCGAAGGGCTGCGCCAGTTCACCGGCGGTGTCGTGCATGATGGGCGTGAGCACGACCTCCTTCTCGACGCCCAGGTGGCCGACGCAGACTTCGCTGAAGGCCTTCGCGAAACCCTTGTAGATCTCCCAGTCGGAGCGTGATTGCCAGACCGGATCGACGGCCGCGCTCAGCGGGTGGATGAAGGGATGCATGTCGCTGGTGTTGAGGTCGTTCTTCTCGTACCAGCTGGCGGTGGGCAGCACGATGTCGCTGTAGAGACACGTCGTGCTCATGCGGAAGTCCAGCGTCACCACCAGGTCGAGCTTGCCGACCGGTGCGTCCTTGTGCCAGACCACTTCCGACGGCTTGGCGTCGTCGGCGCCCAGGTCCTTGCCCTGGATGCCGTTTTCGGTGCCCAGCAGGTGCTTGCAGAAGTACTCGTGGCCCTTGCCCGACGAGCCCAGCAGGTTGCTGCGCCACACGAAGAGGTTGCGCGGCCAGTTCTGCGGCGCATCAGGATCCTCGCAGCTCATCTGCAGCGTGCCGTCCTTCAGCGCCTTGACGGCGTAGTCCTTCGCATCGAGCCCGGCGGCGGTGGCGTCCTTCACCACCTGCAGCGGGTTGGTCTTGAGCTGCGGTGCGCTGGGCAGCCAGCCCATGCGTTCGGCGCGCACGTTGTAGTCGATCATGCTGCCGCCGTAGACGCTCTTGTCGGCCAGCGGCGAGACGATCTCTTCCATGCCCAGCTTCTCGTAGCGCCACTGGTCGCTGTGGGCGTAGAAGAAACTGGTGCTGTTCATCTGCCGCGGCGGGCGGATCCAGTCCAGCCCGAAGGCCAACGGCACCCAGCCGGTCTGCGGGCGCAGCTTCTCCTGGCCCACGTAGTGCGCCCAGCCGCCACCGCTCTGGCCGATGCAGCCGCACATCATCAGGAGGTTGATGACGCCGCGGTAGTTCATGTCGGCGTGGTACCAGTGGTTCATCGCCGCGCCGATGATGACCATCGACTTGCCCTGCGTCTTGTGCGCGTTCTCGGCGAACTGGCGCGCCACGGTGATGATCTGGTCGCGCGGCGTGCCGGTGATGCTCTCGGCCCAGGCCGGCGTGTAGGCCGCGTTGTCGTCGTAGCTCTTCGCGCCCGAACCGAGGCCGCGGTCGATGCCGTACTGCGCGGCCTGCAGGTCGAACACGGTGGCCACCAGGGCCTCACGGTGATCGCCCTCCTTGCCCAGGCGCAGGCGCACCGCCGGCACCTTGACGAAGTTGACCTCGCCGTTCTGCGCGTTCGACTTGAAGTGCGGCGTGCTGATGCCGCCGAAGTAAGGCAGGCCGACGCCGACCACTTCATGCGCCTGCGTGCCGTCTTCCAGCACCGACAGCTTCAGCTTGACCTGCTGGCCGTGGCGCGCTTCCTTGTCTTCCAGGTTCCACTTGCCGGCGTCGACCTTGCCGGTCTCCGATTCCTGGCCCCAGCGGAAGCCGATGCTGCCGTTGGGCAGCACGGCGCGGCCGTCGGTATCGAAGGCCACCGTCTTCCATTCGGGGTTGTTGGCCTGGCCGAGCTTGCCGTTGAAGTCGCTGGCGCGCAGGTAGCGGTCGGGCACCAGGGTCTTCGATCCATCCGGCAGCGTGTGCTCCTTCAGCATCACCAGCAGCGGCAGGTCGGTGTAGCGGCGCGCGTAGTTGTCGAAGTACGGTGAACGCTGCTTGAAGTAGAACTCGTTCAGCGCGACGTGGCCCATGGCCATCGCGAGTGCGGCGTCGGTGCCCTGCTTGGGGTGCAGCCAGAGGTCGGCGAGCTTGGCGACCTCGGAATAGTCCGGCGTCACTGCCACCGTCTTCGCGCCCTTGTAGCGCACCTCGGTGAAGAAGTGGGCGTCGGGTGTGCGCGTCTGCGGCACGTTGCTGCCCCAGGCGATGATGTAGGTGCTGTTGTACCAGTCGGCCGATTCGGGCACGTCGGTCTGTTCGCCCCAGACCTGCGGGCTGGCCGGCGGCAGGTCGCAGTACCAGTCGTAGAAGCTCATGCACACGCCGCCGATCAAGCTGAGGTAGCGGCTGCCGGCGGCATAGCTGACCATGCTCATCGCCGGGATGGGGCTGAAGCCCACGACGCGGTCGGGCCCGTGCGTCTTGATCGTGTAGACGTTGGCCGCGGCGATCAGCTGGTTCACCTCGTCCCAGCTGCTGCGCACGAAGCCGCCCATGCCGCGCATCTTCTGGTAGTCGCGCCGTGCATCGTCGTTTTCCGCGATGAGTGCCCAGGCGTCCACGGGCGTCTTCGCCGTCTTCATCGCCGCGCGCCAGCGCTCGAGCAGGCGGCCGCGCACCATCGGGTACTTCACGCGGTTGGCGCTGTACAGGTACCAGCTGTAGCTGGCCCCACGCGCGCAGCCGCGCGGCTCGTGGTTGGGCATGTCCCAGCGCGTGCGCGGGTAGTCGGTCTGCTGGGTTTCCCAGGTGACGATGCCGCCCTTGACGTAGATCTTCCAGCTGCAGCTGCCGGTGCAGTTCACGCCGTGCGTGCTGCGCACGATCTTGTCGTGTGCCCAGCGGTTGCGGTAGGCGTCTTCCCAGGTGCGGTCTTCACCGGTGGTCACGCCGTGCTCACCGGAGAAGCTCTCCTTGGGCAGGCTGAAGTGGGTCAGGCGATCGAGAAAATGACTCATGGTGCGTCCTTCTGGAGAAATCGACAGGGTCAGCAGGGCATCGGTGCGTTGCGGCGGCTGTAGTGCCACCAGGTCACCGCGATGCAGGAGACATAAAACAAGACGAAGACCTGCAGCGCCGCCTCGGGGCTGCCGGTCAGGGCGATCGAAGTGCCGTAGCTCTTCGGAATGAAGAAGCCGCCGTAGGCGCCCAGGGCGCTGGCGAAGCCCAGCACGGCGGCGGCTTCCTTGTTGCCGTCGCGCACGGCCTGGGCCTGTGCGCCGGGCAGCGGCTCGGCGGCGCGCTGACGCTCGGCGAGGAAGATCACCGGGATCATGCGGAAAGTGCTGCCGTTGCCCACGCCGGCGGCGGCGAAGAGCAGCAGGAAGCTGGCGAGGAAGCCGTTGAAGTTGCCGACCTGCCCCGGCGCGCGGCAGGAAGTGCAGCACCGCCATCACGCCCGCGGCCATGGCGACGAAACACCAGAACGTGATGCGCGCGCCGCCGTGGTGGTCGGCGAGCCAGCCACCCAGCGGCCGGATCACCGCCCCCAGCAGGGCCCCAGCCAGGCGTACTGCAGCGCGTCGACACCCGGGAACTGGCTCTGGATCAGCAGCGGAAAGCCGGCCGCGTAGCCGATGAAACTGCCGAAGGTGCCGATGTACAGCCAGCACATCAGCCAGTTGTGCTTGCGCGTGAAGATCACGGCCTGGTCGGCGAAATGGCCCTTGGCGTCGGCGATGTCGTTCATGCCCAGCCACGCGGCCAGGGCGCTGGCGGCGATGAAGGGCACCCAGACGAAACCCGCGTTCTGCAACCACAGCGGCGTGCCGTCGGCACTGGCCTGGGGCGCGCCGCCGAGCACGCCGAAGACACCGCTGGCAATGGCCACCGGCACCACGAACTGCACCAGCGACACGCCCAGCTGCCCCAACCCGGCATTCATGCCCAGCGCGTAGCCTTTGCGCGAGCGGGGGTAGAAGTAGCTGATGTGGGCCATCGAGCTGGCGAAGTTGCCGCCCCCCAGGCCACACAGCAGGGCCAGCGCCACCATCAGTTCGTAGGGTGTGTCCGGACGCTGCACGGCAAAGCCGATGCCCAGGGCCGGCAACAGCAGGCTCGCCGTGGACAAGGTCGTCCAGACGCGGCCGCCGACCACCGTCACTGCGAAGGCGTAGAAGATGCGCAGGGTGGCCCCGCACAGCGCCGGCAGGGCGGCCAGCCAGAACAGCTGGTTGGTGCTGTACTTGAAACCGACGGCGGGCAGGTTGACGACGACCACGCTCCACACCATCCACACCGCGAAGGCCAGCGTCAGCGCCGGGATCGACAGCCACAGGTTGCGCCGCGCCACGCGGCAACCGCTTCGCTCCCAGAACCCGCGGTCCTCGGGGTTCCAGTCGGCGATCAGGTGCGTCGCGACCACGGTCGACATCGGGCGGCGATGGAATCAGGCAGGCCGGGCGTGGCGGTTCAGGGGTTCTTCACGTAGGCGTTGCGGCGCAGGTAGAACCACCAGTTCAGCACCAGGCACACGGCGTAGAAGATCGGCGAAGCCGTACATCGCGACCTGCGGCGTGCCGGCCTTGATCTGGGCGCCGATGACCACCGGGGCGATGAAGGCGCCGTAGGCGGCGACGGCCGAAGTCCAGCCCAGCACCGGGCCGGCCTGGGTGCGGTCGAAGATCACGCCGATGGTGCGGAAGGTCGATCCGTTGCCGATGCCGGTGGCGAAGAACAGCACCATGAACAAGCCCAGGAACATCGGGAAGTACTGCTCCGGCGTGGCCGAGCCGTAGGCCTGCATCATCACGTAGCCGACCCAGGCCGAGGCCACCACCATCACCGCCGAGATCACCTGCGTGACGATCGAGCCGCCCAGCTTGTCGGAGATCCAGCCGCCGATCGGGCGCACCGCCGCGCCGATGAACGGGCCCATCCAGGCGTAGGTCAGCGCCGACGGCGCATTCGGGTTCTTCAGCGTGTGCTGCATCACGCCGCTGGCGTCGGGCACGTGCTGGTAGCCGAAGATCACGGTGATGGCCAGCGGCAGCGCCATCGAGAAGCCGATGAACGAACCGAAGGTGACGATGTAGAGCGCGGTCAGCGACCAGGTGTGCTTGTTCCTGAAGATCAGGAACTGCTTGGCGACACCTTCCTTCATCTCGCCGAAGGCGGCCAGCTTCATCATCCCCAGCGCCAGGACGATGTCCAGCGGAATGGCCACCCACATGCTCAGCAGGCCCAGCCCGGTGGGCTTGGGCAGGTACAGGTAGAGCATGAAGATCGACGGCACGAAGGCCAGCGTGTACAGGTAGGTGATCTTGGCGAACGCGACGATCGGGTTGCCGGTGTTCGGCGACACCGTCTTCAGGTTGTTCATGCCCCACCAGCACAGGATCGACAGCGGCACCAGCGACAGCACCCAGGCGAAACCGGCGTTCTGGATCCAGGTCGGCGTGCCGGCGGCGATCTTGCCGAAGATCCAGCCGCTGTCCTTGACCAGCGTCAGCGGCTCGCCGCCGAAGGCGCCGAACAGGCCCATCGTCATCACCAGCGGGATGACGATCTGCATCGTCGTCACTCCGAAGTTGCCCAGGCCCGCGTTCAGGCCGAGCGCCGTGCCCTGCAGCTTCTTCGGGAAGAAGGTGCTGATGTTGGACATCGACGACGCGAAGTTGCCGCCGCCGACGCCCGACCACAGCGCCATCAGCTGGAAGGCCCACAGCGGCCAGTCCTTGTGCTGCAGCACGATGCCGGTGCCGATGGCCGGCGCGAGCAGCATCGCGGTGGTCAGGAAGATGGTGTTGCGCCCGCCGGCCAGCCGGATCAGGAACGAGGCCGGGATGCGCATCGTCGCGCCGGAAATGCCGGCGATCGCGGTCAGCGTGAACAACTCGGCCTGGGTGAACGGAAAGCCCAGGTTGAGCATCTGCACGGTGATGATGCCCCACATGCCCCAGACCGCGAAGCCGCACAGCAGCGCGGGCACCGAGATCCAGAGGTTGCGGTAGGCGATCTTCTTGCCGGTGGATTCCCAGAAGGCGTCGTCCTCGGGGCGCCAGTCGGCGACGTCGTGCCGCCGCGCTGCCGGTCTTGACTGATGTGTTCATGGATGTTCCAGCAGTGTCTGGTTGGGTCGGCTCAGCCCTGGAGGCTGAAGGCTTTGGACTTCGGGCCCATCATTTCGGTCTTGCGCACCTCGGTCCAGTACATCCAGATCAGCGAGACCCAGACCACGCCGTACATCAGCATGAAGGCGGAGGAGCGGATGCCGGTCAGGTCCATCAGCGCGCCGAACATGATCGGCAGCACGAAGCCGCCGAGGCCACCGGCCAGGCCGACGATGCCGCTGATGGTGCCGATGTTTTCCGGGTACTCGTCGCTGATGTACTTGAAGGTGCTGGCCTTGCCGAAGGCCCAGGCGATGCCCAGGATGAACATCAGCGCGGTGAAGCTGTAGACGTTCAGGCCGACGTGGAACGTCTTCGGCCCGTCGACGGTGAGGATCGTCATGTCGGTCTGCGGGTACGACAGCAGGAACAGGCAGATCCAGCTGACCCACATCACCCACCAGGTCACGCTGTGGGCGCCGAACTTGTCCGACAACCAGCCGCCGATGGCCCGCAGCACGCCGCCAGGCAGCGAGAAACAGGCCGCCAGCAGCGCGGCCCAGCGGATGTCGAGGCCGAACTCGCCGACGTAGTACTGCACCATCCACAGCGACAGCGCGACGTAGCCGCCGAACACGATGCTGTAGTACTGGCAGTACTTCAACACCCGCGGATCCTTCAGCGCCTTCAGCTGGTCGGTGAACTTGACGTGGCTCGGCACCAGGTGCGCGGGGTCGCTGTGGCTGAACATCCAGAACAGGATCACCGTGGCCAGCATGATGGCCGCGTACACCTGCGGCACCATGGTCCAGCCGAAGGCCACCACCAGCGCCGGCGCGACGAACTTGTTGACCGCGGCGCCGGAATTGCCGGCGCCGTAGATGCCCATCGCCATGCCCTGGCGGTGGCGCAGGAACCAGCGCGCCACGTAGGGCGTGCCGACCGAGAACGAGCCGCCGGCCAGGCCGACGAACAGGCCGATGACCAGGAAGTGCCAGTAGGCCGTGGCGTAGCTCATCAGCCAGATCGCCGGCACGGTGCTGGCCATCAGCAGCGTCATCACGATGCGGCCGCCGTACTTGTCGGTCCAGATGCCGAGCGGCACGCGCACCAGCGAACCGGTCAGCACCGGCATCGCGGTGAGCAGGCCGAACTCGGTGGCATTGAGGTTCAGCGTCTTCTTGATCGGGATGCCGATCACGCCGAACATCATCCAGACCATGAAGCAGACGGTGAAGGCCAGCGTGCTGACGATCAGCACCGACCAGGCTTTGCGATCGTATTGGTCAGAGGCGTTGGGCATGGCGTGGCTTCCGTGGATCCTTGCCACGCACTGTCGGTCAACGCGAGGGCGGCGGGCATCCTGCCGACGAACGCCCGGGTGGGCGCCGGAATGACGATGCGCCGCCGCCGCGTCATAGTTCGAAAGAGCTATGGACACGAGGCAAGAGGCCTGCCCCGTGATGGCCTCGTCGCTTGTCCGCAGCCTGTGAGCGTTCTCGGTTCGAGACGCGGGCGAGGATCACGCTTGTAGGCAGGAGCGGCATCGCCAGGGGGCAATCCGGGGCCAGCACCAGGGATTGAGCCCAATCAATACGAAAGCGCGGTATCGGACTACTTTGCCAATATCGGAATGCCGATGATCGTTGAGGAGGTAATGATGTTTCGGATAGCTGCATTGACAGTCGCTGTGCTGAGTACCGCCGTTCTGACCGCCTGCTATATCGTTCCTGAGCGCATGCCAGATGGGCAGGTGATCTATCAGCACTATCCATATCCGCCTGTGGGAACGGTGCCCGCGCCGCCTGGCGCAACGGGTCAGTCGCGCCGGCGACCCTGCCGGTTCGTCTCTATCCGGGCAATGACATCGCCACACAGACCGGCGTCATCACCGGCAGCGTGACGAACATGATGACCGGCAAGGGCGTCTTCAACGTCTCCTACCTGGGCGAGGTGTTGAGCGGCGAAGCGACCCGGGTATCCAACGAGGAGCGCCGGGGGGTCGCAAGTGCCTTCAGCCCGAAGGGCATGTTCATGTCCTGTGAGTACCAGATGAACACGCCCTATCAAGGGGCTGGCACCTGCACCTTCTCGAATGGGGCGCTCTACAAGATGCACATCGGCGGCAATTAGTGACTGGCCGTGGCACTCGTGGTGCCGTTCCTGGCCGCTCCCGCCGGGCTTGCGATTTCCGGCGTGCGGCGCCGAAGGTGCCGAAACCCTGGTGGCGGCATCGGCGCATCGGCCACTCAGCGAGGTGCGACCCCGTGTCGCGGGGTAGACGCAACGGCGCACGCATCGATATGGTCACTCCCATGTGAACAAGGACAGGTCAATCCTGTGGAAGGCGTCATGTTCAAGCTGCAAATCCGGGAAATCGGCGCGCAACTGTCGGGAGGCAACGCTGAGGGGGAGAACGAACGGGCTGCGGCGCCCGCTGTGCCCGACTTCTGGGTCTGCTCGTGGGAAGAACTGTGTGGCGGCACCGAGGGCGTTGAACGCCCGGTTGACGGGATGCAGCCCGACATGCAGGAGCCGTAGACCGCATTCGCGACGCACATCGCGCCTGACCCCCTCGATCAGGCGGTCCATGCAGCTATCGGCTTACCAGGGGGACGTCTACCATCCTTTGCGGGAGACCCCACCGATGAATCTGCGCCTCAAGCTGAACGGAGCGACGCTCCCGGACGGGAGCCTGAAGCCCGCGAAGGCGCCGGATCCGCCGTCCCGTGAGCGCAACGCCTGGCACGACTCATCGATGGACTTGAAGCGTGGGCTCGATGTCATCGAGCTCTCCGTAGACGTGTTGCTGCCCGAACTGCAGGAATTGCCGCCCCCGCCGCCTCGCGAACGGTAAGGCTCATCACATCAGCTGGCCGGCGGCCACTTTGCCGACATCGAAACCCAGATCCGCAGCCACTGGGTTTGCATGCACATCGCCAGGGCCGCGTTATGACGAAAGACACACTCTCTGCGACCGACGCACGCCGTCTGTTGCCGGATGCCGAGCGCGTCGATGGACCACAGAGGTCACCGCCGAACACAGCGGGCATATCGATTGGACCGGCCCGGTAGCTCGCGCCTCAGCCTGTCTTGGCTGTGGACTTGCACCACCTCGCGGGACACGACCGGTCAGCGCATCGCATCGTCAGGGTTGACCCAGAGATGGCCCCAGTGCAAGGCGCTTTTCGCCGGGGTCACCGGGGTCCGCGCCACTCAACGGGCCGCTGCGGACTCCAGCGGCCGCAGCAAGCGTGCCGAGTGCCGTGCCCTGGGGTCCAAGCGCGAAGGAAAAGGGCTCTTGAACTACCTATCCTCCGCGCTGCTGCGCTGACCGGCCAGGCTCACGTTCGCGTGATGGTCACGCTGGCGGATTGTGTATAGCCGCCGGCCGTCATCGTGACGGTGATGCGGTTGTCGCCCAGCACCAGCGGCACGCTGTCGAACCAGGCGGCGCGCCACCGCCGCAGTTGCAGATCCACGATCAGCCGCAGCGTGCCGCTCGCGCCGTTGGCTGTCGTTGCGCCAGACCAGCGTGTAGGGCCCCAGCTGGCCGAAGACCGGCGCAGGCAACAGGCCGATGCAGCCGCCGTCGGGGCAGGTGGACTCCGGCGGCAGGAAACCCTCGCCGCTGAGCAGACCTCGGAGAGGGCCGTGGTCAACGACAGCGGCTCGTCGATGGTCAGCGCGTACTGCGGCTCATGGGGGCCACCGCCACCGCAGCCGGCCAAGAAGCCGGGCACCACCAGCCACAGCACCAAGGCTGCAGCCAGCGTCCGCAACAGACTTTTCGTCCTCATGATGACCTCCACGACCCCGTCGCCCGAGGCCTTGAGAACAGGCTACGCCCCGGCCTAACGGGGGCATTGACGGGTATCAACCGGCAGGCCAGCCGCGGTCTCGGCCCTGTGCCCGCAGGAACGCCGCGATGCGCGGATTGACGATGTCTGGATGCGTCACCGGCGCCATGCGGTGCCATCACCTACCGTGCCCGCATGAACACCTACCTCTGGCGCCACACGCATCCCTGCGATGGCCGCGTGACCACGAAGGATCACTTCACCGAGGCCGAGTTGCTGCGGCTGCTGCCTGACGCCGACCGAGTCGAAGAAACTGATGTCGTTGCCCGTATACCGGCGGTGGGCCACAGGGCCACGTCGGGGCTGACCAGGCGCGAGGCTGGGGAGTACGCTGCCACCGGCACGCTGGTCGCGCCGCCTGGGCCGATTTGGTGGCTAGGCATGGCCTGTAGGGTGATCGGGGCGCACGACGAGATTCGGTCAGCCAAGGGTGCCACCGCTTCCACGACCGCTGTCAGCGGCGACAGGATCAACTGCTTGTATGGGGGGTGAATTGCATGAAGAAGAACGCCATCGTCACGCTCCTGGTCTGCGTCGCTGTACTTGCGGGATGCGCAGCGACTCAACCGATGACTGATGCGGAGCGCGACCATCAGAAGCGCGCAGAAGAACAGCGTCGCGCCGAAGCCATCACGAGAGGCCGTTAGCGGTAAGGAGTTCCGACTGCGCGCACTACTGCGCAGGCCGCAAGTTCTGGCGGTTCTTCGCAGGCAGCATGTGCCCGCCGTCAGCGTCGCCCCTGCTGATCCGGCGAGCCCGCCGAATGAAGGCCAGGCCGGCAAGACCAGCGGCACGCTAGGAGTCTGGCGCGCGTTGCGTCAGGTCGGCAGCGTGCACGTGCCACTTGAACCAGCGCCACCACAGCGCACCGGCCACGAAGATGGCGACGAGCACGCCACCGGCCACGAGCCAGACCTTGTCGACGCCCCGCGCAGCCAGGATCGGCACATCGACCACGTTGAGGACGTACAGCATCGCGGTCACGAACACGAGCGCGAACGCGCTCCACAGGACCGCGTCGAACAGCGCGCCCTCGGCTCGGCTGCGCGCCACGGTGCGCCGCACGCGCGCCAAGCGGCGCGGCCGCATGAGCTCGGCGAGGGCGGCGGGCATGGTTCTCAGATCCGACATGGGACTTGATGATGTCGCCTTCCGACGCACCCGGCGCGTGAATCAGCCGCGATCTCCCGGCTGTTTTCTTTTGGTAACGCGCGATCCGCCGCTCTGCGGCTGGCGGGCCAGAGGTGCGCCAGTTGCAGCCTGACTCCGGCCGCTGCGCCGGACGTGTCGCTTCTGGCTGGTGCTCGCTCGGGCCGCTTCCGTGCAGTGACGGCTGCATGGTGGCTACATGGAGCCGCAGAAAGACGAAAGGGTTAGCCGCTCTTGACCGGCTAACCCCCGTCCATGCTTGGTGCCGGTGAGAAGAGTCGAACTCCCGACCTTCGCATTACGAATGCGCTGCTCTACCAACTGAGCTACACCGGCGCTTTGAAAGGGCGAGATTATAGCGGTCAGGCGTAGGTCACCCAGGCCGCATCGGCCGCGGCGTCGAGGTGGGGCAGGGCGTTGAAGGTGATCAGCGTGTGGCGCTTCGGCCCGACCTTCAACTCGCTGACCGCGCTGTTGCGGATGTGCAGGTTGAGTTCGATCGTGGCCTCGGCGCCGAGGCCGAGCACATGGCCGATGGCGGTGGCGATCGGGCCGCCGCTGGACACGACGAGCACGGTGCCGTCGCCGTGCCGCGTGCGCACGTGGTCGAGCGCCTGCACCACGCCGGCCGCGAACGCGGCATGTGCCGGCATGCCCTGCGGCTGCGTGGCGCCGGCCATCCACTGCGTCAGGCCCTGGCGCAGCAGGCGAAAGTGCTGGCGCATCTGCTCGGGCGTCGTGGGCCTGTCCAGCGGCCCGGGGTGGATCGCGCGTATCACCGCGTCGCCGTCGTACTCGTTCAGGCCGGGCAGTGCCAGCGCGGCGTGCCGCGCCTGCAGCCCTTCCTCGATGGCGGCCAGCGATTGCGCATGGCGACGCAGCGTGCCGGTGAGCACGGCGTCGAAGCGCGTGCCGCGCTCGCGAAACCACGCGCCCAGCCGCACGCACTGGCGCTGGCCGAGGGGGCTCAGCTGGTCGTAGTCGGCGGCGCCGAACGAGGCCTGGCCGTGGCGCACGAGGTACAGGGTTCCCATCGTGGGCGCGATTGTGCGGGCGCCGGCGGGTGCCGGCTGTCGCGGGCGCGACCGGCGCAGGCGTGGGCACAATCACGGGCATTGCAACCCACGCATTGAACAAGGAGCATCCCGATGCCGTCCGTCCGAATCCTCGTGGCCCAGGGTGGTGGCCCGACCGCCGTGATCAACCAGTCGCTGGCCGGCGTGGTGCTCGAAGCGCGGCGCTTCGGCAACGTCGAGCGCATCTATGGCGCGCGCCACGGCGTGCGCGGCGTGATCAACGAGGACCTTGTCGATCTGACGCAGGAAACCAGCCTGCACCTCGAGCGCGTCGCGGCGACGCCGGCCTCGGCGCTGGGCTCGACGCGCGACAAGCCCGATCTGGCCTACTGCCAGAAGATGCTCGCGGTGCTGCGCGCGCACGCCATCACGCACTTCTTCTACATCGGCGGCAACGACTCGTCGGACACCGTGCGCATCGTCGCCGAAGAGGCCGCCAAGGCCGGCTATCCGCTGCGCGCGATCCACGTGCCCAAGACCATCGACAACGACCTGATGGGCAACGACCACACGCCCGGCTTCCCTTCGGCCGCGCGCTTCGTGATGCAGGCCTTCGCCGGCGCCAACCTCGACAACGCCGCGCTGCCGGGCGTGTACGTGGCGGTGGTGATGGGCCGCCATGCCGGCTTCCTGACCGCTGCGTCGGCGGCCGCGCGCACCCAACCCGACGACGGCCCGCACCTGATCTATCTGCCCGAGCGCACCTTCGAGATCGAGCGCTTCCTGGCCGACGTGAAGGCCGTGCACGGCCGCCTCGGCCGTTGCATGGTGGCCGTGTCGGAGGGCATCCACGACGCCAGCGGCGAGGCCATCGCCAGCAAGCTGGCGACCAGCGTCGAGCGCGACGCGCACGGCAACGTGCAACTGTCGGGCACCGGCGCATTGGCCGACCTGTTGTGCGACGAGATCAAGGCCAAGACCGGCATCAAGCGCGTGCGCGGCGACACCTTCGGCTACCTGCAGCGCAGCTTCCTCGGCTGCGTCAGCGACGTCGACGCGCGCGAGGCGCGCGAAGTCGGCGAGCGCGCGGTGCAGTTCGCGCTGCTCGGCGACCGCGACGGCTCGGTCGCGATCCGCCGCGTTGGCGACTATGCGATCGACATCGTGTTGCAGCCGCTGGAGGTGGTGGCCGCCAAGACGCAGGTGATGGACGACGCCTTCATCTCGCCCGCCGGCAACGATGTCACCGCCGCGTTCCTCGGCTACCTGCGGCCGCTGCTCGGCAGCGGGTTGCCCGAGGCAGCGCGGTTGCGCAGCCTGCCGGTCGCCAAGGTGCTGGGCCGCGGCTGACGGTCAAGCCTGCGCCAGCGTCCGCTCGACGATCTCGCGCACGCCACTGGACAGGTCGGTCCTGGCGGCCAGCCGCGAGATCGCCTCGCGCGCTGCCGACCGGTACGGCTCGGCGAGGTGGCTCCAGCGGTCCATCGCGCGCGCGAGGCGCGCGGCCAGTTGCGGGTTGATGGCGTCGATCTGCATCACCTGTTCGGCCCAGAACACGTAGCCGGCGGCATCGGCGCGGTGGAAGCCCGCCGGGTTGAAGCTGCAGAAGGCCTGGATCAGGCTGCGCGCACGGTTGGGGTTCTTCAGCGTGAAGTCAGGGTGCTGCATCAGCTGGCGCACCCGCGCGAAGACACGGCCGTCGCTGCGTTCGGGCATGTGGGCCTGCAGCGCGAACCACTTGTCGATGACCAGCGGCTCATGGCTGAACTGCGCGTGGAAGTGGGCCAGCGCGCGTTCGGCCAACTCGGCATGCGATTCGGTCAGTGCGGCCAGTGCACCGAGGCGCTCGGTCATGTTGGCGGCATCCTTGACACGCTGGTAGGCGCGGCCGGGCCAGACCGTGTCACCAGCGCCGAGGGCGTCGACGCACAGCATCGCCAGCGCCCGGTTGGCCAGCGCACGCCTGCCGGCGCTCACCGGATCGGGCGTGTAGCCGCCGTGCACCTGATGCGACTCGAAGGCCCACACCCAGTCGTCCCGCAGATCGCGGGCCAGCTGTGCCAGCATCGCTTCGCGCACTGCATGGATGCGCTGCGGATCGACGGCCGTGTCGATCTGCTCGGCAATCAGGTTCTCGTCGGGCAGCTCGAGCACCAGGGTCTTGAAGGCGGCGTCGAGCTGCGCGTGGTGCAGCACGGCACGCATGGCCGCGACGAACGGCATGTCCAGCGTCAACTCGCGCGGATCGACCTCGGCGCGGATGGCGGCGAGCAGGCGGTTCATCGCCAGCCGCTGGCCGGCTTCCCAGCGGTTGAAGGGATCGCTGTCGTGCTGCAGCAGCACCAGCAGATCGGCGTCCGACAGCGGCTCGGCCAGGATCACCGGGGCCGAGAAGCCGCGCAGCAGCGAAGGCACCGGGTCGCTGTCGATGTTGACGAAGGTGTAGAAACTCTTCGCTTCGTCGAGCACCAGCACGCGCTCGGTGGCGGCGGTGGGGGGCTCGTCCTCGAGTTGCAGCGGCAGCGCCCGGCCGTCGCGGCCGACCAGCCCGACGGCCATCGGGATCACGTGCGGCAGCTTGCTCGGCTGGCCCGGCGTGGCCAGGCCGTGCTGCTCGAAGCCGAGGGTGTAGGTGCGCGTGTGCGCGTCGTAGCGGCCGCGCGCGGTGACGTGCGGCGTGCCGGCCTGCGAGTACCAGCGTTTGAAGGTGTCGAGCCGGGTCGCCAGCGCGCTGCCGGGGTTGGCGTCGGCGATCGCCTGCGCGAAGTCGTCGCAGGTCACGGCCTGGCCGTCGTGGCGCTGGAAGTACAACGCCATCCCGCGCGCGAAGCCGTCGCGGCCGACCAGCGTTTGCATCATCCGCGCCACCTCGGCGCCCTTTTCGTAGATCGTGGGGGTGTAGAAGTTGTTGATCTCGACGTACTGATCGGGCCGCACCGGGTGAGCCATTGCTCCCGCGTCCTCCGGGAACTGCGTCGCACGCAGGCCCTTCACATCGCTGATGCGCTTGACGGCGCGGGCCGAGGCCGAGCCGGCCATGTCCATCGAGAACTCCTGATCGCGGAAGACCGTCAGGCCCTCCTTCAGCGACAACTGGAACCAGTCGCGGCAGGTGACGCGGTTGCCGGTCCAGTTGTGAAAGTACTCGTGGCCGACGATGCTCTCGATGCCGATGTAGTCGTCGTCGGTGGCCGTCGCCGGGCTGGCCAGCACGAACTTGGTGTTGAAGATGTTCAACCCCTTGTTCTCCATCGCGCCCATGTTGAAGTCGCTGACCGCGACGATCATGAAACGCTCGAGATCCAGCGGCAGCGCAAAGCGCGTCTCGTCCCAGACGATGGCCGCCATCAGCGAATTCATCGCGTGTTCGGTCTTGCCGAGGTCCTCGCGCTTGACGTACACCTCGAGCAGGTGCTCCCTGCCGCCACGCGTGCGGATCTGCTGGCGCCGCACCGACAGGTTGCCGGCCACCAGCGCGAACAGGTAGCTCGGCTTGGGGAACGGGTCGTGCCACTTGGCGAAGTGGCGGCCGCCGTCCAGGTCGCCCTGCTCGACGAGGTTGCCGTTGGCCAGCAGCACTGGAAACCGCGCCTTGTCGGCGCGCAGCGTGACGGTGTAGACCGCCATCACGTCGGGCCGATCGAGAAAGTAGGTGATGCGCCGGAAGCCCTCGGCCTCGCACTGCGTGAACAGGCCCGATCCCGAGGTGTACAGGCCCGACAACTGCGTGTTGCGGTCGGGCGCGCAGGTGTTGCGGATCTCGAGCGTGAAGCTGTCGGTGGCGGGCGGGTTGTCGATCACCAGCGAGCCGTCGGTGTCGTGGCGGAACGCCACGCTTTCGCCGTCGGCCATCACGCGCAGCAGTGTCAGCGCCTCACCGTGCAGACGCAGTGGCTGCGCGCCGTACGCATGGTTGCGCTCGATGTGCAGCCTGCTGGCCACCAGCGTCTTCGCGCCGTCGAGATCGAAGGTCAGCTCGACGCTGCGGATCCAGAACGCCGGGGCGGCGTAATCCTCGCGGCGGACGAGCGGGGCAGTGCCTTCACGCAACATGGAACGTCTCCGATATCGTTGTCAGGGTCGCCAGGATGTCGACTGCATCCGCCCCGCTGTAATGGTCGATCGCGGCCAGCACATGCGGGCCAGCCAACTCGTGTGCACCGTGGCTGCTGCAGACGGCCACCGCGGCCATGCCGGCGCGGCGCGCGGCCTCGATGCCGAACGGTGCGTCCTCGAACACCACGCAATGGGCCGGCGCCACGCCGAGGCGGCGCGCGACTTCGAGAAAGATCGCCGGCTCGGGCTTGCCGGGCAGGCCCTCGTCGCCGCCGACGACGGCATGAGGCGACGGGTCCATCGCCAGATGATGCATCGCAAACGCGATGTTGTGACGGTCGCCGGCGGTGCCGACGCCGACCTTGAACCCATGGCGCTGTGCCTTGGCAGCGAAGGCGCGGAACCCGGCCACTTCGCGGAACTCGGGCCCGAACAGCTCGCGATAGATCTGCTCCTTCTCGCCGATCAGCGCCCACGATTCCTGCTCGTCCAACGCACGGCCGAACAGATCGGCCATGCACTCGGCGCCGGTGCGGCCGGTGGTGCGACGCATCAGATCGTCGACATCGATGCCCAGCCCATGGCGGCGCGCGAACTCGATCCACGACAGCCGGTGGTGGCCCATCGAGTCGATCATCGTGCCGTCCATGTCGAAGATCAGCGCCTCGATCACGTCAGTGGCTCCATTGCGCTTCGCGCGACACGAGATGGTTCAACACTGGGCGCGGCGCGATGTATGTGGCCGGCGCCTCTCTGTTCTTGGGGTTCGGCTTGGCTGGCTGTGGCGCGGCAACGGGGCAGCCGGGCAGCGCACGGCGCTCAGGTAAGGCGGTCTTCGCTGCGCTGCGACTGCCCTGCGCTGCGCGGGTCCGTGGCCCCGTCGCGCAACTCGCTGCGCTCACTGCGTTCGCTGCGCTCGAACAGGCGCGCCGAGTCAGATCACGAGGCGCGCTGCGCGCGCGGGCCCCGCACCCTGTGCTGCTCGGCGCCTCACATGCGCGCCGTGCGCTGCCCGGTTGCCCCGTTGCAGTACCAGGGGTGGTGGAGCGCGACGTCGAACACCGCCTCCGTTGCCGGCAAGGCGGCGGGTGGGGCCTGGGCGGGGCGAATCGGCGCCGCCGAGGAGCACAGGACTTCTGGCCGCGCGCCTTGGCGCGCTTCGTCATCCGACTCGTCGCGTCTGTCCGAGTGCAGTGAGCGCAGCGAACGCAGCGAGTTATGCGACGGGCCAGAAGGCCGAGCACCGCAGGGCACCCGCAGCGCAGCGAAGGGCCAGCCGTCTGAGCCCCGCCCAGGCCTCACCCGCCGCCTTGCTCGCGCCGATGCTGACGAGAAGGGATCGCTGCGGTGGCGGGGGACTTCATCGGTTCACACGCCCTGCTTCAGGCTGGCCTGGATGAAGGCATCGAGGTCACCGTCGAGCACCTTCTGCGTGTTCGAGATCTCCACGTTGGTGCGCAGGTCCTTGATGCGGCTCTGGTCGAGCACGTAGCTGCGGATCTGGTGGCCCCAGCCGACGTCGGTCTTGCTGTCTTCGAGCTTCTGCTGCACGGCCTGCTGCTTGCGCATCTCGTGCTCGTAGAGCCGCGAGCGCAGCATCTGCCAGGCTTCGTCGCGGTTGCGGTGCTGGCTGCGGTCGTTCTGGCATTGCACGACGATGCCGGTCGGGATGTGCGTCAGGCGCACCGCCGAATCGGTCTTGTTGATGTGCTGGCCGCCGGCACCGCTGGCGCGGAAGGTGTCGGTGCGCACGTCGGCCGGGTTGATGTCGATCTCGATCGTGTCGTCGACCTCGGGTGAGACGAATACGCTGGCAAAACTGGTATGCCGGCCGCCCGCCGAATCGAACGGGCTCTTGCGCACCAGTCGGTGCACGCCGGTCTCGGTGCGCAGGTGGCCGAAGGCGTACTCGCCCTCGATCTTGATCGTCGCGCTGCGGATGCCGGCGACGTCGCCTTCGGTCTCTTCCATCACCTCGGCCTTGAAGCCCTTGCGTTCGCAATAGCGCAGGTACTGGCGCAGCAGCATCGCGGCCCAGTCGCAGGCTTCGGTGCCGCCGGCACCGGCCTGGATGTCGAGGAAGCAGTTGCTCGGATCGGCCGGGTTGTTGAACATGCGGCGGAACTCGAGCCCTTCGACGATCGCCGCAAGTTGGGCGGCCTCGGCCTCGATCGCAGCCAGGCCGTCGAAATCCTCGTCGGCCTTGGACATCTCGTAGAGCTCGGTGTTGTCGCGCAGGTTGCCCGCCAGATGGTCGATCGTCTGGACCACGTTTTCCAGCAGCTTCTTCTCGCGGCCAAGTTCCTGCGCCCGCTTCGGTTCGTTCCAGACGCCGGGGTTCTCGAGCGCCGCGTTGACTTCGTTGAGCCTCAGTGCCTTGTGGTCGTAGTCAAAGATACCCCCGGAGCGCTTCGGTGCGCTGGGTCAGGTCGGCCAGCTGATTGCCGATCTGGTTGATGCGTTCGATGTCCATGCGCTGAACCCCATTTTCAAAAGGGGCGGATTTTCGCATGGGGCTATGGCGCTCAGGGTTTGTCCGCAGGGGGTTTGCCTGCGAGCCCCTGTCTTTGTCAGAAAGACGTAAGCGCGCGGGAACGACATTAGCGCCATCGCCGCGCGAGCCCTTCGTTCGCGCGTGCACTTGCCATCATTGCCGTGCTGACTTTTCTCAACCTGCTGCAACTCATCCTGTACATCCCGCTGCTGGCGCTGGCCGGGCAGGGTGCGCTGTACGTGCTCGCCGGCCCCAAGCGCGACAGCAATTTCTTCTACCGGCTGCTGCAGTTGCTGTCCAAGCCGTTCACGCTGCTGGTGCGGCGGCTGACGCCGGCCAAGGTGGGCGATCACCAGGTGCCGATCGTCACCTTCTTCCTGGTGCTGATCGTCTACGTGGTGGTCTCGTTCGAGAAGATCGACCTCTGCATGCGTCTGGGGGTGGAGCAGTGCAAATGAACGGCAGCGGCCTGACCTACCTGTGGCTGAAGTGGCGCGCGATGGGCTGGCTCGTGCTCGGTCGCCAGGCACCTGCCGAGGCGATCTTCAACGAGATGCTGAAACGCTGGCCGAACGATGCCTATGCGCGGGCCAGCCGTTCGCATGTGCGCGCGCAGGCCGGCCGCCGCGACGAGGCCATTGCCGACCTGCAGGCGCTGGTCGCCGTCCAGCCCGAGCGCAGTTCGGCCTACTGGTTCAACCTGGCCTTCCTGCTCGAAGACGCCGGCCGCTATGCCGAAGCCGAGCCGGCGTTTCGCCGTTCGCTCGCGCTCGACGCCAAGGCCGACCGTGCCTGGTACGGCCTGGGGCTGGTGCTGATCCGCCTGCAGCGCTACGACGAAGCGATCGTGGCGCTGAAGAAGAACACCGAACTGCAACCGATGAGCCCGTACGGCTGGTACCAGCTGGCCCGCGTGCGCTTCGATCGCCAGGAGCCGGAGGAGACGAGAAAGATCATCCGCCACCTGAAGGGCTTCGAGCCCAAGGTGGCCGCGCAACTGGAACGGGAAACCGGGCTGGTCGTCTGATATCTGGAGCGAGAGAACCGGGCTCATCCCGGGTTTGACCACGTAGGAGGCAACGCGATGCAAGTATCCGAGAGGCACCGCCAGTACTGGCAGAAGAATCTGCGCATCACCGCAATTCTTCTGGCCATCTGGTTCGTCGTGACGTTCGTCGTCAGCTATTACGCCCGCGACCTGAGCTTCACGTTCTTCGGCTGGCCGTTCAGTGTCTGGATGGGTGGGCAGGGCGCGTTGATCGTGTACTGCGTGATCATCTGGTACTACGCCCGCTACATGAACAAGCTCGACATCGAGCACAACGTGCACGAGGAGGACTGACATGGCTGGCATGTTCGAACACGGCGCCAAGACGGACTCTGCGTCCACCGCGTCTTTCAAATCGCAACTCAACAAGGTCTACGGCTGGTACGCCGGCGGCTTCATCGGCTTCGTGCTGGTGCTGGCGGTGCTGGAGCAGATGGGCCTGCCGAAGAGCTGGATCGGCTTCATCTTCCTGCTCGCGACTATCGGCCTGTATGCCGGCATCGGCATCATGAGCCGCACCACCGACGCGGCCGAGTACTACGTGGCCGGACGCCGCGTGCCGGCGCTGTACAACGGCATGGCCACCGGCGCCGACTGGATGAGCGCGGCGTCGTTCATCGGCATGGCCGGCACGGTGTACCTCACCGGCTACGGCGGCCTGGCCTTCATCATGGGCTGGACCGGCGGCTACTGCCTGGTGGCGCTGTTCCTGGCGCCGTACATGCGCAAGTTCGGCCAGTTCACGATCCCCGACTTCCTCGGCGCGCGCTTCGAGGGCAACCTGCCGCGCTTCATCGGCATCATCGGCGCGATCCTGTGCTCGTTCACCTACGTGGTGGCGCAGATCTATGGCGTCGGCCTGATCACCACGCGCCTCTCGGGCCTGGCGTTCGAGATCGGGATCTTCGTCGGCCTCGGCGGCATCCTGGTGTGCTCGTTCCTCGGCGGCATGCGCGCGGTCACGTGGACGCAGGTGGCGCAGTACATCATCCTGATCGTGGCCTACATGATCGCCGGTGGTCTGGCTGGCGGTCAAGCAGACCGGCGTGCCGATCCCGCAGGCGGTCTACGGCTACCAGCTTGCAGAAGGTCACCGCGCTCGAGAACCAAGCTGAAGGCCGACCCGAAGGAAATCGAGGTCATCAACATCTTCAAGGCCAACGCCGCAGCGGCCGACGCCAAGCTGAAGGACGTGCCCGCTGCGATGGCGGCCGACCAGGCCGCCGCGCAGAAGAAGCTCGACGACCTGAAGGCCGCCAACGGCCCGGCCGCCGACATCCAGGCCGCAGAGAAGGCACTGGCGGCATTGCCGAAGACGGCGGACGACGCGAAGAAGGCCTACACGGCCGCGAAGGCCTCCAACGCGGCACGTGCCGTGCCGCTGGCGGGCATGCCTCCGCATGCGCAAGTCTTTGCCGGCGACCCGAACGGCGACGCGAAAGCCAAGGACGCCTTCGACACCTCGCGGCGCAACTTCCTGGCGCTGATCTTCTGCCTGATGGTGGGCACGGCCGCGTTGCCGCACATCCTGATGCGCTACTACACGACGCCGTCGGTGAAGGAAGCGCGCGACTCGGTGACCTGGAGCCTGTTCTTCATCTTCCTGCTGTACTTCACGGCGCCGGCGCTGGCGGTGCTGGTCAAGTACGAGATGTTCAGCGTGGTGGTCGGCTCGTCGTTCAGCAACCTGCCTGACTGGATCTCGGCCTGGAGCCGCGTCGACCCGGCCTTGCTGTCGGTGACCGACGTCAACAAGGACGGCATCCTGCAGCTCGGCGAGATCAGGATCGGCGGCGACATCATCGTGCTGGCGACGCCGGCCATCGGTGGCCTGCCGTACGTGGTGTCGGGCATGGTGGCGGCGGGCGGCCTCGCGGCCGCGCTGTCGACCGCCGACGGCCTGCTGCTGACGATCGCCAACGCGCTGTCGCACGACCTGTACTACAAGATGATCGACCCGAACGCGCCGACCGCGCGCCGTGTCTCCATCTCGAAGGCCTTGCTGGTGGTGGTGGCGTTGGCGGCAGCCGGCGTGGCGGCGCAGAAACCGGCGGACATCCTGTTCCTGGTTTCGGCGGCGTTCTCGTTCGCGGCAGCGACGTTCTTCCCGCCGCTGGTGCTCGGCATCTTCTGGAAGCGCGCCAACAAGTGGGGCGCCTCGCTGGGCATGATCGCCGGCCTGGGCACGACGTTCTACTACATGGCCACCACGCAACCGTGGCTGCGCGGCGTGTTCGGCGTGACCAGCCCGATCGCCGACAACATCTGGTGGGGCATCTCGCCGATCTCGGCCGGCGTGTTCGGCGTGCCGATCGGCATCGCGACGATCATCGTCGTCAGCCTGCTGACCCCGCCGCCGAGCCCGGCCACGCAGGAACTGGTCGAGCATGTGCGTTACCCCGACCTGAAGCTGGGCGCTGCTTGATCCACGATCAAGCCAAACGCTGACAAGGGCCCCGCGAGGGGCCCTTCTTCTTTTATGCTCGACACATGAACGCGACCCCATCGCCGAGCCTCGTCACCAACCTGCACAAGGAGCTGGTGCACTGGCCGCCATTTGCGCAGATGGCGCCTGAACACGTCGATCGCTTCGTGCAGGCGGCCTCGCAGGTCTACTACGAGCCGGGCGAAACGCTGCTGTCGCCGGCCGACGGCCCCGTCAGGCATCTGTTGCTGATCCGTCGCGGCAGTGTCAGCGGCCGGCACGGCATGGCCGAGGCCAGCGGCGGCTTCCAGTACGAGGCGGGCGATCTGTTCCCGGTCGGCGCGGCGATGGGCGCGCGCGCCGTGACATCGACCTACACCGCCATCAGCGACACCTTCTGCCTGCAGTTGCCGCTCGACGCGATGCATGCGCTGGCGCGCGACAGCGCGCCGTTCGCCGACTTCCTGAACCACCGCGTGCAGCACTTCCTGTTGCTGTCGCGCAAGGCGCTGCAGGTGGCCTATGCCTCGCAGACGCTGGCCGAGCAGTCGCTCGAGACGCCGCTGCGCGACCTGTTGCGCCGCGCGGCGGTCGGCGTCGCGCCGTCGACCCCGCTGGGCGTGGCGTTGAAGTCGATGCACGAGAAGCGCATCGGCTCGGTGCTGGTGTTGGCCGAGGACAGCGGTGCCGCGCTCGGCATCCTGACGCGCCACGACATCCTCGGCCGCGTCACGCTGGCCGAGAAGCCGCTGTCGACGCCGATCGGCGAGGTGATGAGCCGGCCGGTGGTCACCGTCGGCATCGACCAGACGGCGCAGGACGCGGCGCTGGCGATGTCGCGGTACGGCATCCGCCACGTGCCGGTGGCCGACGCCAGCGGCCGCGTGGTCGGCATCCTGTCAGAACGCGACCTGTTCGCGCTGCAGCGTCTGTCGCTGAAGCAGGTCAGCACGGCGATCCGCGCCGCGCCCGACGTGGCCACGCTGCGCGCGGTGTCGCAGGACATCCGCCGCTTCGCCCGCAACCTGCTCGGCCAGGGCGTCGGTGCGCGCCAGCTCACCGAACTGATCAGCCACTTGAACGACGTGCTCACCGAGCACCTGGTGACGATCGTCGCGGCCGCCCACCGCATCGACCTGACGCAGGGCTGCTGGCTGGCCTTCGGCTCCGAGGGCCGCAGCGAGCAGACCGTCGCGACCGACCAGGACAACGGCATCGTCTTCGTCGAGCGACGATGCCGAGCGCGACCGCCCGGCCTGGCTGGCCTTCGCGCGCGAGGTCAACGACGCGCTCGATGCCTGCGGCTACCCGCTGTGCAAGGGCAACGTGATGGCCAGCAACCCGGCCTGCTGCCTGACGCAGGCCGAGTGGATGGCGCGATTCGCCGACTGGATCGACCACGGCGCGCCCGAAGACCTGCTCAATGCCAGCATCTACTTCGACTTCCGTCCGCTCGCGGGTGACGCCACGCTGACCCAGTCGATGCGCGAGATGGTCAGCCAGCACGCCGGCCGCAATGCCCGCTTCATGAAGCAGATGGCCGAGAACGCGTTGCGCAACGGCCCGGCGCTGAACTGGCGCGGTGGCATCGATGCGCAGTCGCGCGACGGCCAGGAGGTGGTCGACCTGAAGCTGCACGGCACCGCGATCTATGTCGATGCGGCCCGGCTGTACGCGCTGGCCCATGGCGTGACGGCGGGCAACACACGCGAGCGATTCGAGGCCGTGGCCCGGCTGTTGGGCGTGCCGGCGCAGGAGGCCGAGGGCTGGGTCGGCGGCTTCGAGTACCTGCAGTTGCTGCGGCTGCAGGTGCAGCTCGCGCCCGATCGGCCACCGGCCGTGGTGGCCAGCGACGGCAACCCGAACCTGGTCGATGTCGCCGCACTCAACGACATCGACCGCCGTGTGCTGCGGGAAAGCCTGCGCATCGCGCGCCGGCTGCAGCAGCGCATCCAGCTGGACTACATGCGTTGAGCCTGCTGCAGCGCCTGTTCGGTGCCGGTCGGGCGGCGGCGAGCGCCGATCGCTGGGTGGTGATCGACGTCGAGACCAGCGGCCTGGACGTGCACCGAGATCGACTGCTGGCGATTGCGGCGATCGCGCTGCGCGTGGACGGCGATTCGACGCCGCAGATCGCGCTGGGCGACAGTTTCGAGGCCGTGCTGCGCCAGGACCCCGCGCCGGCCGACAAGGGCAACATCCTGCTGCACGGCATCGGCGTGGGCGCGCAGCGCGCCGGCGCGCCAGCGGCCGAGGTGTTCGGCGCGTTCGAGCAATGGCTGGGCGACGCGCCGTTGATCGCCTTCCATGCCGAGTTCGACAAGGCCATGATCTACCGCGCGATGAGGGAGACGGTGGGTCACACGCCGCGCAACCACTGGGTCGACCTCGAGCCGCTCGCCGATGCGACGCATCCCGACGTCGGCGGCACCGCGCTCGACGATTGGCTCGACCATTTCGGCATCGAGTGCGCCGTGCGCCACCAGGCCGCCGCCGACACGCTGGCCACCGCCGAGTTGCTGCAGCAGTTGTGGCCGGCGCTGCGTGCCCAGCGTTGCACCACGTTCGCGGCGCTGCGCAAACTGGCCGAGCAGCGGCGCTGGCTGGTGCGGCGGTAGCCTGCGCTTGCAGAAGCCGCCGCGATGCGCGTTTCTGCATCGGCGCGAGCGAGGCGGCGGGCTGGGCGCCTGGGCGGGGCTCAGACGGCTGGCCCTTCGCTGCGCTGCGGGTGCCCTGCGGTGCTCGGCTTTCTGGCCCGTCGCATAACTCGCTGCGTTCGCTGCGCTCACTGCACTCGGACAGATGCGACGAGTCGGATGACGAAGCGCGCCAAGGCGCGCGGCCAGCAGTCCTGCGCTCCTCGGCGGCGCCGATTCGCCCCGCCCAGGCCCCACCCGCCGCCTTGCCTGCAACAGTGGGCGGTGCTCGAGGCGCGAGCCAGAGGTACTGCACGCCGCTGCTGGTACCATGGCCGCATGAACGCGCCCGGCAGCCGGGCAGTCGCAGCGCAGCGAAGACCGCCTCCGCTGCGCGCAGTGCGCTGCCCGGCTGCGCCGTTGCTGCGCCACTGCCAGCAGAGCGGGACCTCAACGATAGCAACGGGCGCGACATGCGCAGGCGCGAGTCGGCGATCTTCGTCTCAGCCGAGAAAGCGCAGCAGTCGCGCGGCCAATGCCTCGGGCTGATCGTGGTGCAGCATGTGGCCGCAGTCAGGCAGCACTTCACGCTCGACCTGGGGCACACGAGCGAGCCGCGCGTCGAACTCGCTGCGTGGGTAGCGATCGCCCCACCACTTCGCCACATCGGTGTCGGCGCCCTCGACCCACAGCAGCGGCGCGACGATGCGGGCCCAGGTCTCGATCACCTCGTCGGCCTGGTACAGCACCGGATTGACGCGCTTGTGCGCAGCGTCGGCCAACAGGTGCCAGCGGCCGTCGCCGTCGGGCGCGGCCCACTGCGTGGCCAGCCAGGCGGCCTTGTCGGCGGGCAGGCGCGGGTTGGTCTTCATCAGCCGCTCGGCCACCGCGGCGGCATCGGCGTAAGGCCGCAGCGTGGCCGGCGCCTTCAGCTCGTCGAGCCACTGCCGCAGCCGCTTCGGCGCCTGCTGCGGCCTGGCCGCCGGCATGCCGAAACCCTCGAGGTTGACCAGTCGGCGCACGCGCTCGGGCCGCACGCCGGCAAAGCTCATCGCCACGTTGCCACCCATGCTGTGACCGAGCAGATCGACCGGCTGCGCGGGTGACAACGCATCGATCAGTGCATCCAGGTCACCGAGGTAATCGGGGAACCAGTAGCTGTCGCTGCCGCCGGGGCTGCTGCGGCCGAATCCGCGCCAGTCGGGCGCGACGATGCAACGCCGCTCGCCTTCCAGCGCGGCCAGCGCATCGACCATGAACTGGAACGACGCGCCGACGTCCATCCAGCCGTGCAGCAACAGCAGCAACGGGCACTCGGCGGTGGCGCCGCCGGGATCGCCCCAGACCAGCGCGTGGTAGGCGAGGCCGCGCACCGGCAGCATCCGGTGGTCGGCTGTGCGGCGGGGCATGTAGGGGATCGCCATGGCCTGCACTGTAGGCCAGCGCGTGCGATGGCGAGGCCAGCCGGGCGATGACAGAATCGCTGCATGCGTTCCCCTCACACCCTGCGCGCCGCCGAGCCGCGCGACCTCGCGGCGATCGTTGCGCTGATCACCGAGCTGGCCGACTTCGAACGCCTGGCGCATCTGGTCGAGGTCACGCCCGACAAGCTCGCGCCGCACCTGTTCGGCGAACGCCCGGCGGCCGAGTGCGTGGTCGGCGAGGTCGACGGCGAGGTCGTCGCGTTCGCGCTCTACTTCACCAACTTCTCGACCTTCCTGGCGCGGCCGGGACTCTATCTGGAGGACCTGTACGTGCAGCCGGCGCACCGCGGCATCGGCCTGGGCAAGGCGCTGCTCGGACACCTGGCGCGACTCGCGGCCGAGCGCGGCTGCGGCCGTTTCGAATGGAGCGTGCTCGACTGGAATGCCGACGCGATCGCCTTCTACCAAGGCCTGGGCGCCACCGTGATGCCCGATTGGCGCATCTGCCGCATCAGCGGCGAAGCGCTCGACCGCTTCGCCGTGCCGGCATGACAGGCGGCCTCACATCGGTGCCGCGGGCGGCATCGGCAGCGACGCCGGTGGTGCTGCCGATCGACCCGCAGCCGGACCCTTACGACGCGATCTACCGCGACTTTCGCTGGCAGATACCGCGCGAGTTCAACTGGTTCGAGGCCTGCTGCGCACGCTGGGCGCGACAGACGCCGCTGGCGACCGCACTGATCTGTGAACACGAACGCGGCGATGTCGCGGCGTTCAACTTTGCCGACCTTCACACCAGTGCGCTGCGCCTGGCGGGCGCGCTGACGGCGCTGGGGGTGGTGCGCGGCGACCGCGTCGCGATCGTGATGCCACAGCGCTTCGAAACGGCCGTGGCGCAGATGGCGGTCAGTGCACTCGGCGCGGTGGCGATGCCGTTGTCGATGCTGTTCGGCGCCGATGCCTTGCTGTACCGCTTGCTCGACAGCGAAGCCATGCTGGCGATTGCCGACGAATCGAGCATCGAGAACCTGCTGGTGGCCCGCGCCGAAGCGCCGGCGTTGCGTCACATCGTGGCGGTGGGTGGCGCTGCAGGCCGCGGCAGTGTCGACTGGCAGACCTGCCTGCTCGGCCGCCACGCGCCGATCACCCCGGTGGCGACGCTGGCCGACGATCCGGCGGTGCTGATCTACACCAGCGGCACCACCGGGGCGCCGAAGGGCGCGCTGATCCCGCAACGGGCGCTGATCGGCAACCTCTCGGGCTTCGTGGCCAGCCAGAACTGGTTTCCGCATGGCGCGGGCGTGTTCTGGTCGCCTGCGGACTGGGCGTGGACGGGGGGCTTGATGGATGCGTTGCTGCCGACGCTGTATTTCGGCCAGACGATCCTCGGCTACCAGGGCCGCTTCGTGCCCGAGCGCGCATTCGAGTTGATGCAGCGTCACGGCGTCACGCACACCTTCCTGTTCCCGACCGCGCTGAAGGCGATGATGAAGGCCGTGCCGACGCCGCGCGAGCGCTACCCCGGCCTGCAGCTCAAAGCCATCATGAGCGCGGGCGAGGCCGTCGGCGACGCGGTGTTCGCGTACTGCCGTGACGCCCTCGGCGTCGTCGTCAACGAGATGTTCGGCCAGACCGAGATCAACTACATCGTCGGCAACTGCGGTGCCTATGTCGGCGCCGACGGCCGCGTGCATCCCGGCTGGGCGGCGCGCCCCGGCAGCATGGGCCGGCCGTACCCCGGCCACCGCATCGCGGTGCTCGACGAGGCCGGCCAGGAAGTGCCGCGCGGCACACCCGGCGACGTGGCCGTGCACCGCCGCGACATCCACGGCGAGCGCGACCCGGTGTTCTTCCTCGGCTATTGGCGCAACGAGGCCGGCACGCGTGCCAAGTACACCGCCCACACCGGCGATCCCGACGATGCCTGGTGCTGCACCGGTGACACCGCGGTGATGGACGCCGACGGCTACCTCTGGTACCTGGGCCGCAGCGACGACATGTTCAAGGCCGCGGGCTACCGCATCGGCCCGAGCGAGGTCGAGAACTGCCTGGTCAAGCACCCGGCGGTGGCCAACGCGGTGGTGGTGCCCAAGCCCGATGCCGAGCGCGGCGCGGTGGTCAAGGCCTATGTCGTGCTGGCGCCGGGATTCGTCGGCGATGCGGCGCTGGTCGAGCAGTTGCAGCAGCACGTGCGCGGCCGGCTCGCGCCGTACGAGTACCCGAAGGAGATCGAGTTCATCGATGCGCTGCCGACCACCACCACCGGCAAGGTCCAGCGGCGGGTGCTGCGGCTGCAGGAGGAGCAGCGCGCGCGTGCTGCCGCAGGCTCAGCGTGAACTGCGGCGCTGCCGGCGCCTCCACTCGGTCACGCGCTCGTCGATGAAGGTGTCGACCGTCGTCAGCCTGCGCGGAAACTCCGCCAGCAGCTTGCCGGGTTGCCAGGTCTCCGGCATCTCGTCGTCGGGCACCGTCGACATGTCGAGCACCCTCGCGATGCCTTCGTGCACCGGCCGCACCAGCGAGGCCAGCACCTTGGCCGCACCGAGCGGCAGGTGGACGATGCGACCCTGCCTCGTGCGCTCTTGGTACATCACCGCCACCTCGCGGTTGCTGACGTTGTCGGGACCGCCGATCTCGAGCGTGCGGCCGTTCAAGTCGTCCTCGGTGAGCGCCTGCACCGCAAACGGCGCCACGTCACGCACGGCGACGAAATTGCGTGGCTTGGTGCCCGGACCGACGATCACCGTGAAGCCGCGCTCGAGCAGCATCTGGCCGATGAAGCGGTGCACATGGCATTCCATGAACGCCGACGGCCGCAGGATGGTGTAGCCCATGCCGCTGGCCTTGACCACCGCTTCGATCTCGTGCTTGGTGCGGAAGAAGTCGATCGGATGGTCCTCGCGCGCGCCCATGATCGAGGTGTAGACGAAGTGCTCGACGTTGGCTTCGCGCGCCGCGACCACCAGCGCACTGTGGCCGACATGATCGACCTGCGCGCTGCTGTAGCGGCCGCGGCCGAGCAGCGAGTGGGCGCACGCGAAGACCCGGTCGACGCCCTTGCAGGCGAGCTCGAGCGAACGCACGTCGGTGAGGTCGCCGATGAACACCTCGGCGCCGGCACGCACCAGCTCGGCCGCGCGGGTGCGGTCGCGCACCAGCGCGCGCACGGCATGTCCTTTCGCCAGCAGCGCCAACGCGGTGGCGCGGCCCAGCAGGCCGGTGGCACCGACGATCAGGATCATGGCCGAGCTCCTCTCGAGATGTTGTTCTTGATGCGAAGATGCCGCGGCTGCCGCTGCGCGTCAATCACGAAACGTGGGTCTGAGGCAAACTCGCGACTCATTGCCCACCGTCCCTGCCCATCATGGAAACCGTCCGCCTCGGCCACAGTGATCTCAGTGTGACCCGTATCTGCCTGGGCACGATGACTTTCGGCGAGCAGGTCGACGAAGCCACTTCGCACGCGATCCTCGACCGCGCGCTCGAGCGCGGCGTCAACTTCATCGACACCGCCGAGATGTACCCGGTGCCGCCACGTGCCGAGACCTTCACCGCGACCGAGGCCATCATCGGGCGCTGGTTCGCCCAACGCCCTGGGCTGCGCAGCAAGCTGGTGCTGGCGTCGAAGGTGGCCGGGCCGACTCGCGGCATGCCGTGGATCCGCAATGGCGCGGCCGACCTGAAGCCTGCCGACATCGCGCGGGCCTGCGACGACAGCCTGCGCCGGCTGCAGACCGATGTGATCGACCTGTACCAGATCCACTGGCCCAATCGCAACGCGCCCATGTTCGGCTCGCTCTACTTCGACCCGGCAGCAGACACGCCGCAGACCGGGATCCACGACCAGCTCGACGCGCTCGCCCGCCTGGTGGCCGCCGGCAAGGTGCGTGCCATCGGCCTGTCCAACGAGACGCCGTGGGGGCTGTGCGAGTTCGTGCGCGTCGCCGAACAACACGGTCTGCCTCGCGTGGCCACGGTGCAGAACGGCTACAGCCTGATCGAGCGCAGCGCCGACAACGGCCTGGACGAAGCGCTGTACCGCAGCGGTGTCGGCCTGCTGGCCTATTCGCCGCTCGGTTTCGGATTGCTGACCGGCAAGTACGACGAGCGCGGCCTCGACGACCCGGCCAACCGCGGCCGCATGGCGTTGTACCAGCGCTTCAAGCAGCAGCGCTGGGCCCGGCCGGAGTCGCTGGCCGCGACCAAGCGCTACAACACGCTGGCACGCGAGCACGGCCTGACGCCCACGCGCATGGCGCTGGCCTGGTGCTATACGAACTGGCGCGTGGCCAGCACGATCATCGGTGTCACCAGCGTGGCGCAACTCGACGAGTGCCTCGATGCCTGGGGCACGACGCTGTCGCCCGAGCTGCTGGCGGCGATCGACCGGGTGCGCTGGGAGATGCGCGACCCGGCGCAATAGCACGCAAGCGCGGCAGTGTGGCCAGGAAAGAACACAAGCACGTCAGCGAGACGCCCGCCACGCAATGGCTGCGGCGCCATGGCATCGACTTCACCGAACATGTGTACGACTACGTCGAGCATGGCGGCACGGCCGAGTCGGCGCGGCAGCTCGGCATCGACGAGCATGCCGTCGTCAAGACGCTGGTGATGCAGGACGAGCGCGCACGGCCGCTGATCGTGCTGATGCATGGCGACCGCCAGGTCAGCACCAAGAACCTGGCCCGCGCGATCGGCTGCAAGAGCGTCGAGCCCTGCAGCGCAGAGGTGGCGCAGCGCCACAGCGGCTACCTCGTGGGCGGCACGTCGCCGTTCGGCTTCCGGCGCGAGCGCGTGCCGGTGTTCGTGCAGACCAGCGTGCTGGCGTTGCCGCGCATCTGCATCAACGGTGGGCGGCGCGGCTTTCTGGTCGGCATCGAACCGAAGGTGCTGACCGAGCGGCTCGGCGCCACCGCGGTCGACTGCGCGCTGTGACGGCCACGCACGCGTAAACTGCGCGGCACCTCAATCGCAGCGGAGTCATTGGATGGCGTGGGCATGGAGTGTGGCGGCGGTGGTGGCGGGCTATCTCGTCGGCTCGCTGTCGTTTGCCGTGATCGTCAGCCGTGCGATGGGGCTGGCCGATCCGCGCAGCTACGGCTCGGGCAACCCCGGCGCGACCAACGTGCTGCGCTCCGGCAAACGCAGCGCCGCCGTGCTGACGCTGGCACTCGATGCGCTGAAGGGCTATGCCCCCGTGCTGGCCGCGCTGTGGCTGGCGCCGCGCCTGGGCTGGGGCGCCGGCACGGTGGCCGCGGTCGGGCTGGCCGCATTCCTCGGCCACGTGTGGCCGGTGTTCTTCCACTTCAAGGGCGGCAAGGGTGTGGCCACCGCGGCGGGCGTGTTGCTGGCCTTCAATCCGTGGCTCGGCGTCGCCACGCTGGCCACCTGGGTGATCGTGGCGCTGTTCTTCCGCTACTCGTCGCTGGCGTCGCTGGCGGCCGCGGCGTTCGCGCCGTTCTACCAGTTGCTGATCTGGGACGCCGACGCCTACGCGCTGGCGATCGCGGTGATGAGCCTGCTGCTGGTGTGGCGCCACGCCGGCAACATTTCCAAGCTGATTGCCGGCACCGAATCGAAAATCGGGCACAAGGCGGCCGCACCGGCCGCGGCCCCCAAACACAAAGGACACCACCGATGACCACCCCGATCCAACGTTTCGATGTCGGCCCGCGCATGTCGGAGATGGCGGTGCACAACGGCGTCGCCTACCTCGCCGGCCAGGTCGCCGCCGATGCCTCCCTCGACATCCGGGGCCAGACGCGCCAGGTGCTCGCGGCGATCGATGCCTTGCTGGAGCGTGCCGGCAGTGACAAATCGAAGATCCTGCGAGCGCAGATCTTCCTGGCCGACCTGGCCGACTTCTCAGCGATGAACGCGGTGTGGGAGGCCTGGGTCGTCGCCGGCCACACGCCACCGCGCGCCACGGTGCAGGCCGCGCTGGCCAAACCGCAGTGGAAGATCGAGATCGTCGTGACTGCAGCGGTGTGAACCTGCGCGCGCGGGGTCGTGCGTCGTGCCTCGGGTAACGCTGGGCACAGGCCGCTTCGAGCGCCGGGGTGCAGTGGAACGGCCCGAAATGCCTGTCGTCGAGTTCGGCGCGCTGTTCATCGCTGTTCGTCGCTGATCGGACTGTTCACCTGCCCGAGGGCGGTCATGGTCTCGCGTGGCCTGTCGGAGCCGCCGGCAGTCGTCCGGTGCGTTCGTGGACATTGGTGGGTCCTCTGTCCGCTGGCGCAATGCGGGTTCGGGATCAGGCCGAGGACTCCGCACGCCGCAGCGCCGCGAAAATCCGATCGCCATCTGCGAGACGTGCTCGTCGACGCAACTGTTCTGCTTCGAGCAGGTCGCCTTTCTCGAAGGCGGCGACGATCGCCCGGCGTGTGGCGTTGGAGCGTCGGCGCAGCGGCGTCGAGCCGCTCAGGTTGCGCGAGCGCAGCGCTTTCCGTCAGACAGGCGAGGTCGCCATGGTTGCTGCAAACGAGCCGTCAGAGCCGGTGCGCCAGCGCGGCGGCTTCCTGGGTGGCCTCCAGCACGCCACGCGGCAGGCTCACGTCGCCGATCAGGTAGATCGGCGGTGCGTCTTCGTGCTCGTAGAGCGCGTCGGCCACCGCGGTGGCCGGCAGCAGGAAGTGCGTGGGCACCACGAGGTCGATGCCCTCGACGGTCCAGCGGTGCTGGTTGTTCCACAGCACCGCGCTGCTCTCGCCGAGCGACTCCACCGTGGTGCCGAGGTGCACCGACACCGTCGGCAGGGCCTGCAACGCCGCCACCTGGAAGCGGCGCGAGCGGCTGGCGATGTCGGTGGCGAGTTCGCGGCCCGGCTCGGTCAGCACGACCTCGGCGCCCTTTTGCGCGAGCAGGCGCGCCACGCCCACACCGCGGATGCCGCCGCCGATCACCAGCGCGCGTCCGATGCCGCCGATCGGGCGGCGAATGATGTCGTGGGGGCTGACGACCGGGCTGTTCATGATGCCGGGGATCGGCGGCAGGCCCGGCGTCGAGCCCGTGGCGATGACGATCGCGTCGGCCTGCTCGGCCAGCACCATCGCGGCGGTCGCCTCGGTGCCGAGATGCAGGGTCGCGCCGGCGCGCGTCGCCGCGGCGGTCAGCCAGGCGAGGTGGCCCGCCATCTCCTCGCGGCCGGGCACCCAGCGGTTCAGCAGCATCTGCCCGCCGGGCTCCTCTTCCTTCTCGAACAGCGTGACGCTGCAGCCACGCAGCGCCAGGATGCGCGCGGCCTCCATGCCGGCGGGCCCGCCGCCGACCACCACCACCTTCTGCACCGCCTGCGCCGGACGGATCGCGTACTCGCGTTCCTTGCCGGTCGTGGTGTTGACGACGCAGACGATCTGCAGCCCCTTGGCGTGCATGTCGCTGCAGCCCTGGTTGCAGGCGATGCAGGTGCAGATCTCATCGAGACGACCATCGCGCGCCTTGTTGGCGAACTCGGGGTCGGCGTGCATCGCGCGGCCCAGGGTCACGAAGTCGGCGCAGCCCGACTCGATCACGTGCTCGGCCACGCTGGGGTCGGTGATGCGACCCGAGACGCTGACCGGGATGCCGACCGCCTCGCGCACCGGCTTCGCGGACGCCGACAGCACGCCCTGCGGCATCTCCATCGGCTGCGTGATCCACCAGTTGGTCTCGTACATGCCGGCCGAGACGTCGATCAGGTCGACGCCGGCAGCCTCGAGCCGGGGCGCCAGCGCGCACACGTCCTGCAGCGTGATGCCGCCCTCGGGCTGGTGCTCGTCGCCGCTGAGGCGGTAGAGGATGGGTACGTCGCGGCCGATCGCGTTGCGCACCGCCGCGACGATCTCCAGCGGAAAGCGCATGCGGCGTTGCAGGTCGCCGCCGTACGCGTCGTCGCGCTTGTTGGCGTACGGTGAGAAGAACTGGCTGATCAGGTAGCCGTGTGCGCCGTGGATGCCGACGAAATCACAGCCCGCCTCGACGGCGCGCCGCGCAGCGTCGGCGAAGCACTTCACGACGTGGCCGATGTCGTCGACGGTCATCGCGTGCGGCACGAACGGCGCGGCGCCCGCGTACGGCACGACCGACGGCGCCCAGGACTCGAAGCCGCTGACCTCGGGGTGCACCACGCGGCCGCCGAAGTTCAACTCGGGCCCGATGCGCGCGCCATGCGTCTGCACCGCGCGCACCATCTTGCGCAGCTGCGGAATCAGGTCATCGTCGTACAGGCCCATCTGCAGCCCGCGACCCTTGCCGCGCGGGTCGACGTAGGTCGCCTCGGTGTACATCAGGCCGACACCGCCGCGGGCGCGTGCCTCGAGGTAGTCGATGTAGACCTGCGTGACGCGTCCTTCCAGCGTGCAGTAGTTGCGCTCCATCGGCGAGGCGATGATGCGGTTGCGGACCTCGATCGAGCCGATCTGCCCGGGACGGAAGAGATGAGGGAATCTCACGGTGGACCTCGTTGTCGATGCAAACTTCCACGTCACAGTAGAGCATGACGCCCGGGAGGTTCCGATGGAAGAAGGACGAGAGATCCGCGCCCTGGTCACCGGCGCGGCCGGCGGCATGGGCCGTGCCACCTGCCTGGAATTGCTGCGCGACACGCGCCGGCGCGGGCAGACACTGCGGCTGGCCGCCGTCGGCGCGCGGCCGGGCGGCGCGCTCGATGAACTGGTGGCCGAACTGCGGACCGCCGGCGCCAATGCCAGCGCGCATGTGGCCGACCTCGCCGACCCCGCCGCTTGCACCCGACTGGGTGAGGAGGTCACCGCCGCCTGCGGCGGTCTGGACATGCTGTTCTCCATCGCCGGCATGACACGATCCGGGGCCTTGGCGACGCTCGACGTCGCGGACTGGGACCACGTCTTCAATGTCGACGCGCGCGCCACCTGGCTGCTGGCGCGCGCCGTCCGCCCGGCGCTGGCGCGCAGCCGCGGCGCCATCGTCGCGGTCGCCTCGGTCTCGGCGCATTGCCCGTTCCCTGGGCTCGGGGCCTACTCGCCCGCCAAGGCGGCGCTGGTGATGCTGTGCCGGCAGATGGCGCAGGAGTGGGCGGCCGACGGCATCCGCGTCAACACCGTGTCGCCTGGCCTGATCCGCACCCCGCTGACCGAGTCGCTGTACGCCGACCCTGAAATGCTCGCCGGCCGCGAGGCGGTGGTGCCGCTGCACCGCATCGGCAGCGTCGACGACGTCGCGCGCGCGCTCGTTCAACTCGCCGGCCCGGACTTCGGCTATGCCACCGGCATCGACCTGAAGCTCGACGGGGGCCTGTGCGACCGCGTGCTCGGCGCCGTGCCCGGCCTGCCCGACAACAAGTTGCGGCAGCCCCCAGTGTCCGCTGAGCAACCACCGGCATGAATGCCCCGCGCATCGTCTCGCTCGACCACCTGACTGTCTTCGAGCTCACCCCGCCGGAAGTCGTGCGCTGCGCCGCGGCGGCCGGCTACCGCCACGTCGGGCTGCGGCTGAAGCCCGCGGCCGCCAGCGGCGAAGCGCAGCACCCGATCGTCGGCGACACCCCGATGCGACGCGAGACGCTGGCGGCGCTGCGCGACACCGGCATCGAGGTGCTCGACTGGGGCGTGCTGCGACTGAAGGCCGAGACCGTGGTGGCGGACTTCGAGCCCTGGCTCGAGACCGCCGCCGTGCTCGGCAGCCACAACGCGCTGGTCAATGGCGACGAGCCCGACGACGCGAGACTGACCGACCTGTTCGGGCAGTTGTGCGAGCTGGGCCGCCGCTACCACACCACCTTCCATTTCGAACCCACGCCGTGGACCGGCCTGAAGACGCTGGCCCAGGCGGTGCGGATCGTGCGCGCGGCCGGCCAGCCCAACGGCCGGGTGATGATCGACACGCTGCACGTCGACCGCGTCGGGAACACGGCGGCCGACATCGCCGCGGTACCGCCGGACTTGATCGACTGCGTGCAACTGTGCGACGGCACGATGCCGCGCCCGACCGACTTCGACACGATGATCGCCCAGGCCCGCGGCGAGCGCGCCTTTCCTGGCGAAGGCGGCATCGACCTGGCATCGATGCTGCGTGCGGCCCCGCCGGAGGTACCGATCAGCCTGGAGTGTCCGACGAAGTACCGGGCACTGGGCATGCCGGCGCTGGAGCGCGCGAAGCGCGGCCGCGCCGCGGTCGACGCCCTGCTCGCCGCGCTCTGAAGACGGCAGGTCATGCCCCGCCCGGCAAACGCGCCACCGCAGTGGCAGCAGGATCGGATCAGACGGAGGCGAGATCCCGGTCGCTGAGGCAGTGCACCAACTGGTAGGTGGCTGACTCGACGCCGCTCGCGCCACGCCGCTCCAGTTCCGACGGCGCAGCACTCCGGTTGCCAGCGCCTCGATGCTCGAGCGTGCGAAGCCGGTCACCAGCAGCGCCCAGTCGACGGCGGCATCCTGGCCACGGATGCGCTGTTCGACCGTGAGTGCGGCCTGCAGGCCGGATCGGAACAGCATGGCGCTCGCCAGCCCCGTCTTGCGCCGGCAGCGCCGGCATCACCTCTCCGGCCAGCCAATCGCGCAGCGCCGCCTGGCCATCGGCCTCGACGCCGAAGCGCAGCAGCAGGCCGAAGCCGCCCAGTCCGTGGCCGGCACGGGCCACGATCTCGCACAGGCCGCGTCTCATGCCGCGGTACGACGGCATCATCTTCGCGGTCCAGGGGCTCGGGTGGTTCAGCCGGTCCATGTAGGCCGGCGACGACAGCACGCCGAGTTCGCCGACCTCGTACATCACGAAGTAGGCCGGCCCGCCGGCCAGCGCCCTCCAGCGCGAGCCGCGCAGAAAGCCGGGGATGGCCAGCCGCTCGGGCAGATGCTCGTGCGAGTGCCAGTCGTCGTGCTCGAGTTGCGCCTCCGCCGCAATGTCGAACGACAGCAGCATCGCGGCCCTGGGCAACCCGTCCATGTTCACTCCGCAGGGTCCGGTGGCGGGACGCCTTGCCTCGAATGCCGCGTCAGCCTGTATACCCGAGCAGCCGCGGCAGGAAGAGAACGAGACTGGGGAACAGCGTGATCAGCGCCAGCGCACCGAGCATGGCGTAGAGGAACGGCATCGCCTCGCGCACGATGTCGCGCAGCGGAACATCGGTCACTTTCGACATCATGAACAGCAGCAGGCCATAAGGCGGGGTCACCAGTCCCATCATGATGTTCATCACCGCCATCACCCCGAAGTGCACCGGATCGATCCCGAGTGCCTGCGCGGTGGGCAGCAGCACCGGCAGGATGACCAGGATGATCGTCGTCCCCTCGAGGAAGCAGCCGAGGATCAGCAGCACGATGTTGACGACCAGCAGGAACACCAGCGGCGACATCTCGTACGCCTTCAGGATCCCGCTCAGCGTCCGCGGGATGTTCTCGACCGTGATGACGTAGTTGAAGACGAGCGCGCCGGCGATCAGCATGCCGATGGACACGGTGATGCGCGCGCTGGTCCGCAGCGAGACGTAGACGTCCTTCGGGCTGACGCTGCGGTAGAGCAAGGCGGAGATCAGCAGCGCATAGGCGGCGGCGACCGCGGCGGCCTCGGTGGGCGTCGTGATGCCGCTGTACAGGCAGCCCAGCAGGATCACCGGCATCATCAGCGCCGGCAACGCCTCCCAGGTGACGCGCGGGAGTTCCCGCAGCGGCACCGGCGCCTCGACGGGGAAGTTGCGCCGCTTCGCGGTGAAGGCGATCAGCCCGCTCTGAACGAGGCCGATCAGCAGGCCGGGAATGACGCCGGCGAGGAACAGGTAGCCGACCGAGGTGTCCGAGACCAGCGCGTAGAGCACCAGCGGAATCGACGGCGGCATGATCGGCCCGATGACCGACGACACCGTGGTCAGGGCGGCTGCGTAGGCCGGCGGGTACTTGCCGTCCCGGGTCATCAGCGACTGCATCAGCTTGCCCGAGCTGGCCGCGTCCGCGAGCGCCGAACCCGACATGCTGGCGAAGATGATGCTCTGCACGACGTTCACGTGCGCGAGGCCGCCGCGGAAGCGCCCGACGATCGCGTTGCAGAAGCGCAGCAGCCTGTCCATGATGCTGCCGGCGTTCATGAACTCGGCCGCCAGCACGAACAGCGGAATCGCGAGCAGCAGGAAGCTCGAGTACATGCCGTTGAGCAGCTGCTCGGCCGCGGTCCCCATGTCGAGGCCCGCGGCGTACAGGTAGAGGATCGAGCCGCCGATCATCGCGTGCCCGACCGGAAGCCCGAGCATGCTCAGACCGACGATGGCGAAGATCGCCAGCGAGAACGGGCTGGTCAGGTTCATAGGCCGTAGCCCTTCTGCGTGATGTCGACTTCCTCGATGGCCTCGCCACGAAGCGCAGTCCACACCGCCCACGCGTAGCGGACGATGACCGCCACCACGAAGACGACGTAGACCGAGTACAGGATGTCGAGGCGGATCTTCAGGTACGACGAGCTCTCGACCTTCATGAACGCGACGTACTTGACCGTCGCCGGCAGCGACATCGCGAACAGCACGACCGTCGCGCTCGCGACGAGGATTCCGATGACCCGCCGAGCGCGGGGGCCGACCGAGTTCGAGACGAGGTCGAAGCGGATCTCCTCGCTTTCCTTCAGCCAGAACGCCGACCCCAGCAGCACCATGTAGAGCCAGGTGATCACCGACAGCTCCGAGGACCAGCCGACGGGGAAATTGAAGAAGTAGCGAAAGACGATCTGGACGATGAAGGCGACGAACATGATCCCCAGCAGGAGGGACACGACGTTCTCGGCGCGCCGTCGAATCCAGTCGACGGCACTTCTCACGGTCGGATGCATGGTCGACTCCTCCTCCTTATCGCACGACACGCCCGGCGCGCTGCCGCACGGCAGGCGCCTGCGGCCGGGCGGACCGTGGGCCACTCCAGGGGCCCACGGGCTTGCTGCTGTCCCGGCTACTTGACCGCGAGGATCTTGTCGAGGATGCCAGGCGCCCAGGACTTCGCCTCGTCGGAAGCCAGGTAGACCTTCTGCGCATAGGCGCGGAACGCGGCGATGTCCGGCGTGTTGATCTCGAGGCCCTGCTTCTTGAAGCCGTCGACGAGTTCCGCCTCGCGCTTCAGGTGCTCCTTGACGCTCCAGCCGAGCGCCTTGTCCACCGCGGCCTGGAAGCTCTTCTGCTTGGCGGGGCTCATGGCGTTCCAGGACTTGAGGTTCATGCACAGCACGTCGAAGGCGACCAGGTGCGAGGTCAGCACGATCTGCGACATCACCTCGTAGAACTTCATGTTCTGCACGTTGGGCAGCGGGTTGTCCTGGCCGTCGATCGCCCCGGTCTGCAGCCCGGTGTAGGTCTCCGCGTAGGCCATCGGCGTCGGGTTCGCCCCGAGCGACCGCCCCAGCAGTTGCCAGGCGTCCCCGGGCGGCATGCGCAGCTTGATCCCCGCCAGGTCGGCCGGCGTGGTGATCTTCTTCTTGGTCTTGAGGCCGACCTGGCGCGTGCCGTAGAACGTCGGCCCGAGGATCTTGATCTTGAGCTGGTCCTCGGCCTGCTTCTTCATCTCCGCGCCGAGATCGCTCGCGAAGAACGCCAGCACGTGGTTGGCGTCGCGGAAGGTGTAGGCCGACGTCAGCACCGACCAGGCTGGCAGCTGCTTGCTGATGTCCTGCGGCCCGACGTTGCCCAGCTCGAGGTTGTCGCGTTGCAGCGCCACGAGTTCGGTCCCCTGCTTGAACAGCGTCCCGCCGAGGAACGGCTCGATCTTGAAGTCGCCCTCGACGTCCTTGGCGAGCATCCGCATCATGTCGGCGCGGATGTCCTTGTCCGAAAAGACGGCAGCAAAGCGAAGCGTCGGCTTGTCTTGCGCCCAGGCCGGCATCATGGCCGACGCGGCAAGGGCGGCACTGGTCATCAGCGCCGAACGGCGGTCAATCCTGAAGTTCATGGTGGTTCCTTTGTCAAGTGAGAGAAACGGGCTGCTGCACGAGCCCGGGTGCGGTGTCGGCGACGGGGTACGGCGTCCCACCAAGCGACAGGACGGATACGGAGCTGACGGCGAGCGAGGGCGCCGGCCAGGAACAGCCGCGGTGGCGCGGCCGGGCACAGCCTGGCGCACGGCCGAGCCTCGTTCCAGGGAAGAGCGTTGCCCAACTTGTCTCCTTCGGCCGTCGTCGCGTGTGTCAGTCACGCAGCCGTGACTTTGCACGGAGGCTAGACGGGACAGGACATTATGTCCATCCCATGGGCAGCAATACGCAACATTGGCAGGCGCAATGCAGGTGCCATGCATGCCGGAGGCCACGTCACCGCACAAAGACCTTCGCCACCACGCCGCGCAGCCACTGGTTCCCCGGGTCGTGGTGGTAGCGCGCGTGCCAGTGCTGCTGGATGTCCACCGAGGGCACCCGCAGCGGACACTCCAGGACCTTGACGCCGGCCAGACCCGCCAGCGTCTCGCCGATCTGGCGCGGCAGCGTGGCGATCAGGTCGGTCGCCGAGACGATGCCCGACAGGCCCAGGAAGCCCGGCAGTTCCAACACCACGTGGCGGCGCACGCGGTGGCGCGCCATCGCGTCTTCGAGCAATTGCGCCCCGGTGCCGCCGGTCACGGCGACGTGGTCCTCTTTCTTGTAGGCGTCCAGCGTCAGGGTGTCGCGGACGCGCGGGTGCTTTGCGTTGACCAGGCAGACCCAGTCCTGCGGAAACAGCCTCTGCTGGTAGAAGCCCGACTCCAGCCAGGGCACGAAGCCGAGCGCGAGGTCGGCCTCGCCCGACTCCAGTGCACGGGCCGTCTGTGCGTCGATGCGCGGCGGCCACGAGCCTGACCTTCGGCGCCACGGCGCGCACGTGCGCCAGCAGCTGCGGCATCAGGCACAGGTGGCTCGAGTCGGCCATGCAGATGCGGAACTGTCGTGTCGCCGTGGCGGGGTCGAACACTTGGCGCGTGCTGGTGATCTCGCGCAGGGACTTCAGCACCTCGCGCGCCGTCACGATCAGCGTGTCGGCGCGCGGCGTCGGCTGCATGCCGTTGGAGGTGCGCACGAACAGCGGGTCGTTGAGCTGGCTGCGCAGCTTGCTCAGCCAGATGCTGACGGTGGGCTGCTTCTGGCCCATCTGCTCGGCCGCACGCGTCACGCTGCGCGTGTCGTAGATCAGCTCGAACATGCGCAACTGCCGGACGTCGAGCAGTTCCTCGTCGAACTCGGGGTGCGGCGCCACGTTCATTGCGCCTGGAAATGTAGCGTATTGCCTCGATGGCATGGACGAAATGTCCGGCGAGGTCTATCTTTCCGATCCCGACTGGAGACAAGAGACCATGACTGCCCCCGAACAGGTGAAGAGTCCGATCACCGACGAACAGCGCGCCGAACTCGACCAGGCCTTCGAGCGTGCCCGCAAGGCGCTGGCCATCATCGAGACGTATGACCAGGCGCGGGTCGACCGCTTGTGCCAGGCGGTGGCGTGGGCCGTCGCGAACAAGCAGACCTTCACGCGGCTCGTCGACATGGGTATCCAGGAGTCGGGGCTGGGCGACGCGGTCAGCCGCATGGGCAAGCGCATGAAGATCCGCGGCGTGCTGCGCGATGCGCTGCGCCAGAAGAGCGTGGGCATCATCGAGGAGATCCCCGAGAAGGGCATCGTCAAGTACGGCAAGCCCGCCGGCATCATCGCCTGCATCGTGCCGACGACCAACCCCGACCTGACGCCGGCCGGCAACGCGATCTACGCCATCAAGGCGCGCGACGTGGTCATCTTCTCGCCGCACCCGCGCTCGAAGAAGACTTCGTACGAAACGGTGCGGCTGATGCGCGAGGCGCTCGAGCGCGAAGGCGCGCCGGCCGACATCCTGCAGTGCCTGACCAAGGTCAACATCCCGATGTCGCAGGCGCTGATGGCGCGCGCCGACCTGATCATCGCCACCGGCGGCCAGCCGATGGTGCGCGCAGCCTACAGCTCGGGCACGCCCGCCTACGGCGTGGGCGCCGGCAACTCGACGATGATCATCGACGAGACCGCCGACATCGAGGAAGCGGCGCGCAACACGCGGCTGTCGAAGACCTCGGACTTCGGCTCGGGCTGCTCGGCCGACGGCAACCTGATCATCGAGGCCTCGATCTTCGACAAGCTGGTGGCCCAGCTGCAGAAGGAAGGCGGACACCTCGCCTCGCCGGCCGAGAAGGAACTGCTGCGCAAGGCGATGTGGGACGACGAGCGCCATCGCACGGCCTCCACGGTCGCCATCGCTCCGCAGCAACTGGCGAAGATCGCCGGCTTCGAGATCCCGGCCGATCGCAAGTTCATCATGGTGCACGGCGACGGCATCGGCAAGGAGCACCACTTCTCCGGCGAGAAGCTCACCACCCTGCTGGCGCTGTACAAGTACCAGGGCTTCGATCAGGCGCTGGAGATGATGCGCGCCATCTACGAGGTCGGCGGCAAGGGCCACTCCTGCGGCATCTACTCGTTCGACGCGGACCACATCCACCGCCTCGGCCTGGCGGCGCCGGTGTCGCGGATCATGGTGCGCCAGCCCCAGTCCAAGGCCAACGCCGGCGCCTTCAACAACGGCATGCCGATGACCTCCAGCCTGGGCTGCGGCACCTGGGGCGGCAACATCATCTCCGAGAACGTGAACCTGAAGCACTACCTGAACACGACCTGGGTGTCGGTGCCGATCAAGGAGGACAAGCCCTCCGACGAGGAGCTGTTCGGGCCGTTCTACGACCCGGCGCTGGAAGCCGAGGTCGAGACCATCACGACTTGAAGATCCGAGGAGCATCCCGATGAAGAAGGACCAGATTGCCCGCCAGCTCGTCAAGTACCTGGAGGCCCGCGGCGTACGGCACGTGTTCGGCCTGTGCGGCCACACCAACATCGCCGTGCTGGCGGCGTTGTCCAAGAGCAAGCAGATCAAGTTCATCAACACCCGGCACGAGCAGATCGCCGCGCACGCGGCCGACGGCTATGCGCGGGCGACCAACAAGGCCTCCGTCCTGCTGTCGCACCTCTCGCCCGGCCTCACCAACGCCGCGACCGGCGTGGCCAACGCCGCGCTCGACTCGATCCCGATGGTGGTGATCGCCGGCGACGTGCCGACGCACTACTACGGCAAGCACCCGCACCAGGAAGTGAACCTGCACGCCGACGCGTCGCAGTACGAGATCTACCGGCCGTTCGTGAAACGGGCGTGGCGCGTCGATTCGCCGCACCTGCTGCCCGAGATCCTCGAGAAGGCGTTCACGCTTGCCGAGAGCGGCCGCCCGGGCCCGGTGCTGGTCGACGTGCCGATGGACATCTTCTCCGCGGAGATCGATGTCGCGCTGTGGAAGCGCACGCTCGCCAACACCAAGACGCTGCACAAGCCTTCGCTCGACGACGAGACGGCCGAGGAGATCATCCGTGCGCTGCTCGCCGCGAAGACGCCGCTGATGTACGTCGGCGGCGGCATTCTGCTGGCCGATGCCGCGACCGAGATGCGCGAGCTGGCCGAGCATCTGTCGCTGCCGGTCGCGCACACGCTGATGGGCAAGGGCGCGCTGCCCGACGACCATCCGCTGATCCTGGGCATGACCGGGTTCTGGGGCACCAAGTTCATCAACGACAAGTGCAAGGGTGCCGACTGGATCCTCGGGCTCGGCACCCGCTTCTCCGAGGCCGACTGCAGCTCGTGGGAGGAGAAGTACACCTTCCGCATGCCGCCGACGAAGCTGATCCACATCGACATCGATCCGGCCGAGATCGGCCGCAACTTCCCGGTCGCGATCGGCGCCGTGGCGGATCTCAAGGGCGCGCTGCGGGTGCTGAACCGGGTTGCCCGCAAGCTCGCGCCGAAGGGCGTGCAGCGGCCCAAGCTCGTCGCCGAGATGGCGGCCAATCGCAAGAAGTTCGTCGCCGGCAACAGGAAGGCGATGGAGAGCAGCGCCTGGCCGATGCGGCCCGAGCGCATTCTTGCCGACCTGCGCGCCGTCATGCCGCGTGACGCGCTGCTCTGCACCGACGTCGGCTGGAACAAGAACGGCATGGCCCAGCAGTTCCCGGTCTACACCCCCGGCAGCGTCTTCACCCCCGGCGGCTTCGCGACGATGGGCTTCGGCGCGCCGGCCGCGCTGGGCGCGAAGGTGGCCCGGCCGGACAAGGTCGTCGTGGCGTTGATCGGCGACGGCGGCTTCGGCCAGAACCCGGCAGCGCTGGCCACCGCGTTCGAGGAAGACATCGCGGTGATCTGGGTCATCATGAACAACCACGCGTTCGGCACCATCGCCGGCCTCGAGCTGGCGCACTTCGGCACGACCTTCGCGACGGTGTTCGAGAAGAACGGCAAGACCTGGTCGCCCGATTACGCGGCGATCGCCCGCGCCTACGGCATCGACGGCGTGAAGGTCGCCTCCGCCGCGGAGCTGAAGCCGGCGCTGGAGAAGGCCATCAAGTCCAAGCGCCCCGTCGTGATCGACGTCTTCATGAAGAACGAGCCCGTGCCCACGGCGGGCCACTGGAACATCATGGACATCTACTCACCGGGCAAGAAGGTCCACCACGTTTCGACCGGCAACTGAACGGGAACGACAGCCATGGCCCAGGAATTCTCGCTGGCCCACCTGACCGTGCTGGGCTGCGCGCCGCCGGAGATGACCTACATCGCGGCGCGCGCAGGCTACGACTACGTCAGCATCCGGCCCATCTACATGGGCCTGCCGGGCGAGCCGAACTACGCGCTCGCCGAGAACCGCGAGATGCTGAAGCAGACCAAGCGGGCGCTGGCCGCCACCGGCGTGCGCGTGCACGACATCGAACTGGCGCGCATCTTCGAGGGCGTCGACCCGAAGAGCTACCTGCCGGCGATGGAGGTGGCCGCGGAGCTTGGCGCGCGGGCCGTGCTGTCTTCGATCTGGAGCGGCGAGCGCGACTACTACATCGAGAAGTTCGCCGAACTCTGCGACCTCGCCAAGCCGCTGGGCCTGACGGTGGACCTGGAGTACGTGCCGATCGCGGCGGTGCGCAACCTCGCGCAGGCGGTGGACGTGCTGACGACGATCCAGCGCAGCAATGCCGGCCTGATGATCGACATGCACCACATCCACCGCGCGGGCGACGATCCCGCCGAGCTGCGCACCTTGCCGCGCGAGTGGTTCCACTTCGCGCACCTGTGCGACGCGCCGGCGGAGATCCCGACCGAGCGGCAGGAGATGATCCGCATCTTGCGCGAGGCACGCCTGTACGTGGGCGAAGGCGGCATCGACGTCGCCCGCATCCTCGAGAACATCCCGCCCTGCGTCTACTCGATCGAGCTGCCCAACAAGGTGCGCCACGAGGAGATGGGCTACGCCGAGCACGCGACGCGCTGCCTGGAGACGCTGAAGGCCTACCTCGCGGCGCATCCCAGGCCCTCCGCGCCGTGAGCGACGTGCGCACCGGCGCCACGGCCATCCTGGGTCAGAGATTTCCATGATCAGCGGCAAGACCCGGCTCATCGCCCACATCGGCTACCCCACCGACGCGTTCAAGGCGCCCCTGATCTACAACCCCTGGTTCGAGAGCCGCGGCATCGATGCGGTGGTCGTGCCGATGGGCGTGAAGGCGCAGGACTACCCGGCGGCGCTGGCGGCGATCCGCCGCTTCACCAACTTCCACGGCGCCCTGATCACGATGCCGCACAAGGTGACGACGGTGGCACTGCTCGACGAGGCGAGCACGGCGGTGCAGATCGCCGCGTCCTGCAACGCACTGCGGCTGCAACCGGACGGCCGCCTGCTCGGCGACATGTTCGACGGCACCGGCTTCGTGCGAGGCGTGCTGCGCAAGGGCTTGCGACTGGATGGCGCGTCGTGCCTCGTGGTCGGCGCCGGCGGCGTCGGCTCGGCGATCGCCGCCTCGCTGGCGGCCGAGGGCCCGGCGCGGATGACGGTCTTCGACACCCGGGCCGAGTCGGCCGAGGGCTTGGTCGCGCGGCTGCGGCAGCACTATCCGAAGATCGACGTGCGCAGCGGCAGCAACGATCCGGCCGGCTACGATCTGGTGGTGAACGCGACACCGCTCGGGATGAATGCAGGGGACCCGCTGCCCTTCGACGCCTCGCGGCTGTCGAAAGACAGCTTCGTTGGCGAGGTCGTGATGCGGCAGGAGATCACGCCGCTGCTGCAGGCGGCGCTCGACCGCGGCTGCCGCATCCAGGTGGGCACCGAGATGCTGTTCGAGATGATCCCCGCCTACCTCGAGTTCTTCGGCTTCGGCACGACCACGCCCGACGAACTGCGGGCGGTGTCGCGGGTCGCGTACTGAGCCCGCCGGTTCACGAGCGTCGCTGCGACCGGACGAATCGACAATGCAGGAGCACCGGAGTGCATGACATGAAACACAAGCTGGTGGTCGGCCGCCGCGGCAAGAAGAAGGGCGGCGAGACGCCTCTGATCGGCACGCCGCTGGTGGGTCGCTCGAAGAAGCGCCTGCTGGCGGAGGTCGCGGGCATCCTGGCGAAGAAGCCCGACCTGGTCGAGTGGCGGGCCGATTACTTCGAAGCCATCGCCGACACGGCTGCGGTGCTCGACACGGCACGGGCGCTGCGCGCAGCCTGCGGGACGCTGCCGCTGGTCTTCACCTGCCGGTCGAGCAAGGAAGGGGGGCAGCCGATCGCCATCGACGACGAGCAGGTGGTCGAGCTCTACGCCGCGGTCAGCGCCAGCCGGCTCGTCGACTTCGTCGACTTCGAGCTGGAGCACGACGCCCGCCTGGTGCAGCGCGTGCGCGAGAGCGCTCACGCGAACGAGCGGCACCTCATCCTCTCGTACCACAACTTCGGCTACACGCCGGGCATCGACTTCCTGGTCGACCGCTTCCTCGAAGCCGAGCGTCAGGGTGCCGATGTCGCGATGGTGTCGGTGATGCCGCGCGACCGTGCCGATGTGCTCACGCTGCTGGCTGCAACGGCACGCGCCGACGAGAAGGCCCACATCCCGCTGATCAGCATGTCGGTCGGGCCGCTCGGCTCGGTGACGCGGATGGTCGGTGGGCTGTTCGGGTCCTGCCTGAGCTACGCGGTCGGCGAGGCGGCCTCGGCCCCAGGGCAGATCCCGATCGGCGATCTCGTCACCGTGCTCGACATTCTCCGCCGCTCTCGCGGCGGCGAGATGTTCTGACGCTCGACTCGCTCCCGGCCCGACCACCCCGAGATCCCCGCAGAGCTCCCCATGACCCCCACCCGACTGATCCACCTGCGCGGCAAGCCGGTTGCCGGCGGCAAGTTGCCCCTGATCTGTACGCCGCTGGTCGGCCGCACGCGCGAGGAAGTCCTCGCCGAGCTCGAGGCGGTGCTGCCGAAAGCGCCCGACCTGCTCGAGTGGCGGGTCGACTTCTTCGCCGCGCTCGGCGATGCCCAGGCCGTGATCGATACCGCGCGCGCGATCCGCGCCGCTGCCGGCGAGACGCCGGTGTTGTTCACGCGCCGATCGACGCGCGAGGGCGGCCAGCCGATCACGGTGGCCGAGGCCGAAGTCGTGCGCATCCACGAGGCCGTGTGCGACGCGCGCTGCGTCGACATGGTCGACTGGGAGATGTCCAGCGACGCGGCCGACTTCGCACGCATCCGCGCCGCGACGCGCGCGAATGAGCTGCCGCTCGTCGCCTCGTATCACAACTTCCAGGCCACGCCGGACGCGGCCTGGCTGACTGCCAAGTTCGCCGAGGCCGAGCGCCTCGGCGCGGACGTGGCCAAGGTCGCCGTGATGCCGCAGGGGCCGCAGGACGTGTTGACCCTGCTCGCCGCCACCCAGGCCGCGAGCCAGACGGTGGCGCTGCCGCTGATCAGCATGTCGATGGGCGCCTACGGGTCGCTGACGCGGATGGTCGGCTGGGCCTTCGGCTCGACGGTCACCTTCGCCGTCGGCAAGGCCAGTTCGGCGCCGGGTCAGATCCCGATCGAGGACCTGCGCGCCGTGCTGCAGGCGACCCGCAAGGCCGTGCTCGGCGCCTAGCCGGCAGCGCCGCTGCCGATCACCCAGGAGTGCGAACCATGAGTGCGACCGCCACCGAGCCCGACGTGCTGATCAGCGAAGTCGGGCCCCGTGACGGCCTGCAGTCGGTCAAGGCCGTGATGCCCACCGCCGACAAGTTCGTGTGGATCGACGCCCTGGTGGCGGCGGGCCTGCGCGAGATCGAGGTCTGCTCGTTCGTGCCGGCCAAGCTGCTGCCGCAGATGGCCGATGCGGCCGAGGTGGTGAGGCACGCGCTGACGCACCCCGGCGTGACGGTGATGGCACTGGTGCCCAACCTGCGCGGCGCCGAGGCTGCATTGCGTGCCGGCGTGCACAAGCTGACCATCCCGGTGTCGGCCAGCGCAGCGCACATGATGGCCAACGTGCGCAAGACGCGCGAGCAGATGATCGAGGAGATAAAAGCCATCGCTCGCCTGCGTGACGAGATCGCGCCCGGCGTGAAGATCGAGGCCGGCATCTCGACCGCCTTCGGTTGCACGATCCAGGGCGAGGTCACCGACGAGGACGTGGTCTGGATGGCCGGCGAGGCCATCGTCGCCGGCGTCGACGAGGCGGGGCTGTCCGACACCACGGGCATGGCCAACCCGGCCCAGGTGCGCCGCCTGTTCAACAAGGTGCGCGCCGTGATCGGCGAGCGCACCGGGGCCGCCCACATGCACAACACGCGCGGCCTCGGGCTGGCCAACTGCCTGGCTGCGTACGACGTCGGCGTGCGCACCTTCGACTCGTCGCTGGGCGGTCTCGGCGGTTGCCCTTACGCGCCTGGCGCGTCGGGCAACGTGGTCACCGAGGACCTGGTCTTCATGTTCGAGGCCATGGGCGTGCGCACCGGCGTCGACCTCGAGAAGCTGATCGCTGCGCGCGAGCCGCTGAAGAAGGGACTGCCCGGCGAGCCGGTCTACGGCATGACGCCGGAGGCCGGAGTCCCCAAGGGTTGGCGCAGCCGCGCTGGCCGGCTTGAGCGGCGCTCGCGGGCCCCGACGTGAGACCGCGGGCTTGTAGACTACAGACAGGCGGCGCCGCTGCCGGGTGCCGTGGTGTCGGAGCGCATCAACGACCGGGGCCGAGGGCCCGGGTTTCGGTCGGTGCCCATCTTGCCTTGCCGGAGTCCCCATGAGCCAAGCGATCGACCGCGAGATCGAGGTCCAGCCGAGCAACCCGCTGGGCCTGGACGGCATCGAATTCATCGAGTACGTGACCTCGCGGCCGCAGGCCTTGGGCCAGGTGCTCGAGATGATGGGTTTTCGCCCTGTCGCCCAGCACCGCTCGCGGGAGGTGCTGCTGTACCGCCAGGGTGCGATGAACGTCGTCGTCAACGCCCACGCAGGCGGGCGACCCGAGAGCATCGTGCCCGCCGAGACCCCGGTGATCGCCGCCGTGGCCTTCCGCGTCCGCGACGCGCGGGCGGCCTACGCCCGTGCGCTGGAGCGCGGCGCCTGGGCCGTGCCGACGCATGTGGAGGTGATGGAGCTCAACATCCCCGCCATCCACGGGGTGGGCGGCAGCCGCATCTACTTCGTCGACCGCTACCGCGAGTTCTCGATCTGGGACGTCGACTTCGTGCCGATCCCCGACGTGGACCAGCACCCGCCGGCAGTGGCCGGGCTGCACTGGTTCGGGATCGTGCAGTACATCGACCGGGACCGCATGGACACCTGGTGCGAGTTCTACCGTGAGCTGTTCGGTTTCGTCGAGCTGCCAGACAGCCAGCGCTTCGGCATCATGCCCAACGGCAAGATCCTCGCCAGCCCCTGCAAGAGCTTCTACCTGCAACTCGTGGAGCCCGTGCCGGATCTCGTGGACGTCGAGTGCACCGAGATGCTGCAGCGCATCGGCCTGGGCACGCCGAGCGTGCCGGCGGCCGTGGCGGCGCTGCGCGCGCGGGGTGTCGAATTCCTCGAAAGCGGCAAGGTGCACAGCAATGAGCACGGCGCGCTGACCCGGCACTGGATGGACAGCGTGATGTTCGAGCTCGTGCACGACGCCGGGTGGAAGTGGGGTCCAGGACGGGGCCAGGCCATGACCCGGCAGACGGGCAACTTCGACGACTTCGGCATGGCCACGGTGACGTTGGCCGGGCCGCTCGAGGTCCGGCTGGCGGCCATCCGCGACGCCGGCTTCACACAGGTGATGCTCGACGCCGGCGACATCGCTCGGCACCCCGGCGGCCTCGAGGCGGCGGCACGCGCTGTCAAGGGCAGCGGCCTGCGCGTCACCGGCTTCCAGTGGTTGCGCGACTTCGAGGGGCTGTCGGGCCGGCAGCACGCCTACAAGCTCGAGGTCGCCAAGGCCATGCTGCAGATGGCGCAGGCGGTCGGCGCGCCGATGCTGATGGTGTCCTCGTCGACCCACCCGGCATCTGCACAGGACCAGGCGGCCATCGCCCGCGACTTGCGCAAGCTCGCGATGCTGGCGATCCCGCTGGGCCTGAGAGTGGCCTACGAAGGCGTTGGCGGAGGCAGGGCGGTGCGCGACTGCTTCGAAGCCTGGGACGCGGTCGACCGTGCCGATGTGCCGAACCTGGGCCTGGCGATCGACACCGCCCACACCTTGCTGGCCGCGACCCCGCTGGATGACCTGGACCTGATCGAGCCCGACAAGATCTTCGTCGTGCGGCTGGCCGACGTCTTCGATGCCGAGGGGCACGGAACGGCCACGCCTGACCGCACGGCGCAGCACAGGGTCTTTCCCGGCGATGGCCTGCTTGGCGATCAGGTCGCCGCCCTCGTGCTGCGGCTGGCCGATCTGGGCTTTCGCGGCGACTACAGCTTCGAAGTCTTCAACGACGACTACCGCCAGCTGCCGCCGCGACTGGTGTCGCAGCGCGCCCGTGTCGCGGCGGAGTGGCTGGGCGAGGACGTGCTGCGCCGCTCGGTCCCTCTGCCCGGACAGATGCGCCTGAGGCCCGCGCGCTCAGCCTGATCCCGCACGCGGTCGGCTGCGCAACGCAGCGAAGGTCGTGTCTGTCAAGACGACGGCACTCGTGCGGCGGCTCTGCAGCCGACATCGAACTGCGCTGGGAACCGGGCCAGTCGCGAGTCCGTGCGGGTCAGTCCAGCGCCTGCAACCCGAGCTGCTTCGCATCGCCGCGACCCTGGCGCACCAGCACTGGCGCGTCGCCGGTCATGTCGATCACGGTGGTCGGCTGCATCGGACAGGCGCCGGCGTCGACGACCGCCTGCACGGTCTTCTCGAATCGCACGCGGATCGACTGCGGGTCGTTCATCGGCTCGCTGTCGCCCGGCGGGATCAGCGTGGTGGCCAGCAGCGGCTGGCCCAGCAGCGCCAGCAACGCCTGCGTCACGCGGTGATCGGGCACGCGCAGTCCGATCGTGCGGCGCGACGGGTGCGACAGGCGCCGCGGCACTTCCTTGGTGGCTTCGAGGATGAACGTGAACGGACCCGGCGTGCCGAGCTTGAGCAGGCGGTACTGGCGGTTGTCGACGCGGGCGTAGCTCGCCAGCTCGCTGAGGTCGCGGCACAGCAGCGTCAAGTGGTGCTTGTCGTCGACGCCACGGATGCGGCGCAGGGCCTCGGCGGCGGCCTTGTCGTCGAGGTGGCACACCAGCGCGTAGCTCGAGTCGGTCGGGATCGCTGCGATCCCGCCGGCGTGCAGGATCTGCGCGGCCTGCTTGAGCAGGCGCGGCTGCGGGTTGTCGGGATGGACTTCGAAGTATTGCGACATGGCCTCGCCCGTTCGATCAATCGGCCACCGCGTCGATCGCGATGGCCGACACCGGCCGCTGCTGTGCGGCAGCGTCGCGCACGTTGAGCCAGGCGCTGGCGGCGCCGCAAATTGCAATCACGGCCATGCCGGTCCAACCCCAGGCGTCGGGCACGGCGTCGAGCGCAAGCCATCCGGCGAGCGCGGCAACGCCGATCTGCACGTACAGGAACGGCATCAGCGTGGCCGCGGGCGCCTTGCCCAGCGCCATGATCAACAACAGGTGGCCGGCGGTGCCGAGCACGCCGATCGTCAGCAGCAGCCCCAGGTGCAGCGGTGGTGCCGTGGTGAGCGTGTCGCTGATGTCGGCCGAGCTGGCGATCAGCAGCGGCGTGGCCAGCGCGACGCCGGTCAGGCCGGTGTAGAAGTTGGTGGTGTACGGGTTCTCGTGCGGCGCGAGCTTGCTGGTCAGGATCTGGAACGCCGCGCTCGACAGCGCCGCGGCCAGCGGCAGCAGCACCGCCCAACCGAACAGGCCGCTGCCCGGCCGGATGACGATCAGGGCACCGGCAAAACCGCCGGCCACCAGGGTCCAGCGCAACGCCGACACGCGTTCCTTCAGCCACACGCGCGCCAGCAGCGTCACCAGCAGCGGCGTCAGCATCACGATCGCGGTGAACTCCGCCACCGGCATGTGGCGAAGGGCATTGAAGGCCATCGCCGACGCGAACATCAGCAGCGCGCCGCGCAAGACCTGGAAGCGCGGGTTGGCGGTGCGGAAGGTCTTGTCGCGCGACAGCGCGATCCACGCCGTCATCGCCAGCGTGTGCATCGCGTAGCGCAGCCACAGCATCAGCGCGATGCCGATGAAGGCGCCGAGGTAGCGCAGCGTGGTGTCCATGCTGGCGAAGCATGTCGCCGCGGCAACGATCAGCGCGATGCCTGCAGCGGGATGGTTCGTGCGGCTCACGCCGGCCACTGCACGCGCTCGGCCAGCGCCTGCCATACGGGCGTCACCTGGCCCGGCAGGTCGGGCAGGCTGCCCAGGTCGGTGCGACTCTCGCCCGGCGAATGGAAATCGCTGCCGCGCGAGGCCAGCAGATCGAACTCGATCGCCATCCCGGCGTACTTCAGGCTTTCGGCGGCGCTGTGGCTGCCGGTCACGACCTCGACGCCGCCGCCACCATGGGCCTTGAATTCGCTGAAGAGGGCGTACTCCTCGGTCGGCGTGAACTTGTAGCGCGCCGGGTGGGCGATCACGGCCATGCCGCCGGCTGCGGTGATCCAGCGCACCGCATCGCCCAGGCTGGCCCAGCGGTGCGGCACGAAGCCGGGCCGGCCTTCGACGAGGTAGCGGCGGAACACCTCGTTGGTGTCGGCACAGATGCCGCGCTCGACCAGGAAGCGCGCGAAGTGCGTGCGCGAGATCAGTTCGGGGTTGCCGACGTAGGGCAGGGCGCCTTCGAACGCGCCGTGGATGCCCACCTGCGCCAGGCTGGCGGCCATTTCACGCGCGCGTGCCTCGCGGCCACCGCGGGTGCGGGCCAGGCCGTCGCGCAACGCGGTGTCGTCGGCATCGAAGCCGAGGCCGAGGATGTGCACCGTGACGCTGGCGAACGTCACCGAGATCTCGGTGCCGGTGAGGTAGGCCAGACCCTCGCGCAACGCGGCGTCGCGTGCGCGCTGCTGGCCGCTCACCTCATCGTGATCGGTCAGCGACCACAACTCGACGCCGCCGGCCTTGGCGCGCGCGGCCAGCGCCTCGGGCTGCAAAGTGCCGTCGGAGACGCAGGAGTGGCAATGCAGGTCGGCGTTGAGCAGGTGCGGCAGGCGGTCGAGGACGGTCGGCGGGTTCACGCCACGATTGTCTCAGGCCATCGGCCGGGCTGCCGTCGCAGGGCGAGGGCGGGTGCCCTGGCGCAGTGCTGCGGGTTATTGCCGCCACCGCGCGGCGGCGCGGCCGATAACATGCCCGGTCGCCACCGTGAACCCCACCATGACGTCCCATTTCCATTGCGCGGCGCTGTCTGCCGCCAGCTGCCTGCTCGTCGGGCCCACCGTGCTGGCCCAGCCCGTCGCGCCAGCCGCCGAGCAGGTGGTGATCACCGGGTCGATCGGCGAGCGCGCGGCCGCCGAGGCGCCCTATGCCATCTCGGTGATCGATGCCGCGACGCTGCGCAGCAGTGGACCGATGATCAACCTGTCCGAGGCGATGGCGCGTGTGCCCGGCCTGGTGGTGGCCAACCGCAACAACTACGCGCAGGACCTGCAGATCAGCTCGCGCGGCTTCGGTGCCCGGGCCGGCTTCGGCGTGCGTGGCCTGCGCCTGTATACCGATGGCATCCCGGCGACGATGCCCGATGGCCAGGGCCAGGTCAGCCACTTCGACCTGGCAGGCGCGCAGCGCGTCGAGGTGTTGCGCGGGCCGTTCTCGGTGCTCTATGGCAACAGCTCCGGCGGCGTGATCGCGCTGGTCAGCGCGCCGGCGCGCGAGGGCAGCGTCGATGCCAGCGCCGACGTCGGCAGCTTCGGCCTGCGCCAGTTGCGCGCCGGCGTGGGTACGCCGCTCGGCAACGGGTTCGACCTGCGTGCCTCGGTGGCGGCCATGGAGTGGGACGGTTTTCGCCCGCACAGTGCCGCGCAGAAGAGGGCCGGCAACATCCGCCTGGGCTACGAGAGCGATGCCGACCGCGTGGTGGTGACGCTCAATGCACTCGACCAGCCGGCCGACGACCCACTCGGCCTGACCCAGCAGCAGTTCGACGCCGACCCGTACCAGACCACGCCGCAGGCGACGCAGTTCGACACCCGCAAGACCGCGAGCCAGCTGCAGTTCGGCGCGCAATGGCGCCACCGTTTCGACGGCGCCGGCCCGCTGCGCGAGAGCACGCTGATGGCCTACAACGGCCAGCGCTCGGTGACGCAGTGGCTGGCGATTCCGGCGGTCACGCAGAGCAATCCGCGGCACGGCGGCGGCGTGATCGATTTCGATCGCGACTTCAACGGCGTCGATGCCCGGCTGACGTGGGGCTGGGAGGACATCGACCTGGTCACCGGTGCAGCCGTCGAACGCCAGCGCGATGATCGCCGCGGCTACCTGAACTACACCGGCACGGTGACCGACCCGACCTACGGCGTGATCGGCGCGCTCCGGCGCGATGAGACCGACGAGGCTCGTTCCACCGACGCCTATGCGCAGCTCGAGGCGCGCCTGACCGATGCCGTCGTGGCCAGTGCCGGCGTGCGCAGCGGCAAGGTGCAGTTGTCGGCCGACGACCAGTACCTGAGCAACGGCGACGACTCCGGGCGGCGCGACTTCAGCTACACCAACCCGGTGCTCGGGCTGCGCTGGAGTGCGATGCCTGGCCTGCAGCTGCACGCCAGCGTGGCGCGCGGCTTCGAGTCGCCGACGCTCGGTGAGCTGGCCTATCGCGCCGATGGCAGCGGGGGCTTCAACACCACGCTGCTGCCGCAGAAGAGCCGCCAGATCGAACTCGGTGCCAAGTGGCGCAGCGGCGGCGTGTCGCTCGACGCGGCGCTGTTTCGCATCGAGGTCGAGGACGAGATCGGCGTGGCCACCAATGCCGGTGGCCGCTCGGCGTACCAGAACGTCGGCCGCACCGAGCGCAACGGTGCCGAACTGGCGCTGGCGTGGCGCTTTGCGCCAACCTGGCGCACGCAACTGGCGCTGACGCTGCTCGACGCCACCTACCGCGATGGTTTCCTGGCCTGCGCCGGCGTCCCGTGCACCGCGCCGACGGTGCCGGTCCCGGCCGGCAACCGCATCGTCGGCACGCAGCGCGGCAATGCATTTGCCGAACTGGTGTGGCAGCCGGCCGGCGCCACCGAACTGGCGCTCGAGGCGCGCGCCGCGTCGGCCACCGCGGCCAACGACACCAACACCCAGTTCGCACCCGGCTATGCGCTGATCAACCTGCGGGCGAGCCAGCGCTACCCGCTCGGTGACGGCATGGCGCTCGAGTTGCTGGCGCGGCTGGACAACGTCACCGACCGTGTCTATTCCGGCAGCGTGATCGTCAACGACGCCAACGGCCGCTACTTCGAGACCGGCGCGCCGCGCAGCGCGTTGCTGTCGCTGCGCCTGTCACGCGCGTTCTAGCGATCGGCGTGGTGCCGCGCGGCGGCGCTACAACCCGACCAGGTAGTGGGCCAGGTTCTCGATGTCGGCATCGCTCAACGTATTGGCCACGCTGGTCATGTTGCCGGCATCGTTGGTGCGGCGCTTGGCCTTGAAGTCGCGCAACTGCTTGACCGTGTAGTCGTAGTGCTGACCGGCCGCGCGCGGGATCTCGTTCTGGCCGGCGAAGCCACCGAGGTGACACATCGTGCACAGCGTCTCGTCGGCCTTGGCCTTGCCCAGGCGTGCCTTTGCGGGGTCGGGCTTGAAGTTCTGCGGCTTGGGCTTCTGCGCCGCGAAGTAGTCGGCCAGTTCGCGCAACTCGTCGCGCGACAAGCCGGCCACCATCGGCGACATCTGCGGGTCGCTGCGCCGACCCTCCTGGAAGTCGCGCAGTTGCAGGTACAGGTAGCGCGCCGTCTGGCCGGCCAGGATCGGGTTGGTCGTGATCGTCGAGTTGCCGCCTTCGCCGTGGCAGGCGACGCAGACGGCGGCGCGCGCGGGGGCTGCTTGGGCCAGGGCACAAGGCGCTGCCGTGGCGGCAGCCAGCGCCAGGGCCAGTGGTGCGAATCTCATGGGGATCGGTCCTCGGAATGCGGTCATGAAAAAAGCCCCGGCAGCGGCATGCTGCCGGGGCCTTGCGCAACAGTCTAGCGGCTACGGCAGTGCGAACACGAACACCGAGTTGCCGCGCTTGAAGTCGAGCTGGGTGTTGCCGCCCGCCGCCACCGCGACGTACTGCTTGCCGTTGACGGTGTACGACACCGCCGGGGCGTTGACGCCGGCGCCGCACTGGAACTCCCACAGCTTCTTGCCGGTCTTGGCGTCGAAGGCGCGGAAGTAGCCGTTGCCCTCGCCGTTGAAGACCAGGTCGCCTGCGGTGGCCAGCACGCCGCCGATCAGCGGCTGCTCGGTGTCGAACTTCCACGCGATCTTGCCGGTGTCGATGTCTACCGCGGCCAGACGTCCCCATTGCTTTTCGCTAGGGATGGTCTTGAAGGCGCCGCCCAGCCACAGCTTGCCGCCCGGGTACTTGGCCGGCTCGACGTGGTAGGTCATCGGCTGGTGCAGGTTGGCTGCATAAGCCAGGCGATGCTTCGGGTTGACCGCCATCGGGCTCCACTCGACGCCACCGTTGGCGCCCGGCAGCATGCGCGCGCCGGTGGTGGTGGGCAGCACCCACATGTTCTCCTGCGGCACCATCGCTTCGGAGAAGCGGATCAGCTCGCCGGTCGCGCGGTCGTGCACGTAGACATGGCCGGTCTTGCCGCCGTGGATGGCGACCTTGCGCATCTTGCCGTCCTTGCCCTTGGCTTCGGTCAGGATCACCGGCGACACCGCATCGAGGTCCCACACGTCATGCGCGATGTACTGGTAGTGCCACTTGTAGTTGCCGGTGTTGAGGTCGATCGCCACCATCGAGTTGGTGTAGAGGTTGTCGCCCGGGCGCTCGGTGCCGTACAGGTCGGGGCTGGGGTTGCCCGCGACGTAGAAGACGGTGTTGGTCTCGAGGTCGACCGCGGGCGCCATCCACACGCCGCCACCCAGCGTCTTGTAGAAGTCGCCGCCCTTCTCGGCCAGCTGCTTCTTCTCGGCGGCGATGTCGCGCAGCATGTTGCGGCCGGTGGCGTCGTTGACCGCCCACACGCCTTCGTGGCCCTTCTCGGGGATCGAGTAGTGGGTCCACAGCAGCTTGCCGTCGTTGGCATCGAAGGCCTTGACGAAGCCGCGCACGCCGTACTCGCCGCCGTTGGTGCCGATCAGGATCTTGCCGTTCACGGCCACCGGCGCCATCGTTTCGGAGTAGCCGAGTTCGGGGTCGGCGATCTGCGTGCTCCACAGCACCTTGCCGGTCTTGGCGTCGAGCGACACCAGCTTGGCGTCGAGCGTGCCCATGAACACGCGGTCGCCCATGATCGCGACGCCGCGGTTGTTCGGGCCGCAGCAATAGGTCGTGACCGGCCCCTGCTTGTGCTTGTAGTGCCAGAACTCCTTGCCGGTCACCGCGTCGACGGCGTAGACGTGGTTGTACGAGGTCGTCAGGTACATGATGCCGTCGACCACGATCGGCGCGGTTTCCATCGACTCGACGACTTCGGTCTGGAACACGAACGCGGGCTTGAGCTTGGCGACGTTCGTGGTGTTGATCTGCGACGCCGGGTAGTAGCGCGTCTGCGCGTAGCTCATGTTCGAGTGCAGGAAGTTCGAGCTGTCCTTGTCGGCCGCGTTGAGCTTGGCCTGTGCCACCGAGATGGCCTTGGGCACCGGCGAGCCGGTGGCAGCCGCACCGCCCTGGACCTCCTGCGCCTGCGTGAGGGTGGCGGTGCATGCGGCCATCGCCGCTGCGGCGGTGAGCAGGGTGCGCCACTTCGGACGCATTGGAATCGAGACGGTCATGGAGGCTCCTCTTTGATTTTGGAAGGCAGCGCCGCGGCGGTCCCGGGCGTGCTGGAGCGTGGAGGTTTCCGGCCGAGCCATAACCACAGGGCCCAGCGGGAACGCGCGCGACAGCGAGCTTATCCGGCGCTAGACTGAATGCAAGTGCTTTGTGCGTTCGCTCACCTAGAGGAGACCCTTATCTTGCGTTCCGTCCTGTCGATCGGCTGGCTCGTCTTGTTGATGGCCGTGGCGCTTCCTGCCGCGGCGCAACAAACCTCCAACCTCAGCCTCAATGCGCAATTGCTGGTGGCTGCGCGCCAGGGTGACCTGCCCACGCTGGGTCGCTTGCTCGACAAGGGCGCCGCGCCCAATTCGCGCAACCGCCTGGGCAAGACCAGCCTGTTGATCGCCGCCGAGAAGGGCCAACTGGCAATGGTCGAACGCCTGCTCGCTGCCGGCGCAGACGTCCAGCAGGCCTCTCTCGAAGGCGTGACGCCGCTGATCGGCGCGGCCTACTTCGGCCAGGCTGCAGTGGCGCAGCGTCTGCTTGCCGCGGGGGCGCACACCGAGCCGGTCGACCGCATGGAGCGCTCGGCGATGGTCTACGCCGCTGCGCTCGGCCATGGCGAAGTGGTGCAGGCGCTGTTGGCGCATGGCATCGCCGTCGATGCGCCCTATGCCAACCGCCTGACGGCGTTGATGTGGGCGGCCGGCCAGGGCCAGGCCGACGTCGTCAAGCTGCTGCTGGAGCGCGGCGCACGCACCGATCTGCGCGACGACCGCGGATTCACCGCCGCGCAGATTGCCCGCGACGCCGGCCATGCGCAGGTCGTCGCCATGCTCGAGGCCAAGCCCTGAGGCGCACGACGCGCCCGCGGCGCTGCTCGCTCCGCCTCAGCGCCGCCGCCCGATGGTGCGTTGCAGCCGCCGCTGAAAGCGCTGCAGGCCGAGGAACAGCAGGGTCGAGATCGCGATCATGATCGTGGCCACGGCCAGCATCGCTGGCGTGATGCTGTCGCGCAGGCCCGAGAACATCTCTTGCGGCAGCGTGCGTTGCTCGGCGCCGGCCAGCAGCAGCGCGATCACGACGTCGTCGAACGAGGTCGCGAACGCGAACAGCGCGCCGGAAGCCACCGCCGGGCGGATGCTCGGCAGCGTGATGCGCCAGAAGGTCGTGGCGGGCATGGCACCGCAAGCGGCCGACGCGCGCGCGAGGTTCGGGTCGAGCAACTCGAGCGCGGTCAGCACCGGGATCACGACGAACGGCACCGCGATCACTGCGTGCGCGAGCACCATGCCGGTGTAGGTGTGCGACAGCTTGAGCGGCGCGAGGAAGAAGTAGCTGGCCACCGCGATCAGGATCACCGGCACGATCATCGGCGACAGCGCCAGCATCTTGACCAGCGCGGCCAGCGGCCCACGCTGGCGCGCCAGGCCGAGTGCACCGAGCGTGCCCAGCACCACCGACACCGCGGTGGCGAGCACGCCGATCGCCAGTGAATTGCCGAGCGCGCGCATCCACTGCGGGCTGCCGAGCACCTCCTGGTACCAGCGCAGCGACAGCCCCGGCAGCGGATAGACCAGCAAGCTGCCGCTCGAGAACGACATCGGGATGATGGCCGCGATCGGCAGCAGCAGGAACACCATCACCAGCGCGCACAGGCCCCAGTAGGCCAACTTCCAGAACTTGGCGCCGGTCATCGACATGTTTTCGGCCCGTTGCGGCTGTTTGCGTGTGTCCGTTCCTTGTTCGTGCCGGCATCGGCGCGAGCAAGGCGGCGGGCGGGGCCTGGGCGGGGCTCAGACGGCTGGCCCTTCGCTGCGCTGCGGGTGCCCTGCGGTGCTCGGCCTTCTGGCCCGTCGCATAACTCGCTGCGTTCGCTGCGCTCACTGCGCTCGGACAGATGCGACGAGTCGGATGACGAAGCGCGCCAAGGCGCGCGGCCAGAAGTCCTGTGCTCCTCGGCGGCGCCGATTCGCCCCGCCCAGGCCCCGCCCGCCGCCTTGCCGGCAACAAGGGCGGTGTTCGAGGTCGCGCACGCCACGTCTGGTTCTGCAACGGGGCAGCCGGGCAGCGCACGGCGCGCATGTGAGGCGCCGAGCAGCACAGGGTGCGGGGCCCGCGCGCGCAGCGCGCCTCGTGATCTGACTCGGCGCGCCTGTCCGAGCGCAGCGAACGCAGTGAGCGCAGCGAGTTGCGCGACGGGGCCACGGACCCGAGCAGCGCAGGGCAGTCGCAGCGCAGCGAAGACCGCCTCAGCTGCGCGCCGTGCGCTGCCCGGCTGCCCCGTTGCCACGCCACTGCCACCAGAGTGGGAATTCAGTGACAGCACAAGCCCGTGGGCAGACCGCCAACGCACGCTGCTGCCCGCCGTCGACCTCGTTGGTCGGCCGACGTCGCGCGAGCGAAACTTCAACGGGCTGTGGCCCGTCAAGGTGTGGGCGTGATGATGTTTCACTTCATCCGATCGCGGCGGTGCGGCCACCCGACAGACGGTGCGCCAGCGCATACAGCGCCATGGTCGTGACCAGCAGCACCAGGCCGAGGGCCGCGGCCAAGCCCCAGTTGCCGGTCTCCATCGTGTACTTGGCGACGAAGTACGACAGCATCTGGTCGCCGCCGCCGCCGACCAGCGCCGGCGTGATGTAGTAGCCCAGCGCCAGGATGAACACCATCAGCGCGCCGGCGGCGATGCCCGGTGCCGCCAGCGGCAGGTAGACGCGAAAGAAGCGCACGTGCGGCGGTGCGCCGAGGCTGGCCGCGGCCCGCAGCGTGTTGGCCGGGATCTCCTTCAACACGCCGTACAGCGGCAGGATCATGAAGGGCAGCAGCACGTGGCTCATCGCGATCAGCACGCCGGTGCGGTTGTAGATCAGCTCGAGCGGCTCGGCCAGCAGGCCCAGCCGCATCAGCGCCGAGTTGATCAGGCCCTCGCGCTGCAGCAGCACCACCCACGCCGCGGTGCGCACCAGCAGCGAGGTCCAGAACGGCAGCATCACCAGCGCCATCAGCCAGTCGGCGGCGCGGCCCTGCACCTGCGTCAGCAGCGCGGCGACCGGAAAGCCGGCAAGCAGGCAGATCAGCGTGACCGCAGCGCTGATGCCCACCGTGCGGCCGAGGACGTCGAGGTAGATGCGCTGGTCGGGCGGGGTGCGCTCGATCGCGCCGGTGGCACTCTGCTGCAAGTCGAGCGCGCCGAGCAGGTAGAACCCCGACACCGGCCCGCGCGCCGCGCGCACCGCGGCCATGAAGTCGGGCGTGACGAGTTGCGGGTCGATCGGCGGCGAAGAACGGCGCGTCGAACACGCTGCCCGCCGGCGCGCTCTCGACCTCGCGCGCCGCGCGCATCAGCGTGCTGCGCACGCCGTTGATGGCGTAGTTCAGGCGCCGCGCCGCATCGGCCAGCGTCTCGTGCGCCGCGCGCCTCGGCGAGATCTTGCGCCATGGCCGGATAGACCGCGGCGGGCACCGGTTGCTCCGGCGCCCACGTGGCCAGCACGGCCAGCGTGCGTGGCAGCGCGCGAGGCACCTCGGCCTCGCGCACCGCCAGCGAGAACAGCCACAACAGCGGCAGCGCAAAGAACACGAGCAGGAACGCCGCCAGCGGCGCCAGCAGGCCCAGGCGCTGCCGCGCTCTCACTGCCTAGCGTCCAGTAGACAGCACGCGCGTCAGTTCGTCGCCGCCCACTTGTTCCAGCGCTCGGTCATCTTGTCGATGTTGTCGATCCAGAACTTGGCGTTGTCCGGGAAGGCCTGGTTCAGGTTGGCCGGGTTGGTCGGCAGGTCGCCCATCAGGCTGGGGTCGATCTGCTTGCTGGCGTCGCGATTGGTCACGCCGTAGCGGATGTACTTCGGCAGCTTGGCCTGGTTCTCGGCGCGGCCCATGAACTCGAGCAGCTTCTCGGCGTCGGCCTTGTTCGGCGTGCCCTTCATGATGACCCAGCTGTCCATCGTGTACGGCGTGTCCTTCCAGACCATCTTGAAGTTCTTCTTGTCCTTGTCGTTGGCCGCAGTGACCCGGCCGTTGTAGGCGGTGGTCATCACCACGTCGCCGGCGGCCAGCATCTGCGGCGGCTGCGCGCCGCTCTTCCAGTAGACGAGGTCCTTCTTGATCGTGTCGAGCTTCTTGAACGCACGGTCGACGCCGGCCGGCGTGGCCAGCACCTTGTAGACGTCGGCGGCCTTGACGCCGTCGGCGATCAGCGCGATCTCGAGGTTCCACTTGGCGCCGTTGCGTATCGCGCGCTTGCCGGGATCTTCTGGCCGTGTCGAAGAAATCGGCCCAGCCGTTCGGTGCCGCCTTGAGCTTGTCGCCGTCATAGGCCAGCACCAGGTTGTAGATGATCGCGCCGACGCCGCAGGCGTGCACCGCGCCAGGAGGTAGCGGTTGGCGCCGCCGATCTTGGCCACGTCGAGTTTCTCGTAGAGGCCTTCGTCGCAGCCGACTTCGAGTTCGTCGGACTCGACCTGCACCACGTCCCAGGTGTTGCTGCCGCCCTTGATCTTGGTCCGCAGCACGCCGAGGCCGCCGTCCCAGGCCTCGTCGAGCAGCTTGGTGCCGGTGGCGTTGAACGGCTTGAAGAAGACCTCCTTCTGACCGTCCTGGTAGGCGCCGCCCCAGGACACGACCGTCAGGTCGCGGGCCTGCACGGCCAGGGTCGCGGCACCGAGGGTCACCGCGGCAACGGCGAGAGGAATCAATCGCTTCGCTTGCATTGTTTTCTCCAGTTTGAAACGCGTTTTCAAAACGCCCATGCTTCGTCCGGGCGAAAGCCCAGGCGGATCTGATGGCCCCGCGCCAACCCTTGCGGCAGCGCCGACGGCGACAACTTGACGAGCCACTGCGCGGCATCGGCCTCTGCCGCCGCGTCGGGCATCAGCGGCCGCGCGAGCAGGCGCCAGTGGTCGCCCTGGTGGATCAGGTCGGTGACCGTGGCCGGCATGCCGTCGCGCGCATCGTTGCCGAGCAGGTGCACGCGCTCGGGGCGCACGCACAGCGTCACGTTGCCCGCCGCGGCGGCGCCTGCGGCGAGTGCGCGGCTGCAGCGTGCGCGCAATGTCAGACCGCTGCCGGGCGGCTCGACCAGTGCTTCGCCGGTTGCGGCATCGCGCCCGGCGAAGCGGCCGACGATGCGGTTGTTGTCGCCGAGGAAGCCGGCCACGAAGGGGTTGGCCGGTTCGTCGTACAGCACCTGCGGCGTGTCGAGCTGCTCGATCCGCCCATGCTGGAACACCGCGACGCGATCGGACAGCGTCATCGCTTCGCCCTGGTCGTGCGTGACGAAGACCATCGTCACGCCGAGGTCGCGGTGCAGGCGCCGGATCTCGAGCTGCATCTCCTCGCGCAGGCGCTTGTCGAGTGCGGCCAGCGGCTCGTCCATCAGCACCAGGCTCGGCTCGAACACCAGCGCACGCGCCAGCGCGACGCGCTGCTGCTGGCCGCCCGAGAGCTGGTTCGGCCGGCGCTGGGCGAAATCGGCCAGGTGCACGCGATCGAGTGCGCGGCGCACGCGCTCGGCGGTCTCGCTCGCGCCGACCTTGCGCACCTGCAGCGGAAAGGCGACGTTGCCGGCCACCGTCATGTGCGGGAACAGCGAATAGCTCTGGAACACGATGCCCATGTTGCGCTGGTGCGCGGGACGCTGTTCGATGGGCTGGCCGCCCTGCCGGATCGTGCCCGAGCTGACGCTCTCGAAGCCCGCCAGCATCATCAGGCAGGTGGTCTTGCCCGAGCCCGATGGGCCGAGCAGGGTCAGGAACTCGCCTTGTTCGATCTGCAGGTTGAGCTGCTCGACCGCCGGCTTGGCGTTGCCGGGGTAGTGCTTGCAGACGTCGACGAATTCGATGAAGGCCATGGTGCGCTCGCCTGTGTCAGGCGCTCCGGACCCAGGCTTCGGTGTCGCGCAATGCGCGGTCGAACTTGTCGAGCATCTCGTCGATCTGGGCTTCGGTGATCACCAGCGGCGGTGAGAACGCAATGATGTCACCGGCCATCACGCGCACGATCAGGCCGTGCGCCTGCGCCCGCTGCACCAGGTAGGCGCCGACGCCACGCGCCGGATCGAACGGCGTGCGCCGCGCCGGGTCGGCGGCCAGCTCGATGGCACCGATCAGCCCGAGCCCGCGCACGTCGCCGACCAGCGGGTGCCCGACATAGCGCCGCAGCCCGGCCTGCATGCGCGGTGCGACGCGCTGCACGTGTTCGACGATGCGGTCGGACTCGTAGATCTTCAGCGCTTCGAGCGCCACCGCACAGGCCACCGGATGGCCGCCGTAGGTGTAGCCGTGGCCGAACACGCCGACCGCCGCGCTGGCGTCGGCGATCACCTGGTAGACCTTGTCGCTCAGGTACAGCGCGGACATCGGCACGTAGGCCGAGGTCAGCATCTTGGCCACCGTGATCATGTCGGGCTGCAGGCCGTAGACCTGGGTCCCGAAGGGCTGGCCGAGGCGGCCGAAGCCGGTGATGACCTCGTCGGCGATCAGCAGGATGTCGTGTTTCTTCAGGATCGGCTGGATGCGCTCGAAGTAGCCCGGCGGCGGCACGATCACGCCGCCCGCACCCTGCACCGGCTCGGCGATGAAGGCGGCCACGGTGTCCGGCCCCTCGCGCAGGATCGTCTGTTCGAGTTCGGCCGCCAGCCGGGCCGCGAACTGCTCGGGCGACTCGCCGTCGTGCGCGAACTGGTAGGCGTGCGGGCAGCCGACGCGCACGACGCCATCGATCGGCAGGTCGAAGTGCTGGTGCATCATCGGCAGCCCCGACAGCGACGCGGTGGCCAGCGTGACGCCGTGGTAGGCGCGGCCGCGCGCGATGATCTTCTTCTTGGCCGGCCGGCCGAGTCGCGTTGTTGTAGTAGCGCACGAGCTTGACTGCGGTGTCGTTCGATTCCGAGCCCGAGTTGGCGAACAGCACGCGCGCCATCGGTACGGGCGCCCAGCGGATCAGTGCCTCGGCCAGTTCGGTCACCGGCCCGGGCACCTTGCCCGAGAACGTGTGGTAGTACGGCAGCGTCTGCATCTGCCGCGTCGCCGCCTGCACCAGGCGTTGCTCGGAAAAGCCGAGCGCCGCGCACCACAACCCGGCCATGCCTTCGAGGTAGCGCTGGCCTTGCTCGTCGATCACGTGGACGCCGTCGCCGCGCACGATCACCAGCGGACCTTCGCGTTCGAGCTGGCGCGGCTGGGTGTACGCGTGCAGGTGATAGCGCGTGTCGGCGGTGGCGGCGGGGGTCAGGGGCATCGGTGCGGGCGCGGCGGGGGTGGCTGTCGAATCTAGCCCACCGGGGGCCTGTCAAACCGTCGCGGCGCTTCAGTGCTTGCCCTAGGTGCGGCCGTCGACGCCGGTCCCGCGGGCCGCGTCAGCGCGCCAGGCCGAGCCGCTCGACGGTGCGCTTCTCGGCGGCGTAGGCCTCGCGCATCGCGCGGCCGTAGTCCTCCGGGCCGAGGTAGGCCAGCTCCTGGTCGTACTTGGCCAGCTCGGCGATGTGCAGCGGGTCGAACATCGCGGCCTTGAAGGCGTCGTGGAGCACCTGCACGATCGGCGTCGGCAGCCCGCGCGGCCCGGCCAGACCGTAGGGCGAGGCGGCGACGATGCCGTGGCCGAGCTCCTTCAAGGTCGGCACCTGCGGCCAGCGTCGCGTGCGCTGCTCGCCGAACGTGACCAGCAGCCGCAGCTTGCCGCTGTCGACGAACGGGGCGAAGCCGTTCGAATTGACGCCGACCATGACCTGCCCCGACGAGACCGCGATCATCTGCTCGGCCGTGCCCTTGTATGGCACGTGCACGTAGGCCAGGCCGCGCCGGCTGAACAGTTCGTCCATCACCACATGCGGAGTCGTGCCGACGCCGTTGGTGGCCACGGTCAGCTCACCGGGGCGCGTTTGCGCCCAGGCGAACAGGTCGTCGAGCGATCGCAGCGGGCTGGCCGCCGGCACCACGATGCCGAAGGTGACCCCGCTGACCTGGATGATCGGCGTGGTGTCGCGGATCGGGTCCCACGTGACCTTCTGGGTCCATGGCGCGCGGAACACCGGCTGCGGCACTTGCGCGATCGTGTAGCCGTCGGGCGCGGCCTGCTGCAGGATCGGCATCACCAGCGTGCCGCCGGCGCCGCTGCGGTTGTCGATCAGCACCTTCTGTCCGAGCTGGCGGCCGGCCAGTTCGGCCAGCAGGCGCATCGTCAGGTCGGTGGCGCCGCCGGCCGGCCACGGCACCCACAACGTGATCGGCCGCGACGGGAAGTGATCGCCCGGTTGTGGCCGGGCGGTACCCGGCAGTGCCGCGCCCAGCGACGCGATCGCCGCCGCGGCCAGTCGCTTCATCGCGCTACGGCGCGATGCCTGAGCAGGTGCGGTCAGCGCCATGGAGCCGGATCCGAGATCATGGTTGCGGGCCGCCGCGCTTGGCCAGCGCGCCAAAGCCGCGCTGCGGGTCGTAGCCCCAGCTGGCGACGGCGAAGCAGAGCACCAGCGTGCCGACGACGATCCACGGCGACACGCCGGGATCCTTGCCGTACAGCGCAAAACGCAGCCATTCGACGGCGTGTGTGAACGGGTTCACCTGGGCCAGGCGGTAGACCCACTCGGCGCCCGACTCCTCGAGCTTCCACAACGGGTACAGCGCGGTGGACATGAAGTACATCGGAAAGATCACGAAGTTCATCGTGCCGGCGAAGTTCTCGAGTTGCTGAATATGCACCGACAGCAGCAGACCGAGCGCGCCGAGCATCAAGGCGCCGCACACGGCGGCCAGCAGCACGTGCGGCGTCTGCGGCCCCCACACCGGCAGCACCGTGCCCAGCAGCGCGGCCACGGCGACGAACGCCGCCGCCTGGGCCAGCGACAGCACGGCCGTCGCGACGAGCTTGCTGAACAGGATCCACGGCCGCGGCAGCGGCGCGGTCAGCAGCAGCCGCATCAGGCCCATCTCGCGGTCGTAGACCATCGCCAGGCTCGACTGCATGCCGTTGAACAGCAGCACCATGCCGATCAGCCCCGGCGCGATGTAGACGTCGTACGGGATGTAGGTGTCGTAGGGCTCGACGATGGCGACGCCGAAGACGTTGCGAAAGCCCGCTGCGAACACCGCCAGCCACAGCAACGGCCGCACCAGCGCCGACGCGAGCCGCCCGTATTGGCGGCCGAACTTCAGCAACTCGCGCCAGACGATCGCCCGCAGTGCCTGCAGGGCATGTGGCAATCCGTGGCGGGCGGCGAGATCCTTCATGCGCCGGCCCGTGCCTTGCAGAGCTTTTCGGCGGCGTCGGCCCCGAGCGTGTCGAGCACATTCTTCGGGTGCAGCACGCCGTCGGCGGGCGCCACGCCGACGACGCCCTGGCCATCCGACAGCAGCAGCGGCTGGCGCAACTGGCCATCCCAGGGCCGGAAACTCAGGTTGACGCCCTTCGAGCCGTCGAGATCGGCCTCGGCGAGCGCCTTGTGCAATGCGGGCAGCGGCCCGTTCGGCGCAGCCACTGCGGCGGCCACCAGCGCGCGTCCGGCCAGCCACGAGGCCCAGTCGTGGGCGGTCATCGGCCGCTGGTGGGCCTTGGCAAAGCGCCGCGAGACCTGCGGCGCGCCGAAGCGCTCGAACTGCGCATGCCAGGCCAGCGCGGCCAGCCCGCCGTCGCCGACCACCGGACGCGGCAGCGCCGTGCGGTAGGGCAGCGCGCGCGCGAACTCGCCCGCGCTGTCGACCACCCAGACCACGTCGTAGCTGGCGCGCCCGGTCAGCAGCAACGGGTTGGCGAGATCGCGCTCGCGCGGGTCGGCGCTGAGCTTGAACGCTCGCGTGTCGACCAGCTTGAGGCCGTAGCGCTTGATCGCCGCCGCGGCCGCGGCCACCCTCGGCGCGTCGTCGGCCGACGGGCCGGCCAGCAGCAGCACCTGTGTCCAGCGCTGCGCAGCCAGGGTCTGCGCCAGCGCGTCGGCGCGCATGCGTTCGCTGGGCAGCAGGTGCCACAGGTTGCGGCGGCAATCGGCCTGGCGCAGTGCGTCGGCGGCCTCGGCCACGTTGAACACCGGCAACTTCACCGCGTCGGCGACCGCCAGCGTGGCCGACGGCGGCAGGTCGGTCAGCACCACCGCGGCACCGGCCTTCTCGGCCTGCTGGGCGGCCGCCCGCGCGGCCTCCGCGCTGGCCGCCTGGACCGTGGTCAGCGCCCACTGCGCGCCGGCGGCCTCGAGCTGCAGGCGCGACTCGTTCAATGCCACCGCCAGTCCGTCGACCGCCGGCCCGCCGGGATGGCCGAGGTAGGCGCGTTCCAGCTGCGAGCGCTCGAGCCGGGGATCGCCGTCGCGCGCGATCAGCACCAGCTTGAAGGTCGTCGCCGACGCCGCGCCAGCGCCAGCCAGCGCGAGCAGCAGCGCGATGCCTGTCGCGGCCCGTCTCATTCGGCCAGCACGACCATGTAGGGCACGCGGCCGACCGGCACCGACTTGATCGCCTTGGCCGCGGCCACGTCGACCACCGTGAGGTCGTCGCTGAGGCCGTTGACGACCCACAACTGCGTGCCGGCCTGGTTGAGCGCGACATGCCAGGCGCGCTTGCCGACCAGCACGGTGTCGGTCACCTTGCGGCTGGCGACGTCGACGAACGCGACATGGTTGGCGCGGCCCAGGCCGACGAAGGCGCGCTTGCCGTCGCGGCTGAACGCGATGCCGACCGGCGTGATGTCGCTCGCGCGCATGCCCTTGAGCTCGAACTTCACGGTGCCGATCACGCTGAGGTCCTGCGTCGAGATGATGCTGACGCTGGCGCCGAGCTCGTTGGTGACCCACAACTGCGTGCCGTCGGCGGTGATCGCAAAGCGCCGCGGCCGCTTGCCGACCGCGATGTTCTTGATCACCTTGGCGCTGGCGGTATCGATCGCATGCACCAGGCTCGCCACTTCGGAGGTCACGTAGACCCGCTTGCCGTCGGGCGACGTCTTGACGCCCTCGGGCTCCTGGCCGACCGGCACGGTCTTCAGCAGTTTGCCGTTGGCTGCGTCGACGATGCCCAGCGCCGCGTCGTCTTCCATCGAGACGTACAGCTGCTTGCCGTCGGCCGAGAAGTCGAATGCTTCCGGATCGTCGCCCAGCGGCATGCGGCGCAGCGACTTGCGCGTCGCCAGGTCGATGACGTCGGCGGCGTTCGATTCCGAGCACGCCACGAACAGCTGCGTCGTGCCCGGTGCGATCTGCATGTGGCGCGGGCGCTTGCAGGTCGGCACCGTGCCGGCGACGGCCAGCGTGCGCATGTCGATCAGCGTGATCGCGTCGTCCTTTTCGCTCGACACCCAGGCCATGCCCTGGGCGTTGGCGGCCAGCGGGGCCAGTGCGGCGGCCAGCGTGGCAATCAGGTGGCAGACCCTGCGCATCGTGAAAGGCTCCTTGCGTGATGGGATCGGTGATCGGTCGGCCCGCGTCGTGCTACGCGGTGGCGCGGATGAAGGCTTCTTCGAGCGTCGCACCGCCGAGTGTGGCGGTCACCGCCGCGGGCGTGCCGTCGGCCAGCAACTTGCCCTTGTGCAGCACCAGCACGCGGTCGGCGGCCTCGGCCTCCTCGACCAGGTGGGTGGCCCACAACACGGTCGTGCCGCGCTCGGCGACGTCGGCCCGGATCGCGGCCAGCAGATCGCGCCGCGACTTCGGGTCGAGCCCGACCGTCGGCTCGTCCATCAGCAGCAGCGCCGGCCGGTGCAGCAGCGCACGCGCCAGTTCGACCTTGCGGCGGTTGCCGCCGGACAACTCGCGTGCCAGCCGCGCCAGGTCGGCGGCGAGGCCGAAGGCCGCGGCCGCCTGCGCGATGCGCTCGCGTGCCAGCGTCGCCGGCAGGCCGTGCAGGTCGGCGTGAAAGCGCAGGTTGCGCTCGACCGTGAGATCGAGGTCGAGCGACATCTGCTGGAACACCACGCCCAGATGCCGCAGTGCCGCGCCGGGTGCTGCCCGCAACGAGTGTCCGGCCACCGTGACGTCCCCTTCGTCGGCGGCAAACAGGCCGGTCAGGACCTGGAACAGCGTGGTCTTGCCGGCGCCGTTGGGACCGAGCAGGGCGACAAAGCTGCGCTCGGCCAGCGTCAGGTCGAGCGCCTGCAATGCGGCCCGCGAGCCGTAACGCTTGGTCAGCCCACGCACGACGAGCCTGGGCGCAGCGCGCGCCGGTGCGACGGGGGCGGGGATGGCGGCGAGCAGGTTCACGGTTCGGTCGACAAGTTGAGGCCCTGGCGGGGACGGCGAGCGTACCCGACGCGGGCCACGGCGATGCACCGGCGGGTTCAGCGCCGGCGGCCTTGCGCCAGGCGGCGGTAGATCGTGGCCCGGCTGATGCCGAGCTGGCGTGCCGCCTCGGCCACGTTGCCGCGCGCGGCATCGACCGCGCGGCAGATCAGGTCGGTTTCGGTGTCGCGCAACCGGGCCGGCGTCGCGCGCAGCGGGTCGATGCCGGCATCGCTGCCGGCGCGGGCGGCCGCGACCAGCACCTGCAGGCCCGACCACAACGGCACATGCCGCGCGGCTTGGCCGGGGCGCAGGCTCATCAGTCGCCCGCTGGCGGTGGCGAAGACGTCCGCGAGCGCACCGAAGCTGCGCGCCGCCGGGTCAAAGCGCAGACCGAGCATCGCGCAGGCCGCGCGGTCGGCGCCGACGATGGCGCTGTCGCGGTCGACCGCCAACCGGCCCACGTTCGCGGCCGACGCCGGCCCGGGCCACTGCACCTGCAGCAGGCGGTCGTGCGGCACCGCGAGCAGCAGCGCCTGCTCGACGCGCTGCGCCATCTGCGCGGCCAGATGACGCAGTTCGGGCCGCTCCTCGGCTTGCACGCCGGTGAGGTCGAGCATCCCGGCGCAACGGCCGTCGGGGCCGAAGATCGGGGCTCCGGCACAGCTGTACACCGACGTCGCCTCGAAGAAGTGCTCGCCGCGGTGCAGCCATACCGGGTGCAGTTCGGTCAGCGCGGCGCCGATGGCGGTGGTGCCGACGCTGCGTTCGGACAGATCCACGCCGATACGGGCGATGGCCTGCACCGCGCGCTGGCGCATGTCGGGTGCACCGCCGACGTCGACGACCACCCCTTGCGCATCGGTGAGGATCGAAAAGTAGCGCGTCGGCGCGATCGTGCGCGACAGGTCGGCCAGCACCGGGGCCGCCGCTTCGCGCAGCGAGCGACTGCGTTCGTTCAGACGCCGCAGCGACGCGGCCGTGACCAGATCGAAGCCCACGCTGTCTTGCGGGCGCTGGCCGCGCTGCAGGCAGCGCTGCCACGACGTCGCGATCCACGGCTCGATGGCAGGTGCGCTGTCGCCGTGCAGCATCACGGCGCGGCGCGCCTGCTCGATGTGGGTCAGGCGTTGGAGGGGGGACGGCAGCACGGGTGTCAACGGGATGGGCGCCGGCATCCTGCCAGCAACGCGACCGTCCTTGTGTCTCAATCTGAGAATTTTCGGGGGGCCTAGGGTTGACCCTAGAGCATGTCGGCGGCGCCGATCGAACAATCGCCTATGCCACGGATTTCATAGGCTGCGACGTGCGGCCTTCGCCGCGGGAGACAGGCATGCAAAAGACGCTTCACATCAACCCCGAGAAATGCACCGGCTGCCTCCAATGCGAGATGGCCTGTTCGTTCGAGAACTACGCCACCTACGCGCCAGCCAAGTCGCGCATCAAGGTGTTCGACTTCCATCACACCGGCCGCAAGGTGCCCTACACCTGCACGCAGTGCGACGAGGCCTGGTGCCTGCACGCCTGCCCGGTGGAGGCGATCACGCTGGACAAGTTGACCGGCGCCAAGGTGGTCAACGAGACCACCTGCGTCGGCTGCAAGGTCTGCACGATCGCCTGCCCATTCGGCACCATCAACTACGTGCAGGAAACCGGCAAGGTGCAGAAGTGCGACCTGTGCGGCGGCGACCCGGCCTGTGCCACCGCCTGCCCGACCGGCGCGATCACCTATGTCGACGCCAACTGGACCGGCTTGAACAAGATGCAGGCCTGGGCCGACAAGCTCGGCAACCAACCTGCGGCATAAGGAGTACTGACATGTCCTGGGCAGGAAAAATCCTTCGTGTGAATCTGACGGCGGGCACGGTCAAGTCCGAGCCGCTGAACATGGACTGGGCCCGCGCCTACCTCGGCTCGCGCGGCCTGGCCACCAAGTACATCGTCGAAGAGGTCGACCCGAAGGTCGATCCGCTGTCGGCGGCCAACAAGCTGATCTGGGCCACCGGCCCGCTGACCGGCACGATGGCCTCGACCGGCGGCCGCTACACCGTCGTCACCAAGGGCCCGCTGACCGGCGCGATCGCCTGCTCGAACTCGGGCGGCTATTGGGGTGCCGAGCTGAAGATGGCCGGCTGGGACATGGTCATCTTCGAAGGCAAGTCGGCCAAGCCGGTGTACCTCTTCATCGAGGACGACAAGGCCGAGTTGCGCGACGCGGCCCACCTGTGGGGCCAGAGCGTCTGGCACACCGAGGCCACGATCAAGAAGCAGCACCAGGACCCGCTGATCCGGGTCTCGTCGATCGGCAAGGCCGGCGAGAACCAGGTGCTGTTCGCCGCGGTGGTCAATGACCTGCATCGCGCCGCGGGGCGCTCGGGTGTCGGCGCCGTGATGGGCAGCAAGAACCTGAAGGCGATCGCGGTGCGCGGCACCAAGGGCGTCGGCAACATCGCCGATCCCAAGGAGTTCATGAAGGTCACCTTCGAGAAGAAGAAGATCCTGGCCGACAACGCGGTCACCGGCCAGGGCCTGCCGACCTACGGCACCCAGGTGCTGATGAACGTGATCAACGAGATCGGCGCGCTGCCCACGCGCAACCACCGCGACGTGCAGTTCGAGGGTGCCAAGGACATCTCGGCCGAGGCGATGGCCACGCCGAGAAAGAGCGACGGCAAGGCGCAGCTGGTGACCAACCAGGCCTGCTTCGGCTGCACCATTGCCTGCGGCCGCATCAGCAAGATCGACCAGACCCACTTCTCGGTCGAGAACAAGCCGCAGTACTGGGGTGCGACCGGTGGGCTCGAGTACGAAGCGGCCTGGGCCCTTGGCGCGGCCAACGGCGTCAACGACCTCGAGGCCTTGCAGTACGCCAACACCATCTGCAACGAGCAGGGCATGGATCCGATCACCTTCGGCGCCACCATCGGCGCGGTGATGGAGCTCTACGAGATGGGCGTGCTGACGAAGGAGCAACTCGGCATCGAGTCGCCGTTCGGCTCGGCCAAGGCCCTGTGCGAACTGGCCGACATGACGGCCAACGGCGTCGGCTTCGGCCAGGAGATCGGCCAGGGCAGCAAGCGGCTGTGTGCCAAGTACGGCCACCCCGAGTTGTAGCATGAGCGTGAAGGGCCAGGAGTTCCCGGCCTACGACTCTCGTGGCATCCAGGGCATGGGCCTGGCCTATGCCACCAGCAACCGCGGTGCCTGCCACCTGCGCGGCTACACCGTGGCCTCCGAGGTCCTCGGCATCCCGATCAAGACCGATCCGCTGGTTGCCGAGGGCAAGCCCGAACTGGTGATGGCGTTCCAGGACGCCACCGCGGCGTTCGACTCGGCCGGCATCTGCATCTTCACCAGCTTCGCCTGGGGCCTGGCCGACGTGGCGCCGCAGGTGGCCGCGGCGTGTGGACCGGAGTTCACGCTCGAGAACCTGAGCCTGATCGGCGAACGGATCTGGAACATGGAGCGCGACTTCAACAACCGGGCCGGATTCACCGCCAAGGACGACAACCTGCCGCCGCGGCTGCTCAACGAAGCCGCCAAGACCGGGCCGGCCAAGGGCCTGACCAGCAAGCTGCCCGAGATGCTGCCCAAGTACTACCAGGTGCGGGGCTGGAACGCGGACGGCACGCTGACGGCGGCGACGCGGGCCAAGCTCGGACTTTGATGCCGCCCGCGGCGGCATTGAGCGAAGGCGGTTCATCTGCGAACCGCCTTCTCTAGCCTTTTTCCCCGGCAGGCACGGATCCGCATGAAGCACGTCATTCTCGGCGCCGGCCCGGCCGGCGTGATCGCCGCCGAAACGATCCGCAAGCACGCGCCGAACGACGACATCCTGATCGTCGGCGACGAGCCCGAGGCGCCTTATTCGCGCATGGCGATCCCGTACCTGCTGATCGGCAACGTCGGCGAGGAGGGCACCCATCTGCGCCACGGTGCGGGCCACTTCGAGAAGCTGAACATCGTGGTCAAGCGCGGCATCGGTGCCAAGGCGGTCGACATCGCGGCGCGCACGATCGCGCTCGACGATGGCAGCACGGTGCGTTTCGACCGCCTGCTGATCGCCACCGGATCGAGCCCGGCGAGCCCGCCGATCCCCGGCATCCACACCGCCGGCGTGCACCCGTGCTGGACGCTGCAGGATGCCCGCGCGATCGCGCAGCTGGCAGTCAAGGGTGCCCGGGTGCTGCAGATGGGCGCCGGCTTCATCGGCTGCATCATCATGGAGGCGCTGGCTGCGCGCGGCGTGCAGCTGACGGTGGTCGAGATGGGCGACCGCATGGTGCCGCGCATGATGGGCCCGACGGCCGGCGGCATGATCAAGGACTGGTGCGAAGCGCAAGGCGTGCGCGTCTTCACCGGCACGCGGGTCGAAGCGATCGAGCCGCACGCGCCGCTGCGTGTCAGGCTGTCCAATGGCCAGCACCTCGAGTGCGACCTGGTGATCAGCGCCACCGGCGTCAAGCCCAACATCGGGTTCCTCGAGAACTCGGGCATCACGTGCCTGCTCGGCGTGCTGACCGACGAGCACCTGCAGACCAACGTGCCCGGTGTCTATGCCGCCGGCGATTGCGCCGAGGCCTTCGACAAGATGACGGGCAAGACCATCGTCAGCGCCATCCAGCCCAACGCAGCCGAGCAGGCCCGGGTCGCGGCGCTGAACATGGTCGGTCGCAAGGCCGAGTTGCGCGGCGTGACGCAGATCAACGTGCTCGACACGCTGGGGCTGATCTCGACCAGCTTCGGCGATTGGCACGGTGTGCCCGGCGGCGAGCATGTCGAGCTGACCGACCGCGCCGCCGGCCGTCACCTGAGCCTGCAATTCGATGGCGAGCGCCTGGTCGGCTGCAACAGCATCGGCTGGACCGAGCATGTCGGTGCGATGCGCGGCCTGGTCGAAGGCCAGGTCCGGCTCGGTGGCTGGAAGCAACGCCTGCTCGACGACCCGACGCAGTTGATGGCGGCGTACCTGGCCACCGCGCAGGCGCAGGAGCACAAGGCGCTCGTGAAGGCATGATGTTTCCATGCATCTCACGTTCAAGCTCTACGCCAGCCTGACCCAGCACCTGCCCGCCGATGCGCGGCGCAGCAACCAGATCCCGCTCGAGGTGCCCGACGGCACGCCGATCGCGAAGATCATCGAGCCCTTCGGCATGCCGGAAAGGCTGGTGCACCTGGTGCTCGTCAACGGCGTCTACGTGCCGCCGGCCGAACGCTTGAGCTACGTGCCCAAGGACGGTGACGTGCTGGCGATCTGGCCGCCGATCGCGGGCGGGTAATGACAGCCCCGAGCTCGCTGCGCTCGCGCCCCCCAAGGGGGCCTCAGGCCGCTTGCGTAGCGGCCCGGCGCGGCCTGAGCCGCCGAATGCAAGGCCATTACCCGCTCGTGTTCGAGCGCGAGATGGGCTGCACCGAGGCCGAGTTGCGCGCGTGGCTGCCGGGCGCGAGCGGCCATCGCGACATCGCCTGGCGCGAGCGGGGCGCCGAGATCGCCCTCGACGACGGCACGGTGTCGCTGGCCTGGCAAGCCCGCGATCCGCGCCGCATTGCGCTGATCGTGCTGCCGCGCCTGCAGGTGCGCTTCGAGGCGCGCGGCATCGACGAAGCCACCTGGCAGCGCTTCATGCGCCACTTCGATCTCTATACGCAGCGCGGCGGCGGGTGATCGCTCGCGCCGGGCGCCGGAGCCGCTCGCGCAGGTTCGCGCGCGCGTGGCCGGGCGATCGGTGCGGCACAATCGCGCGCCTCGAAAGGCTGGGTCCCGTCGTGAATGATCTGTTCCTGATGCTCGGCATCGAGTCGTGGAAGCCGGTGCTCAGCAGCCTGCTGTTGCCGCCGGTGCCGCTGCTGGTGCTGACGCTGATCGGTGCGCGCATGATTTCGTGGCGGCGCGGCTGGGGCTGGTTCGTCGTGCTGGTGGCCACCGCTGGGCTGTGGCTCGGCGCCTGCAGCGCTGTGGGTGAGTGGCTGCAGCAGACGCTGCTTGCGCCGCCGCCGGCGCTCGACGGCGCGCGTATCGCCGATCTGAAGCGCAACATGGCCCAGCGTTCCGGGGTGGCGATCATCGTGCTCGGCGGTGGCCGCGAGGAGCGCGCACCGGAGTACGACGTCGCCAGCCTGAGCCCGCTGGCGCTCGAGCGCTTGCGCTACGGCGTCTGGCTCGGCCGCCAGACCGGCGCACCGCTGATGTTCAGCGGCGGCCTCGGCCACGCGGCGCAGCCCGGCATGTCGGAAGCCGAGGTCGCCGCGGAAATCGCCGCGCGCGAGTTCGGCCGCCCGCTGCGCTGGACCGAGACCCGCTCGCGCGACACGCGCGAGAACGCGCAACTGGCGGTCGCGCAGTTGCGCGACCAGAACCTGACGCAGCTGGTCGTCGTCACCCATGGCTGGCACATGCCGCGCGCGATGCGGGCGTTCAAGGAAGCCACGGCACGCGCGGGCGCAACGTGGGCCGTCGTGCCGGCGCCGATGGGGCTGGCCCCGCGCGTCGAGCGCCCGACGCTGCGCTGGATACCGTCTTCGGAAGGCTTCCTGCTGGTGCGCGCGGTGCTGCGCGAGAAGATCGGTTGGTGGCTGGGCGCCTAGACGACGGGCCCCAGAAAGCGAAACCCCTCCGCACCAGGGTGGGAGGCGGCTGGATCTACAGGGCCGGGACAGTTGGCGCCGAATCATGCACCACGACTGCTGGTACTCAATGGGTGCGATAGGGCGGGGCGTTTCAGCTATACCGCGGTGTGATTGCAGCGTACGCCGGGACATTGTTCACGCAGTTCGTCGTGAGCGGTTCGCTCGGCTCACAGAGAATTGCTGAGCGGCATGTCTGCTCCTTCTGGCAGCTGCCGCTGGCCCTCCCTGTTTGTTCGGAGCCACACGTTGAATCTCTTGCATGGCCTGCTCACCGCACTCGGCAGTCTTGCGCCCAGTACGCTGCTGTTGGCGACTGCCGCTGCGTTGCATGCCCAGGTGTCGACCGACGCCGCTCCGTCGCAGCGTGTTGTGCGTGGCATCGCCCTTGGTCTTGCCGCGGCTGGTCTCTGGTGGCCACTGCAATCGGTGAGCAGTGCGGCCACCGCCGATGGCGTTGCGGTCTCCGTAGTGTGGCAGCTCGCTTTGGTGGCACTTGCACTGGCCATGCCGGTGGCCGCCGCCTATGCCGGCAACAGCAGCGAGCCTTGGCAAGGCGGCCGTCGTGTTGGCGCCGCGACCGGCGTCTTGTTGCTGTCGACGCTGGGCATCGCTGCAATCTCGAGTGCGCCCAACACCGGTGCCGGTTTGATGCGTACGGCACTGGGCGCTGCTGTCCTGAGCGTGGCCCTTATTGCTCTGGCCCTCCCTTGCAATAGCGAGCGTCTCACGACACCCATTCGCCATTGCGCTGCGCTGACTGCTGCGGCCATGCTGGTATTCGCACCGGTCCCCCTGCGCGAGCCGGAGGGCACGTGGGTTCAGCCCGCGCTATGGCCCACGCTGGGCCTGTTGCTTGTCGGTGCGGCCGTCCTGCTATTGGTGCGCCAGCTGCCAACGGCCCGGATCGCTGCACGTGTGGTTGCGCAACCGCCCGATCCACTGGAAGACGCGCTTACGCGGTTGCCAACGCGCGCCCACTTCGAGACCCAATTGGCGGCAGCCGTCGTGCGTTGTGATGCTGACTCCAGCAGGCTGGCGCTGCTATTCATTGACCTGGACGGCTTCAAGCCGGTGAACGACACCTTCGGTCACAGCAGCGGCGACAGTGTGCTGCAAGGCGTCGGCAAGCGCCTGAAGGGTTGCGCCAACAGTGGTGACGTGGTCGCACGGGTGGGCGGCGACGAGTTCCTGATGCTGGTGACCAATGCGGGCGCCCAGGACGACCTGGCTCAGCGCGCGCGCAAGATCGTAGAGGCGCTGGCGCAGCCGTTTGAGATCGACGGTCGCCAGGTGGGCATCGGCTGCTCGATCGGCATCGCGTTCTACCCTGACAACGGCCAACATGCCAAGCTGATCTCTCGCGCCGACGCTGCGATGTATGCCGCCAAGCGAGCCGGTGGCGCAGGCTTTTGCTTCTTCGCACCGTCGATGGAAGATGATGCGCGCGAGCGTTTCGACCTGCTGCGCGACCTGCGGCTGGCACTCGAACGGGAAGAACTCGAGTTGTTCTATCAGCCCAAGATAGATGCCGTTAGCGGAAAGGTCACCGCCGCCGAAGCGCTGCTGCGCTGGCAGCACCCGACACGCGGTATGGTGCCGCCCAGCGTATTCATCCCGATCGCTGAGCGCTTCGGGCTGATCCGAAGCATTGGACAATGGGTCATCGACGACGCATGCCGCCAAGCCCGGGTCTGGCAAGACAAAGGCCTCAAGATGCGGGTCGCGATCAACCTGTCGGCCGCGCAGATGCGCCAAGAAGACATCGTTGCGCGCATCGCGACGGCCCTGGCTCACTACCGTGTCGATCCGTCGTTGCTGACCTGCGAGATCACCGAATCCGTGGCGATGGAGGACACCAAGGCCACCCAGGCCACCTTCCGCGAGCTCGGCGCCGCCGGCATCCACCTGTCGATCGATGACTTCGGCACAGGCTACTCGAGCTTGGCTTACCTGCGCAAGCTCCCGGCCGAGGAGTTGAAGATCGACCGCAGCTTCGTGATGGACGTCGAATTCAGCGCCGACGCCCGCGCGGTGGTGGACGCGGTGGTCAAACTGGCCCACGCGCTGGGCCTGCGGGTTGTGGCTGAGGGCGTCGAGAACGAGCGCCAGCAGCGAATCCTGGTGCAACTCGGGTGCGACGAACTGCAGGGCTTCTTGTTCGCCAGGCCGATGACTGCGCGAACCCTTCTGCTGTGGGCGATGGACGACCGTAAGGAGGAGGCGCAGAGCTTTGCGACTTCATTGTTCACAGACAGTGCGTGGAGCGAGACGCGCGGCGTCGACAGGACACGCAGCAATACCCGAGCCTTCGCTGAAACGGCCAAGCAGCCGCTACACATTGAAGACCTGATGCACTGACGCAATGATTGCTGCTCGTGGCGGGCCACAGCGGCTCGCGCACGATACGCCCGCTACCGGCCCCTGCAACGCAATCCGGCCTCCGGCTCTCGCCAAGAATCCTGCGAACATCTTGACCACGATGTCTTCGGCGCGTACCGCGCAACGACGCCGGCACTGCAACTGCGCCAGCTTAGCAATCAGCTATCCGACGCGAAGATCCGAATCAGGAAGTCGTGGCGAAGAACGCCGGGCGATGTGAGACGTGCGATGACCACACGTCGCTGGACAGGCGCTCCAATGCCCGCAAGATCTGTGTCTTGGAGGCCAGCACCGGCACGATCTTGATCTGCGCGTAGGCGTGCAGTGCGTTGAGTTTGATCGCGCGAGACGGCTTGTCGACGGCAATAATGAGTCGATCCTTGTCGAGCAGCAGTGGCATGACTCGATATCCCATCGCCACGCGATGCGACAACTTGGCAATCGCAGCTGGATCGATGGGGAAGTGCCTCAGATCGACCAATGGATAGCCCATCTTGTGAGCAAGTGCGGTTTGCAGGTCGGCGCGAGAGATGATGCCGGCGGCCACCAGCAACTCCCCGAGTGGCTTGTCGCCGGTTTGCGTGGCCAACACCCGGTTGAGTTGACCTTGCGTCAGTAACCCGAGCGCGAGCATTGCTTCGCCAAGAAGCGGCACCGGCATCCGATGCTGGCGCTCAATCGCTTCGAGCAATGCACCCGGACTGGCGATCCACCGCGTCGCGGCCACCTCTTCGGCCGAGGTCCCGAACCCGCAACGGGAGTACGCCGACCGCGGCACGAACACTCGCTGCACCGACGCCTCTTCGTCAACTGGCGTGAACAGGTACAACCCGTCCGCCGTTTCCACGTAGCCGGCTGTGCGGCCAGTCAGTTGTCGGTTGCTGCCGCTCAACAGCAGGCGGTACTCGCGCTCTTGGGCTGCCGCTGGAACGCGCTCGACTGGGGCATCCGCAATCTGCAAGGCCGGCTGGAGCGGAGTAGTCAGCGTGAGGCGGCAGAACCGAGAGAACGGCAGCGTCGCCGCCGGCCCAGTTGCAGAGGTACGAAAGCTCAGCCTGCCTGCAATCGGATCAAAGGCGAGCATCTGCCCCTCGACTGTTGAACCGGATCCGCTCTCGATCCGACAAGGTTGCACGACGTCATTGCCGGGCGCTGGCCTATGCCTCCACGCGAACGGGGGCGCAGGCCATTGCCGCCGTTCTGGGCTTTCATCGATGATGGGAGGAAATGGATTCAACGGAATTGCCACTCAATTGACTGCATTGCAGGGCGACAAACCACGCGATTGCCACAGAGTTGTCGCGACAGATTTTGCAGTAAAGCGCCATGACGTGTGACGCGGGTCCCGAAACATTTCGTGACATGCTTCCGCGCTCATCACCCCGATTGGAACTGCCACGCATCGAACAGCACGGAAGTCGGTAGTCTCCCAGCCCGTGGTGCAAAGCCTCAGCTCGGAGAGGGCTGAGTTGCATGGTACTCAGCGAGCCACAGCCGACAGCCGACCGGGAGAAGCAGGGATGAGCACTTGCATCCCCTCAAGCTGCGTGTAGCGCCCGTTGGGCTACTACTCGGCGCTCAGGTCGAGGACTTCAGATCTGGCGCGAGCAGCTCTTGCAGCTCACCGGGCAGGGTGCCAACCATCTCCGTGACCTCCACGCCGTCGGTGAAATCCAGCACCGAGGGGTGGTACTGGCGGGCATCCTGGCGGTTGGCATCAGATCGGCGCAGGGAGCCTGCAACGTCGAGAAGAGTTTGGGGCAGCTTCATGCCGACAGTCTGCGGGAGACGAGGTCCCGGCAGATGGGAGCAATTCACGCGCCCTGCCCAAATGTGAGCCTCGGTGCTCAAACGCCCACGTTGCCGACGCGGTTTCCTCCTTAAAGTCTCCGCATCTCTCTCGCAAGTTCGCGACGATGAATCCCGTCACCTTGTTGCGCATCTGGATCAGCGGTGTATTGCAGCGCCGGTCCGGCCGTTCGTCCTTCGCCGAGGAGGAGCGCGCTCTGTGGACGTCGTCTGACTGGGCCCGCGTGCGAGCGCCGGTACGTCATCGGGACATGGCGCTGAGCGCGAAGGCAACTCGGTGGCTCAGTCGATTGCCTACCGATATTCAACCGACCGAACTGTGTCAACGATTTCCCAGGATCGTCAACCGGATCGCGGCCTTGTGGAAGGACGAAGGGTTGACCGAGTACACCTTCATCGACCTGCTGGCCGACGTGCGGGGCGGACGCCAAGGCTTCCCGCCGAAGGTCGTCGATGAACTGAAGGCGCTGTACGAGCTTCACCTCATGCGCGTTGATGCCCATCCGAGCGAGGCCGACAGATGGCAAGTCTCGACACAAGTCTGAGCTGCGCCGTGGTTGTCCGCGCCGCCATGAAAGCGCATGACCTGTGAGCGCGCGAATCTTCACCGTCACCGCTATGAGGCTGGTCGACCTTATCCAGTCCCTGCACCATCACCTGACGGATCGGGCCGATGAGCTTGCCCCAGCCGAAGCACTGCTCGATGCGCTTTCTCTTGCGCTGGCTGATCTCGTAGCCGACGTGCCGGGTGGTGCGGCCGTCGATGGCGCTGCCGCCGTTGCGGTTGATGTTCTGCGCCACATGCGGCGTGACGTTGATCTCGCGGCACGCCTTGACGAAGCCCTTGGTGTCGTACGCCTTGTCCGCGCCCACCGTCACGCGCTTGCCCGGGCCTGCGACGTCGGCCAGCATCTGCGCGGCCACGTCGCGCTCGGCCGTGCCGTCCGAGGTGCTGGCCTGCACGTTGACCACCAGGCCATGGCGGTTGTCGGTCAGCACATGGCCCAGGTAGCTCGGCAGCGCAGGCGCCGCGTTGCTCTTGCGGTACAGCCGCGACTCGGGGTCGCTCGTGGACTCGTGCGTGTCGTTGCTGCGCGGCTCGCCGCGCCAGTCCTCGGGCGGACGACCATCGTCCGATCCGTCCTTGCGCCGCATGCTCTTGTGGCTGGCCCAGGCCTGGATGAGCGTGCCGTCCACGCTGAAGTGCTCGCCCGACAGCAGCCCGCGCTTGTTGGCCATCTCCACCGTGGCGTTGAACAGTTCGGTGACCGCGTCGTGCTCGATGAGCCGGTCGCGGTTCTTGCTGAAGACCGAGTGGTTCCACACGGTGTCCTCGATGGCCAGGCCGACGAACCAGCGGAACAGCAGGTTGTATTGGATCTGCTCGACGAGCTGCCGCTCGCTGCGCACGCTGTACAGCACCTGCAGCAGCATGGCCCGCATGAGCTTCTCTGGCGCGATCTGGGGCCTAGTCGGCCTCGTACATGGCAGAGAACTTGGGTCATCTTGGCAGGCTCGTTGACCCAGGTGCGGATCGGGCGCAGCGGGTGGTTGGCCGGAACAAAGTCCTCCAGCTTCACCGTCGTGAACAGGCTCTCGTTGTAGCTGTCGGCTCCTCGCATCGGCGGCCCACTCCTCGTCGATCACGCGCCATGCTCGCTGACGTGACGAGGCCGTCGATTGGTATTTCAACGGCCTGCCAGACCACGGGCCCCAGAAAGCGAAACCCCTCCGCACCAGGGTGGGAGGGGCGGGTGGCCGACGCCACCGTTCGGGGCTCGGGAGGAAGTATGTCCCGGGCTCCTTGGGCGCAGAGACTGCACCACTGAGGTTACCTGTCTGGACAGGCGCTGACACGGTAGCCGAGCCTGCGCGCGCCCGCAATGCAATCGAGGCAATCGCGGCCGCGGCCTTCATTGCCTTTGCCGTTGCGGCGCGGCGCTTCAGCGGCGCGGGGCCGACATCACCGATTCATACAGTGCCGACACGGCCTGTGTCACCTCCGCGGGCATCGAGATCGTGCGGCCCCATTCGCGGCCGTCTCGCCCGGCCATTTGTTCGTCGCATCGAGCCCCATCTTGCCGCCCAGGCCGCTGACCGGCGAGGCGAAATCCAGGTAGTCGATCGGTGTGCCCGGCACCAGCGTCGTGTCGCGCACCGGGTCGACGCGCGTGGTGATGGCCCAGACCACTTCCTTCCAGTCGCGGATGTTCGACGTCGTCGTCGGTGACGACGATGAACTTGGTGTACATGAACTGGCGCAGGAAGCTCCACAGCCCGAACATCACGCGTTTGGCGTGGCCGGGTAAGCCTTCCGGATCTAAATGATGGCCATGCGGTAACTGCAGCCTTCGGGAGGCAGGTAGAAGTCGACGATCTCGGGAAACTGCTTCTGCAGGATCGGCACGAAGACCTCGTTCAGCGCCACGCCGAGGATCGCCGGCTCGTCGGGCGG
>CAWAOQ010000010.1:0-236370 GCA_963783785.1 uncultured beta proteobacterium | reverse complement strand
CCGCGAGTTGGTCATCCCAGCGCTTTGAGAGCTGCGGCTCGAGCGCGCTGGCCTTGACAGTCTGGATGCCAGTGATGGCCTCGACCAGCAGCGCCTGGTTGGCCGCGCCGCGGGCGAACTTCTCGTCCAGGCGCCGGCGCAGCAGCGGCACCACGGCCAGGCTCAAGCCCACGTACAGCGGCAGGCTGGCCAGGACGATGAGGGTCAGCGGCACGCTGTAGAGCAGCATTACGCCGACGAAGATCACCGAGAACAGCAGGTCGAGCACGAGCGTGAGTGCATTGCCGGTAAGGAAACTGCGTATGTGCTCGAGTTCGCGCACGCGGGCCACCGAGTCGCCGACGCGTCGGGCCTGGAAGTAGGTCAGCGGCAGCGCCAGCAGATGGCGGAAGAGGCGGGCGCCCAGTTCGACGTCGATGCGGCTGGTGGTGTGGCTGAACACATAGGCGCGCAGCGCAGAGAGCACGCTCTCGAATGCAACGACGGCCACCAGGCCGATCACCAGCACATCGAGCGTGGTCACGCCGCGATGGACCAGCACCTTGTCCATAACCACTTGAAAGAACAGAGGCGAGACGAGTGCGAAGCCCTGCAGGAACAGGCTGATCAGAAGCACTTCGCCGAGCAGGCGGCGGTACTTGACGAGACTGGGGATGAACCACGAGAAGTCGAAGCGTGCGAGTTCGCCCGCCAGGCTGGCGCGGCTGGTGACCAGGATCAGCTCGCCGCTCCATTGCCCGGCGAAGGTCTCGATGGGCTCGATCATCGGCCGGCTCGCCGCCGCCGACGGATCCTGAATCAGCACGCGGCGGGCGTCGCACTGCGCCAGTACAACGATCCGGCCATCGCGCATCAGCGCCAGCGCGGGCAGGGCGGCCAGGTGCAAGCGCTCGGCTTCGGTGCGCGAGCGCTTGGCTCTCAGGCCCAGGTGGCGCGCGGCGAGCAGCAGGTCATCGGCGCCGGCGGCCTCGCTGGGCGCCTTGCCAAGGTGGTGGCGCAACGCCGCTGGGTCGGCCGCGATGTGATGCAGGCGGGCGATCAGGCACAGGGCATCCAGAGCGCCATGCCCCGGCGGTGCGCCGCTTTCGACACCCGAGGTGGCTTCCACGGTGCGCGCGCCGACTCCCACATGTGCAAGGACCGCTGACACGATCTGCTCCTCCACGTGATATTCCGCCAACTTCACGCACGGACCGATGGTGTGCGCATTCCGCCCATCAGGGAACTGTCAGGTGTGACAGGATGGGTTTACCCGCGTGGCGCGGGGTCCAATTGCGCTGCGACACGGGCCAGACCGATGGCCGCTGTCAGAAGCCGCTCTGGTGAAGACTCAGGGATTCGCGGATCAAGTGGTCGCAGAGGCGGCTCTGAGGCCGCGCGATACAGCATTGTGTTTTCGAGCTGAAGTGGGCGGGTTGTGCTAGCAGCACGGTCCTTCGAGCCTGCCCGGCGCCCACTACGGGCGCACCAACGCCGGCGTTCGTCTTGCCGCCAGGTACAGGTTCGCCATAGCCAGCGCCGTGAATGTGCGGTTGGCGTTCTTGGCCAAGCCGCGATAGCGAACCTTGGCGAAGCCCCAGACTCGCTTGAGGATCAGGAACGGCTGCTCCACCCGCGCACGAGTGCGGCTCTTGGTGCGGTTGCGCGGGCGCTGGGCCTCATCCTCGCCGTCGGGTTTGTGCACGCGCCGGTTGGTTGAGTCACGCGCGTGAGGTGCTGCAGCCTTGATGATGCCGGCGCAGCCCTGGTAACCCCGGTCGCCGTACACCCGCTTCTCGGCCCCATGCAGCAGATCGGGCAGCGGGTGCTTGTTGTGCACGTTGACGCTGGTGACCACTGCGCTGTGCACGAGCCCAGTCTTGCTGTTCGCGCCGACGTGCACCTTCATCCCGAAGTGCCACTGTTTGCGCTTGCAGGTCTGCCGCATCTCGGAGTCGCGCTGTTGCTGCGGCGTTCTTGGTCGAGCTTGGCGCGGCGATAATGCGTGGCGTCCACGAGCGTGCCGGCGCTCAGGCGCGGGCCGCGTTCCTGCAGGGTACGGCCGACCTCGGGGAAGATGGCCTCACCAAGCTTGTGCTGCTCCAGCAGGTGGCGGAACTTCAGGATCGTCGTCGCGTCGGGCACCGGCTCGCCACCGAGGTCGATGCCAGCGAACGCGCGCAGGCCAGCCGAGTCGTACAGCGCCTCCTCGCACGCCGCGTCGGCCAGGTTGAACCAATGCTACAAGACATGGATGCGCAGCATGCGCTCAAGCCCGATGGGCGGGTGGCCATTGCCGGGCTTGGGGTGGTGCAGCTCGATCAGAGCCACCGACTGCGCCCACGGCACTGTCCTCTGCATCTCGCCAAGGAAGGCGTCGCGCCTCGTGGGTTTACGGTACCTCTCGAAGTCAGCGGCCTGATCGGTCGCCGCGGCCAGCGTCATCTGCTTCATCGTCATCCTCGGCTTCATGCGTCGGCAGCTTCAACGCACGCAACTACGATGCCGAGGACTCGATCAGCGTTTACCTATGCCATTGCGGCACGGTCGTCGCCGCAGTTCAGGCCCGGCAGCCCGATCAGCAACTGCTCGTCGCCGGCCTCGACGCGGCCGGCGATCATGGCGTCGACCCCTTGCGATCGCGCGCGCTGCCACGGCCGCACTTCGCCCTTCCGATCAGCGTCCGGAGTCCTCCCAACAGCCGTTGAGGGCGTGCCGCTGGCAGCTCTCCGTGCAGCGGGCGGCGACGGCTTGATCGGCGGGGCGGGATGACTCGCGCCGATGCGAGGCGCGTCACCATCCTGTGAAGTGCGGCCTCGCAATGGGCGACGACCGACCCCTTGCGCTCATCCGAGTCGGGTGCCAGAGCCGCAGCAATGCAGCGGCGGTTGCCGATGGGTTTGCTGTGGGTGAGTTCGATGCAGATCGACATTGCCGCGCATGAATCAGCCTAGGGATTGGTCAACCGGGCCTTTGGGACCACTATTCGATGGCCTGCTGCTCCAGCAGGCGCATCACGGAGCAATCCATGGCGACGCCCATTTCGACCGACCGTTCCTTCCTCTTGAGGCGATCAGTCCTTGTCATGAGTCTGGCACTGTTGGCAGGCGGCGCGGTCGCCCAACAGGTGGGAGGCGGAAGCAAGGGGGCGGTCACCGGTGCGGCCGGTGGCGCCACTTCGGAGGGCGGCAACAGCACACTGGAACGATGCGACCAGGCGCTGGGCACGATCGGCGTGGTCGAGGACCAGAATGCGCCCTGGTACGGCACCCTTCGCACCTACAAGCTCGGGTCGACCGTACCGGTGCTGCGCATGATGATTCAGCAGTCGAACTGCTTTGTCGTCGTCGAGCGCGGCGCCGCGATGCAGAACATGGCCACGGAGCGCCAGTTGCAGAGGTCGGGCGAGATGCGCGACGGCAGCAACTTCGGCGGTGGCCAGGTGGTGGCGGCCGACTACACCATGAGCCCGAGCATCCAGTTCAGCCAGAACACCGGGGGCCTGGGCGGTGGCCTGGGGGGACTGTCGCGCAGCCTGGGCGTGCTGGGTGCGATCGCTGGCGGCATCAAGACCAGCGAGGCCTCGACCACGTTGATCCTGATCGACAACCGCTCTGGCGTGCAACTGGCGGCCGCCGAAGGCACGGCCAAGAACACCGATTTCGCGCTCTTCGGGTCAGCTTACGGCTGGGCCGCTGGGGGAGGCGCCGGTGGCTACAGCAGCACACCCGAGGGCAAGATCATCATCGCCGCCTTCGCCGACAGCTACAACCAACTGGTCAAGGTGGTGCGCAACTACCGCGCGCAAACAGTCAAGGGAGGCCTGGGCACCGGCGGCGCGCTGGGCGTTCAGGGCGGCTCGACGCCGGCCTCGCCGAAGAACTGATCGTGCTCCAGGGTCAGCGCCGCGCGACCCTCGGGCCGAACCACACACGCACCCTGCAGCGCAGCTCGGCAGCATGGGCGCGGACGCCCCTTCGTATTCAAGCCGACTGGTTGCGGTCACTGGGCTCTCAATCGCATCGTCGCGATGGGCCAGATCCAGGCCGGTCGAAGCGTTCCCAGTTGCAGGAGATGCTGCTGTGAGCATCGAGCTATCGAGTTCCACCTCTTCGTGGATTGCTGCTCGAGGCCGAATCGCTTGTCCGCTAGCGGTCATTGCGCCGATCTGCCATGAACTCAGTTGCGGCCGCTGATGGCGGCCATCAACGAAGCGCTGCAGATAGAGCGCAGCAGTGACGCTACAACCTGCCTGGCGGAAAGCTGATGGTCGTGACCGTCACGCATTGGTCGATCGTGTGAATTCGCAGCCCCGCCGGTCAGCTGACCTTCGTCTCGAAGGCCAGGGTCGCCACGGGCTGCTTTCGGCGAACGCGGCGAACCCACGCTCACGGACATAAGCGCACGCCGCACTCGCAGCTAGAGCTCACGCCTCGAAACCGTCACTCGGATCAACAGCCCGTGGGAAGCCGCGCCGCTGTCGGGTCGGCCCAGTCGGCGCCTGCCCTGGGGGAGGCCGGACAGCAGCGCTTCAGGGCGATGCACGGCAGCTATGCATCTCATCATTACATCCGAATGGATCGTATCGATTGTTTGCTGAAAACTATTGGCCTCACGGTGATGCAACCAAGGAGTCGACCATGACCAGCGAAACCAAGTGCCCGTTCCACACGGCTGGTGCCCGAACCAGCCAGGGCGTGCAATCCAACGCCGACTGGTGGCCCAACCAGTTGAACTTGGCCATCCTGCACCAGCACCAGCCGGTGTCCAACCCGATGGACCCGGACTTCGACTACGCAAAGGCCTTCAAGACGCTCGACTACCCTGCACTCAAGAGAGACATGGCCGCGCTGATGACCCAGTCGCAAGACTGGTGGCCGGCCGACTGGGGCCACTACGGCGGTCTCGTCATCCGCATGGCCTGGCATGCGGCTGGCACCTATCGCACGGCCGACGGCCGTGGTGGTGCCAACACCGGCAACCAACGCTTCGCACCGCTGAACAGCTGGCCCGACAACGGCAACCTCGACAAAGCCCGCCGTCTGCTGTGGCCCATCAAGCAAAAGTACGGCAACGCCGTCTCGTGGGCCGACCTGTTCATCCTCGCCGGCAACGTGGCCATGGAGACCATGGGCTTCAAGACCTTCGGCTTTGGTGGCGGGCGCGCCGACATCTGGGCTCCTGAGGAAGACGTCTACTGGGGCTCAGAAAAGGAATGGCTGGCCACCAGCGACAAGCCCAACAGCCGCTATCGCGGCGACCGCGAGCTCGAGAGCCCGCTAGCCGCCGTGCAGATGGGCCTGATCTACGTGAATCCCCAGGGTCCGGACGGCAACCCCGACCCAGTCGCATCGGGCCGTGACGTGCGCGAGACCTTCGGCCGCATGGCCATGAACGACTACGAAACCGTGGCCCTGGTGGCTGGCGGCCACACCTTCGGCAAGATGCACGGCGCGGGTGACCCGGCCCTCGTCGGTCCCGAGCCTGAAGGTGCGCCGATGGAAGAAATGGGCTTGGGCTGGATCAACAAGCACGGCAGCGGCAAGGGTGGCGACGCCACGACCAGCGGCTTCGAGGGCGCCTGGAAACCCAACCCCACCACCTGGGACATGGGCTACTTCAAGGTGCTGTTCAAGTACGAGTGGGAGCAGGTCAAGAGCCCGGCCGGCGCCATCCAGTGGCGAGCCCAGAACGTCGCGCCCGAGGACATGATCCCCGACGCCCACGACCCAAGCAAGAAGCACCCGCCGCAGATGACCACGGCCGACCTGTCGCTGCGTTTCGACCCGGCCTACGAAAAGATCTCGCGCCATTTCCTCGCCAATCCCGAGGAGTTTGCCGATGCCTACGCGCGTGCCTGGTTCAAGCTGACTCACCGCGATATGGGTCCCAAGGTGCTCTACCTCGGCCCCGAGGTGCCGGCCGAAGACCTGATCTGGCAAGACCCGCTGCCCGCCGTGGACCACCCGTTGATCAACGCGGCAGACGCTGCCGAGCTGAAGGCCAAGGTGCTGGCTTCGGGCCTCTCGGTCAGCGAACTGGTGTCTGCGGCCTGGGCGTCGGCCTCGACGTTTCGCGGCAGCGACAAGCGCGGCGGCGCGAACGGTGCACGCATCCGCTTGGCCCCGCAGAAGAGCTGGGCAGCCAACCAACCGGCGCAGCTTGCCAAGGTGCTCGCGGTGCTCGAAGGCATCCAGGGCAGCTTCAACGACGCGCAGCGCGACGGGAAGAGAGTGTCACTGGCCGACTTGATCGTGCTGGCCGGCAATGCCGGCATCGAAGCGGCCGCGAAGGCTGCGGGCCATGCCGTCAGCGTGCCGTTCTCGCCGGGACGCACCGATGCGACCGAGGCGCAGACCGACGCAGAGTCCTTCTCCGTGCTCGAGCCCCAGGCGGACGGCTTTCGCAACTACCGCAAGGCAGCGTACAGCGTCCCGCCCGAGGCCATGCTGGTGGACAAGGCGCAGTTGCTGACGCTCAGTGCGCCGGAGATGACGGTGCTCGTCGGGGGGCTGCGCGTGCTGGGGGCGAACGTTGGCGCTTCGAAGGACGGTGTGTTCACCAAGCGCGCGGGCCAGCTCACCAACGACTTCTTCGTCAACCTGTTGGACATGACCACCGCGTGGAAGCCCACCGGTGACAACGCCTTCGAGGGACGCGACCGCAAGACCGGCGCGCTGAAGTGGACCGCAACCCGTGTCGATCTGGCTTTTGGGTCCAACTCCCAGCTGCGTGCGATCTCGGAGGTCTACGCGCAAAGCGACAACGGGCCGAAATTCGTGCGCGACTTCGTCGCCGCGTGGAGCAAGGTGATGAACCTGGATCGATTCGACCTCGCGTGATGTCACAGCGAAGTTGACGCTGCCCCAATGCGCGGTGCGGGTGTCGTCGCTCGCCCCACGCAGACAGCAATGGAGTGCAACTTGGGCTTCCCACGCCGCTGACCGGCACTGCCGCGACCTCTGCAGTCCTGCTCTGCATCAGCGTGAGCGTCAGCGATGCAGCGCTGGCGGTCAGCGGCGCGAGGCGCTTGCTACAGCCGCACGCGCCGCCCTTCGTCCTGCTCGGCAGACCTCAATGCGCCGACTTCGCGAGCCACGCCTTCACGCCTGGATGTTCGCCGACGGCACGGTACAGGCGCAGGAGTTTCGGGCAGTGATCGAGCACGCTGGTGGGCACATGATCCAGCGTGCCCGAGGTCAGCCAGCGGACCACCATGTACAGCTTGATGTCAGACACCTGGAGAGACTGACCGCCGACGAACGGACCGTCGCCGAGTTGGCGCTCGACCTGACTGCCCCAGGTCGCGAGTTCATTCGCAGCCAACGCCTCGCGAGCTGCACGCTTCTGTTCGGGGTCGGAAATGCGCAGCGTTGGCGTGATCGTGTGGCGCAGTTCCTCGACGGCGCACATCACCGCCTCGTGCCGTGCGGCTTCGAAGGCGTCGACCGGATGAAGGCCGTGCTGGCGGCCGATGAACACGAGGATGGCGTTGGAATGCGCCAGAGGCGGCTTGCCTGGCATCTGCAGCACCGGCATCGCTCCGAACGGCATGCTCTCCTTCAGCGCTGGCCAGTCGGCGTTCTTGACGCGCACGTCGTCGAAATCGATGCCGGCCAGGTGCAGCGCGATGCGGCATTCCTCGCCGCGGCTGCCGGCGAAGTCGAAATAGATCAGGCGGGGCTTGCTCATCGGGATCCTCGGGTCGATTGCGAGTGACCGCAGAGCGTACACGAATGGGTCGGGAAGCTGCTGCGTCGCTTGCTGCGCAGCATCGGCCCGTCGCACAGCTGCCGCCCGAACTGCCAGGGCGAGTGTCAGCAAGGGCGGCGAGTTCGACCTCCGTAGCGCCCTCGAACCGTCGGTCGCGGACGCCCCGCAATCCGACACTGGGCGCGACTGCTGAGCTCGAGACTCAGGCCCGCCGCGGCCAGCGCCAGTCCGCGTCAATAGGCCCAGGCCCGAATCACCGGGAGCTCACCGCCGATACTGCCGGTATGGACTTCGTCAACTTGCCCTTGCTGGCGGCTGCGGCGCTGGTCTTCCTCAGCGTCCTGACGGGCCTGGTCTCGACGCGAATCGGCTTCTCTTTCCTGCTGATCTTCCTGTTGGCGGGTATCGTTGCCGGTGAGGACGGCCCCGGTGGCTATCGGTTCGACGACTTCCGGCTGAGCTTCTGGGTCGGCAACCTCGCGCTGGCCGTGATCCTGCTCGACGGCGGACTGCGCACGGCGTACGCGACTTTCCGGACCGGACTTCGGCCGGCATCGTTGCTGGCCACGGTGGGCGTGGTTGTTTGCGCCGGTGTCGTCGCGTTGGCGGGTGTGTGGTTCGTCGGCCTCGACTGGGGTACCGCCATGCTGCTCGGCGCCGTCGTCGGCTCCACCGACGCTGCGGCCGTGTTCGCACTGCTGACACGCTCCGGGGTGAGGCTCAATGAACGGGTCAGCGCGACCCTTGAGATCGAGTCCGGCGTCAACGACCCGATGGCCGTCTACCTCACGCTGGCACTGATCGCCGTACTCGGTTTGGGGGTCGAGACGTCCTCGACCTGGTCGCTCGTGGCCATCACATTCGTGCAGCAGTTCGGTTGGGGCGCGCTGGCGGGCGTGGCCGGCGGCTTCTCGATGGCTGCGCTGCTGCGCCGATTAGCGCCGCGAGACGCGGGCGGCGGTATCCTGGCGCTGCTGGTCGGCGCCGGCGGTCTGGTGGTATTCGCCGTCACCGGACTGCTGGATGGCTCGGGTTTTCTGGCGGTCTACCTCTTCGGCTTGATCGTCGCCAACCGTGCTGCCGACGCGGTGGCACCCAGCCTGGCGGCCATGGACGGGTATGCCTGGCTCGCGCAGGCGGGCATGTTCCTGCTGCTGGGTCTGCTGGTGACGCCATCGACGATGCTGCAGTTCCTGACCCCCGGTGCGGCGGTGGCACTGACGTTGATCTTCGTGGCCCGCCCGGTGGCGGTGTGGCTGTGCCTGTGGCCGTTCCGATTCACGCCCAAGGAGACATGGTTCATCTCATGGGTGGGACTGCGCGGCGCCGTGCCCATCGTGCTGGCGCTGTTCCCGCTGCTGGCAGGTACGCCGCAAGCTGCCTTGCTGTTCAACATCGCATTCGTCGTCGTGCTCGCTTCCCTGCTCACCCAAGGCACGACCATCGGCTGGGTGGCGCGCAAGCTTGGCGTCGCCCTGCCAGACCCCGCAGACGAACGGCAGGTCAGGGCCGTGTTTCGCGACTTCGCCCTCGATCCGGACACACCGGTCAGCGCGGTCTGCGAGTTCTACGGACTGCCGGTGCCGGAACAGACCTCGGCTTCACTCGCCGACTGGATGCACTCCGAGCTGCGACGCCCCCCGTCGCCGGCGACAGCGTTGGCCTGGGCTCTGCGGTGTTGGTGGTGCGTGAGGTCACGGAGGGCAGAATCTCCAGCATCGGTCTGGGTCTGCGCGACTGACTCCCGGCATCGGCGCGTGTCCAGCCCGGATGCCGTTGACACAGGCGGCCGTCAGCGTCCGCTCTGTCAACACGGCAATGCCGCGGAAGGATCGGAAGCGCCACTTCGATTCCGCAACCGGCGGACGTTCGATCGACCACTGGCGCGAGTTGGCATCACCGGTCCTCGAGTGGCCGCTTTGGCCGCTTCGCCACCGCGTGCGGATGACGGGCCGCAGCGATCGCGCGCCCCGCCATGGCGGTATGCCCCTTGCAGATCAGCACCCTGATTCCGCCAACATCCGTTGCGGGCGTGCCACTGGCAGCTCCATGCAGCAGGCGGTGACGACCGTTTGATCCGCGGGGCGCAATGACGCGCAGGCCCGTCGCCCCTATTCGCCGCGCGCAAACAGCTCGCGCACGCGATCGCGCAGCCAGACCTGGGCCGGATCGTTGGCCGAGCTCTGGTGCCAGACCATGCGCACGTCGTAGCGCGGGCCGTGCCCCGGCAGCTCCCACACGCGCACGTCGTAGCGCGGCGCCAGCGGCATCGGCGAACATCTGCGGCACGATCGCCATCAGGTCGGTGCAGGTCACCAGCTCGGGCAGTGCGCCGTAGTGGCGCGCGCGCACCACCGCCCGGTCGCTGATCTTCAGCCGGGCCAGCATCCGCTCGACGCTGCCGTGGAAGGTGGCGGTCGGCGAGGCCACGACCAGCGATGCGCCGCGCGAGCTGCTGCGTGCTCAGGCTCTTGCCGGCGCGCCCGGCCGCGGGCCGCCAGTGGCTGCTGGTGATGGCCACGAAGTGTTCGTGGAACAGCGACTCGCTGGCGATGCCGACGTGCGCCGGATTCAGGATGCCGATGGCCAGGTCGATGTCGCATCGCTTCCAGCGCCGCGCTCACTTGCGACGCGTCGACGGACACGTTCGACACCTGGCTGGCCGGCGACTCGCGACGCAGCATCTGCGCCAGCGGCGGCAGGAACAGCAGCTCGCCCAGGTCCGACATCGACAGCCGCCAATGGGCACGGCCGCTGGCGGGATCGAAGCTCTCGCCGCTGGTCAGCGACGCCTCGAGCGCGCGCAGGTGCGCCAGTGCCACCGCGTGCGATGCGCTGCGCCAGCCGCGTCGGATGCAGGCCGCTCGGCGAGGGCACGAACAGCGCGTCGTCGAAGAAGCGGCGCAGGCGCGCCAGCGCGTTGCTGGTGGCCGGCTGCGACAGCGACAGCTGGCGACCGGCCTCGGTCACCGAGCCGCTGCGGTACACCGCGCACAGCACGCGCAGCAGGTTGAGGTCGAGCTGGCGGAAGTTCATCGGGCAGATCCATCGCATTCAGGATGTGAATGGATTGGATTCTGACAATCAATTCGACGAATTCCAACCCCGTCGCTAGATTGCGGCCACGACGCCTGCGAGACAGGTGCGGCGCGAGGAGACGGCGCTTGCTGCAGATCATCATCCAGGGCCGCGGCGGCCAGGGCGCACAGACGGCAGGCAACCTGCTGGCGATGGCCTTCTTCGCGCAGGCGCGCCAGGTGCAGTGCTTTGCCAGCTACGGCGGTGCGCGCCGCGGCACGCCGGTGAGTTCCTACATCCGCGTCGACGACAAACCGGTGCGCGTGCGCTGCGACATCGAGCGCGCCGACGCGATCCTCTGCTTCGATGCCAGCCTGCTCGAAGGCCGATTGCTGGCCGCGGCGCACGCCGGCACGCTGATCGTCGTCAACTCGGCGCACGAGCGCGACCACTTCGCCGCCGCATTGCCCGGCTACCGCGTGATTCCGGTCGACGGCCTGGCGATTGCGCGGCGCAATGGCCTCGGGCGCATCGTCAACTCGGCACTGCTCGGGGCCTTCGCGCGTGCCGTCGGCGCGCCCGCGCTCGACGTGCTGACGCGCACGCTGGTCGAGCAGGCCCCGAAGCTCACGACGAGAACATCGCCGCCTGCGAGGAAGGCTATCGCTGGATCGCGACGCAATCGCTGGGGGCCGACGCATGAGCGCCACCTTGCCGATCCCGTCCATCTGGACCACCGGCAGCACGGCGTCGATCAAGACCGGCACCTGGCGCGCTGCGCTGGCACGCCACATCCATGCGCCTTCGCCCTGCCATGTCGCGTGCCCGGTGGGCGGCGCCATCGCCGAGTGGATCGGCCAGGCGCGCGCCCGCGACTTACCGCGCGGCCTGGGACACGCTGACGCGCCACAACCCGTTTCCCGTCGATTGCCGGTCGCATCTGCCACCACCCTTGCGAGACCGCCTGCAACCGCGCCGGCTACGACGAGTCGCTGTCGATCTGCAAGCTCGAGCGCTTCGTCGGCGACATGGCGCTCGAGCAGGGCTGGCAGTTCCCGCTGCCAGAGCGCGAGCGCGCGCACAGCGTCGCGGTGGTCGGCGGCGGGCCCGCCGGCCTGTCGGCCGCGTTTCAGCTGCGCCGGCGCGGCTACGCGCGTCACGCTGTTCGAGGCGCAGCCCGAACTCGGCGGCCTGATGCGCTACGGCATCCCGGCCTACCGCCTGGCGCGCCGCGTGCTCGACGGCGAGATCGCGCGCATCCTGGCGCTCGGTGTCGACGTGCGCTGCGGCCAGCCGCTGGCCACGCCCGAGGATCTGGCACGCCTTCGCGCCGGCCACGACGCGGTCTACCTGGCGGTCGGCGCGCGGCGCCAGAAGCGCCTGCCGCAGCTGGACTACGGCCGCGCCTGGGTCGTCGACGGCGCCGACTACCTGGCCCGCAGCAGCGCTGGCGCCGCGCCTGCGCTGGGCCACCACGTGGTCGTGATCGGCGGCGGCAGCGCGGCGCTGGACGTCGCGCGCAGCGCACGCCGCGCCGGCCATGACGTGACGATCCTGGCGCTCGAGTCCGAAGCGCACATGCCGGCGCAGCGCGAGGAGGTGCTCGAGGCGCGCGAGGAGGGCGTCGCACTGTGCGACGGCGCGATGCTGCGCGGCGTTGCCGAGGACGGCGCGGCGCTGCGCCTGGACTGCGTGCGCGTGAACTTCGAAGCGGGCGCGCGTCGCGGTCAATTCACGGTGACGCCGGTGCCGGGCAGCGATTTCACGCTCGACGCCGACGCCATCGTCAGCTCGATCGGCCAGGATCCCGAGCTTGCGCCGCTGGTCGGCGCTGGCCGCCGACGGTGTGCTGTTGCAGACCGATGCGCAGGGCGCCACCAGCGCGCCCGGCGTCTGGGCCGGCGGCGACCTGGCGAGCATGGCGCGCTTCGTCACCGAGGCGGTGGCGATGGGCGAGCGCTCGGCGCTGGCGATCCACCGCCAGTTGAGTGGCGAGGCGCGTTCGGGCGACGGCGTCGAGGCCGTCGTCACGCTGGCCAACATCAACCTGCACTACCACCCGGCGCAGGCGCGGCCGGCCGAGCCGCGGCTGGCGCCGGCACAGCGCCTCGACGCACGACGGCGAGGTGCAACTCGGCCTGGACATCGCGCAGGCACTGGCCGAGACGGTGCGCTGCTTCTCGTGCGGCACCTGCACCCATTGCGACAACTGCGTCGACTACTGCCCCGACCTCGCGGTGCAGCCCGCCGACGGCGGCTACACCGTGCTCACCGACTACTGCAAGGGCTGCGGCCTGTGCGTCAAGGAATGCCCGACCGGCTCGCTGAAGATGCAGGAGGAGTTGCGATGAACAGCGTGCTGCTGACCGGCAACCATGCGGTGGCCTGGGCGGCGCGGCTGGCGCGGCCCAAGGTGGTGCCGGTCTACCCGATCACGCCGCAGACCCCGGTGCTCGAGAAGCTCACCGAGTTCCAGGCCGAAGGCAGCTTCGACGCCGAGGTCATCACGCCCGAGTCGGAGCACTCGGTGATGTCGGCCTGCATCCCGGCCTCGCTGGCCGGCGTGCGCGTGTTCACCGCCACCGCATCGCAGGGCCTGCTGCTGATGCACGAGCTGCTGCACTACGCCAGCGGCGCGCGGGCACCGATCGTGATGGCCAACGTCAACCGCACGGTGGCGTCGCCATGGGCGTTCTGGCCCGACCAGACCGACAGCCTGGCGCAGCGCGATACCGGCTGGATCCAGTACTACGTCGAAAGCGCGCAGGAGGCGCTGGACACGGTGATCCAGGCCTTTCGCGTGGCCGAGCAGGTGCTGCTGCCGGCATTGGTCAATCTCGACGCGTTCTACGTCTCGCACTCGCTCGAGCCGGTGTCGGTGCCGGCGCAGGCAGACCGTCGATGCCTACCTGCCGCCGTTCGCGCCCGTGCATCGGCTCGACACGGCGCAGCCCGAGTCCTGGGGCAACGTGATCTCGCAGGAGATGTACTTCCGCCATCGCCAGGACATGCAGGCGGCGATGGACCGGGTGCCCGAACTGGCCGCCGCTGCCGACCGCGAATGGGCCACGCTGACCGGTCGCAGCCACGGCGTGCTCGAGCGTTACCGCTGCGACGGCGCCGGCACCGTCATCGTCACGATGGGCAGCATGTGCGGCACGGCGCGCGACGCGGTCGACGCGATGCGCGAGCAGGGGCTCGATGTCGGGTTGCTGAAGGTGCGGCTGTTCCGGCCGTTCCCGGCGCGCGCGCTGCGCGCCGCGCTGGCCGGCGTGCGCGAGGTGGTGGTGCTCGACCGCAACCATTCGCCCGGCGCAGGCGGCGTGCTGCACCAGGAGTTGCGTGCCGCGCTGTTCGGCGCCGAGCGTGCGCCGCGCGTGCACGGCTACCTGGCCGGCGTCGGCGGCGTCAGCGTGTCGCCGGAGATGATCGGCCGCTTCGTGCGCCAGGCACTGGCGGGCGCCGCCGCCGACGAATCGATCTGGGTCAGGTGAGCCGCATGCAAACGATCGCCATCGCACCGCAACGCCCCGCCGAAGCGCTGCTGTGCTCGGGCCATGCCGCCTGCCCGGGCTGCGTCGAGCCGCTGTCGGTGCGCCACATCCTCGACATGCTCGGGCCGGACACGATGGCTGGTCATCCCGCCGTCGTGCATGGCCATCATCGCCGGGCCGCAGCCGTTCAGCTCGCTGCGCGTCCCGGTCTACCAGCCCACGCTCGAGTCGAGCGCCGCAGCCGCCTCGGGCCTGCGGCGCGCGCTCGACGCGCAAGGCAAGCACCAGACGCAGGTGGTGGTGCTGGCCGGTGACGGCGGCACCTACGACATCGGCTTCCAGTGCCTGTCGTCGGCCGCCGAGCGCAACGAGAACATGATCTATTTCTGCCTCGACAACGAGGGCTACATGAACACCGGGGCGCAGAAGTCGTCGTCGACACCGCACTTCGCGCGCACCGGCTCCACGCCCGCGGGCAAGACCTCGCGCAAGAAGAACCTGAGCGAGATCATGGCTGCGCACGGCGTGCCCTACGTGGCCACCGCCAGCGTCGGGCACCTGGCCGATCTCAGGCACAAGGTGGCCAAGGCCAAGGCGCTGCAGGGCATGCGCATCATCACGCTGCTGATCCCGTGCCTGGACGGCTGGGGGCTGGCCGACGACGGCGGCCTCACCGCGGCGCGCTACGCCGTGGAGTCGGGCGCCTTTCCGCTGTACGAGATCGAGGACGGTCGCCGCTACACGCTCAACCAGGCCCGGCCGACGCGGCCGGTGGCCGAGTACCTCGCGCTGCAGCGCCGCTACCGGCACTTGCCCGCGGCCGACGTGCAAACCCTGCAGGCTGAAATCGATGACGGCTGGGCGCGGCTGTCGTTGCGCTCGGCCGGCAGCTTCCAAACATGAACCAGATCAAACACAATCCTGCATCCAGATACCACAATTGGTTCGGACGCAGGGTCCATCCGGTCGTCGCTGCCAAGCCGCCCCAACGCGACGATCGACCCTCAGGGGGCTGTAGGTCAACCAGGAGACAGGCATGAGATTCGTCAGGACCTTCGGTATGTCGTTGCGCTGTGGTGCACTGGCCCTGGCCGGTGCATTCATCGCAGGGGGCAGCGCCTTGGCACAGGAGCCGATCCGCATCGGCGCCTTTCTGTCGGTGACCGGGCCCGCGTCCTTCCTCGGCGACCCCGAGCAGAAGACCCTCGAGATGCTCATCGAACGCATCAACGCCGACGGCGGGGTGCTGGGCCGCAAGCTGCAGCTGATCTCCTACGACGACGGCGGCGACGCCGAGAAGGCCCGCACCTTCGCCAAGCGGTTGCTCGAGCAGGACCGGGTCGATGCGATCGTCGGCGGCTCCACGACCGGTGCGACGATGGCGGCGGTGCCGCTGGTCGAGGCGGCACAGACGCCGTTCATCTCCCTTGCCGGCGCCGTCGTGATCATCGAGCCGACCAAGAAGTGGGTCTTCAAGACGCCGCACACCGACCGCATGGCCTGCGAGAAGATCTTCGCCGACATGCAGGGGCGCAAGCTGTCGAAGCTGGCGCTGATCTCGGGCGCCGGCGGCTTCGACAAGTCGATGCGCGGCGAGTGCCTGAAGGTCGCACCCAAGTACGGCGTCGAGGTGATCGCCGACGAGACCTACGGCGCGTCCGACAACGACATGACGGCGCAGCTGACCAAGATCCGTGCCAGCGGCGCGCAGGCGGTGCTCAACGCCGGCTTCGGCCAGGGGCCGGCGATCGTGACCCGCAACTACCGCCAGGTGGGGCTGACGCTGCCGCTGTACCAGTCGCACGGCGTGGCCTCGATGGAGTACGTCAAGCTGTCGGGCCCGGCCGCCGAGGGCGTGCGTCTGCCCGCCGCGGCGCTGCTGGTGCCTGACCTGTTGGCCGCAAACGACCCGCAGAAGGCCGTGGTCACCGCCTACAAGCGCGACTACGAGGCGCGCTTCAAGTCCGACGTGTCGACCTTCGGCGGTCATGCCTACGATGGCCTGATGCTGATCGTCGACGCGATCAAGCGTGCCGGCTCGACCGACAAGGCGAAGGTGCGCGATGCGCTCGAGGCGACGAAGGGCTATGTCGGCACTGCGGGCGTCGTCAACATGTCGGCGACCGACCACATGGGGCTGGATCTGAGCGCTTTCGTGATGCTCGAGGTCAAGGGAGGCGCCTGGTCGTTGGTGCGGTGACACGCAAGCGGCTAGCGACCATGGGCAGCCAGTGGCTCCAGTTCGTCGCCAGCGGGGTGACCTCGGGCGCGATCTACGCGCTCGTCGCGCTGGGCTTCTCGATCATCTACAACGCCAGTGGCGCGATCAATTTCGCGCAGGGCGAGTTCGTGATGATCGGCGGCATGAGCGCGGTCACGCTGGTGGCTGCCGGCCTGCCGATGCCGGTGGTGGTGCCGTTGGCCGCACTGACGGCGGTGATGGTGGCGCTGCTGCTCGAGAAGCTGGCCATCGAGCCGGCGCGCAAGGCCAGCACGGTGACGCTGATCATCATCACGATCGGCGCCTCGCTGCTGCTGCGCGGCCTGGCGCAGCTGGTGTGGGACAAGCGCATCCACTCGCTGCCGGCTTTCTCGGGTGATGCGCCGCTGCAGTTCATGGGCGCCACCGTGCTGCCGCAGAGCCTGTGGGTGCTGGGTGGCGCGGCGCTGGCGGTGGGCGCGCTGTCGTGGTTCTTCGGCCGCACGCTGTTCGGCAAGGCGATGCTCGCGACCTCGTACAACCCGCTGGCCGCCCAGCTGGTGGGCATCAATACGCGCACGGTGCTGTTCGTGAGCTTCGGCCTGGCCGGGATGCTCGGCGCCCTGGCCGGGGTGCTGATCGCGCCGATCACCTTCACGTCCTACGACAGCGGCATCATGCTCGGCCTGAAGGGCTTCGCCGCGGCGATGCTCGGCGGGCTCGGCAGCTTCAACGGCGCGGTGCTGGGCGGCCTGCTGCTCGGTCTGGCCGAGGCGCTCGGGGCCGGCTTCGTCTCCTCCGCCTACAAGGACGTGATCGCCTTCGTGGTCCTCCTTGCCGTGCTGTTCTTCATGCCGGGAGGCCTGCGTGGAGCGCGCCGCTCCGACCGCGTCTGACCTGGCGCGTGCGCGGCTGAGGCGCTGGGCGTTCGACCCGCGCAGCGGCCTGCTTGCGCTGGCCGTGGTCGTCGTGCTGCTGCCGCTGTTCCTGTCCAACAACTACTTCTACGACATCGCGATCGCGGTGGCACTGAACGCGATCGTCTGCGTCGGGCTGAACCTGCTGATCGGCTATGCGGGCCAGATCAGCCTGGGACATGCCGGCTTCTTCGCGCTCGGCGGCTACGGCTCGGCGATCCTGTCGGGCAGCCACGGCTGGCCGGTCTGGCTCTCGATGCTGACGAGTTGTGCGGCGGTCGGCCTGCTCGCGTTCGTCGTCGGGCGCCCGACATTGCGCCTGAAGGGCCATTACCTGGCGATGGCCACGCTCGGCCTGGGCGTCATCATCTCGATCGTCGTGTCGACCGAAGACCGCATCACCGGCGGTCCCGACGGCCTGTCGGTGCCGCCGCTGGCGCTGTTCGGCTGGGTCGTGCGCGGCGAGCACACCTGGTACTGGATCGCCTGCTCGGGGCTGCTGCTGGCGGTGTGGCTGGCGCAGAACCTGATCGAGTCGCCCGCCGGGCGCGCGCTGCGCGCGCTGCACGGCTCCGAGGTCGCCGCCGAGACGCTGGGCATCGACAGCGCGCGCTACAAGCTCCAGGTCTTCATCGTCTCGGCCGTGTTTGCCGCCGTCGCGGGCACGCTGACGGCGCACTACGCGGGCTTCATCACGCCGGCCAAGGCTTCTTTCATGCACTCGGTCGAGCTGGTCATCATGGTCGTCTTCGGCGGCATGGCGTCGGTCTTCGGCGCCGTGGTCGGCGCGTTGGTGCTGACGACGCTGCCGCAGCTGCTGACGGTGCTCAAGGACTACGAGATGATGGTCTACGGCGTGGTGCTGATCGCCACCATGGTGTTCTTCCCGCAGGGCATCGTGCCCACGCTTGCACGCTGGCTGGCATGGTGGGGTCGAAGATGAGCGCGCTGCCGCGCCGGCCGGGGCCGAACGACGCGGCCGGGGGGGAGGGCGTTGCGCTGCTTGCAGTGCAGAACCTCTCCAAGTCCTTTGGCGGCGTGCGCGCGATCGAAGACGTGTCGTTCGAGGTCCGGCCCGGCACGGTGCATTCGATCATCGGCCCGAACGGTGCCGGCAAGACGACGCTGCTGAACATGCTGGTGGGCGTCTACGTACCCGATTCGGGACAGATCCGGCTCACCGGCCGCGACCTCGTCGGCGAGCCCACGCACCGCTTCGCCGCCGCTGGCCTCGGCCGCACGTTCCAGAACCTGCAGATCTTCTTCAACATGACGGCGCTGGAGAACGTGATGACCGGTCGCCACCTGCGCGAGCGTCGCTCGCTGCTGGCGGCGATGCTGCGCACCCGCGCGCAGGCGCGCTCCGAAGTCTCGTGCCGCGATGTCTCGTACCGGCTGCTCGAGCAGGTGGGCCTGTACGACTACCGGGACACGCGTGCCGACGCCATGCCGTACGGTGCGCTCAAGCGGCTCGAGATCGCACGCGCGCTGGCGGCCGAGCCGCTGCTGCTGCTGCTCGACGAGCCCGCGGCCGGCCTGAACCAGACCGAGGCGAGCGAGATCGACACCCTGATCAAGCGCCTGGCGGCCGAAGGCATGACGGTGATCCTGGTCGAGCACAACATGCGGCTGGTGATGGGCGTTTCGGACCAGGTGCTGGTGCTGGACCACGGCAGGAAACTCGCCGAGGGCACGCCGGCGCAGATCGCTCGCGACCCGCGCGTGATCGAGGCCTACCTCGGCGTGGCCGACGCGGCTGGCGCAGGCGGCCATGCTTGAGGTCGTCGCCCTGGGCAGCCGCTACGGGCGCATCCCGGCGCTGGCCGGCGTCGATCTGCGTGTCGCGGCCGGCGAACTGGTCGCCCTCGTCGGCGCCAACGGCGCCGGCAAGACGACGCTGCTGCGAGCGATCTCCGGTGTCCTGCCGGCCTCCGGCGGCGAGATCCGTTTCGAAGGCCAGACGCTGGGGCGGATGTCGGCGCGCAGGCGCGTGCAGCTGGGCATCGTGCAAGTGCCCGAAGGCCGCCAGGTGTTCGGCCCGCTGAGTGTCGAAGACAACCTGCGCCTGGGCGCATTCGCGCGCGGCTCGCAGGACGATCTGGAACCGGTGCTGGCGATGTTTCCCGACCTGCAGCGCAAGCGCCGCGAGTTCGCCGGCACCCTGTCGGGCGGTCAGCAGCAGATGCTGGCGCTGGCGCGCGCACTGATGGCCCGCCCCAAGCTGCTTCTGCTCGACGAGCCGAGCATGGGGCTGGCGCCGCTGATGGTGGGCGAGATCTTCGCCCACATCGCCAGGCTCAAGGCCCAGGGCACGACGATCCTGCTGGCCGATCAGAACGCACGCGCCGCGCTGGCGATTGCCGACCGCGGCTACGTGATGGAAACCGGCCGCGTCGTGCTCGACGGGACAGCGGTCGAACTGCTGCGCGATCCCCAGGTGCAACAGGCCTACCTGGGCCTATGAAGCACGCCGTCTGCGCACCCGCACGCCCACGAAAGGATCCTCGATTGACGCTGTCGTCACCTCGCCACGCGCTCACGCTCGCGCTGCCGGTCGATCATGCCCAGCATCGTCGCCAGCGTGATCGAGCTCATCGTCGCCTTGGCGATTTCGTCGACTTCCGACAGCACCGAGGCCAGTGCCCGGCCGGCCGGCGTGTGCTCGCTGCCGTCGGTGCTGGCGGCCGAGATGTCCTCGAAGCGCGAGATCACGTCCATCAGCGTGAGCCGTCGTGCATTGGCGGCGAACCGATAGCCGCCACCGACTCCGCGCACCGACTGCACCACGCCTGCGCGTGCCAGTTCGGCCAGCACCTTGGCCAGGTGATGCGACGAGACGTCGTACTTGTGCGCGATCTCGGCCGCCGAGATATGCCGCGACGGATCGGCCGCGAACTCGAGCAGGCTGTACAGCGCCAGCCGCGTGTTCTGCTGCAGCTTCATCGCATCGGCTCCGCCCAGCTGCCGTGCTGTTCAATCGACAAGGCTCATCTCCAATGGAATGAAAGGGCCGGCGGTCATCCCCTGACTGCGGAAGAAGGACAGGATCAGGGTGTCGCCGCGTGCGAGCATGGTGCGCACGGTGCTCGTGCCGGTGGCACGAAACCCGGCGCAGACCGCCTCGAGCAGCCGGCTGCCCGTGCCCGACTGGCGCAGCGCGGGCGCCACGTTGATGGCGAACACCCAACCGCACGGTGGCGAGCCGAACTCCCAGTCGCGAACCTCGCCGATGACATAGCCGACGACGGCCTTGCCGCTCACGGCCACCAGGAACTGGCGCTCGGCGGCAGTGGCCTCGCCGTAGCGGCGGTACAGCGCGCGCCAGTAGTCGCGTTTCTCGATGCCGGTGGCCTGTGCGTCGAGCGCGATCACCGCGTCGAGGTCGGCGCGACGCACCGCACGGATCGTCACGTCGTTTGCGGCAGCACGGTCGTCAGGCGATGCCGGCGTTGCGCGCGCCGGCTGTCGCGCGGTGGGATTCTTCGAGGGGCGGCTGGCGTTCATTGAGATGAGTCAAACAATAATCGCATTCGACTGCAAGAATACCCCACCCGGGCGCCGCTGTGGGCCCTGGGCAGTGACAGCGCAGCCTGATCGCGCGCCTGTCGCGCCCGCGACGGGTGTGGTCATCGCAGTGGCAATCCCAAGGAGACCCCGATGAAAGCGTCCCTCACCCCCGGCGTCCAGACCACCACGAAGTTGACGGTGACGCGTGAGCGCACGATCGATTTCATGGGCGAGGCCGCACGCGTCTATGCCACGCCGATGCTGGTGCGCGACATCGAGATGGCCTGCCGCGAACTGCTGCTCGCACACCTCGATCCCGGCGAAGACTCGGTCGGCACGCGCGTCGAAATCGACCACATCGCTGCCACGCTGATGGGCATGGAGGTCGAACTGACGGCGCGCGTGGCCGAGGTCAACGGCCGCGCCGTCGTCTTCGACGTCGAGGCGCGCGACAGTGTCGAGCCGATCTGCCGCTGCAAGCATGCGCGCTTCGTCGTCGACGTGGCCAAGACGGCGCAGCGCCTGGCGGCGAAGGCACAGAAGGCCGGACTGGCGTGAGGCGCGAACCATGAGCACGACTGCTGCGGCCACGCGCCGCGTCCCGACCTACTGCTACCAGTGCGTCGCCGGCCCCGACCTGCTCACCGTGAAGGTCGAAGGCGGCGTGGCCACCGAGGTCGAGCCCAACTTCTGCGCGGCCGACGTGCACCCGGGCGGCGGCAAGGTCTGCGTCAAGGCCTACGGCCTGGTGCAGAAGACCTACAACCCGCACCGCGTGCTCGCGCCGATGAAGCGCACCAATCCGAAGAAGGGTCGCGACGAGGACCCGGGTTTCGTCGCGATCTCCTGGGACGAGGCGCTGACGCTGATCGCCGACAAGTTGCGGCGCGTGCGCGAGCAAGGCCTGACCGACGAATCCGGCTACCCGCGCGTGGCGGCCAGCTTCGGCGGGGCCGGCACGCCGCAGTCCTACATGGGCACCTTGCCGGCATTCCTCGGCGCGTGGGGTCCGGTCGACATGGGCTTCGGCTCCGGCCAGGGCGTCAAGTGCTACCACTCGGAGCACTTGTACGGCGAGTTCTGGCATCGCGCGTTCATCGTCACACCCGACACCCCGCTGTGCGATTACCTGATCTCGTGCGGCTCCAACATCGAAGCCTCCGGCGGCGTGACCGGCGTCTGGCGCCACGCCAATGCGCGCGTGCGCGGCATGAAGCGCGTGCAGGTCGAGCCGCACCTGTCGGTCACCGGCGCCTGCTCGGCACAGTGGGTGCCGATCAAGCCCAAGACCGACGCCGCGTTTCTCTATGCATTGATCCACGTGTTGCTGCACGAGGTGCCGCGCGAACGGCTCGATCTGCCGTTCCTGGCGAAGCTCACCGCATCGCCGTATCTCGTCGGACCGAATGGCTACTACCTGCGCGAGCGCGCCAGCCGCAAGCCGCTGGTGTGGGACGGGGCCAGCGCGACGGCGCGCGTGCACGACAGCCCGGGGCTGCAGGAGGCCCTCGAAGGGGCGCACACGGTCGATGCGATCGAGATCGGCCCCGACGACGAGGTCCTGGCCGATGGCCTGCTCGAGGGCCGCACGGCCTTCAACCGCCTGGTCGAGCACATGCGCCCGTATTCGCCCGAGTGGGCGCAATCGATCTGCGACGTGCCTGCCGCGACCATGCGGCGCATCGCCAACGAGTTCATCGATCACGCCCGCGTCGGCCAGACGATCGAGATCGATGGCCAGACGATGCCGTATCGCCCGGTGGCGGTGACGATGGGCAAGACCGTCAACAACGGCTGGGGCGGCTTCGAGTGCTGCTGGGCACGCACGGTGCTGGCCACGCTGGTCGGTGCGCTGGAGGTGCCTGGCGGCACGATCGGCACCACGGTGCGGCTGACGCGGCCGATGTCGCACCGGCACGAGAGCGTGAAGGCCGGCCCCGACGGCTTCATGCACTACCCGCTCAACCCGACCGACAAGGCGCGCTGGTCGCCCAGCCCCAACATCCGCAACGCCTACCGCACGATGGTGCCGTTGGCCGCCGACGGGCCCTGGAGCCAGGCGCTCGGACCGACGCACTTCTCGTGGCTGTTCCTCGACGACACGCCCAAGGGCCTGCCGCGCGTCACCTTGCCCGATGTCTGGTTCGTCTACCGCACCAACCCCGGGATCTCGTTCTGGGACACCAAGGCGCTTGGCGAGAAGATGGCGCGCTTCCCGTTCATGGTCGCCTTCGCCTACACGCATGACGAGACCAACCACTTCGCCGATGTGCTGTTGCCGGACGCCACCGATCTGGAGAGCCTGCAGCTGTGGCGTGTCGGCGGCACCAAGTACCAGGAATCGTTCTGGGACCACCAGGGCTTCGCGCTGCGCCAGCCGGTCGTGGCCCCACACGGCCAGGCGCGCGACCTCACCGATGTCGCGACCGAATTGGCGCAGCGCACCGGCTTGGCCGACAAGTACTTCGCGGCCATCAACAAGGGGGCCGGCGGGGTGCCGCTGAAGAGCGAGCATGGCGACTTCTCGCTCGATCCGCATGCCGAGCACAGCCGCGAGGCGATCTGGGACGCGGTGTGCCGCGCGGCGAGTGCCGAGGTCAGCGACGGCGCGCATTCGCATGGGCTCGAGTGGTGGAAGGAGCATGGCCTGGCGACCAAGCCCTACCCGCGGCGCGACTGGTACCTGCTGCCGACGATGGTCAAGCACGGCCTGCGTTTCGAGTTGCCGTACCAGGAGCGGCTGATGCGCGTGGGCGCCGAGCTCGGCCGCCGCTTGCACGAGAACGGCATGCACTGGTGGGACACGCAGCTGAAGGAATACCAGGCGCTGCCGGTGTGGAAGGACTTCCCGGGCTTGTGGGAGGCCGTCATCGGCCAGACCGGCGGTCGGGCGCAGGACTACCCGTTCTGGCTGCTCACCGCGCGCAGCATGCAGTACGCGTGGGGCGCCAACGCCGGCATGCAGCTGATGAAGGAGGTGGCCGACAACGTCACCGGCCACCGCGGCGTGGTCATCAACAGCAGCGCCGCCGCGCGCCTGGGCATCGCCGACGGCGATGCGATCGAGATCGCCACGCCGCAGCGCAAGGTCCACGGCCGTGCCGTCGTGCGCCAGGGCATCCGGCCCGATACGCTGCTGCTGATCGGCCAGTTCGACCACTGGGCCACGCCGCTGGCCAAGGACTTCGGCGTGCCGAGCATGAACTCGCTGGCCACGATGTCGATGGATCTCACCGACGCCACCGGCTCGGGCGCCGACATCGTGCGCGTGAACATCGTGCGGGCAACCGAAGGAGCACTGGGATGAAGCGTGCGCCTTGCACCTTCGGTCGACCAAGGCTTTGGGCGGGGGTCGGCAGGACGCGGCGGCAGTCTGCTCGCGGCCCTTTGCCGTCATTGAGTTCCCGCTCTGCTGGCGGAGTGGCGTGGCAACGGGGCAGCCGGGCAGCGCACGGCGCTCAGCTGAGGCGGTCTTCGCTGCGCTGCGACTGCCCTGCGCTGCTCGGGTCCGTGGCCCCGTCGCGCAACTCGCTGTGCTCACTGCGTTCGCTGCGCTCGGACAGGCGCGCCGAGTCAGATCACGAGGCGCGCTGCGCGCGCGGGCCCCGCACCCTGTGCTGCTCGGCGCCTCACATGCGCGCCATGCGCTGCCCGGCTGCCCCGTTGCTGTACCAGAGGTGGCGTGCGCAACCTCGAACATCGCCGTGTTGCCTGCAAGGCGGCGGGTGGGGCCTGGGTGGAGCGAATCGGCGCCGCCGAGGAGCACAGGCTTCTGGCCGCGCGCCTTGGCGCGCTTCGTCATCCGACTCGTCGCGTCTGTCCGAGCGCAGTGAGCACAGCGAACGCAGCGAGTTATGCGACGGGCCAGAAGGCCGAGCACCGCAGGGCACCCGCAGCGCAGCGAAGGGCCAGCCGTCTGAGCCCCGCCCAGGCCCCGCCCGCCGCCTTGCTCGCGCCGATGCCGGCACGAACACTGAGCGGACACACGACAGCTTCCGCAACGGGCCGCAAGCCGCCACCACACGATGGAGCAACTGACATGACTCGTTGGGCGATGGTCGCCGACTTGCGCCGCTGTGTCGGTTGCCAGACTTGCACCGCGGCCTGCAAGCATGTCAATGCCACGCCGCCGGGCGTGCAGTGGCGGCGCGTGATCGACATGGAGTTCGGCGAGTATCCCGACGTGCAGCGCGCCTTCGTGCCGGTGGGTTGCCAGCATTGCGAAGACCCGCCGTGCATGGACGTGTGCCCGACCACGGCGACGAAGAAGCGTGCCGACGGCATCGTGACCGTCGATTACGACCTGTGCATCGGCTGCGCCTACTGCTCGGTGGCGTGCCCGTACCAGTCGCGCTACAAGACGCAGCGCGCCACCTTTGCCTACGGCACGGCGACCGCGGCCGAGACCCAGCGCCACGACAGTGCACGCCTCGCGGTCGCCACCAAGTGCACCTTCTGCGTCGAGCGCATCGATGCCGGACTGGCCAAGTCGCTGACGCCGGGCGTCGACCCCGAGGCCACGCCGGCCTGCGTCAACGCCTGCATTGCGCAGGCCCTGATATTCGGCGACCGCGACGATCCGCAAAGCAACGTGTCTCAGGCGCTGGCCAACAACCAGCACTTCCGCATGCACGAGGAACTCGGCACCGGGCCGGGCTTTCACTACCTGTGGGACGGGCCCGACACCGAGTCCAGCGCGACGGGAGGTGTGAAATGAGTTTCGGTCCGAACCCCTGGCAGCAGGCGCACTGGGATTGGCGCGCCGCGGGCAACTTCATCTGCGGCGGTGCCGGCAGCGGGCTGATCGTCGCCGCCGCGCTGTCGGGTGCGCGTGGCACCGCGCTGGCGGCGCTGTTGCTGGCCGGCGTTGCGTTGGTCGGGCTCGGCCTGTTCTGTGTGGCGCTGGAAACGGGCCGCCCGTTGCGCGCGCTGAACGTGTTCATCAATCCGCGCACCTCGTGGATGTCGCGCGAGGCCATCGCGGCGGCATTGCTCGCACCCACCACGCTGGCCGCGGCGCTGCTCTGGCCGGCGCTGGCGTGGCTGGCGGCGCCGCTGGCGCTGGTGTTCCTCTATTGCCAGGGCCGCATGCTGCATGCCGCGCGCGGCATCCGTGCCTGGCGCGCGCCACTGGTGCCACCGCTGATCGTCGCGACCGGTCTGACCGAGGGCCTGGGCCTGTTGCTGGTGGGCGCGGCGTGGCTCGGCCTCGTCTCGGTTGCGCTGGTCGGGATGCTGGCGCTGCTGGTGGTGGTGCGCATCGGGTTGTGGACGGCCTACCGCCGGCAACTGGGTGACGGGGTCACTGTTGCTGCCAATGCCGCGCTCGACCAGGCCGGCCGCTGGCTGCAGCTGGCCGGCACGGCCGTGCCCGTGCTGGTGCTGGCCTATCTCGCGGGCCCCGGTGATGCGCCGGCGGGCGTGGTCACGGCCTTGGGGCTGGTGGCCGGGCTCGCGGCAGCACTGCCGGGCTCCTGGTTCAAGTTCGTGCTGGTCACGCGCGCGGGCCACAACCAGGGCTTCGCGCTCAAGCGGCTGCCGGTGCGCGGCGTCGCGCACGGCTGAGGTCACCACGCGGCCCGAGCGATCGAGGAGACAAACATGGGTGCTGTCACGATGGAGCAGCTCGGCAGGCTGGGTTCCGCGCGGACCGGCGCGTATCTCCACCCCGACATCGAGACCCTGCCGCGCGAACGCCTGGTTGCGCTGCAACTCGAGCGTCTGCAGGATACGGTGGCCAATGCCTGGGCCCATGTGCCGCTGCACCGACGCCGGCTCGATGCCGCCGGCGCGCGGCCGGGTGAAATCCGCAGCCTCGACGATCTGCAGCGGCTGCCGTTCACCCTCAAGACCGACCTGCGCGACGAGTACCCGTTCGGATTGTTCGCCCGCCCGGTCGAGCAACTCGCGCGGCTGCACGCGTCGTCGGGCACCACCGGCAAGCCGACGGTGGTGGGCTACACCGGACCGGACCTGTCGAACTGGGCCGACCTGATGGCGCGCTCGATGTACGGTGCCGGCGCGCGCCCCGGCGATGTCGTGCACAACGCCTACGGCTACGGTCTGTTCACCGGCGGGCTGGGCGCGCATTACGGTGCCGAGCGGCTGGGTGCGGTGGTGGTGCCGATGTCCGGCGGTGCCACCGAGCGCCAGGTCACGCTGATCATGGATTTCAAGGCCCGCGTGCTGTGCGCCACACCGTCGTATGCGCTGGCCATCGCCGAAGTGGCCGAACAGCAGGGCGTCGACCTGCGCCAGAGTTCGCTGCGCGTGGGCGTGTTCGGCGCCGAGCCCTGGAGCCAGGCCATGCGCGGCGAGATCGAGCAGCGCCTGGGGCTGAAGGCGGTCGACATCTACGGCCTGTCGGAGATCATGGGCCCGGGCGTGGCCTGCGAGTGCGAGGCGCAGGCCGGGTTGCACGGCTGGGAGGATCACTTCCTGTTCGAGGTGCTGGATCCCGAAACCCAGGCGCCGGTGCCCGAAGGCATGGCCGGCGAGCTCGTCATCACCACGCTGACCAAGCAGGCGCTGCCGATGCTGCGCTACCGCACCCGCGACATCACGCGCTGGACCACCGAACGCTGCGCCTGCGGACGCACCCATGGCCGCATCCTGCGCATCGCCGGGCGCAGCGACGACATGCTGATCATCCGTGGCGTCAACGTCTATCCGTCGCAGGTCGAGGCCGTGCTGGTCGGTCAGCCGGACATCGCGCCGCACTACCAGCTGGTGGTCGGCCGCGAGGGCCACCTCGACCACGTCACGGTCGAGGTCGAGGCCGCCCCCGGCGTGGCCGACGATCGCTTCGACGCGATCGCCCACGGCGTGGTGCGCCACATCAAGTCGATGATCGGCATCACCACCGACGTGGTGGTCAAACGGCCCGGCGAGATCCCGCGCTCGCAGGGCAAGGCCGTGCGCGTGCGCGACCTGCGGCCCAAGTCCTGAAGACGGACGATCGACGTGCCGTGCCGCCCGCCGCCACGATGAGCCGCGCCCCGGGCACGGCCTGGCAGGATGCCGACGGCCTGCATGTCGACGTGCGCGGCCTGCCGCCGCCCGAGCCCTTCGTGACCATCGTGCGTCTCGTCGAGGCGGCTGCGCCGGGCACGGTGCTGATCGTGCACCATGACCGCGAGCCCTATCCGCTGTACAGCGAGCTCGCCGAGCGCGGCTGGCACGCCGAGCGCATCGAAGGCGAGCCCGACGAGGTGCGGCTGCGGCTGCGTGCAGGCGACTGAAGGTGGCGCAAACCACGGCCTTCCTGGGTGGCGCGAAGAGCCGTCTGCTGCCGGCCTCGGTGCCGTTCCGCTTCTTCGCGGCCGCGGCGGCTTTCCATCTGCTCGGCTGGCTGGCGCTCGGTGCCGGCGCAGAGCAGGTCGCGTCTTTCCGCGGCGGGCTGGGCTGGCCGCTGGCGGCGCTGCACGCAGTGACACTCGGCGTGCTGGTGATGACGGCGATCGGTGCCAGCTTGCAACTGCTGCCGGTGGCCACCCGCCAACCGGTGCTGTCGCATCGACTGCCCGCGGGGCTGTGGTGGCTCTACAGCGTGGCGGTGGCCGTGCTCGTTGCGGCGATGGCATCGGGCCAGCCGATGCCGCTGGCGGTGGGCGCGGCCGGCTGCGGGCTGGCACTGATCGGCTGGGCGGTGCTGCTGGCGCGCAACCTGCTCGGTGCGCGCGGCATGCCGGTGGTCGTGGCGCATGGCTGGGCGGCGTTGCTCGGCCTCGGCCTGTTGCTGGCCAGCGGCGCATCGCTGGCGCTGATGTACGTCGGCGCACCGGCGTGGTCTCGCAGCAGCGCCATCGTGCTGCACCTGGCGTTCGGCGCCTACGGATTCATGGGGCTGCTGGTGCTGGGTTTTTCCTACATCCTGGTGCCGATGTTTGCGCTCGCCGACAGCCCGCCGCATCGGCCGGCCATCGCGTCGCTGGTGCTGGCGCTGGCCGCGCTGGCGTTGGCGGCAATGGCGGCAGCCGACATGGCCGCGACCCTCGTGCTGCCGGCGGCGGCGATCGCGGGCGCCGGCGCGCTGGCGCTGCACGTGCGGCTGATGCGCCAGGCGCTGCGCAGCGGACTGCGGCGCCAGCTCGGGCGGCCCTTCGTGCTGGTACATGTCGGCTGGGCCGGACTCGGTGCGAGCCTCGTCGCCGGACTGGCCCTCGTTCTGGAGTGGCCCACGGCAGCGTTCGAACGGGCGCCGGCGCTGTTCGGGACCCTGCTCGTGCTGTCGCTGCTGACCTTCCTGCTCGGCATGATGGCGCGCATCGTGCCGTTCCTGGCCTCGATGCACGCTCCCGCGGGGCGGCGCGGCCCGCCGCTGCCCTCGGCACTCACCGCCGAGCGGCCGCTGGCGCTGTTCCACCACTGCCACCTCGTCGCGGTGGCCGCGTTGCTGACTGCGGTGCTGTTCGACAGCGCGTGGCTGGTGCGTGCCGCGGCGCTGGCCGGCAGCGTCGGCGCGCTGGCCTTTGGCGTCTTCGTCGGTGCCGCGTGGCGACGCATGCGCGTCGGCGCGAAGCACCCCCCGGCCCGCGTCGACTTGTGATGCATCAATTAAATATGCATCACGATACCGTTATTATTGGCCGATGAACTACGCCCGCCAGACGCCGCGCACGCTGCACGAAGAGCATCTCGCCAGCATCACCGTGCTCGGCCGCATCGAGCAGGTGCTGCTGCGACCACCGGCGCGCGGCGCGCTGGCGGACGCGCTGCTCGACGAGTTGCGCCCGCTGATCCGCCAGATCGAGCAGGACGTGAACCGCCATTTCACGTTCGAGGAAACCGAACTGTTCACCCGCATGGGCGAGGCCGGCGAGGGCGACATCGCCGGGCTGCTGGCCGAGGAACACGAGGCGATCCGCGCCGTCGCGGAGGACCTGCTGCCCTTGCTTCGTCGTGCGATTGAGCGCACGCTCGACGGTGACGGCTGGGACACCTTGCGTCGCGACGCGCTCGAGCTGGTCGAGCGTCAGGTGTCGCACATCCAGAAGGAACAGATGGCGCTGTTGCCGATGCTCGACGATCTGCTCGACGAAGAGACCGACGGCCGGCTCGCGCTGGCCTATGCGTCGGCCTGAACCGAAACTTGTTGGAGGAGTGGCCCCATGCCAAGCGCCGTCCGGCACGAGACATCGATCCGTGCGTTGAAGCAGCAGGATCTCGACGCCGTCGTCGAGATCGACGCGGCCCTCGAAGGCCGTGTGCGCCGAGCGTATGTCCAGCGCCGGCTCACGGCCGCGCTGCGGCAGCCGGAGCTGCACGTGCAGTTCGCCGCCACCGACGCACAGGGGCTGGCCGGCTACATCCTGGCCCGCCGCACGGAGGGCGAGTTCGGGCGCACCCTGCCTGCCCTGCGGCTGGAGATCGTCGGCGTGCGCGCCGATCTGCGTGGCCGCGGCGTCGGCAAGCAGTTGATGGACGCGCTGATCGACTACGGCCGGCGCCACGGCGTGGCCGAGTTGCGCACCGCCGCGGCGTGGAACGACCACCGCATGCTGGCCTGGCTGGATGCGATGGGCTTCACGCTGGCGCCCAACCAGGTGGTCGAATGCATGGTCGGGGCGGGTTACCAGGCCGAGCGCAACGACGCGATGGAACTGCCCGCGGCCCAGACCCCAGGCCACGAGGTCGACTACGGCGCGCCCGAGGGCAACGATTTCGAGCGCGTCGAGCGAGCACGCTGCGACGTGCGCGCGATGCGCCCCGAGGATCTGCCGCAGATCCTGCGCATCGACCGCCAGATCACCGGTCGCGATCGCCGGGCCTACATCGCTGCCAAGCTCGATGAGGCGATGGACGACTCGGCGATCCGCGTCTCACTGACCGCGCGCCTGGAGGGCGTGATCGTCGGCTTCGTGATGGCGCGCGCCGACCTGGGCGACTTCGGCCGCACCGAACCGGTGGCGGTGCTCGACACCATCGGCGTCGATCCGGCTTTCGAGCATCACGGCGTCGGCCATGCGATGGTGTCGCAGCTGTTCGCCAACCTTGCCGCATTGCACATCGACCGTGTCGAGACGCTGCTGGCACGCTCCGACCTGGCGCTGCTGGGCTTCCTGTACAGCACCGGGTTCGAGCCGTCGCAGCGGCTGGCCTTCGTGCGTCGGCTGCAATGAGGGCCGCACGATGACGGCGCGGCAGCCCGCGCCGGCCCGCTAGCGCAGCGCTTGGGCACATGGCCGCCGGACAATTCATCGTCGAAGCCAGCGACGTTCATGCCTGGTATGGCTCGAGCCACGTGCTGCATGGCGTGGATGTGCGCATCGGCCGCGGCGAGACGCTGGGGCTGCTGGGCCGCAACGGCATGGGCAAGAGCACGCTGATCCGCACGTTGCTGGGTCACGTGAGGCAGCGCAGCGGCCGCATCCGCCTGTTCGGGCAGGATGCCTCGAACGCCCAGCCGCACGTGGTGGCCCGTCTCGGCGTGGCCTATGTGCCGGAGGGCCGCGGCGTGTTCGCCAACCTGTCGGTGCGCGAGAACCTGGTGATGGCCGCTCGTCGTGGTCGCGACGGCCGCAACGACTGGCCCCTCGAGCGCGTGCTGGCGACTTTCCCGCGCCTGCAGGAGCGCCTGACGCACCTGGGCGCGCAACTCTCGGGCGGAGAACAGCAGATGCTGTCGATCGGCCGCGCGTTGATGACGCATCCCGAATTGATCGTGCTCGACGAAGCTACCGAAGGGCTGGCGCCGCAAATCGTGGCCGAGATATGGCGCGTGATCGCCGAGATCCGCGGTGGCGGCATGGCCACGCTGATCGTCGACCGCGACTGGCGCAAGGTGCTCAACCGCAGCGATCGCGCATTGGTGCTGCAAAAGGGCAGGGCGGTGCTCGACGGCAGTGCCGCAGAAGTGGCCGCCAGCGCGTCGCTGGTGGGCTACCTCGGCGTGTAGTCAGCCGACAGGGGCCTTCAGCAGCGCCAGCACGGCCTTGAAGCGCTCGTGCTCGCTGCTGCGCAGCCACTCGAAAGCCACCATCTCGACGCTGACGATGCCGGCACCGGCATCGCGCAGGCGTTGCATCGCCAGTGCGTGGTTGTCGGCGGTGCGCGAGCCGCAGGCCTGGGCGACGACCCACAGGCGCAGCCCGGCACCGAGCAGGCCGAGCGCGGTCTGCATCAGGCACACATGCGCCTCGCAGCCGGCGACGACGACATCACCGATCGTGCCGTCGTCGCTGCCGCATGCCTGGCGCAGCCGCTCGACCAGGCCGTCGGCGCAGCCGTCGAAATGCATCTTGGCCAGCGTGGTGTCGCAGCGCTCGCGGATCGCCGCCACATTGGGCCCGAGGCCTTGCGGGTTCTGCTCGGTGCCGATCACGGGCAGGCCCAGCAGGTGCGCGATGTCGGCCAGGCGCACGGCATGGGCCACCGCCTCGGCGCCGCGGTGGATGGCCGGCATCAGCCGCTGCTGGTAGTCCACCAGCACCAGCGCGCCGTGTTGCCGATCGATCAGATTCATGGCGCGGTTGCTCGGGCATGGCGCTTGCCGCGCGCGGATGACGGGGTGCGGGCCACGAGTGCATCGAGATAGCGCTCGAACAACGCCGGCGAGGTCTGTCCGAACATGCGGATGCGGCCGGTATGGCTGAGCAGCAGGAGGCCCACGATGTGCGCGAACAGCGCGGTGACCTCGGTCTGCGCCTCTTGCGGCTTGAAGCCGAGCGCGACGAGTTGAGTCTGCATCGGCGCGAGCGCGTGGTGCAGTCGGGCGTTGAGATGCGTGTTGAGGGCGGGCGTCAGTCCGCGCGGCTGCATGCCGTGGAACAGGTAGAAGCCCAGGTCGAGGTCGCGCGGGTTCTCGCGGTAGAAGTCGAAGAAGGCGGTGGCCTTCGCGCGCAACGTGGCGGGCGCCGCCGCGACGAAGGCGTTCAGGCGTTCGAGCGATTCGCCGAGCAGCGCGCCGTACACCTGCTCCTTGCTGTCGAAGTAGCTGTAGATCGCGCCGGGCGTGTAGCCGGCCCGCTTGGCGATCTCGCGCAGGCTGGCACCTTCGAGCCCGAGTTCGAAGAAGGCCGAGCGAGCCGCTTGCAGCACCAGCGAGCGCCGCACGTCGGCCACCGCCTGCTGGCGCGCGGCGCGGGCCGCTGCGGGGGTCGAGGGCTTGGCCATGGCGGCAATCATACGCTTGAGCAATGGATTGAACAGTGTTCAAATCGTTGCCAGACGCCTCGAAGGAGATGCCCGTGAACGCTGCCTTGCCGACCTCGTCCCCATCGCCGATCGCTCCCGCCAGGCTGATGACCGGCGCCGATTACCGCGAGTCCCTGCGCCGCTACAGGCCGACGGTGTACGTCGATGGCCAGCGCATCGAGTCGGTGGCCGACGCACCGAGCCTGCAGCCCGGCATCAACGCGCTGGCCTTCAGCTACGACTTCGCGCTCGACCCTGCCGTGGCGCCACTGATGACGGCGCGGCAAACCCGTCGCGGCACGACGGTCAATCGCATGCTGCACATCGACGAGTCGGCCGGCGACCTGCTCAACAAGCTCGAGGCCGTGCGCCTGCTGTGCCAGGAGACGGGCTGCGCGCAGCGCTACCTGGCGCACGATGGCCTGAACGCGCTGCTGCAGGCCTGCGCCCGGATCGACGACGCCCGCGGCAGCACCGAGCACCGTGCCCGCTTCGAGGCCTACCTGCAGCATGTGCAGGACCAAGACCTGACGCTCGGCATCGCGATGACCGACGCCAAGGGCGACCGCTCGCAGCGGCCTCATCAGCAGGCCAACGTCGACACCTACCTGCACGTCGTCGAGCGCAACGGCAAGGGCATCGTGATCTCGGGCGCCAAGGCCATCGTCACCGGCGCGCCGTACATGCACGAGTTTCTCGTGATGCCGGGCCGGCAAATGAGCCAGGCCGATGCCGACTTCGCGGTCTGCTGCGCGGTGCCGGTCGATGCGCCAGGCATCACCATCGTGGCGCGTCCCGCCGGGCGGCCGGGTGAGAAGGTCGAGCATGGCGCGGCGCTGTTCTCGCGCCGCTACGGGCAATCGACCGGCGTGGTGCTCTTCGACAAGGTGTTCGTGCCCTGGGAGCGCGTGTTCGTCGCCGGTGAGTGGGAGCACTCCCATGTGTTGACCTACAGCTACGCCACGCACCACCGCCACACCTGCATCGGCGCCCGCGCCGGCTTCGGCGACCTGCTGATCGGCGCCGGCGCGCTGATGTGCGAGGCCAACGGCTTCGACCCCGGCGAAACCAGCAGCCTGCGCGAGCCGATGGTCGAGCTGATCAAGATCACCGAGGGCTTCTTCGCCTGCGGCGTGGCCGCCAGCGTGTACGGCACGCGCGACGAGCACGGTGGCAACTTCATGCCCGAGCCGGTGTTCGCCAACATCGGCAAGCTGCTGCTGGCCACGCAGATCTACGACATGCACCGCCTCGCGCACGAAGTGTCGGGCGGCCTGATCGTCGCGCTGCCCGGGCCGGATGAAGACCACAACCCGGCCACCGCCGCGACGCTGGCCGAGGTGCTGCGCGCCAACCCCGCCGTGCCCTACGACAAGCGCATCGAGGTGGCGCGCTTCATCGAAGACCTGACCGCTTCGTACCAGGGCGGCTGGTACTCGGTGATCAGCCTGCACGGCGGCGGCTCGCCGGCGGCGATGAAGCAGGAGATCTGGCGCAATTACCCGGTCGGCAACAAGGTGGAGCTGGTCGAGCGCCTGCTCGACCGCGGCGTGCTGCACGACGCAACGCGCGCGATCACGCACAACCGCCAGCCTGGCCGCTGCTGCGACAGCGGCTGCACGCAGCCCGGCCAGCCGGTGATGGTGGCGCTGCCGGCAACGACGAAGGCAGGTTGAGCAGGGCGTTCAGCCCCGCCACGCCGCCCATGCCAGGCACAGCCAGGCGGCGAGCCAGGCCACGCCACCGATCGGCGTGACGGCGCCGAGCCAGCGGGTGCCGGTCAGCGCCATCAGGTACAGGCTGCCCGAGAAGAACACCGTGCCGGCCACGAACAGCCAGCCGCCGGTCGTCAGTACGCCGCCCGGCCATCGCGTGTGGGCCCACGCAACGGCCAGCAGCGCCAATGCATGGGCCATCTGGTAGCGCACGCCGACCTCGAAGACGGCCAGCAGGTCGGCGGGCAGCCGGGCCTTGAGGGCGTGGGCACCGAACGCGCCGAGCACCACCGCGAGGAAGGCGCTGAGGCTTCCGAGCATGAAGAAGAGCCTGTCCATGCCGCGATTGTCTCCGGGTCGCGGATGGCCACCAACCATCCAGCGATGCTCGCGGATCCCGATCTGGCGGCCGCCTCGCCGCAAGTGAGGGTCGAACAGCGCTGTTGATGGTGGTCAAGCCTGGGTGCGGCATGCGCAATAGCATGGACGAGGCCACGGCGGGCACAGCGCATCCGTGGCGAGATGGGACCCCGATGATCACCGCTGCGACTGCGAAGAAGTGACATGAAATTGCCGTCGGGCCGGCATGGACTGGCCATGTTGCTTGCCGCTGCGCTCGGCGGCGGCGTGACTGCTCCCGCGTGCGCCGGCACATGGAGCGACCGCTTCGTCGATCCGCAGGACGGTGCGTTCGATGCGTCCGACCATCTGCTCGAGCACCGTGGGGCACTGCCGGTGCCGATCATCATCACCGAGCCCGCGGTCGGTGCCGGCGGCGGCGTCGGCCTGCTGTACTTCCGCGAGTCCATTTCCGGGGCCCGCGAGAAGAGCCTGGCGCGTGGCGAGCGAATGAGCGTTCCGGACATAGGCGGGGTGGCGGCGTTCAAGACCTCCAACGGCAGCCAAGGCGTGGCTGGAGGCTACTTCGGCACGCTGCACGGCGATCGCTTCCGCTACCTCGGTGCATTGGCCAAGGTCGATCTCAATCTCGACTACTACGGATTGCGCGGCACACCGCGGCGCTTTGCGCTCGATGCGCCGCTGATCGTCGCGCAGGGGTTGGCGCGCCTCGGCGAGTCAGATTGGCTCGCCGGTGCTCGATACATCCACCTCGGCGCCTCGGCCCAGTTCGAACTCGACAGGCCGGCGGAGATTGCGCTGCCCGAACTCGAGTCACGCATCGGGCGCGCCTCGCTGGTCGTGGACTACGACTCGCGCGACAACATCTTCACGCCGTCTCGAGGCAGCTATCTCGAGGTCGACCTCGGTGTGGCGCGGCCGGGCCTCGGCGGTTCGACCAGCTTCGACAGCCTGTTTGCGCGCGGCTTCACCTACCTGCCGTTCGGCAAGGCGGTCGTGCTCGGCCTTCGCGGCGACGGCAAGTTCACCCGTGGCCAGGTGCCGTTCTATGCGCAGCCATTCGTCATGCTTCGCGGTGTGCCGGCGATGCGCTACCAAGGGCGCAATGCGCTCGTTGCGGAGGGCGAGCTGCGCTACAACCTCGACCCCCGCTGGGCTGTCGTGGGTTTTGCGGGCGCCGGCAAGGCCTATGGCGACGCGGTGCCGTTCGCAGACGCCGAGACGGTGGGCGCCGGCGGGGTGGGCATGCGCTATCTCATCGCGCGCAAGCTGGGACTCTATGCGGGCATCGACGTTGCGCGCGGCCCCGAGGACACCGTCGTCTACGTGCAGGTCGGCAGCGCCTGGAACTAGCGCGACGTCGCGAGCGAGCGGAGGCCGCTGCTGTCGATGGCAGCGAGGACCGGATCGAAGATGCCGCAATCAGCCCGGTCGCCCGTCCGTGCGGCTGCAGCGGCACCGCGGGCGCCGGCATCGGGGTGCAAGAATGTCGCCCCACGCCAGCGCCTGGGCGCGGGTCTTGGGGAGAAGAACATTGTGAACATCGAGCAGTTCATGCAGGGCTACAAGGAGGCCTGGGAGCAGCGCGACGAGGCCAGGTTCTCGGCCCTCTTCGCCGCGGATGGCGAGTACCACAACACGCCGTTCGCCGTTCAACGCGGCCGCGCGCAGTTGGCCGAGTACTGGCGCCGCGTCAAGCTTCAGGAAGCGGTCCGGGTCACCTACGAGGTGCTGGCGTCTTCGCCTGCTGGCGGCATCGCCCACTGGCACGTCACCTACCAGGTGGCATCCGAAGAACTCTTCCGGATCTGGGCCCAGTCGACCGGGACGAACCTGGTGGCGCGAAAGGCGGGCGATCCACTGCCCCGGATGGTGCTGGACGGCATGCTGAAGGCCGAGTTCGCGGGCGGCTTGTGCACCAAGTGCGAAATCTGGTGGCACAGCATGCCGCAGGCGTCGTGAGACTTGCGCCGGCGCCAGCCAGGGCGATACTCATTGCGGCGCTTCTGCTGGCAGCCCTTTGCGGTGCGTGCACGGTGACGACGCCCCGCAATGGCTGGGAAGGCCGGTTGCAGGGTGACGCGGTGGTCATGCTCGGCGAGGTCCATGACAACGCGCAGCAGCACCGGCTCCGGCTGGAGGTGCTGCGTCGCGCGTTCGTCGCGGGATGGCGGCCTGCCATCGCGATGGAACAGTTCGACCGCGAGCGTCAGGCCGACATCGAACGGGCGCGTCGCGAACGGCCCACCGACGCCCAGCACGTGATCGACCTGGCTGCGCCACCGAGTGCGCGACCCGGCGCAGGCTGGAACTGGGACTTCTATCGCCCGTTCGTTGCGCTGGCCCTCGAATATGACGTGCCGTTGATCGCTGCGAACCTGTCGAACGCCGACACGACCAAGATCGTGCGCGGTGGCTTCGCGTCGGTCTTCGACAGCTGCCAGCATCGCGAGGCTCGGGCTGGATCGGCCGATCGCGGACGACTGGCAGTCGGCCCAGGAACGCGAGATCCACAACGGCCATTGCGGTGCGCTGCCGCCCGCCACCTGGCCTCGGCTGGCCCGCGCGCAGTTCGCCCGCGATGCCGTCATGGCTCACGCGCTGCGCCAGCATGCCAAAGGTGGCGTCGTGCTGCTGGCAGGCAACGGGCATGTGCGCCGCGACATCGGGGTGCCGCGTTGGCTCGACGGCGATCAGCGCCGGACGTTCACGGTCGCCTATCTGGAGGACGACGACGGATCGACGCCGGTCGCGGCTTTCGATGCCGTGGTCCGGACCGAGGTGGCCGCACGCAGTGATCCCTGCGAGCAGCTTCAAGAAAGGCGCCAGCGAGAAGTGACGCCTTCGCGGTCTGGCGTCCGCTGCTCGATCGAGCGGCAGCGGCAGAGGTCGTCGATCCGGGCCGCACCGACGGCGGCGCGCAGGCACTACCATCGCCTGGCCATGCCATTGAAGTCGCTTGCCGCACTGGAACGTTGCCGCCTCGAATTCGGTGCCGGGGCGGCGGACAAGAAGCTCGCGCTGCTGAAGCAGTTCGCGCGCAAGCGGCTCGGCAGCGCGCGCGCGGTGGCGCGACTGCACGAAGCGTTGTGCTTCATGCGCGCCTACCCCGACAACGCGGCCGTACTGGCGCAGGTGCAAGCCATGCTGGCCGGCTTTTCCGACCGTGCCGACCTGCGCACGCACCGCGCGGCGCTCGCCGACAGCGGCATCGCCGGCACGCCGATTCACTACCGCTTCTTTGCCGGTCAGGCGCAATGGCTGGCGCAGCACTGGCCGGACAAGCTGCGGCTGGATCGCGACGACACCGATGCCGAGGCCCGCATCGCGCGCGCGCTGCCGCCGCTGCTGACGCGCGCCGAGGCGCATGCGTTGATCGAGCTGAAGTTGCCGGGCTACGCCGCGCTCGACCGGCTGCGTGGCGGCGACGAGACCGATGCCGTGTTCCTGTTGCGGCGCATGGCCGCGATGCCGGGCGACGGGTTCACCCGCGAGGCTTTCTCGGACACCGTGGATGCGAGCTTCGTGCTCGCGCCCGGGCCCGATACACCGTCGCGAACCTCGGCCCACTTTGCCGCGGCGCCACTGGTGTTCCGGCGGCAACCGCCTGCGCGCACGCGGCCCGATCTGCGCACCGAGATGGCGCGCCCGCCGCGCTCGGTGCGCCGACTGTCGGTGCGCGACGCCACGGCGATGGTCGACCTCGCGCGCGCCGCGATGGTCACGCGCGCGCGGTCGCTCGAGGCATTCTCGTTCGCCGACGCACGCGATGCGTGGCTCGTCGACGACGGCGACGGCCTGGCCTTCGCGTTCGTCGGTGTGATCCCGCAGCGGCGCCACGCCGTGGCCGCCTTCTACGGCGGCCTGACGCTGCGCAACGGGGTGCCGATCGGCTACATGCAGGCCGACGTGGTGGGCCGCAGCGCGGCGCTGTCGTTCAACACCTTCGAGACCTTTCGCGGCGGCGAAGCGGCGTTCACCTTCGCGCGCTGGCTGGCGGCGTTGCGGCACCTGTTCGACACCACGTCGTTCAGCATCGAGCCGTACCAGCTCGGCAAGGACAATGACGAAGCGCTCGCATCGGGCGCCTGGTGGTTCTACGCCAAGCTCGGCTTCGCCCCGCGCGACGCGGCCACGCTGAAGCTGGCGCGCGACGAGCAAGCGCGTGTGCAGCGCCGCCCGAGCCATCGCACTCGCCCGGCCACGCTGTGCCGACTGGCTGCGCAGCACCTGTTCTTCGATCTCGATCCGGCGCAGCCGCACCCGCTGGTGTCGCTGGGCGCGTTGGGACTGAGCGCGGGTGCCGCACTGTCGGCGCGAAGCGGCTCGAACCGCGAGCGAGCCGTCGACGACGCCAGCGCCGAACTGCTGCGCCATTGCGGCCGGGCGTCGCTGCACGGCTTGACGCCGGACCAGCGCGAGGCCTGGCGCCGGCTCGCGCCGATCCTCGCGTTGCTCGACCTCGGTGCGTGGCGCGAGGACGAGCGCGGTGCACTGGTCGACGTGATCCGCGCCAAGGGCGGGCGCAGCGAGCGTGACTACGTCGCCCGCTACCTCGCTCACCCGAGGCTCGATCGGGCGCTGTTGCAGTGGGCTCGCTCGCAGGCCGCGACGATGTCGTGAGCCCGTGGCGCCAGCGCGTCGGCGCGGCGCCGCTTCCTCAGCGGGGCGGAGCGCTCGTTCGACTGCGAAACGCCTTGTCGATCAGCTTCAAGGCCTCGGGGCCATCCCACTGCTTGGCCCCATAGATCTTGTCGACGACGCGCCCGTCGGCGTCGATCAGCACGGTCAGCGGCAGGTGCGTGGCCCCCAGCATGTTCTCCATCTGCAACTGGCGATCGATGTAGTGGCTGATCGTTGCGTTGGTGCTCTTCAGCAGTCGCTGCGCCTGCTCGGGGTAGTCGTCGGTCGAGATGCCGATGACCGCGAACTTCGCTGGATGCTCCTGCCACGCGAGCCTTTCCAGCGACGCCATTTCCTGACGGCAGGGCGCGCACCAGCTGGCCCAGACATTGATGATCAGCGGCCGGCCGCGAAACTCCGAAAGCCTTCGGGCCGGTCCATTGAGGCCGAGCAGCGTGGCATCGCGAAGCGTTTGCCCGATCTCGACTTCGCCGGGCGTCTTGGCGATCGCGACGGGGGCCACTGCCGCAAGCCAGAGGAGCAGCGCCACGCCAAGGAATCTAGCCAGCCACGACGATGGTCGGGCGCTCGAGGCGCGCCGCGCCGCGCGCGCCCGACGAGCGGCATCGGCATCGGTGGCGGTGACTGAATCCACAGGATTGCCGCTGTTGTGTTGCATGTCCTGGTAGCGCAGCACGACTGTCAATCCATGCCGACGCTGGCCTCGATGCGGAAGAACTGCTCGAGCCGGCGCTTGTCTTCACTGCGATGCTCGTTGCGCTCGTCCGGCGTGGCATCGAAGTCGATCTTGGCCGCCTGCACGGCGCGACAGGTCATGTAGGCCTTGGCCTTGGGGTCGTCGATGCGGTCGAGGCTTTCGTTGATGGCCGCCACCAGGCCTGCCTTTCGCCGGAACAGATCCACCTGCGACTTGAAGTCGACCGGCTTTTGCACCAGAAGCGTCACCGCGCACACCGCGAAGTCCATCATCCCGCACCATTCGGGGAGCTTGGGCTGGGACAGTGATACGCCTGCATTGCGTGCGCTGGCACTGCCCTGCAGCAAGGTGTTGAGCATGGCGTCCTGGTAGGCCTGGGCATGTTCGTACAGCGCCTGGTGCTCGCAGTTCTCGCAGTCCGCGTCGATGGCGTCGAGCAGCCAGCCGATCAGGCTGCCGCGTGATTCGCGTTGCTGCTGGACGACCTCGCGGTCGTGCCGCTGGACTTCTTCGACCGGCAGGCCCGTGCGGGCACAGGTCTGCGCCTCCCAGGCCGCCAGCAGGTCGGCGTAGTTCTGGTTGGGCTTGTCCCGGTGCGGCATCAGGTCACCCCGCACCTGCACGCGCTTGGCTGATCTCGTCGTAGGCAAAGCTGATGCGGCGGTAGGCGATCGGCCAGTCCGACAGCGAGCTGACGTTGAGCTCCAGCAGCGGCTGACGGTCGAGCACGCGATGCTCGGCCCAGAAACCGCTGTGGGTGTGCGCCGAGAGGTACACCAGCGGGTGGTTCAGCCGCGACATCACCGACCTCAGCAGCGTCCGACTGGGCAGGCCAAGCGATTGCCAGTTGTGGTGACCGGCGAAGACGACCAGTTCGCCGCGATCGATGGCTTCGCCGACCCAGCGGTTCACGACTTCGGCCTGGTCCGGATGGACATGGCCGATGCTGCCGGGGCTGCGGCCCATCAGCGTGTCCCAGGCGTTGACCAGCACGCCGGCCTGGTTGGTGTCGAGCGCGATGACCGTCACGTCGCGTGGCGCGCCTGGCGCCTTCGGCAGCCGGATGCGCTGCAGCAGGAAAGAGTCGGCGTACGCCGCGCCATCGATCAGTTGGGCCTCGATCGCGCTGAGCAACGCGTTCGGATCGGGGTTGCGCCAGCTGATGCGCTCGAAGCCGCGTGCCGACGGTATCGGCAGGCCGGGCTTGGCACCCAGCCAGGTGGCCTGACCCTTGACGTACTCGGCGATGAAATCGCGTTTCGTGAACGCCTCGTCGGCGGTGCGATGCGTGTCGTCGTCGGGTGCCGCGCCGCGGCGGCAGGCCCGGTGCCACTTCCTGACTCCACTGTCGGTGGCCGCCTCGAACACGTTGTAGCCGTAGATGCCGAACATCAGGCCGTCGTGGTTTCCCGGCAGGATGACGCCTTCGTTGGGCGCGGCGCGCAGGATCTGCCCGATGCGCACGGCCTCGATGCGGCACGACAGATCCAGCACGTCGCCCAAATGGATGAAAGGCTCGCCCGGATGCTCCTGCAGCACCCACTCGATGATGCGGCGGCCGAACAACGGCTGTTCGGGCGGACGCTGCGCGACCTCGACGAAGGCATCGACGGCGCTGTCGTTGTCGTGCATCGGGTAACCGGTGGCGAGGTGTTCCTGCGTGTCGCCAACGGCGATGAACGGCATCGTCAGCGGCACATAGCGCCCGCCCGGATCGGGCGCCGGGCCGGTCTGCGGCACGAAGCCGGCACAGCCCGCAAGGCCGATCGCGAGCAACGGCCAGAGTACGAGCGAGCGCCACGAGGGCAGGGCGGATGACGCGGGGTGCATGGGGAAACTTCCGCGTTCGAGATCAGTAGTAGCTGGCGGGCATCAGCTTGAAGAACAGATTCTCCAGCCGCTGCATGAAGTGGCGGGCCGGTTGCTGACCGCGCTCGCCGGCGTCGCTCTTCCAGCGCAGCGCACCGTCCTCTGCCAGCAGAACCTGCCAGCTGTTGGCGGCCGACATGTCGCGTTCCATCTTCCGTGCGAGAACGGCTGCGAGCGGCACGCTCTCGATCACGACGCCCATTTCGGAGTTGAAGATCTCGGAGCGCGGGTCGAGGTTCATCGAGCCGATGAAGCTGCGCTGGCCGTCCACCACCATGGCCTTGATGTGCAGGCCGGCGAAGCCGGAGCGCACCGGTGGCGTGTCGACCAGTTCGGCGCGGATCGCGGCATCGGCACGGAACTCGTGCAGCGTGGCTCCCGAGCGCAGGATGTCGCGGCGCCAGCCTTCGTAGTGGGCGTTGACCGCCGGCACGTCGTGCGAGGCCAGTGAGTTGGTGAGGATGCGCACCGCGACGCCGCGCGCGGCCAGTTCGCGCAGGTCGCCGATGAACGTGGCATCGGGGATGATGTAGGCGTTGGTGATCCACACCTCGCGCTGCGCCGACCGCATCACCGCCCGGAACGCTTCGGGCATGCGGTTTTGCGTGCCTTCGGCGCGCGACGGCGGATCGGCGTGCACGGTGCTCCGGCCGGCGAACATCACCTCGGGCAGGGCATTGAGATCGTCTTGCCAGCTGTGGGCCCCCGCCATCAGCTGGCGCATGCCCGGATGGGCGGCGGCGGCCGGCGGCAATTCCAGCATCTCGGGCTTCAGCGGGCCCTCTCCAGCCTCGGTGCCGGCAGCCGCGCTCGGAATCGGTCTCACCCACTCGCTGTTCCAGTAGCGGTCGAACACGGCGCTGGCCTGGCGCGCCACCGGGCCGATGCCCAGCACGTCGAGGTCGTGGAAGTTGAAGGTCTCGTCCAACCCCATGTACTCGTCGCCGATGTTGCGTCCGCCCAGGATCGCGACGCGGTTGTCGACCACCATCTGCTTGTTGTGCATGCGGCGGTTGAGGCGCGTGAAGTCGGTCACGCCCTCGGCGGCGCGGCCCAGCCAGCCCCGTTCACGCCAGGCGTTGAAGACCCGGATCTCGATGTGGGGGTGGCGGTCGATGCGCGCCATCATGGCGTCGCGCAGCTCGGGGTCGGTCATGCGGCGCAGCATCGTGTTGAGGTCGTCGAACAGGATGCGCACCTTCACGCCGCGGTCGGCGGCGGCAATGGTGCGGGCCATCAGCAACTGGCCGCTGGCGTCGCCGAACCACACGTAGTACTGCAGGTCGATCGTGTGGCGGGCGTTGTCGATGAGGACCAGGCGCCACTTCAGACCATCGGCATTGCTCTCCAGCAGCCGGAAGCCCGAGATGTCGGGGCCGCGCACCGCAGTGATCGCGTTCTCCAGCTCAGCGAACCGGCCTTCGGTCCGGGGCGGCTGGGCGAACGATGGCGCAGGCCTCTCCGAGGCTGGGGGAGTGGCGGCACAGCCGGCAAGCAGCAGCGCCAACGCCATCGCGTACAGCGCCGTCGCGCGATGCTGCGCCCGGCTCATGCGTCCTTGCGCCCGGCAAGGAGTTCCACCTGCAGGGGCTTGACGAGGTCGAGGTGGACGTCGCGCTGCGGGAAGGCCATGCCGATGCCGGCCGCAGCCAGCGCGTCGGCGATCGCCAAACGCAGGTCGCTGTCGACGCCGGGCCCGCCGCGTGGCCCGCCCAGGCGGATCCAGTAGTACAGGCGCAGCGTCAGGTCGTTGGCGCCGAACTCCTCGAACAGCACCTCGGCCGGCGGCTCTGGCAGCACCGCCTGATGTGCGTTCGCGCAGTCGAGGATCAGTTGGGCGGCCTTGCGCAGATCGGACCCGTAGGCCACGCCCACCGTGACCGTGCGCCGCACGTCCGGGCTGCCGCCGCTCCAGTTGCTGATCTGGTTCTCGAGCAGGGTGGAATTGGGCACGATGGCATCGATGCCGTCGAAGCCGCGCACCGTGGTGGCGCGCAGGTCGACCGTGGTCACCGTGCCCGACATGCCGCCGATCGACACCACGTCGCCGACGCGGATCTTGCGCTCGAACAGGATGATGACCCCGCTGATGAGATTCTTGATGACGTTCTGGGCGCCGAAGCCGATGCCGATGGCCAGCGCGCCACCGAGGAACGCAAAGGCCGTCAGCGGGATGCGTGCCATCTTCAGCACCAGCAGCAGCACCACCAGCAACAGGATCGAGTTGACCCATCGCCGCAGCACCCGCGCCAACTGGGCCGACATCGGCACGCGCCGTCGCGCCAGGCTCGATGAGCAGCCGCGACAGGCGGCCGGCGGCCCAGTAGCCCAGCACCAGCATCACCAGGACGCCGAGGCTCTTGCCGACCGTGACGCCGTGTTCGACGGTGATGATACGCCCGTCGATCTGCGTGGTCTCGGTCGCGCTGAAGAGCTCGAACTGCCAGATCGCCGTGGCGGCCTGGACCAGGATCGCCCATAGCCCGCAGCGCCCAATCCTCGGCCGAAGCGGGCTTGTCGGCGCCACCCATGTCGATGCGGGAGCGCTCGAGCAGTACCGTGGCCCGGTCGATGCTGTCGCGCAGCCGGTCCTGGATGTCCGACTCGGTCTGCAGTGCGCTCAACACCTGCTGCTCGCCTTTGATCGAGGGGTCGTCATCAGCGAGACCCGCCACCAGTGCCTGCTGCGTGCGCAGCTCGCTGCGGACCAGCCGCCGCTCTTCGGTGACACGCCGCCGCTGGTCCTGCAGGTCCGCGATCGCCTTGCCGATCCTCAGCGCAGCGGCCTGCACCAGGCCCGGCTCCGGCCTCTTGGCGATCACCTCGTGCCGGCCGCGCCACATGGTTTCGAAGCCGCGCTCCATCGTCTCCAGTTCGCCCAGCATCTGCAAGGCCTTCTGCAGCGGTTCGATGGCGCGCCGTCGCCACCCATCGCCGGCGGCGGCCTGTGTCTCCTGTCGTGCCAATCGCTCCGACAGCTTGGCGATTTCGACGGACAACTTCTGCCGCTCCGCCGCGATGCCCTTGAGGATGCGGGCCAGGTCGGCATCGTCGAAGCGCATCTGGCTGCGGCCGCGATCGATCTCGGCCTGCAACTGCTTCACCGGCTCGGCGAGTGCCGCGAGTCGTGATCGCGCCCTCTGCCGGCGCTCGTCGTTCTGGAGAGCCTCGAGTTCCATGACCTGCGACAGCAACTCGGCCAGTGCGACCTGGGCGCGGAGTTCCTCGACGTTCCCGGCGGCCTGGGCCCGCCTGTGCCGCTTGTTCCCGGCGCAGTCGCAAGTTGGCATCGGCCTCGCCGCGCGCCCGCACGGCCTCGTCGACCGTGACATCCAGCTGCTTCAAGCCGAGTTCGAGGGCCGATTGCTGCGTCGTCAGGACGTCGAGCCGGTCGCGCAGCGCATCGACGTCGAGCACGCTGTAGGGAGGCTGCCCCGACAGCTTCGGGATCTGCACCGCCGACGGCATCGGCTGTCGTGTCGCCGCTGCCCTGCGACTTGAGTGCTTCAACGCGTGCCGCGAGCAGCACCAGGCGCCGCGCCGAGGCAATCTGTCGCTGGTCGAGCAACGGGACGCTGCCGGCCGGCAGCGCCAGCAAGGCCTGATGTTCGGCGCGCGCGGCTTCGAGGCGGGCGGCCCAGTCGGCGGCTGTCGGCGCGGAGGCGGCAGGGGCCGCCGGCACCGCCTTCGCGCTGCCGAAGCCAGGCAGTCCCGGGATCGACTGGGCCGCGGCGGACAGCGCGGTGGCGGTCAGCAAGACCAGCAGCACTCTGGAGACGGCGTGGAGCGCGCCAACGGCGCCGGTGAAGTCAGGGTGCATCGGGTGAGGGCGATCGGCTCGAAGTGACGTCGCCGGATTCTCTCCAGGGACGCGGGCTTGCGGGAGTGTCCGGACAGCAGGGCAGGCGAAGCTGCTGACTGCCAGAGGAGCAAGCGTACCAGCCCGGCGCGTCAAGCTGCGCAGGTCGTCGAGCTCGACGAGTGGCGACGCCAACCGCTTGCTAGACTTTCGTGGCCGCGGTGGCACATCGTGCGCAATGGAGCCCCGATGACGCACGCCCGCATTCCTTGCCATACCGATGGAGTTGCTGCAATGACCACGGACATGCGGCGACTGATCGCGTCCAGGTGGAGGATCGCGCGCAGCGGACGCGCCGCCCGCGCCGACCCAGTGGCCCATCGAGGCGACTCGGCATGACCAGTCGCGTCGCCCTGGCCGCACTGATCCTGATGGCCACCGGCATCCCGCCGTCGACCCACGCGGCCGGCGACCCCGGCATCCGTGGCGAGACGGTCCATTTCGCGAACGGCGCGACATCGGCACAGCTGCGTGGATCGATCAAGGGCAGCGCGGGTGTCGATTACAAGATCAGTGCGCGTGCCGGCCAGACGCTGGCGGTGACGATGAAGACGTCGAACGCGTCGAGCTATTTCAACATCAACCCGCCGGGCTCCGATGCTGCGATGTTCATCGGCAGCACCAAGGGTTCCGAGGCCGCCGTGGTGCTGCCGACCGACGGCATCTATGTCGTGCGCGTGTACCTGATGCGCAACGCGGCACGGCGCGGCGAGACGGCCCAGTACACACTGACCGTCGGGGTGACCGGAACGCCGCTGGCGCCGCTGTCCGGCTCGCAAGACGCCAAGATCCCCGGCACCGCATTCCACGCCTCGGCCACCGTGGCCTGCCAGCCGCCGGGCACCGAGCCCGGCGGGGCGTGCCAGGCCTTCGTGATCCGGCGCGGCAGGGATGGCACGGCCACGGTCGAGGTCCGCGGGGCGAACGGCCTCGTGCGTCGCGTGCTGTTCGTCAAGGGCACACCGGCGGCGTCGGATTCCACGGAGGCCCTGACGTCGACGCGCCAGGGCGACCTGACCACCGTGCGTGTCGGTGCCGACGAACGCTTCGAGATTCCCGACGCGCTGCTGACGGGAGGGTGATCGTGCGCCCGTTCGGGCAGCACCACGAAGCGGCCCTGCCGCTTCAACGCGCGGCGGATGACCGGTTCTTCGGCACCGAAGCCGGTCTCGTCGAAACCACCCGCCGCCACGCTGACCGGGCGGTGCCTTGGCATTCGGCGACGACGGCCGCCCGATCCGTCGACGCATCGTCGCCGACCACGACTTCATCGGCGGCCGGGCCTATCGAAGGCCCGCTGTGACACACTCGCGCGCTTCGTTTTCCGCTCCCGGTTGTGCCCGCCTTGGAACCCTCGACAGAAACAAAGATTGCCGCCCAGCTTGCGGTCGAACTCGGCGCCCGCCCGGCGCAGGTCCATGCCGCCGTGTCGCTGCTCGATGGCGGTGCCACGGTGCCGTTCATCGCGCGCTACCGCAAGGAGGCCACCGCGGGCCTGGACGACACGCAACTGCGCGAACTGGAAACGCGGCTGGCCTATCTGCGCGAGCTCGAAGTCCGCCGCGCCGCGGTGGTCAAGAGCATCGCCGAGCAGGGCAAGCTGACGCCGGCGCTGCAGGATGCGATCGACGCGGCACCGACCAAGCAGGAACTCGAGGACCTGTACGCACCGTACAAGGCAAAGCGCCGCACGAAGGGCGCGATCGCGCGCGAAGCAGGTCTCGAACCGTTGGCCGAGAGGCTGTTCGCCGATCCATCGCTCGATCCATGGGCCGAGGCGGCGGCGTTCGTCAATGCCGACGCCGGGTTTGCCGACGCGCACGCGGTGCTCGATGGCGTGCGCGACCTGCTCGCCGAACGCTGGGCCGAGGATGCGGCGCTGGTCGGTGGCCTGCGCGAATGGTTGTGGGCCGAGGGCCTGTTCGTGTCCAGGCTGGCGGCCGGCAAGGACGAGAACGCCGCCGAGGTCGCCAAGTTCCGCGACTACTTCGACCATGCCGAGCCGATCGCACGCGTGCCATCGCACCGTGCTCTGGCGGTGTTCCGTGGGCGGGCGCTGGAAGTGCTCGATGTGCACCTGGCGATCGATGAGGCGGTCGTTGCCGGGCAACCGGGCCTGGCCGAGGGCCGCATCGCACGCCACCTCGGCTGGCGCCACCAGGCGCGCGCCGGCGACGAGCTGATCCGCAAATGCGTGGCCTGGACCTGGAAGGTCAAGCTCTCGCTGAGCCTGGAGCGCGACCTGTTTGCGCGCCTCCGCGAGGCCGCCGAAGCGATCGCGATCAAGGTCTTCGGCGACAACCTGCGCGATCTGCTGCTTGCCGCACCAGCCGGCGAACGCGTCGTGATGGGGCTCGACCCGGGCATCCGCACCGGCGTCAAGGTGGCGGTGGTCAGCGCCACCGGGCGCGTGCTCGATACCGCGACGGTCTATCCACACGAACCGCGGCGTGATTGGCAGGGCAGTCTGCACACGGCTGGCGCAGCTGGTGGCCACGCACGGCGTGAACCTGATCGCCATCGGCAACGGCACCGCGAGCCGCGAGACCGACAAGCTGGCCGGCGAGCTGATCGCGCTGGTCGCGCAGCATGCGCCGGTGTCCACGACGAAGGCGGTGATCCACAAGTTGGTCGTCAGCGAAGCCGGCGCTTCGGTGTATTCGGCCAGCGAAGTGGCGAGCAAGGAACTGCCCGAGCTCGACGTGAGCCTGCGTGGTGCAGTGAGCATTGCGCGGCGCGTGCAGGACCCGCTGGCCGAGTTGGTCAAGATCGACCCCAAGAGCATCGGCGTGGGCCAGTACCAGCACGACGTCAACCAGAGCGGCCTGGCGCGCAGCCTCGATGCGGTGGTCGAGGATTGCGTCAACGCGGTGGGCGTGGACCTGAACACCGCATCGCCGCCGTTGTTGGCGCGGGTGTCGGGGCTGTCGGCCACGGTGGCCGCCAGCATCGTGCGCTGGCGCGATGCACACGGGGCATTCCGCAACCGGCAGCAGTTGCTCGACGTGGCCGGGCTGGGCGCCAAGACCTTCGAGCAGGCGGCGGGCTTCCTGCGCATCCGCGACGGCGACAACCCGCTCGATCGCTCTGGCGTGCACCCCGAGACCTATCCGGTGGTCGAAAGAATCCTCGCCGCCACCGGCAGGCCGCTCGGCGAGCTGATGGGCCGCAGCGATGTGCTGAGGGCGCTGCAGCCCGCCGTCTTCGCCGACGAGCGCTTCGGTGCGATCACCGTCAAGGACATCCTGGCCGAACTGGAGAAGCCGGGCCGCGATCCGCGCCCGGATTTCAAGGTCGCGAAGTTGACCGATGGCATCGATGACATCAAGCACTTGCTGCCTGGCATGGTGCTCGAAGGCACTGTCAGCAACGTGGCCCAGTTCGGCGCCTTCGTCGACGTCGGTGTGCACCAGGACGGCCTGGTGCATGTGAGCCAGCTGGCCAACAAGTTCGTCAAGGACGCGCGCGAGGTCGTGAAGACCGGCGACATCGTCAAGGTGCGGGTGGTGGAGGTCGATCTCGCACGCCAACGCATCGCGCTGACGATGAAGCTCGACGTGCCGACAGCAGCAGCCGGCGAGCGCCGCGGTGAACAGGCGTTCCGGCCCGCCGTGCGCGGCGAACGCGCGCCGGCGCGCAACGGGCCGGCGCCGGCCATCGGCTCGATGGCCGCGGCCTTCGAGCGCCTGCGCGGGAAATGAGCGCCGCTTGACTTAGCATCCGCGCTCCACCCTTGCCGGAGACCTTCTCATGAATGCACGTTTCACCTTCTCGACGCTGTCCATCGCGGTTGTCGCCGCCGCGCTTGCCGGCTGTGCCGGCATGTCGCCCGGCGCGGGCCCGACGGCGACCGCCAAGCTCGAGGCCACGCGCGGCAACACCGCCGCCGGCACGGTCACATTCAGCCAGCAGGGTGATCGGGTGATGGTGCACGCCAGGGTGGAGGGCCTGAAGCCCGGCCAGGAGCACGGTTTCCACGTCCACGAGAAGGGCGACTGCAGCAGCGGCGATGGCATGAGCACCGGCGGCCATTTCAACCCCACCGGCAAGCCGCATGGCCCGCAGGACGCCGACCACCATGTCGGCGACCTGCCGGCCCTGAAGGCCGATGCCAACGGCCGCGCCGACGCGCAGTTCCATGTCACCGGCGTCACGGTCGGCAGCGGCGTCGCCGACATCGTCGGCAAGGGCTTGATCGTTCACGCCATGCCCGACGACTACCGTACCCAGCCGACCGGCAATGCGGGCGGTCGCATCGCCTGCGGCGTGATCACCCGTTAGGCGCGAGGATGGCGCCGGCGCTGCGCATCTACGCCGGCCCGCGCGCCCGCACGCAGTTGCGCGAGCGCGGCCTCGCCGCCGCCGACGTGCGCGTGGTGCCGGCGGCGGCCGGCGGCCCGAAGGGCCTGGTGCTCAACCCGCTCGACCGTTTCATCTTCGGACCGTGGCTGTCGGGTGCAGCGCAGACGGTGCACCTGCTGGGGGCCTCGATCGGCGCCTGGCGGCTGGCCAGTGCCTGCCTGGCTGATCCGGCGGCGGCGTTCGCGCAACTGGCCGCCGACTACATCGCGCAGGACTATCCGCACGAGCCGGGCAAGCCGCCACGGGCGCGCGACGTGAGCGCGGTATTCGGCGCCAAGCTCGACGAACGCTTCGGCGGCCGCGCAGCCGAGTTGCTGCAGCACCCCCGTTACCGCTTGCACGTGCTGACCAGCCGCGGCCGCCACGTGCTCAGCCGGCAAGGCCACGTGCGCACGCCGCTCGGCTACTTCGGTGCCTTCGCCACCAACCTGCTCAGCCGCCGCGCAATGGGCGGCTGGCTCGAGCGCGTGATGTTTTCCGACCCGCGCGAGCCGCTGCCGTTTGCACTGCACGATTTCCGCACCAGGCAGGTCGCGCTGACCGCCGACAACCTGACAGCGAGCCTGCTCGCCAGTTGCTCGATCCCGTTCTGGCTCGACGCCGTGCACGACATTCCCGGTGCGCCACGCGGCGCGTACTGGGATGGCGGCATCACCGATTACCACCTGCACCTCGACTATGCGCAGATGAGCGAGGGCCTGGTGCTGTACCCGCATTTCCAGGCCAGCGTGGTGCCCGGCTGGCTCGACAAGGGGCTCAAGCACCGCCATGGCGCCACGGCGCGGCTGGCCAACGTGGTGCTGCTGGCGCCGAGCGCCGAGTGGATCCGGGCCAGGCTGCCGGGCGGCAAGCTGCCCGACCGCAGCGATTTCAAGGCCTATGGCGATGACCTGCCGGGACGGCAGGCAGCGTGGTCCAGGGCCGTTGCCGAGAGCCAGCGCCTGGCCGACGAGTTTGCCGCGCTGGTGCAGCAGCCTTCGATCGACGCGCAGCCGCTGCTGTAGCTCAAGCCGCCAAGGCGTACGGCCCGCCGCGCTCCAGCGCGCGCTGGTAGGCGGGCCGCGCATGGATGCGGGTCAGGAAGCCGTCGAGCTTCGGGTAGCGCGCGTCCAGCCCACCGCGCGATGCAGCCGCCTCGAGCGGAAAGCTCATCATGATGTCGGCAGCGCTGAACTTCTTGCCGGCAAACCAGGGCCGCGAGGTCAGCTCGGCTTCCATGAATGCGAGCTGCCGATCGATGGTGGGTTGCACGAAGCCCTTCATCACGTTGGCGGCAATCGCCTTGGCGATTGGCCTGGCAAAGAACGGCATCGGTGCGGTGCGCACCTTCTGGAACACCAGTGCCATCACCAGTGGCGGCATGGCCGAGCCTTCCGCGAAGTGCAGCCAGTAGGTGAAGCGCAGCCGCTCGGGCGTGCCGGCGGGCGGGCGCAGCGCATCGCCGCCGGCGCGGTCGAGCAGGTACTCGACGATCGCCCCGGTCTCGGCGACCACCGTCGCGCCGTCGCTCACCACCGGTGACTTGCCCAGCGGATGCACGGCGGCCAACTCGGGTGGTGCCAGCGACGTCTTCTTGTCGCGCGCGTAGCGCTTGACCTCGTACGGCAGCCCGAGCTCCTCGAGCAGCCACAGCACGCGCTGGGAGCGCGAGTTCTCGAGATGGTGGACGGTGATCGTCATGCGGGCCTTCGTTTCAGACACTGAGGAGCTTGTTGACCAGTTCGGGGGTCGTCGAGGCGCCGTACTTGCGCATCAGGCGCGCGCGATAGACATCGACCGTGCGCGGGCTGATCGCCAGCTTCAGGCCGATGCGCTTGCTCGTCAGGCCCTCGATCAGCAGCGCGGCGATCTCGCGTTCGCGCGGCGTGAGCTCGGCACTCACCCTGCGCCGTGCCGACAGATCCTCGAAGCTCCAGATGCCGGCGGCGTGGGGCTGCTGCGGATCGAGCGCGCGGCCCGACACGTGGCACCAGAACAATTCGCCCGACAGCCGCTTCATGATGCGTTCGTCGGCGTAGAAACCTCGCTTGTCGAGGCTGGCGACGATGCGCGCGCCGGTGCGCTCGAACTCGTCGTGGGTCGGGTACAGCAGCTCGAAACTGCGGCCGTTGAGCTGTTCGGGTTCGCGGGCGCCGAACATCGCCAGCAGTTGCTGGTTGCAGCCGACGATCAACCGGTCTTTCGAAAGCACGAGGCCGATCGGCGCCAGATCGAAGGCGGTGCGGTAGTCGAGGTTCATGGCGTTGTTGGTCTTGCTTTACTGAATTCTACGTAACGACTACGTAATGGGTTACGTAGTACGCTCCACCGCTGTTGTTGAAGGCCCTTTTTCCTGGAGACCTCGCGCATGAACAAGATCTATCCGAGTGCGAAGGCCGCACTCGACGGCCTCGTCCGGGACGGTCAGTTGTTGGCCGTCGGTGGCTTTGGCCTGTGTGGCATCCCCGAAGCGCTGATCGACGCGCTGCGTGACACCGGCGTCAAGAACCTGACCGTCATCTCCAACAATGCCGGCGTCGACGGCTTCGGCCTCGGGAAGTTGCTCGAGACGCGGCAGATCAAGAAGATGATCTCGAGCTACGTCGGCGAGAACAAGGAGTTCGAGCGCCAGTACCTGGCCGGCGAACTTGAACTCGAGTTCACGCCGCAGGGCACGCTGGCCGAGAAGCTGCGCGCCGGCGGCGCCGGCATCCCGGCATTCTTCACCCGCACCGGCGTCGGCACGATGGTTGCCGAAGGCAAGGAGTTGCGCGAGTTCGACGACCACACCTACGTGATGGAGCGTTCGCTGGTGCCCGATGTGTCGCTGGTCAAGGCCTGGAAGGCCGACAGGAGCGGCAACCTGCTGTTCCGCCTGACCGCGCGCAACTTCAATCCGGCGGTGGCGATGGCCGGCAAGACGACCGTGGTCGAGGTCGAGGAGATCGTCGAAACCGGTGCCTTCGCGCCGGACGCCGTGCACCTGCCGGGCATCTACGTGCACCGCATCGTGCTCAATGCGCATCCCGAAAAGCGCATCGAGAAACGCACCATCACCGAAAAGGCGGGGATCTGAAAATGGCTTGGACACATGCGCAAATGGCGGCCCGTGCGGCCAAGGAGCTGGCCGACGGCTTCTACGTCAATCTCGGCATCGGCCTGCCGACGCTGGTGGCCAATTTCGTCGACCCCAACATCGAGGTCTGGCTGCAGAGCGAGAACGGCATGCTCGGCATCGGCGCCGTTTCCGACCGAAGACACGGTCGATGCCGACCTGATCAACGCGGGTAAGCAGACGGTGACGACGATCCCCGGTTCCTCGATCTTCGGCAGCCACGACAGCTTCGCGATGATCCGCGGCGGCAAGATCAACCTGTCGATCCTCGGCGCAATGCAGGTCAGCGAGAAGGGCGACCTGGCCAACTGGATGATCCCCGGCAAGATGGTCAAGGGCATGGGCGGCGCGATGGACCTGGTGGGCGGCGTGCGGAGCGTCGTCGTGCTGATGGAGCACGTGGCCAAGAAGAAGGACGGCAGCATCGATCTGAAGATCCTGCCGCACTGCACGCTGCCGCTGACCGGCGTCGCCGTGGTCGACCGCATCATCACCGACCTGTGCGTCCTCGACGTGACGCCGCACGGGCTCAAGCTCGTCGAACTGGCGCCGGGCGTGACCCGCGAAGAGGTGCAGAGCAAGACCGGCGTGCCGCTGCAGTAGCGGGCCGGCGCGTGAGGCCGCAAGGGGCCGTTGTCAAGCGGTTGGGTGGCGTGCGAGTCGGTCGCGCTCGGCACGTTCCAGCGTTCAACCCTTCAGCGCCCTGGCCACCTGCGGCACCAGCGCCGGGCCGTTGTAGATCAGCCCGGTGTAGATCTGCACCAGGTCGGCGCCGGCCTTGATCTTGGAGCGCGCGTCGGCTGCGCTCATCACGCCACCGACGCCGATGATCGGGTAGCCCTTGCCGAGCTGCGCCCGCAACAGGCGGATGACGCGGTTGCTGCCGGCCAAGAGCGGCGCCCCCGACAGGCCGCCGGTTTCCTGGCCGTTGGGCAGGTGGTGCACGCCGTGGCGCGAGACGGTGGTGTTGGTGGCGATCACGCCGTCGATGCCGTGACGCAGCAGCGTGGCGGCGATGATCTTGATCTGCTCTTCATCCAGGTCGGGTGCGATCTTCAGGAAGATCGGCTTGTGGCCATGTTCGCGCTCGAGTTCGGCGCGGCGCCCAACCAGCATGTTGAGCAGCAGCTGCAATTGCTCGTCGCTCTGCAGCGCGCGCAGGTTCTGCGTGTTCGGGCTCGAGATGTTGACGGTGATGTAGTCGGCGTGCGGGTACACGCCGCGCAGGCACAGCAGGTAGTCATCGGCAGCGCGTTCGATCGGCGTCGCGGCGTTCTTGCCGATGTTCAGGCCGACGATGCCGCCGGCGGCGCGAAACGTCTTGGCCCGCTGAACGTTGTCGACGAAGGCATCGAGGCCTTCATTGTTGAAACCGAGCCGGTTGATCAGCGCGTGCGCCGCGGGCACGCGGAACATGCGCGGCTTGGGGTTGCCCGGCTGGCCTTTCGGCGTCACCGTGCCGACCTCGATGAAGCCGAAGCCCATCGCGCCCAGGCCATCGATGCAGCGGCCGTTCTTGTCGAGCCCGGCGGCCAGGCCGACGCGGTTGGGGAAGCGCAGGCCGGCGACGGTGACGGGATCGTCGACTCGCGGCTGCTGCCAGAGGCATTGCGCCGGCGTGTTCTGCAGGCGGGCGATGGCGCCGAGCGTCAGCTCATGGGCGATTTCGGGGTCGAGGCCGAACAGGAACGGGCGGGTGAGGGCGTAGGGAACGACAGCCATAATTTGCGACATTCTCGCAAACACTTCGAGGCTGGCGTCGATGACCCAAGACGAGTTGAAGACCCTGGTCGGGCAGGCCGCGCTCGACTACGTGGTGCCGGGCAGTGTCGTCGGCGTCGGCACCGGCTCGACGGTGAACAAGTTCATCGACGCGCTGGGGGGCATCAAGGATCGCATCGCCGGCGCGGTGTCGAGTTCGGCACAGAGCACCGAACGTCTGCGTGCGCTCGGCATCCGCGTGTTCGATGCCAACGAGGTCGAGCGGCTGCCGGTCTACATCGACGGTGCCGACGAGATCGATGGCCACGGCTGCATGATCAAGGGCGGCGGCGCCGCGCTGACGCGCGAGAAGATCGTCGCCGACCTGGCCGAGCGCTTCGTCTGCATCGCCGACGAAAGCAAGCGCGTGGCCGTGCTGGGCAAGTTCGCGCTGCCGGTGGAAGTGATCGAGATGGCGCGCGAGCAGGTGGCTCGGCGCTTTCGCGCCCTCGGCGGCAATCCTGTGCTGCGGGTCGGCGTGACCACCGACAACGGCCACCCGCTGCTCGACGTGCATGGTTTGTCGATCACGGATCCGCTGGCACTCGAAACCGAAATCAATCAGTGGCCGGGCGTGGTCGCGGTGGGCATCTTCGCGCGGCACCGCGCGCGCGTGTGCCTGCTCGGCACCGCCGCCGGCGTGCAGCGCCTGCAGTTCGACTGAATCAGCCCGGGTCACGCCGGCGCATCAATGCCAGCGCCAGCAAGGCCGAGCCCAGCATCAGGAACAGGCTGACGGCATTCAGCACGGGGCTCGCACCCTCTCGCATGCGACCGTACATCATCACCGTCAGAGGCGGATCCGAGCCCACCAGCATCAGCGTGGTGTTGAAGTTCTCGAACGACATCAGGAACGAGATCGCCGCGGCGCCGATCAGCGATGGGCGCAGGTACGGCAGGACGATGCCGGTGAACACCGAGATGCGCGACGCGCCGAGATTGAAGGCCGCCTCTTCGAGCGTGGTGTCGAAGCGCTTGAGCCGGGCTGCGATGGTCAGCGTGGCGATCGAGACGATGTAGGAAAACTGGCCCAGCACGACCAGCGGCAGACCGGGCCGAAGGAAGCTCAATTCCCAGGCAAACAGGTCGTCGGCCAGCTGCGCCAGCCGGCTGGCGAAGGCGAGGATCGAAATACCGAGGATCACCCCGGGGATCACCAGCGGCGCCAGCATCAGCAACGACAGCGCGGACTTGCCGCGGAACGTCGCACGCTCGAGCAGGAATGCGTTGGCCGTGCCCACCGCGACCGACAGCAGCGTCACCCAACTGGCGACGACCACGCTGGTCCAGACACTTGCCAGCAGCGGCCCATCGGCGAACAGGCCGACGCGACGGGCGTCGCCGTGCCCGGTGAACCAGTCCCAGGTGAAACCCCGCCATGGCGGCGCCGGATACGGTGCATCGTTGAATGCGAACAGGGCCACCACCGCCAGCGGCAGAAACAGGAAGGCGAAGAACGCCAGCGCATAGACGACCGTGGCGGTGCGCAGCCAGGGTGGACGCGGGAGCGACGCGATCATGTCGATGGCTCCACTGCGCTTTGCACTTTGCACGGCACGTCAACGGCGCCGGCGTGCAGCGGCAGCTTGCCGGGCGCAGGTTTCACTCGAAGTCCGCGTTGCTGGTGGTGGCGCGGCAACGGGGCAGCCGGGCAGCGCACGGCGCGCAGCTGAGGCGGTCTTCGCTGCGCTCAGACTGCCCTGCGCTGCTCGGGTCCGTGGCCCCGTCGCGCAACTCGCTGCGCTCACTGCGTTCGCTGCGCTCGGACAGGCGCGCCGAGTCAGATCACGATGCGCGCTGCGCGCGCGGGCCCCGCACCCTGTGCTGCTCGGCGCCTCACATGCGCGCCGTGCGCTGCCCGGCTGCCCCGTTGCAGAACCAGGGGTGGCGTGCGCGACCTCGAACGCCACCCGCCGCCTTGCTCGCGCCGATGCAGGCACGCACAGAGGCGGACACACGCAGACTGCCGCAACGGGCCGCGAAGCGGCATCCAGACCGGGAAGGGTCTCGTCGGCACGCTCATGTGCGCCTCATCACGTCGCCGAAACGTTGTCCGCTGAGCCGGAGTCCCAACCACACGATCAGCGTCGACAGGATCAGCAGCAGGAAACCGAACGCCGCACCCTGTTCCCAGTTGAAGCGGGTGATGAACTGCGTGTAGATCTGTTCGGTGAACCACAGCGAGTTCTTGCCGCCGAGCAACGTGGGTGTGAGGTAGTTGCCCAGCGTGAGCATGAACACCACGATGCAGCCGGCGACGATGCCCGGCGCCGCGTGCGGAATGACGATGCGCCAAAGGATCGACGGCCCGCTGCCGCCGAGGTTGTACGCGGCCTCGATCAGCGAATCGTCGAGCGACTCGAGGGCGCCGATCAATGGCACGACCATGAACAGCAGGGAGGTGTAGACCAGGCCGACGAGGATGGTGGCGTCGTGGTAGAGCAGCTCGGGCGGCGCTGGCGCCAGCCCAGCCCCGACCAGCAGGGTCGGCAACACGCCCGACTCGCGCAGCAGGATCGTCCAACCCAGCGTGCGCACCGTTTCACTGACCCAGAACGGGATCATGCAGACCATGAACAGCAGCGAGCGCGGCCGACCCCGCACCAGCTTGGCGATGGTCCAGGCGATCGGAAACGCCAGCAGCAGCGTGCACGCGGTGGCCACGACCGACATCACCGCGGTGCGCACGAAGGTGTGCCAGTACAGCGGCTCCTCGAAGAAGGTGCCGTACTGGCGCAGGCTGAACTCGTAGACCCGCGGGGCGACGCGCGAGCGCAGCGACAGCAGCGCCAACTCGACGTGCGGCAACACGATCAGGCCCACCAGCCACAGCAGCGCCGGTGCGAGCATCAGCAACAGCAGCAGGCGCGCCTGCAGCGCAGCGCGGCGCGTGTCGGGCGTCATGGTGGCGCCGCGAAGCACACCGCGCGTTGCGGGTCGAAGCCGAATGCCACCGGCTCGCCGACACGCAGATCGGCGAAGCGGCCGGTCTGCGGCAAGGTCACGCGGATTTCGGTGCGGCTCGACGATTCGCGCAGCAGCACCGCCGAGCTGGCGCCGTCGAAGAGCAGGCTCTCGACGCTGGCGTCGTAGCGGGGCTGGTCGGCGGGCAACTCGGCGGCGCCGCGTGCCAGGCAGGCAACCTCGGGCCGCACGAAGGCTTCGACCGCATCGCCAGCGGCCAGACGGCCCTGCGCACGGGCCTGCAGCACCAGGCCGGCGTCGCTGGTCAGCGTGACGCGATCGCCGTGCACGGCGGTCGCGCGGCCGGCAAAGCGGTTGTTGGCGCCGACGAAACCGGCCACGAACGGTGTCTGCGGCTCGTAGTACAGCGACTGCGGCGTGCCGACCTGCTCGAAGCGGCCGCGGTTCATGACCGCCACATGGTCGGACAGGACCAGTGCCTCCGACTGGTCGTGCGTGATGTAGACGAAGGTCGTGCCGAAAGCGGCCTGCAACTGCTTCAGTTCGATCTTCATGTGTTCGCGCAGCTTCAGGTCCAACGCGCCGAGCGGTTCGTCGAGCAACAGCAGCGTGGGTTCGAGCACCAGGCTGCGCGCGATCGCCACGCGCTGGCGTTGGCCGCCCGACAGCTGGTCGACGCGCTTGGCCTCGGCGCCGGCCAGGCCGACGCGTTCGAGCATCTCGCCGACGCGACGACTGATCTCGACCCGGGCCACGCCGCGCTGGGTCAGGCCGTAGGCCACGTTCTCGCCGACCGACATCATCGGGAACAGGGCCAGGTGCTGGAACACCATGTTCACCGGCCGCCGGTTCGGCGCCACGCCCCGCATCGAGCGGCCGCCGATCAGGATGTCGCCCGCGTCGGGCGCCGAGAAGCCGGCGATCATGCGCAGCAGCGTGGTCTTGCCGCAGCCCGACGGGCCGAGGATCGAGAAGAAGCTGCCGCGCGCGACCTCGAACGACAACGCTTCGACGGCCGTGTGGTCGCCGAAGCGCTTGACGACGCGATCGACCTGGAGGTCTGACGTCACCTCAACCGGCGCGGTTGCGCTGCCAAGCCGGTTGAGCGCGCCGTGGGGACAGCGAACGCCGTGAACTTGGGGCCGTCAATTCGCCGCCTTCACGCGATCCAGCACGCGGCCTTCGATTTCCTCGATGCCGGCGGGCACCGCCGGGTACCACTTGATGTTCTTCAACGCCGCTTCGGGGAAACTGGCGGCGAATTGCGACTTCAGCTTGGCGTCCATCAACTGGTCAGCGCCTTTGGAGGCGGTGAAGTTGCCGGCCGAGGTCGCCACCTTGGCGGCGATTTCCGGGCGCATGTTGAAGTTGATCCAGGCATACGCGGCAGCGTCGTTGCGGCCCTTGGCAGGAATCGCGAAGGTGTCGATCCAGCCCATGGCGCCGGCCTTCGGGGCGATGTACTGGATGTCGGCGCTGTCGGCGTTGAGCTTCCAGCCGCCGGTGTCCCACATCATCGCGCCGACGATTTCGCCCGAGCGCATGCCGTTGAGCAACTGGTCCTTGTTGTCCCAGAAGAACTTCAGGTTGGCCTTGCAGGCGGCGAGCGTCTTGCCGGTCTCGTCCATCAGCGCGGCGTAGGCCTTGGGGTCGCCGTACAGCGCGAACGGGTCCTTGCCGGCAGCGAACGCGAACGCCAGCAGCGTCGGGCGCTTCAGCCGCACGGCGGTCTTGCCCTTGTACTCGGGCTTGCACAGGTCGGGGTAGTCGGCCATCTTGGCCAGCTTGGTGTTGACGACGAGGCCATCGGTGCCCCAGATGTGCGGCAAGCCGTACACCTTGCCCGCCAGCGTGGTGTTCTTCTTCGTCGCGTCGAGCATCGACGCGATGAACAGCTCGGTCTTCAGCTTCGTCAGGTCCATCGGCTTGTAGATGCCGAATTCCTGCTGCGGCCCGGTAATGCGGTCCTGCGACGGCTGGGCCAGGTCGAAGCCGGCGCCGCCGGTGGCGCGCAGCTTGGAGATCATCTCCTCGTTGTTCGACAGCGTGATCTCGACCGCGATGCCGGTTTCCTTGGTGAACTGATCGACCACCTCCTTGGGTGCGTAGTCGGCCCAGGTGAGAAGGCGCAGCTTGTTGTCCTGTGCCAGCGTGGCGCCGGTGGCCCCCAGCATGGCGATGACAGCGGCAAGGGCCTTGGTGAGCAGCTTCATGCGATCTCCCGTATGCGAGGGCCGAGGCCCGGAGCGGGCAGTCTGGACCGCCTGCGCCGCCCGTCACATCGGGGCAACTCCGTAGCGCACCAGCCAGCGCGCCGGATCGACGGCATCGACCAGGTCGGATTCGACGGGCCAGGGCAGTGCCGCTGGCCCAGGCGGCGAGCAGCTCTCCGCCGAGCGCCGCGGTGGTCAGCCCGCGCGAGCCCAGGCCACTGTGCAGCCACAGTCCCGGTTGGCGCGGCAGCAGGCGTGGTGCATCGGCGCGGGCCGGGCGCGGCGCATCGAATGCCGGCACCGGCCCGACCAGCGGCAGACGATCGGGCGTGACGGCGCGCCAGCCGACGCGGCCGGCGAGCATGGCGGGATCGGGCAACGAGGCGTCGCCGAGCCACTGCGCGACACGCGCAAGGTTGTCCGCGTGGTCACCGACGCGGACGGCGGGATCGTCGTCGTCGTCACGGCTGGTGGCGCCGAACAGCAGGCGGCCATCGGCCATCGGCAGCACGTAGCCGCCGCTGGCGACCGGCATCTGCGGCCGCCATGGCGTGGCGCCATCGCCGGCCCAGCTGACCTGGCCGCGCTGGCGCTTCAGCCACTGCGGCGGCAAGGCAGCCAGGCGCAGCGCATCGGCGGCGGCGGCCAGCACCAGCATCGGCGCGGCATCGATCGCGCGGTTGTCGCGATCGAACAGTTGCCAGTCGTTGCCGTGGCGCGCGATGCGCTGCACCGGCGTCACACCGCGCCAGGCCACGCCCGGCGTGGCGAGCGCATCGCGCACCAACGCGGCCGGGTCGATCCAACCGCCAGCGGGGTAGAACCAGGCCGGATGCAGCACGCGGGTGCCGGCATGCGCCGACGCGGCATCGGCGTCAAGGGCCTGCACGTAGGCCGATGGCAGCCCCTGGCGCTCGACCAGGGCCTGCATTGCCGGCCACGCCAGTTGCGTCTCGAGGCGCAACAGGCCGTCGGCCCGGCCCGGCACGCCGCGGGCCAGCGCAGCGCGTGCGGTCGAGGCCATCCGCAGCGCCGACGCACGGTGCAGCCGCGCGTGCGGGCCGTCGTGGCCCATCACCGCACCGTGGAAGAGGCCGGCGGGGTTGCCGGAGGTCTCGGCAGCGGGCTCGGCGTGGCGATCGATCACGGTGCAGGCGATGCCTTGGCGGGCGAGTGCCGCGGCACTCATCGCGCCCGCCAATCCGCCGCCGACGACCAGCGCGTGGCTGGGCGGCTCGGCCGGCATCGCGCGGCCGGGCGGCGCCGGCGCGACGAAGCGCGGTGCATAGCGGGCCAGCGTGATGTCGCGCTTGCCGCCGCTGCCGACCGCGGCATGCACGACGAAGCCGGCGCCTTGCAGGCCGTCGCGCACCGCGCGGGCCGCGCTCCAGGTGGCGGCAGTGGCGCCGGGGGCGGCCAGTCGAGCGAGCATCGAGAACACGCCGCGGTCCCACATCGCCGGGTTGCGCGCCGGTGCGAAGCCATCGAGGTAGAAGGCGTCGATGCGCGCCACCAGTGCGCGTGCCCAGGCCTGCACATCGCCGAACGCCAGCAGCAGGTGCACACGGCCGCCGTCGAATTCGAGGCTGTGCAGGTTGCAGGTTGACGGCGGCCACGCATCGACCAACTGCCGGGCCAGCGCGGGGGCCGGCGACGCGGCATGGGCGCGCGCCAGATCGGCCGGGGTCAGCGGATGCTTTTCGATCGAGACGAAAGTCAGGCGCTCGCAGCGGAGCGGGTCGTCGCGCCAGGCGGCCCAGGTGGCGAGGAAGTTGTTGCCCAGCCCGAACCCGGTTTCGAGGATCGCGAACCGTGCGCGGCCCCGCCAGCGCTCGGGCAGCCCGTTGCCGCCCAGGAACACCTGGCGCGCCTGCTCGAAGGCACCCTGGCGTGGGTGGTAGACATCGTCGTAGGCCGGCGCGCGGATGGCGACGGGGTCGCCGAAGTCGACCGCGGCACTGACGATCGGCGTGGTCTTCACGTGGCCTTCAAGCTGCGGCCGCGCGTGCCGCCAGCCAGGCCAGCAGCGCAGCGCGCACGCTGGCGAGGCTGCGATAGGCCAGCACCGCATCGCTCATCGTGGCGACGGCGTCATGCAGGCGAGCGGCTTTGGCGGGGCTGTCGATCGCGACGGCCAGCGGCGCGGTCTCGACATGGATCGTGAACACCGCTTGGCCCCGGTCCGGCAGCGGTATGAAGGTCTGGTGCTCGGTGCGCCACCATGCCCGCAGCGCCTGGCCATCGGCGAAGGCATCGGCCGGCCACGGTGCGTGATCGATCGCCGCCGGATGGGCATTGAGGCGGGGATGGCGGGTGACGTTCCAGACGAAGCGCTCCCATCGCTCGGGGCCGCTGACCATGCGCATCAGGTGGTCGCCGGCGCGCAGCAGCAGCGCGTTGTCGGCCACCGGGGCGTGGACCTCGCGGAAGTGGCGGCCGATCTTGTCCGCTGGCGCCCAGTGCGAGGGCAGCGCCACCGCCAGCCACGGCAGCGTGCCCGTCTGGCCATCGACCAGCGCAAAGTCCTCGATGAAGGCCAGGCTGAGCAGGCCGGCCAGGCGCCACGCCTCAGGCAACCCGCGAATGCAACGCGCCACCTCGTCACCCAGTCCGAAGCGGCCGGCGGCGATCTCTTCGATGCGGTCGCCGCGCACCGCGACACCCAGTGCCGGCGCGGTGGCGCGTTCACCGTCCCACGCGAAGTCTCCGGGGTGTTCGTGCGCCGCATGGGCGGCCAGCGCGTGCAGCGCGGGCTGCGCATCGAACCCGGCGACGGCCTGCAGCGCCTGCGCCGGGTTGGCGCACAGCACCGCGAGCTTCTCGCGCTGGTGGCGCGAACCCGGCAGCATCGGCGTCAGGTGCGATGCGCCAGGCGCCATGCGGCGCAGGCCGGGCTGCATGCGAAACGGTGCCGTCACCGCGGCGTCGAAGTCGAAAGCCATGCCCTGGATGATGCAACGCGCAGAAAAAAGGGCACCCACCGGGTGCCCGCTGTCCTGTCTGCGGCAGGTGTCACACCCTCTTGCGGTACTCGTGCGTGCGGGTGTCGATCTCGATCTTGTCGCCGTTCTCGACGAACAGCGGCACGGCGATCTCGAAACCGGTGGCGATCTTGGCCGGCTTCATGACCTTGCCCGAGGTGTCGCCCTTGACGGCGGGCTCGGTGCTGACCTCGCGCACCACGCTGGTCGGCAGTTCGACCGAGATCGCCTTGCCGTCGTAGAACACCACTTCGACGGGCATGCCGTCCTCGAGGTAGTTGATCGCGTCGCCCATGTTCTCGGCCTCGACCTCGAACTGGTTGTACTCGTGATCCATGAAGGCATACATCGGGTCGGCGAAGTAGGAGTAGGTGCACTCCTTCTTGTCCAGCACGATCTGGTCCATCTTGTCGTCGGCCTTGAAGACCACTTCGGCGCCGGAGCCGTTGAGCAGGTTCTTCATCTTCATGCGGACGGTGGCCGAATTGCGGCCGCCGCGGCTGTATTCGGTCTTCAGCACGACCATCGGGTCCTTGCCCTGCATGATGACGTTGCCGGCGCGGATTTCTTGAGCGAGTTTCATGGTGTCTTGCGGTCTGAGTTGTGGGGCGCACCCGTGGTGTTCGACCCCAGTGCGCAAAGCCCGCAATTCTACCGTTTCGCCGCCACGAAGCGCAGCAGCTGGCTGGTGAGGTCCATCTGTGCGGCCAGGCGATCGCGCCAGGCCTTGCACAGGGCGCGCCAGCCGGCCACCTCCGGCAGCGCGTCAGGCCAGTCTGCCAGGCCGTTCCAGGCTCGCCAGAGTTGGCGCACGGCCGCCGCCAGCGACGGCTCGCAGCCGTCGGTCAGGCGGGCCAGCAGGGCCTCCAGCTTGCCGGCGTGTGCGCCGTCCCGTTGCGGGTAGATCTGCCACACGAACGGTGCGCCGGCCCACATCGCGCGCACGATCGAGTCCTCGCCGCGGGCGAAATTGAGGTCGCAGGCGCGCAGCAACCGGTCGTAGCCGGGTTGGTCGAGCCACGGCAGCGCGTGGGCCCGCAGGTGCTGGCCGCGCCGGCCCTGCCGATCGAAGCAGCGCAGCGCCGGCGCCTGGGCCGCGCCGGCGGCCAGCAACACCAGGGTCGGCTCGCCGTCCAGGCGATCGAACAGCGCCTCGAGCGGTGCATCGGCATAGGCAAACAGGCTGACCCGGCGTTCGCCGGCGCGCACCGCCACGCCACGCTCGGCCAGCCAAGCGGTGCAGGCGACCGCATCCGGGGCGTCGAGCGCATCGGACTCGCGCAGCAGGCCACCGCTGGCGGCCGTGAAGCCGGGGTAGAAGAACCATTTCGTCAGCCCGGCGCCGGCGCCATGCTGCTGCGGCGAGGGCAGGCCGTGGCTGCGGTCGACATAGGCCTCGGCGCTGAGGTATTCGAGGTCGAGCCACAGCGGTGGTGGCGTGGACGCCGCCATGCGGGCGACGAATGCCGCTGGCGGGTTGCAGCCGAAGGCCTCGATCACGACGTCGCCCGGTGCGAGCGGCGGCAGCGGGTCGAGCCAACGGATCACGCTGACGCCGCTGGCGCCATGGGGCGCCATCCAGGCCAGCGCCCGCGCATCGTCGACCCACAGCCGCACGACTTCGCCGCGCGAGGCGAGGTCGGCGGCGAGGCGCCAACAGACCCCGAGGTCGCCATGGTTGTCGATCACCTGGCAGAAGATGTCCCAGCGCATCGGCCGATTATCGGCACGGATAATCGAGCCCGATGAGCGATGCCACCGTGGCCAGCACCGACCTGTCCGCCCAGCGCGAGCGTTTGCTGGCGGAGGTGGCTGCGCTGCCGCAGCGGCCGGGCGTCTACCGCTACTTCGATGCGGCGGGTGCGGTGCTCTACGTCGGCAAGGCGCGCAACCTGAAGAAGCGCGTCGCGAGCTACTTCCAGAAGGACCACCGCGGCACGCGGATCGGCCTGATGGTCGACCGCATCGCACGCCTGGAGACGACCGTGGTGCGCAGCGAGGCCGAGGCGCTGCTGCTCGAGAACAACCTGATCAAGGCGCTGAACCCGCGCTTCAACATCCTCTTTCGCGACGACAAGAGCTACCCGTACCTGAAGATCACCGGTGCGCGGTCGAACGGCGGGGCAGGGGCCTCGTCCGCGCCCCACTATCCGCGCGTCGCCTACTACCGCGGCGGGGTCGACAAGAAGCATCGCTATTTCGGTCCCTATCCGAGCGCCTGGGCGGTCAAGGAAACGATCCAGCTGATCCAGAAGGTGTTCCGCCTGCGCACCTGCGAGGACACGGTGTTCTCCAACCGGTCGCGGCCCTGTCTGCTGTACCAGATTCGCCGCTGCTCGGGCCCCTGCGTCGGGCTGGTGTCGCCGGCCGACTACGCACGCGACGTCGCCGATGCCGAGCGCTTCCTGCGTGGCGACACCCAGGCCGTCCTCGACGACTTGCAGCACCGCATGATGGCCCACGCCGAGGGGCTCCGGTACGAGCAGGCGGCCGAGCTGCGCAACCAGATCGAGTCGCTGGCGCGCGTGCTGCATCAACAGGCGGTGGACGCCAGCAGCCTGGGCGCGATCGACAAGGACGTCGACGTGCTGGCCGTCAAGGTGCAGGGTGGTCGCGCCTGCGTCAACCTGGCGATGGTGCGCGGCGGCCGTCACCTCGGCGACCGCGCGTATTTCCCGACCCACGTCGAAGACGCCGCCGCGCTGGCCGAGGGCACGTCGCCCGAGGTGCAGGTGCTCGAAGCCTTCATCGCGCAGCATTACCTGGACGGCTTCGTGCCACCGGAGCTGCTGGTCAGCCATCCGGTCGACCCGGCCCTGCTGGCCGCGCTGGCCGAGCACAGCGGCGTCAGGGTGACGGCGCAGCACCAGCCGCGCGAACAGCGCCGGGTGTGGCTCGAAATGGCGATCAATGGCGCGAAGATCGCGCTGGCGCGCCTGTTGGCCGAAGAGGGTTCGCAGCGAGAGCGCACGCGTGCACTGGTCGAGGCGCTCGGCTTGGACGTGGCCGACCTCGACACCTTGCGAATCGAGTGTTTCGACATCAGCCACACGGCCGGCGAGGCGACGCAGGCCAGCTGCGTGGTCTACGAGAACCATCAGATGCAGAGCGCGCAGTACCGTCGCTACAACATCGACGGCATCACCGGCGGCGACGACTACGCGGCGATGCGACAGGTGCTGACGCGTCGCTACGCCAAGCTGGCTGAAGCGCTGGCATCGGGCGAGGCCGGGCCGCAGGTGCGGCTGCCGGACCTGGTGCTGGTCGATGGCGGTCGCGGCCAGGTGGCGATGGCCCGCGAAGTGTTCGGCGAACTCGGGCTGGACCTGTCGCTGATCGCGGGTGTCGAGAAGGGCGAGGGCCGCAAGGTCGGCCTCGAGGAACTGGTGTTTGCCGATGGCCGTGCCAAGATCCACCTCGGCCACGACTCGGCAGCGCTGATGCTGGTGGCGCAGATCCGCGACGAGGCCCACCGCTTCGCGATCACCGGCATGCGCGCCCGGCGCGCCAGTGTGCGCACCGGGGCCAGCAAACTCGAAGAGATTGCGGGCGTCGGCCCGAAGAAGCGCGCTCGTCTGCTGCAGCACTTCGGCGGCGTGCGGGGCGTGGCCAATGCGAGTGTCGACGACCTGGCCAGTGTCGACGGGATCTCCAAACCCCTGGCTGAGGAGATCTACCGTGCGCTTCATTGACCGTGTTCGCTCGCTTGCCGGCGTGTTCGAGCCGCCGCAGCCCACGGCACGCGCTCGCGACTGGGACGACTACAAGCTGATGGCCGGGCGCCGGATGGTCGCTGCCAACCCGACAGGAACCTACACCGGCGAAGTGCCGGAGCCCTTGCTGGCGATCCCCGTGCTGGAGATCGAGCTCAACGCCGACGGCAGCGTGCACCGTGTCACGGTGCAGCGCCAGCCGAGCCAGGCGACCGACACGGTGCAACTGGCCATCGATGCGGTCAATCGCGCCGCTCCGTTCGGCGATGTGTCGCACCTGCCACGGCCCTGGACGTTCAGCGAGGTGTTCCTGTTCCGCGATGACCGGCGGTTCAAGCCGCGCGTTCTGGACTGACGGTCGCGTTCGTCAGCCTCTCGACGGCCGGACCGGCTACGATCGGCGCATGTTCTTCAACCTGCCGACGCTGCTGACCTGGGCGCGCATTGTCGCGATCCCGCTGGTCGTCGGGGTGTTCTATCTGCCGCTCGAACCGGCTCTGCGCAACCAGATCGCCACGGTGCTGTTCATCGCCGTGGCCATCACCGACTGGGCCGACGGGTACCTGGCGCGCAAGTTGAACCAGACCTCGGCGTTCGGTGCCTTTCTCGACCCGGTGGCCGACAAGTTCCTGATCTGCGCAGCGCTGCTGATCCTGCTGCAACTCGACCGCGTCAACGCGCTGATCGCCTTCGTCATCATCGGCCGCGAGATCGCGATCTCGGCGCTGCGCGAATGGATGGCCCAGATCGGTGCCAGCCGCAGCGTCGCGGTGCACATGCTGGGCAAGCTCAAGACCGTGGTCCAGATGGTGGCGATCCCGTTCCTGCTGTTCGATGGCCGTCTGTTCGGCCTCATCGACACGCGGCTGTGGGGCACCTGGCTGATCGTGATCGCCGCTGTGCTGACGATCTGGTCGATGGTCTATTACCTGCAGAAGGCGCTGCCGGAGATCCGTGCCAAGGCCCGCTGAGCGCACGCTGCTGCTCAGCGCGATGCCGGCGGTCTTCGTGCTGATCTGGAGCACCGGTTTCGTCGTCGCGCGCTACGGCATGCCGCATGCGCTACCGATGGGCTTCCTGGCTTGGCGCTACGCCTTTTCCGTGCTGGCGTTCGCGGTCTGGATTGCCGCGACGCGTGCGGTCTGGCCGCGCAGCTCGGCGCAGTGGCTGCACCTGGCCGTGGCCGGTGTGCTGATGCATGCCGGGTATCTGGGCGGCGTGTGGTCGGCGGTCAAGGGCGGCCTCGGCGCAGGCACGGCCGCCCTGATCGTCAGCCTTCAACCGGTCCTGACTGCCGTGTGGGTGCATTCGCGCGGCGGTGCCCACGCGGTGGGGCTGCGCCAATGGCTCGGGCTGGTGCTTGGCTTCGCCGGGGTATTGCTGGTGGTGTGGCAGAAGCTCGGTGTCGGCGAGGTGACCGTCACCAACCTGCCGATGGCCGTGGTTGCGCTGCTGGCGATCACGGTCGGCACGCTTTACCAGAAGCGATTCGTCGCGCCTTGCGACGTCCGCACTGCCAACACGGTGCAGCTGTTGGCCGCACTGGCGGTGACGGCGCCGCTGGCGTGGTTGGAGGATGGTCACTTCGACCTCCACCCGGAACTCATCGGGGCGATGGCCTGGTCGGTACTGGTGCTGACGCTGGGTGGCAGTTCGCTGCTGCTGCTGCTGATCCAGCGCGGTGCCGCGACCCGCGTCACCAGCCTGATGTACATGGTGCCGCCGTGCACGGCGTTGCTGGCCTGGCTGCTGTTCCGTGAAGCGCTGACGCCGGTGGTCTTTGCCGGCATTGCGCTGACGGCGATCGGCGTTGCACTCGTCGTGCGCGAGCCGGCGCGTGGCTGACAATCGGCCGATGTTCGACGGCTGCACGACCCCTCTGCTCACCTTCCTTGGAGACGACAAGACATGACTGCGCATCGCATCGCCGTGATCGCCGGTGACGGCATCGGCAAGGAAGTCATGCCCGAGAGCCTGCGTGTGCTCGAGGCGGCGGCACGCCGCTTCGGCATCGACCTCGCACTGCAGACCTTCGACTTCGCCAACTGCGACCACTACGCGCGGCACGGCAAGATGATGCCCGACGACTGGAAAGACCAGCTGCGTGGCGTCGACGCGATCCTGTTCGGCGCGGTCGGCTGGCCGGCCACCGTGCCTGACCATGTCTCGCTGTGGGGCTCGCTGCTGAAGTTCCGGCGCGAGTTCGACCAGTACGTGAATCTGCGGCCGGCGCGGCTGATGCCGGGTATCCGCTCGCCGCTGGTCGACCGCGACGGCCAGCCGCTGCAGCCCGGCGACATCGACATGCTGATCGTGCGCGAGAACACCGAGGGCGAGTATTCGAGCATCGGCGGACGCATGTTCGAGGGCAGCGACCGCGAGGTGGTGATCCAGGAGACCGTGATGTCTCGCGTCGGCGTCGACCGTGTGCTCCGGTTTGCCTTCGAGGAAGCGATGCGGCGCCCGCGCAGGAAGCTCACGTCGGCAACCAAGAGCAACGGCATCTCGATCACGATGCCGTACTGGGACGAACGGGTTGCCGAGATGTCCAAGGCCTATCCCGACGTCGCCGTCGACCGCTTCCACATCGACATCCTGACCGCGCACTTCGTGCAGCGTCCGCAGCAGTTCGACGTGGTGGTGGCGAGCAACCTCTTTGGCGACATCCTGTCGGATCTGGGGCCGGCCTGTACCGGCACCATCGGCATCGCGCCGTCGGCCAGTCTGAACCCGTCGCGGCAGTGGCCGAGCCTGTTTGAACCGGTGCACGGCTCCGCGCCCGACATTGCCGGCAAGGGCGTCGCCAACCCGATCGGCCAGATCTGGTCGGCCGCGCTGATGCTCGACTTCCTGGGCCATCGCGATGCGCACGATGCGATCGTCGCCGCCATCGAGGCCGTGCTCGAGCCGACCAGTGGAGCGCCGCGCACGCCGGACCTGGGTGGCCGCGCATCCACGGCCGATGTCGGGCGCGCCGTGGAGCAGGCCCTGATGGCCTCGGCATGACGCGCGGAACGCATAGAATCCCGCTCCCGGCTTGCCGCGCAGCCTTGACACCCGCTGGGGGCACGGCTGTAATGGCTCGGTCGATAGGGCGACGGCGCGTCCCTGCAATTGCGACACGGCGGCCCAGACAAGAATACCGAGCGATAACCCAATTGACGAATGAGGGGACCCTTTCGTGAACAAGTCTGAACTGATCGAGCACATCGCCAAGCAAGCTGACATCTCCAAGGCCGCCGCGACGCGCGCGCTGGAGGCCGTGATTGGCGGCGTAAAGACCACGCTCAAGCGCGGCGGCAGCGTGTCGCTGGTCGGCTTCGGCACATTCGCGGTGACCAAGCGTGCTGCGCGCAGCGGCCGCAATCCGCGCACCGGCGCGAACATCAAGATCAAGGCCGCCAAGGTGCCCAAGTTTCGTCCGGGCAAGGCGTTGAAGGACGCGCTGAACTGAGCGTGTCGGGTCTAGCGCCTGCGAGGCAGGTGAGATCCGCGACGTCGGCAGCGGGTGCTTAGCTCAGTTGGTAGAGCGGCGCCCTTACAAGGCGTAGGTCGGCGGTTCGAGCCCGTCAGCACCCACCACCCGCGTGCAGCCGGCATGCTCGGCTAGAATCGCGCGACTTTCGAGAGGGCTTGCGCGCGCCAAGCGGCGCCAGCCACCACCGCCGGCCGGCGGCAGACGAAGGCGAACCCCGGTTCGCCTTTGTGCCGTCTGGAGGCTGCGCGTCCCGCCGCATCTGTGCAGAAGGTTTGGTCCCATGTTCGATTTCATCCGCAACCACAACCGCGTGTTGTTCTTCGTGCTGGTGTTGCTGATCTTTCCGTCGTTCGTCTTCTTTGGTGTGCAGGGCTACAGCCAGTTCAAGGATGCCGGCAGTGTCGCGGTGGCCAAAGTCGATGGCCAGAAGATCACGCGGGCAGAATGGGATGCCGCACACCGCCGGCAGGTCGAGCAGATGCGGAGCCAGATGCCGAACCTCGATGCTGCCGTCTTCGACAGCCCGGAGTTCAAGCGCGAGACCCTCGACAACCTGGTGCGCGACCGGGTACTGTTCGCTGCAGCCAACCGCGCCCACTTCGCCGTCAGCGACGAGCGCCTGCAGCGCGAGTTGATGAGCGTGCCGCAATTGGCGGCCTTGCGTCGCCCCGATGGCAGCATGGACGTGGCGGCCTACAAGGCGCTGATCGGGGCGCAAGGCATGACCATCGAGGGGTTCGAAGCCAATGTGCGCCAGAACCTCGTTTTGCGTCAGGTGCTTGGCGGTGTCACGGCCAGTGTGCCACCGGGCGGCTCGACGGGACGCAGCGCCCTCGATGCGCTGCTGCAGCAGCGCGAGGTCCAGGTGCTGCGCTTCGACGCCAAGGACCAGGTCGCGAGCGTCAGCCCCAGCGACGCGGAGCTGGCGGCATTCCACAAGGCCCACGAGGACGAGTTTCGCGCGCCGGAACAGGCCAGCATTGAGTACGTCGTGCTCGACATCGACGGCCTGAAGGCAGGCATCAGCGTGCCCGAGGCAGACTTGCGCAAGTACTACAGCGAGAACGCTTCGCGCTACTCGGTGGCCGAGGAGCGGCGAGCCAGCCATGTATTGATCAGCGCCGCCAAGGATGCCCCCGCCGCCGAGCGGGCGCAGGCCAAGGCCAAGGCCGAGTCGCTGCTGGCAGAACTGCGCAAGAGTCCGGCGACGTTTGCCGAAGTGGCCAAGAAGAACTCCAGCGACAGCGCTTCTGCACAGAGGGGCGGCGACCTTGACTTCTTTGCTCGCGGTGCGATGGTCAAACCGTTCGAGGATGCCGCCTTCGCGATGAAGCCTGGAGAGATCAGCAATGTTGTCGAGACCGATTTCGGTTATCACATCATTCGCCTCGATGCCGTGCGCGGCGGCGACAAGAAGCCGTTCGAGAGCGTGCGTGCCGAAATCGAGGACGAGGTCAGGAAGCAACTGGCGTTGAAGCGCTACGCCGAGGTCGCCGAGGAATTCAGCAACATGGTCTACGAGCAGGCCGACAGCCTGCAACCGGTGGTCGACAAGCTCAAGCTGAAGAAGCAGGTTGCCACCGTGCAACGCACGCCGGCTGCCGGTGCCACCGGGGCGCTGTCGTCCGCCAAGTTGCTGGAAACCGTGTTCGGCAGTGAGTCAGTGAAGAACAAGCGCAATACGGAAGCCGTCGAAGTCGGCCCCAACCAGTTGGCCGCCGCACGGGTCTTGCAACACACCCCGGCGCGTGTGCAAACGCTGGCGGAGGTGATGCCGCAGGTGCGCCAGCGCGTGATTGCCGAGCAAGCCGCGGCGCGGGCCCGCAAGGCGGGGGAAGTCAAACTGGCCGAGTTGCGTGCGAGTGGCGATGCGTCGACGCTGCCGCCCGCCGTGCTGTTGTCGCGTGCCAGCGCGCAAAGCCAGCCGCGTGCCCTGGTCGATGCCGTACTGCGTGCCGACGCCACCAAGCTGCCGCAATGGCTTGGCGTCGACCTGGGCGACGCCGGCTATGCCGTGGTGCGGTTGACGGCGATCAAGCCGCCGGCTGCTGACGGGCCTGAGTTGACGCAGTTGCTGCCGCGCTATGCGCAGGCCTGGGGTGCCGCTGAAGGTCAGGCGTACTACGGCGCGCTGAAGTCCCGCTTTAAGGCCGAGATCGAGGCCGATACCGTGGCCGCGACGGCATCGGCGCCGGCGAAGTGAGGTCCGATACAAGCCGCTCGCTATAATTTGGCGCTCTGTGGTGGCTGTAGCTCAGTTGGTAGAGTCCCAGATTGTGATTCTGGTCGTCGTGGGTTCGAGTCCCATCAGCCACCCCACCCAGACAGCGCTTTGAAACGGCCCCGCGGGGCCGTTTTGCATTGCGGCGTCGGCCGTGGCATTTACACGCTGTTCACACACCGTTGCCCAGCGGCCCTTGCGATGCATCAAGCATTTGCATCTGGTGCCTACGCTCCTTGACATTGCACAACCCATGTCAGTCCACCAGGAGTATCGCGATGACTGCTACCGCCTCCGTGACACCCGTCCAATCGCATGGCGAAGTCTGCAACGGCGCACAAGCCTGGCGCGACAACCTGGCGCTGGTGCAGCGTTTGCTGCCGTTCACGCGCCGCGTGGTCCATGCGGGCGACGCGATCTATGAGGGCGGCGCGCCGTTCGGGCACCTGCACCTGATCAACTCAGGCCAATTCAAGACGGTCAACTTCACCGCGGATGGTCGCGGTCAGGTGGTGGGGCTGCACTTCCGTGGCGATTGGCTGGGCTTCGACGGGATTGCCGAGGGCCGCTACGGCTGCGACGCGATCGCGCTGGACACCGGAGAAGTCTGGAGCGTGCGCTACGCCGATCTGCTGTCGGCCAGTGCCGCCGAGCCGGAACTGATGCGCCTGATGCACGCCGCGATGAGCCGCCAGATCGCGCGTGGTTCCGATTCGCTGTTGTCGTTGGGGACGTTGCCCGCCGATGCCAGGGTGGCCGATTTCATCAAGGACTGGGCCCAGGCGCTAGCCGCGCGCGGCCTGCGCACCGACCAGATCACGTTGCACATGACCCGTGCCGAGATCGGCAACTACCTCGGCATGACGCTGGAAACAGTGAGCCGGGCGCTGCGCCGCCTGTCGCAATGTGGCGTGATCCGCTTCGACGAGAAGGGCCGCCGCGATCTGAGCATCCCGAGCCTCTCGGCGCTCGACGGATTCATTCGCAGCGCGCTCGAGCAGGGCGGCTCGGCAGCTAGCCACGCACGCGTGCCGGTAATGGCCTGAGATCCCGTCCTCAACCCCGCGCCCGGCGTCGGGCGCGGGGCGTTTTCGCTGGTTGAAGGATCAGGCGCTCGAGTTCGTCAAAGGCCGCCCCGGTGTAGACGGCGATGCGCTGCATGTGCGGCAGGCTGGCGTGGCAGCCGGTGAAGCCGAAGTCCATCATGCCGGCATAACTCTGGCAGGTGATGTTGAGCGCCTGGCCGTGGGTGACGATCGAGGCCGGAAAGGTGCCCAACATCTCGGCACCGCGAAAGAACAGCGGCTTGTCCGGCCCCGGGCACGTTGGAGATGGTGATGTTGAACATTGGTCGCGTGCGCCCGCCCAGACCGGTCAGCAGGGTCAGGATCGTCGGCGCCATCAGCGCGATCGTGTACTGCATCATCGCCTGTCGCGGCAGGCTCTGGACGTGAGCCTTCGCGCTTTGCACCGAGGTGCGGATGGCCGCCAGACGCTGTATCGGATCGTCGATGTCGGTGCCCAGCGTTGCGATGATGAATGTGATCGCGTTGCCGGCGTTCTCATCGTCCTTGGGGCGCACGGAGACCGGGATGCCCGCGGTCAGCGATCTTTCCGGCAACTCGCCGATGTCCTCGAGGAAGTGCCGAATTGCGCCGCCGCAGGTGGCCAGCACCAGGTCATTGAGGGTGCAGCCAGCCGTTTGAGCGAGCCCCTTCATGCGATCGATCGCGATCTGCTGCGTGGCGAAGCGGCGCTTGGCGCGCACGCGGCCATTGAGGATCGATGGCGGCGCACCGAACGGCACTTGCAGCGACTCGTCGGTCGGCCCGCTCGTACGCAGCAACTTGGCAAACGCCAGCAGCAGCTGAGGTGCCGTCCTGACCTGCCCGCGCAGCGCATCGATCGCTGCGGCTGCGGCGTTGCTGAAGGTAGCCGCGCGGGTGTCGCGTTCCGGATGCGGCTTGGCACTCTTGCGAGCAGTGCCCGCGCCGATGGCCCAGAACGGGAGCACCGAGAGGCTCTTCTCGGGATCGTCCGGCATCGCCCGTTGCAGCAGCTTCATGCCACTGACGCCGTCGATCAGCGAGTGGTGCATCTTGACGAAGAACGCGAAACGATCGTCGTCCAGGCCTTCGATCAAGGTGCATTCCCACGGCGGCCGCGACAGATCCAGCGGCTGGCTGTGCAGCCGCGCAATCAGCTCTCCGAGTTCGCGTTCGCCGCCGGGGTGAGGCAGTGCGGCATGGCGCAGATGCGCTTCGAGATCGATGTCGTCGTCCTCGACCCAGTAGTGCACTGGCATCTTCAGCAGGCCGGACTTCAGCCGACGATTCCACGGCGCGGCGAACTTCTGATGTTTCTTCAGGTCGGCCATCAGGCGGCGGCCGAAATCCTTCGGTGAACCAGCGGGCAGGCGGAACGGCAGAAGCGCACCCACGTGCATCGGCGTCGCGCGCGATTCGGTGTAAAGCCACGATGCATCGAGCGGATTCAGGCGGATGGCGGACATCGGTGTGTCTTTCGCGTCGGGTGCGGACAAAAAAAGGGGCCGGTCAGTGCCGGCCCTCCAGTGTGAAGCCTTTTGCCGCCGACGTCACATCAGCCTGACCTCGACGCGACGTGCTTCGTCGGCGCTGCCGGCGTTGACTTGCTCGGGCTTCTTCAGTTCGATGCGATCTTCGGCGACGCCGGCGGCCTTGAGCGCGTCGCGCACGGCGAAGGCGCGTGCCTTGGCCAGTTCGGCGTTCTTCGCCGGGTCACCCGTCGTGTCGTGAAAACCGCTGATCACGAGCTTGCCGGCACCGGGCTTGGCCGCAGCCGCCAGCTTGGCGATGCTGTCGGCCGAGTTGGCCGGCAGGTCGGCCTTGCCGCTGTCGAACAGGAACTTGGCCTCGGTGGTCGTCGCCGCCGGTGCGGCCGCAACCACAGGCGCTGGCGCTGCGGCAACCGATGCAGGCGCGGTAGCGACGGCAGCAGCCGGCGCTGAGTGCGAGGCCGTGGCCTTCGCCGTCGTGCCGGCCGGCAGCAGCGGCACGATCAGCAGCGCGACGATGTTGATGATCTTGATCAGCGGGTTGACGGCCGGGCCGGCGGTGTCCTTGTAGGGGTCGCCCACCGTGTCGCCGGTGACTGCCGCCTTGTGCGCTTCGCTGCCCTTGCCGCCGTGGTGACCGTCTTCGATGTACTTCTTGGCGTTGTCCCACGCGCCGCCGCCGGTGCACATCGAGATGGCCACGAACAGCCCGGTCACGATGGTGCCCATCAGCAGGCCGCCGAGTGCGGCGGGGCCGAGGGCCAGGCCCACGACCACCGGCACGATCACCGGCAGCAAGGAGGGAATCATCATCTCCTTGATGGCGGCCTTGGTCAGCATGTCGACCGCCGTGCCGTACTCGGGCTTGGCGGTGCCTTCCATGATGCCCTTGATCTCCTTGAACTGGCGGCGCACTTCGACCACCACCGAGCCCGCAGCGCGGCCCACGGCCTCCATTGCCATGGCGCCGAACAGGTAGGGGATCAGGCCACCAATGAACAGGCCGACGATCACCTTCGGATCGCTGAGATCGAAGCTCGCAACGATGCCGCGGCTCTCGAGCGAGTGCGTGTAGTCAGCGAACAGCACCAGCGCAGCCAGGCCGGCCGAGCCGATGGCGTAGCCCTTGGTCACGGCCTTGGTCGTGTTGCCGACCGCGTCGAGCGGGTCGGTCACGTCACGCACGCTCTTGGGCAACTCGGCCATCTCGGCGATGCCCCCGGCGTTGTCGGTGATCGGACCGTAAGCGTCGAGCGCCACCACGATGCCGGCCATGCTCAGCATCGAAGTAGCGGCCACGGCGATGCCGTACAGACCGGCCAGGTTGTACGCGACCAGGATCGCAACGCAGACGAACAGAACCGGCCAGGCCGTCGAGCGCATCGAGACGCCCAGGCCGGCGATGATGTTGGTGCCATGGCCGGTGGTCGATGCCGCCGCAATATGCTGGACCGGCTTGAACTGCGTGCCGGTGTAGTACTCGGTGATCCAGACCATCGCGGCGGTCAGCACCAGACCGACGGCGCAGGCGCCGAACAGCCTGATGTGGGTGCCGGCGCCGAGTGCGTCGGCCGGCATCACCGCAGCGGTGACGAAATAGAAGGCAATCAGCGACAGCACGCCGGCCACGGCGAGGCCCTTGTACAGCGCCGGCATGACGTTCTTCATGCCAGGGCTGGCCTTCACGAAGCCACAGCCGATGATCGACGCGATGATCGACACCCCGCCCAGCACCAGCGGGTACATCACGGCGGCCATCGGCGCGGCCGTCACGACCAACGCGCCGAGCGCCATGGTCGCGATCAAAGTCACCGCGTAGGTCTCGAACAGGTCGGCAGCCATGCCGGCGCAGTCACCAACGTTGTCGCCGACGTTGTCGGCAATCACCGCCGGGTTGCGCGGGTCGTCTTCCGGGATGCCGGCCTCGACCTTGCCGACCAGGTCGGCGCCGACGTCGGCGCCCTTGGTGAAGATGCCACCACCCAGACGCGCGAAGATCGAGATCAGCGAAGCGCCGAAGGCAAAGCCGAGCATCGGCTTCAATACCGTAGCCAGGCTCTTGTCGGGAGTCATCTGGCCGTTCATGGTCGTGAACCAGAAGAAGAGGCCGACGCCCAACAGCCCGAGGCCGACGACCAGCATGCCGGTGATCGCGCCGCCCTTGAAGGCGACATCCAGCGCCGGGCCGATCCCCTTGGTGGCCGCCTGCGCGGTGCGCACGTTGGCGCGCACCGACACGTTCATGCCGATGAAGCCGCATGCGCCCGACAGCACGGCGCCGAGCACGAAGCCCGAGGCCGTGGTGCCATCGAGAAAGAACGCGATCAAGATCGTGAGTACCACGCCCACCATGGCGATGGTCTTGTACTGTCGCGCCAGGTAGGCAGCAGCACCCTGCTGAATGGCGCCGGCGATTTCCTGCATGCGGGCATTGCCCGCGTCCTGCTTCAGGATCCAGCTGCGCTGGACGAAGCCGTACAACACTGCAGCCAGGCCGCAGGCAAGCGCGACATAGAGCGCCATGGTGGTCGACATGAAGGAGGCTCCTCTTGTTGATTCAGGCCCTGGGAAGGGTGGTTTTTCTGCCCCGGCGGCAGCGGCCGCCGGACTCAACCTCGAATGCTACGCGATGCCGCAGGCTCGACTGGCCCGTGTTTTTCCCCCGTTCGGCGGGGGGCCGATGCCGGTCAGGGCCGTGCAAGGGGCGTCCGTAGAATCTTCGGGTCATCCCTGCCTTCGATCGAGTCCCCATGAGCCTGCACAACGTGACGCCCGGCGCCAAGGCGCCCGACGAGTTCAACGTGATCATCGAGATTCCGATGAACGCCGACCCGATCAAGTACGAGGTCGACAAGGACAGCGGCGCCATGTTCGTCGACCGCTTCATGACCACGGCGATGCACTACCCATGCAACTACGGCTATGTGCCGCAGACGCTGTCCGACGACGGCGACCCGGTCGACGTGCTGGTGATCACGCCATTCGCGCTGACCCCTGGCGTGGTGGTGACTTGCCGGCCGATCGGCATCCTGAAGATGGCAGACGAGGCCGGCGGTGACGCCAAGGTGCTGGCTGTGCCAACGAGCAAGATCCTTCCGATGTACAACCACTGGCAGAAGCCTGCCGATGTGAATCCGATGCGCCTGAACGCGATCCAGCACTTCTTCGAGCACTACAAGGATCTCGAGCCCAACAAGTGGGTCAAGGTGGTCGGCTGGGAGGGGCCCGATGCCGCGAGGCAGGAAATCGTCAACGGCATGGCCGCGTGGCCGGGCGCCAGGAAGTGAACCTCAAGGCGGCGCAGCCTTGAAAGGGTTGCGCTCGTTGAGTTCGTCCACATAGGCTTCGACACCGGCGCCCTCGCGTGCCAGAAAGTCGGCCACTGCCGACGCGAACCTGCGGTCGGCCAACCAGTGCGCCGACAGGGTCTTGACCGGCAACAGGCCGCGGGCCATCTTGTGTTCGCCCTGTGCGCCGCCTTCGAACCGCAGATAGCCGTTGGCGATGCACCAGTTCAGTGGCTGGTAGTAGCAGGCGTCGAAGTGCAGGCAGGGCACGTACTCGATCGCGCCCCAGTAGCGGCCGTACGCGACACGGCGCGACGGGTCGCGCGCGATCAGCGATGCGGCGATGCGCTCTCCTCGACGGGTCGCTACGACCATCAGCCAGTGCGCGGGCATTGCCTGCGCCATCTCGGCGAAGAAGGCCCGTGTCAGGTACGGCGTCGAATGATGGGCGCGGTAGGTGAGGGTGTAGCAGTGGTAGAAGAAGTCCCACAGCGCGGCGTCGATCCGCTCGCCTTCGACCACTTCGTAGCAAACGCCGGCCTCGACCACGCGCCGCCGCTCTTGCGCGATCTTCCTGCGCTTGTCGCGCTGAAGGCTATGCAGGAAGTCATCGAAGTCGGCGTAGGGGGTGGCTTCACGGTTCTGCCAATGGAATTGCACGCCCTCGCGCAGCAGCCAGCCCGCCCGCTCGCACGCAGCGCGGTCGGCTGCCGACATGAACAACAGGTGAGCCGACGACAGGCGCTGCTGGCGAGCGAGTGCCAGGATGGTTTGCAGCAACAGATCGCGGGCCGCGTCGTTGACCGCCAGCAGGCGCGATCCCGGCACCGGTGTGAACGGCACCGCGCCGAGCAGCTTGGGGTAGTAGTCCAGGCCGTTGCGCTGGTAGGCATCGGCCCAGGCCCAGTCGAACACGTACTCGCCGTAGGAGTGGGCTTTCAGGTACAGCGCAGCGGCGCCGTGCAGCGCCCCTTGGCATTCGATCGTGATCCACGCGGGTTCCCAGCCAGTTTCGGCCACGGCGCTTCGTGAGCGGTGCAACCCGAGCAGGTACTCGTGACGCATGAACGGCGTCGGTGAGTCTTGAACATCCAGCAGTGCGTTCCAGGCGCTGGCGTCGACCGCCGTCGGGTCGTCGTGAACCCGGATGACATAATTCTTTTCACTCTCCGTGTTGGCCATTTCGACTCAGCAGGTTCCGATGTGATCAAGGTTGCGCTGGCCCAGATCAACGCCACCGTCGGTGACCTGGCGGGCAATGCGCGCCGCATCGTCGATGCCGCCCGCCGCGCCCATGCTGCCGGCGCCCGCCTGCTGGTGGCGCCGGAGTTGGCGCTGTGCGGCTATCCGCCAGAAGACCTGCTGCTGCGGCCAGCGTTCATGCGCGCCTGTGCCGAGGCGCTGGGCGGCATCGCGTCGGAATTGGCAACCTGCGAGGGTTTGTTCGTGTTGGTCGGGCATCCGCATCAGTTCGGTGAACGCGGCGATGTTAGGACCAAGTCCACCGCGCAGCCGATGCGCTTCAACGCGGCCTCGCTGCTGACAGGGGGACAGGTCGTCGGCACCTACTGCAAGCGCGAGTTGCCGAACTACCAGGTGTTCGACGAGCGGCGCTATTTCGCGTCTGGCCGCGACGCGGGCCACCGGCCGCTGGTGTTCGACATCGGTGGCATCAAGGTCGGCGTGCTGATCTGCGAGGACGCCTGGTACGACGAGCCGGCGCAGATGGCAAAACAGGCCGGCGCGCAACTGTTGGCCGTGCTCAATGCGTCACCGTTTCACATCGACAAGGCCGATGAGCGTGAAAAGCGCATGTCCGAACGTGCGCGCGCGGCCGGCCTGCCTCTGCTGTATGCCCATCTGGTCGGAGGCCAGGACGAGGTGGTATTCGATGGCGCGTCGTTCGCAGTCGATGCGGCTGGCGTGTTGCGCATGCGGGCCCCGAGCTTCGACGAGACGCTGGCGTTCGTCGAGATCGATGGCGAGACGTTGCGTGGCCAGGTGCATGCGGTGCCCGAACTCGAGGCGCAGGCCTGGTCGGCGCTGGTGACTGGCGTGCGCGACTATCTGGGCAAGAACGGCTTCCCCGGAGCGATCATCGGCCTGTCGGGAGGTGTCGATTCGGCATTGGTGCTGGCACTGGCCGTCGATGCACTGGGCGCCGACAAGGTGCGAACCGTGATGATGCCGTCGCCTTACACCGCTGACATCTCGTGGATCGACGCGCGCGACATGGCCGAGCGCCTCGGTGTGCGCTACGACGAGTTGCCGATTGCGCCGATGTTCGATGCCTTTCGCGCCAGTCTGGCCGAACAGTTCGCCGGCCTGCCAGAGGACACCACCGAGGAGAACATACAGGCCCGCATCCGCGGCACGCTGCTGATGGCGTTGTCCAACAAGACCGGCGCGATCGTGTTGACCACAGGCAACAAGAGCGAGATGGCCACCGGCTACTGCACGCTGTACGGAGACATGGCCGGCGGCTTTGCGGTCATCAAGGACGTGGCCAAGACGCTCGTCTATCGCCTGTGCGAATGGAAGAATCGCCAGCCGACGCGGCGCGCCGACGGCACGGTCGGGCCGGTGATCCCGCAGCGCATCCTCACGCGTGCGCCCTCGGCCGAATTGCGGCCAAACCAGACCGACCAGGACAGCCTTCCGCCCTACGAAGTGCTCGACGCGATCCTCGCGCTGTACATGGAAGACGATTGCAGCGTCGAGGACATCGTCGCTGCCGGCTTCGACCGTGCCACGGTCGAGCGCGTGACGCGGCTGATCAAGGTCAACGAGTACAAGCGACGCCAGGCGCCGGTGGGCATCCGCATCACGCACCGAGCCTTTGGACGCGACTGGCGTTACCCCATCACCTCCAAGTTCCGTGCTTAAATTCGGCCAGTGTCCCGAACCGGAGTGCGAGCCATGAAGCAGATCACCGCGATCGTCAAGCCGTTCAAGTTGGAAGAGGTGCGCGAGTCATTGGCCGACGTTGGCGTGTCGGGTCTGACCGTCACGGAGGTCAAGGGCTTTGGCCGCCAGAAGGGCCACACTGAACTCTACCGAGGCGCCGAGTACGTGGTCGACTTCTTGCCCAAGGTGAAGATCGAGGTCGTTGTCAAGGACAGCGACGTCGAGCGCTGCATCGAAGCCATCGTCAAGGCGGCCAAGACCGGCAAGATCGGCGACGGCAAGATCTTCGTCACGGCGGTGGAGCAGGTGGTGCGCATCCGCACCGGCGAAACGGACGAAGCGGCCGTTTGACGCCCGGCGCGCTGCGCGGGCCTAGATCTTCGAGTAGTCGTCGCGCGCCGTCGCCTTGGCGGCTGCCTCGCGAATGCGATCGAGCAGTCGGTCCGCATCGTCGTCGACGAGCAGTGCGTGATATTGCGGTGTGGAGACGAAGCCGCGTTCGTGGCTGACTTTCATGAAGGCCAGCAGCGCATCGTAGTAGCCATCGACGTTGAGCAATGCCACAGGCTTGTCGTGGTATCCCAATTGCTGCCACGACCACACCTCATAGAGTTCCTCGAGTGTGCCGATGCCGCCGGGCAGGGCAATGAAGGCGTCGGCGCGCTCGGCCATCAATTGCTTGCGCTCGTGCATTGTCCGCACCACATGCAACTCTGCCAGGCCGCCATGGCCAACCTCGCGGTCCATCAGGGCCTGCGGAATCACACCGATCACCCGGCCTCCTGCAGCGATGGCAGCATCTGCCAGGACCCCCATCAGCCCGACGCGGCCGCCGCCGTAGACGACGCTGTCGCCCCTCGACGCAATCCGGCGGCCAAGGTCGCGAGCAGCGTTCGCGAACGCTGGAGCATCGCCAAAACGCGAGCCGCAATACACCGCGATGGTCAACCCGGTCATGTCTGCCCCAAGAAGCGATGCGCCAACGCCGCGGCCCAGATGCAGCCGCACAGCAGCAGCGACAGCATGACTGCAGCGCTGCCGAAATCCTTGGCCCGTTTGGAGAGCTCGTGCCAGTCATACGACACGCGGTCGACCACCGCTTCGACAGCCGAGTTAAGCAACTCGACGATCATCACGAGCATGACCGACCCGGCCAGAAGTGCCACCTCGACCCATCCCCGGCCCAGCCAGAACGCTGTCGGCAGCATCAGCGTCGCAAGCCAGACCTCCTGACGAAACGCGCTCTCATTGCCGTAGGCCAGACGCAGGCCACTGATCGAATGGCCAGCGGCGTGGACGATGCGGTCGAAGCCGGTGCGGCCTTTGAACTCATTGCTCATCGCGATACCTTTGGGCTCCGCCATCCGGTAGTCGCCCTTCGGGCGCCCCGGCGGGCTCATGCGCCCGATTGTGCCCGCCGTGCGGTTGGGCGCCACATGACCAGCCGGGTGCCGCACAGAGCGTCATGCCAGAACTGGCGTTCGGGGTGCATCAATGCCGTCAGGGCGTAGACGACGACCCACGCGGACAGCAGCGCGAATATCTGTGCAGCGCTTTGCAGGTGCGCCAGGGATGCCGAGGCCAGCGCTGGCACGAACCAGACCCAACTCGCGAGGTAACGCGACAGCGCGCGCGCCTGTGTCACCGGCTGTCCGTCGCGAGTGACCAGGCGGACGTGCCACGCGCGCATCGCGACAGTCTGTCCGCCGTGGCTCCAGAACCAGGTGAAGTAGATGGCCAGCACGACGAAGAGAAAGACCTGCAGCCCGGCCAGCCCATGCAGTGCGTGACGCTGCTGGGTCAACGACGAGTAGAGATAGCCCGCAATCGTCAGCACGCCGAACAGCAAGACGCCTTCGTACACGAAGGCGGCCATGCGTCGAGTCAGGCTGGGCGCCGAAGCGTCATCGCACGGTGCGACGGGCGCAGTCACTTGGCTTTGGACTTGTCATCGGCGGCCACCGGTGCAACTGCTGCCGCGCCCTGTGCGCCGCGCTGCGGCAACAAGGTCGCACGGTCGACAAAGCCTGGCGTCGCCGCGACCTTGGGCAACCCGGCTTGCTGGTGCAGAGGCGGCGTCGCTGGCTTGGAGACCAGGTTGGTGGTCGCTCCGGCACCGCGCTGCACGACCGTCGGGCTCACCGGTCGCGCAGGCGGTGAGCCAGGCACACGCACGACGCTCGACTTGATGCTCGCATCGCCGGCGACGCCATTGCGCGTGCTCGCGGTACTGGGCCGCATGCGCTCGGCCAGTGCCCGACGCTGTTCGGGCGGGAGCGCCAGGTAGGCCTCCCATTGCTGCTGTCTTTCTTGCGGACTGAGCTGGCGTGACTCCTGGAAGTTGAGGCGGGCCTGGCCACGTTCCTTGGGCGACAGGCGCGACCACTCGGCAATGCGCTGTTGGACGCGGCTACGCTCTTCGGCCGGCATGGCCGGGAAACGATTGGCCACCTCGACCCACTTCTGTTGCTGATCCGGACTGATGGCGCGCCAGTCGCGTTCAAGCGGCGTGAGAACGCTCTTCTGCGCCTGACTCAGACTGTTCCAAGCCACCGGGCCTGACCCGGCGACGCCTTGGGCCCCGGCCAGCCCGGCGAACCCCAGCGCGCAGAGCACCCCTGCGGTGCGGAGGCCGTGCAGAAACACTCTGAGCAGCGGGGTGGCAAAAGGGGTCACGGCCGCGAAGTCTTGAGGAATTCAACGAATCCCTGGTCGCGGTAGGCTTCCGGCGGCAGGTCATCGGACAGGATGGCCGCGTCGAGTTCGGCGGCAGCTTCGATTTGTGCACGGGTGTACTGGCTGTCGATCAGCACCAAGCCTGCCAAGAGCACGGCCAACGGCACCAACGCGCCAAGGCGCAGCCACCACGGCGTGACGTCGGACCTGTCGCCAGGGCCGAGTGCCATCGTGCCGCCACTCTGGGCCACGCCCGCCGGCGCAGCCAACCGAGTCGGGCGAACCGCGCGCGCGCGCAACAAGGCCTGCTCACGCGCAAAGCGCAGGCGCTCATCCACATCCGGCCCAAGACCGCCAGCTTGCAGTTCCGACAGGCTGGCAGTGATGCGGAGGGCAAACCGTGCCTGCATCGCCTCAACGGATCGCGACACATCCGGCGACGGCAACCTTTGATTCTTCATATCGAAATCCCCTTGGCGCGCAGTGTCAATGCCAATGCATGTACGGCCCGGGAACAATGCGTCTTCACACTGCCTTCCGAGCACCCCATGACCGATGCTGTTTCTGCAACATCCAACTCTTCCCAGTAACGAAGCAAGAATGCTTCCCGTTGACGCCTCGGCAATCGGGCCACCTCGGCTTCGATGAGTTGCAGGGTCTGCATGCGACCCACGGAGTCCGCGGCACTTTCCGTCGCGACCGAGCCGGCGGAGGTATCAAGCAACTCGAGCAGGTCGAAATCGCCGCCATCATCGTCAGCGCCCTCGAACTCGGAAAGGTTCACGATCAGCGCATTGCGCACCTTCTGGCGCCGAAACCAGTCCATCGTGGCGTTGGACAGTATCCGCTGGAACACCAGCGGAAGTTCGGCGGCGGGCCGGTCGGCGTACTTCTCGGCCAGCCGGATCATGGCGTCCTGCACGATATCCAACGCGGCCTCGTCATTGCGCACCGTGTAGGCAGTGCGCTTGAAGGCACGTTTCTCGACGCTCTTGAGAAAGTCAGAGAGTTCGTTGTCGGTGGCCAAGGCGGCAGAGACGCAGGGCCCCCGGCTTGGGAGCGCGGCGGATTATGTCACTGCCCAGCAGGGACGCCGTGTGCCGCCGCCGCAGCCGACGGCTGATGTAATAATGCTGCTTCGCACAACGCTATTCAGGTCTCAGTTGGGCGGCCCGACCCGGGCGTCCAGTTTCTGACCGCGCAGGTTCCACATCCGCCTCACGAGGGCGCGAGGAGGGGCACCGATGGATTTTCGTTAGAGAAATTCACAGAGGTTCAAGATGGACATGTCTGCCGCGGAAGTCAAGCGTGCCGCATCGGCACAGCCTGCTTCTCCCCCAATTCCCCAGCACGCGAGCCGAACGGCTCAGAGATTCTCGTCCGCTGCCTGCAGGCCGAGGGCGTCAGGTACCTTTGGGGCTACCCTGGCGGCGCTGTGCTCTACATCTACGATGCCCTGTACAAGCAGGACACGATCGAGCATGTACTGGTGCGCCATGAACAGGCCGCCATCCACGCCGCCGACGGCTACGCACGTGCCACCGGCGAGGTCGGCGTGGCACTCGTGACATCGGGTCCGGGAGTGACCAATGCCGTCACCGGCATTGCGACCGCGTACATGGACTCGATCCCGATGGTGATCATCACCGGGCAAGTGCCGACGCCGGCGATCGGCCTGGATGCCTTCCAGGAGTGCGACACCGTCGGCATCACGCGGCCGATCGTGAAGCACAACTTCCTGGTCAAGGACGTGCGCGACCTGGCGCTGACCATCAAGAAGGCGTTCCACATCGCACGCACCGGGCGCCCCGGCCCCGTGGTGGTGGACGTGCCCAAGGATGTGTCGCTGAAGACCGCACCATTCCACTACCCCGATCGCATCGAGATGCGGTCGTACAACCCGGTCAAGAAGGGCCACGGCGGCCAGATCCGCAAGGCCGTGCAACTGTTGCTCGCCGCCAAGCGCCCATACATCTACACCGGCGGAGGCGTGATCCTCGGTGAGGCCTCGGCCGAGTTGCGAGAACTGGTGCACCTGCTCGGCTACCCCTGTACCAATACGCTGATGGGGCTCGGCGCCATTGCTGCCAGCGATCCGCAGTTCCTTGGCATGCTGGGGATGCATGGCACCTACGAGGCGAACATGACGATGCAGCACTGCGACGTGCTGCTGGCGGTGGGTGCGCGTTTCGATGACCGCGTGATCGGCAATCCCAAGCACTTCGCTTCGGTCGAGCGCAAGATCGTTCATGTCGACATCGACCCGTCGAGCATCTCCAAGCGCGTCAAGGTCGATATCCCGATCGTCGGCGACGTGAAGGATGTGCTGCAGGAGTTGATCGCCCAGGTGAAGGAAGCGCAGGCGCGTCCGGGCAAGGAGGCGCTCAATGCGTGGTGGGCGCAGATCAACGAGTGGCGAAAACGCGACTGCCTGGCCTACCGCAAGAGCAGCGAGGTCATCAAGCCACAGCAAGTGGTCGATACGCTGTGGCAGCTCACGAAGGATCGCGATACCTACATCACCAGCGACGTCGGGCAGCACCAGATGTGGGCGGCGCAGTTCTACCGATTCGAGCAGCCACGCCGCTGGATCAACTCCGGGGGCCTCGGCACGATGGGTGTCGGGCTGCCGTATGCGATGGGCATCAAGCTGGCCAAGCCGGACGCGGACGTGTTCTGCATCACTGGCGAGGGCTCGATCCAGATGTGCATCCAGGAACTGTCGACCTGCCAGCAGTACAAGACGCCGGTGAAGATCGTGTCGCTGAACAACCGCTACCTCGGTATGGTGCGGCAGTGGCAGGAACTCGACTACGAGGGCCGCTATTCGCACAGCTACATGGACGCACTGCCCGATTTCGTCAAGCTCGCCGAGGCCTACGGCCACGTCGGCTTGCTGGTCGAGAAGCCCGGCGACGTCGAGGCTGCACTTCGCGAGGCGATCCGCCTCAAGGACCGCACGGTGTTCCTCGACATCCGAACCGATCCGACCGAGAACGTCTGGCCGATGGTCAAGGCCGGTCAAGGCATCTCCGAGATGTTGCTAGGGTCCGAAGACCTGTAGGGCGGACCCAGGCAAGGGCTGTTGGCGGCATTACCGTGCCGCAGGCGGTTCGTGCTGCAGACGCTTTCCAGCCCGGACATTCATTTCCAACCGCATCGAACCGCGTGGCCAAGCATCGCCGATCACCGTCGGCTCCAGTGAAGAGCGCGCCAGGACGAACGACATGAAACACATCATTGCGCTGCTGCTCGAGAACGAGCCGGGTGCCCTGTCACGCGTGGTGGCACTCTTTTCCGCGCGCGGCTACAACATCGAGAGTCTGACCGTGGCGCCGACCGAGGATGCCTCGCTGTCGCGCATGACCATCGTCACGACCGGCAGTGACGAGGTGATCGAGCAGATCACCAAGCACTTGAATCGGTTGATCGAGGTGGTGAAGGTGGTCGACCTGACAGAAGGCAGCTTCACCGAGCGTGAGCTGATGCTGGTGAAGGTGCGCGCCGTGGGCAAGGAGCGCGAAGAGATGACACGCATGGCCGACATCTTTCGCGGGCGCATCATCGACGTCACGGACAAGAGCTACACCATCGAGCTGACGGGCGACGGCGCCAAGCTTGACGCATTCTTGGTCGCCATCGACCGCGGTGCGATTCTGGAAACGGTACGCACCGGTGCCAGCGGCATCGGGCGTGGCGAGCGCATCCTCAGAGTTTGATTTTTTGACGGAGAGAAATCCATGAAGGTCTATTACGACAAGGACGCCGATCTCAGCCTGATCAAGGGCAAGCAGGTGGCGATCATCGGCTACGGTTCACAGGGTCATGCCCATGCCCAGAACCTGAACGACAGCGGCATCAAGGTCACCGTGGGCCTGCGTCGGGGCGGGGCTTCCTGGGCCAAGGTCGAGAAGGCCGGGCTGAAGGTGGCCGAGGTGGCCGACGCTGTGAAGAGTGCCGACGTGGTGATGGTGTTGCTGCCCGACGAGCAGATCGCCGCGGTGTATGCCAACGACATCGCGCCAAACATCAAGCAAGGCGCGTCGCTGGCCTTCGCGCACGGCTTCAACGTGCACTATGGTCAAGTGGTGCCGCGCGACGATCTGGACGTGTGGATGGTCGCCCCCAAGGCACCGGGCCACACCGTGCGCAACACCTATACGCAGGGGGGCGGTGTGCCGCACCTGATCGCCGTGCACGCCGACAAGAGCGGCAAGGCCCGCGACCTGGCACTGTCGTACGCGGTGGCCAATGGGGGCGGCAAGGCAGGCATCATCGAAACCAATTTCCGTGAAGAGACCGAAACCGACCTGTTCGGCGAGCAGGCGGTGCTGTGCGGCGGCACAGTCGAGCTGATCAAGGCGGGTTTCGAGACGCTGGTCGAGGCTGGCTATGCGCCCGAGATGGCGTACTTCGAGTGTCTGCACGAGTTGAAGCTGATCGTCGACCTGATCTACGAAGGCGGCATCGCCAACATGAACTACTCGATCTCGAACAATGCCGAATACGGCGAGTACGTGACCGGGCCCCGGATCGTCAGCGACGAGACGAAGAACGTGATGCGCCAAGTGCTCAAGGACATCCAGACCGGCGAGTACGCAAAGAGCTTCATCCTCGAGAACCGCGCCGGTGCGCCGACCCTGCTGTCGCGTCGCCGCCTCACTGCGGATCACCAGATCGAGGTCGTGGGCGAGAAGCTGCGCGCGATGATGCCGTGGATCAAGGCCAACAAACTCGTGGACAAGAGCCGCAACTGACGCGCTATCCTCGCGTCAATGACAGCTGACCCGCGCGACAACCCTGACGCCTCGGTGGCGGTGGCAGAAGAGCCGCCGCGGCCGAGGCGCAAGGGCTTGTACATCCTGCCCAATGCGATCTCGCTGGCGGCACTGTTCGCCAGTTTCTATGCCATTGTGATGGCGATGAACGGTCGCTTCGAGGCGGCGGCGATCGGGATCTTCTGCGCCGCGGTGCTGGACAGTCTGGATGGGCGCGTCGCGCGCATGACGAACTCGCAAAGCGCGTTTGGCGAGCAGATGGACAGCCTGTGCGACATGGTCAGTTTCGGCCTGGCGCCGGCACTGATCGTCTACGTCTGGGCGCTCCAGGGGCTCGGCCGATTCGGCTGGATGGCGGCCTTTGTCTATTGCGCCGCGGCGGCTTTGCGCCTGGCCCGCTTCAACGTCAACATTGGTGTGGTCGACAAGCGCTTTTTCCAGGGCCTGCCGAGTCCGGCCGCCGCAGCGTTGGTGATGGGTCTGATCTGGGTCATGGACGACGCCGGCTTCAAGAGGCGTGTCGCGTATCGATTGGCTTGCGTGGACGGCCTTTGCGATGACCATGTATGCGGGCTTGTCGATGGTGACCAACGCGCCGTTCTACAGCTTCAAGGTCGTGGGCGGGCCGCGCACGGTTCCGTTCGTCGTCATCGTCGCGATCGCGCTGGCCATTGCGGTGATCAACATCCATCCGCCGATCGTCCTGTTTGCCCTGTTCTGCCTCTACGGCGTGTCGGGCTACGTGGTCTACGCCTACAAGAAGGCCAAGGGCAGGCCAGTCAGCGTGATCGCAACGTCTACCGACGAACCCGAGGAGGCCGGCCTGCACCGCTGAGTGCCCCGTGCTACATTTCGGCCCATGTCGATCCATCCCGTCACGCTGCTACTGCTTCTAGGAGTGCTGCCCGCGCGCTGATCGATTGCATGCCTGTATTCCTGCCCATCGACGGCCCGCAAGCTTCCCAGCCAGCGGGCCGTTTGCTTTTCTCTTCATGAAAGCCAAGCCATGACCAACGACAAGCTGATCATCTTCGACACCACCTTGCGCGACGGCGAGCAGTCTCCTGGCGCCTCGATGACGAGGGACGAGAAGCTGCGTATCGCGCGGCAACTGGAACGGCTGCGTGTGGATGTCATCGAGGCAGGCTTCGCGGCATCGAGCAATGGCGACTTCGAGGCGGTGAAGGCGATCGCCGAGGCGATCAAGGATTCGACGGTCTGTTCGCTGGCGCGCGCCAATGACCGCGACATTTCGCGTGCAGCCGACGCGCTCCGCGGTGCGGCTCGATCGCGGATCCACACGTTCATCGCCACCAGCGCGCTGCACATGGAAAAGAAGCTGCGCATGACGCCCGATCAGGTCTTCGAGCAGGCGAAGCTGGCCGTGCGTTTTGCGCGCAATCTGTGTGACGACATCGAGTTCAGCCCAGAAGACGGCTACCGCTCCGATGTCGATTTCCTCTGCCGCGTGCTGGAGGCTGCGATCGACGAAGGGGCCACGACGCTGAATATTCCCGACACCGTGGGCTATGCGATTCCCGAGTTGTACGGAGACTTCATCCGCACGCTGCGCGAGAGGATTCCCAACTCGGACAAGGCGATCTGGTCGGTGCATTGCCATAACGATCTTGGCCTGGCGGTCGCCAACTCGTTGGCGGGCGTCAAGATCGGCGGCGCGCGTCAGATCGAATGCACGATCAATGGCTCTGGGCGAGCGCGCCGGCAACTGCTCCCTCGAGGAAGTGGTGATGGCGGTGCGCACGAGACGCGACTACTTCGGCCTGGAGCTGGGCATCGACACCAGCCAGATCGTGCCGGCTTCGCGCATGGTCAGCCAGACCACCGGCTTTGTCGTGCAGCCCAACAAGGCGGTGGTTGGCGCGAATGCCTTCGCCCACGCCTCGGGCATCCACCAGGACGGCGTGCTGAAGGCCCGTGACACCTACGAAATCATGCGGGCTGAAGACGTTGGTTGGGCGGCCAACAAGATCGTTCTCGGCAAGCTGTCGGGCCGAAATGCATTCAAGCAGCGGCTGCAGGAACTGGGCATCCAGCTCGAGTCCGAGGCCGATGTCAATGCTGCGTTCGCCAAGTTCAAGGAACTGGCCGATCGCAAGAGCGAGATCTTCGATGAAGACATCATTGCATTGGTCGGCGACGAGAGCGTCACGCACGAGCAGGAGCATTACCGCCTGCTCGCGCTGGCGCAGCGGTCGGAGACGGGCGAACGGCCGCACGCCAGCGTGGCCTTCGCGATCGGCAGCAGTGAGTTCCACGCCGAGAGCGACGGCAACGGGCCGGTCGATGCGAGCCTGAAAGCCATCGAGTCGAAAGTGAAGAGCGGCGCCGAGTTGCTGCTCTACTCTGTCAATGCCATCACCAGCGGCAGCACAGAATCGCAGGGCGAGGTCACGGTGCGACTGCAGCAAGGGGGACGGATCGTCAATGGCGTGGGCGCGGACCCGGACATCGTGGTCGCTTCTGCGAAGGCCTACCTCGCCGCGTTGAACAAGCTGCGCAGCAATGCCGAGCGCGTGGCCGCGCAAGGCTGAGTCGGGAATCCTTCACGACCTGGGGGAAATCCCAGGATCGACTTGAGGAAAACCACGCAAGTCTTTGTATTGCGTGGTTTTTCCATGTCACCTACACTCGGGCGACAAAGTCACTGGGGATTTCCGTTGTTCCAGGAAAAGAGATCCTGTAAGCGATTGATGCCTTGGCTGTTGGCGCTGGCTGCGTTGGTCGTCGTGCAGCACGATGCGCTCGCCAAGCCCAGAGCGGCCAAGAGCCAGGTTGCCAAGAAGAAGACGGCGAACGTGAAGACACAGCGGCTGCGTGCCGACCCGGTCCGTCCTTCATTTGGACAGGCCTATGGCCTGCGCGGCACCGATGACCCGCTGGACCTGAAGTCAAGCGTTGCGCTGGTGCTTGATCAAGACACCAACGAAGTCCTTTTCAGCAAGAATCCGCAGGCAGTGTTGCCGATCGCCTCGATCACCAAGTTGATGACGGCATTGGTGGTTACCGAAGCCCAGCAGCCGCTCGACGAGATGCTGACCATCAGCACCGAAGACATCGATACCGAGAAGGGAAGCCACTCACGGTTGCAGGTTGGCACGCGCTTGACGCGCGAACAGATGTTGCATTTGGCGCTGATGGCCAGCGAGAACCGTGCCGCGAATGCGCTCGGTCGCCACTATCCGGGCGGTCTGAACGCGTTCGTCGCGGCGATGAACCTCAAGGCTCAGTCGCTTGGCATGAAGGACACCCGCTACGTCGAACCCACCGGCTTGTCGAGCCAGAACCAGTCCAGCGCCACCGACCTCGCTGCGCTGGTCAAGGAAGTGGACAAACATCCCCTTATCAGACAACTCTCCACCTCGCCGGAGTACGCCGTGGCGATCGGAGCGCGCAGCCTGCAGTTCCGCAATACGAATGGGCTGATTCGCAGCGGGGAATGGGATATCGGCGTGCAGAAGACCGGCTATATCGCGGAAGCAGGCCGATGCCTCGTGATGCAGGCGCAGTTGTCAGGCCGCAAGCTGATCATGGTATTGCTCGATTCAACGGGCAAGTATTCGCGCATCGGCGACGCCGAGCGCATTCGCAAGTGGCTGAGCGAGGCCGCGTTGCCGCGGGTGCCGCCGGTGGCAGGCGGAGCTGTGCCACTGGTCTGACGGTCACGCGCTCTGTCGTTGACCAAGTGCGGCGGAAATTTGCCGCGCGGTTTCCTTGACGCGCTCGGCCCAGGCCTCTTCCAGGCGGTCGGCCGGTGCAGAGATCGACAGTCCGGCGACCAGGCGGTCGCTGTCGTCGTAAATCCCCGCAGCCACGCAGCGCACGCCGATCTCAAGTTCTTCATCGTCTCGCGCAAAGCCGAGGCTGCGCACGGTGTCGAGTTCGCGCTCCAGTGCCGGCAGTTGGGTGATGCTGTTGCGTGTTTGGCCGGCCAGTCCGGTGCGTGCCGCGTAGGCGCGAACGCGCTCGCGGTCCTCGCTGGCCAGGAACAGCTTTCCCACCGAGGTGAGGTGCAGCGGTGCGCGTCCGCCGACGGCGCGCACGACCTGCATGCCGGAACGTTCGCTGTAGGCGCGTTCGATGTACACGATCTCGTCCCCCTGGCGCACGGACAGGTTGACAGCCTGCTGCGTGAGCTTGTGCAGGTCCCGCAGGGGCACCAACGCGGCGTCGCGCACGTCCAGCCGTGCCTTGACGAGATTGCCCAACTCGAGCAGCCGCATGCCGAGACGATAGGTGCCGGCGTGTGGGCGATCGACGAAACGGCCAGCAGCCAGGTCGTTGAGAATCCGGTGCGCCGTCGATGGGTGCAGTCCCGTGCGCTCGCTGATCGCCTTCAGCGGCAACGGTTCCGGCTGCGAGGCCAGGACGTCGAGCAATGCAAAGCTTCGCTCCAGGACCTGGATGCTTGGGGTGGTGACATCTTTCTTGACCATTCGCTTGATTGTCGGCTGCGCGGGCAATTCTTGCATGGCGAAATCCATTATCGGATTCCGGAAGCAACACTTTCGCGCCGGCACTGTCCGGTCCACCTTCATGCAGCAAGGTCGCCGCGGTCGGGTTGGCGAAGCCATCGCTGCACGCCTACCGAAGGGCAGGCGTGCACGAGCCTGCAAGGTCGAGCACCGCCAATGCTCCGATGCCCGATCGCACGGCCCCTTCGAGGGTGGCCGGGTACGGCCCGTCGACATAGTCGCCGGCCGCGGCCACGCCGGCAGCGATGGCTGCGGAGGGCCGCTGAAGGCCCGGCACACACAGAAAGGTAGCTCGCCGCTCGGCCAGCGCGTGCAGTGTCGTCGGCGGCGTGCGCCATGTGCCTGGCGCGAATGCCGACTGGGCCTGTCGCAGCACCGCAGCCGCGGTCGCTTCGAGACCGCGATCGGTCCACTCGCGGGCGCCGCTGACCACGAACGCGAACAGGCCCTCGCGTGGGCCACCGGGATCGATTGCCCCGAGATCAAAGGCGAACTGCGCCGGGGCCTGCGGGCTGGCAACCAGCGCGGTCATGGGCCGTCCGAGGCGGCTTCCCGCGACTGCGCAGGTACACGGTCACGATCGGTTCGTAGTCGAACGCTGCGGCCAGGTGCGCCCAAGCGGGTGCCAGTGGACGCGTGAGCCGGGCTGCCTCGGCGGCGGTGCAGGCAAGTACGACGGCATCGAAGGGTTCACCGTCGATCGACCAACCGCTACCGCGTGCGGACAGAGCACCGGCCCGCGTGCCGCATCGCAATTCGGCACCGGCCGCCACCAGCCAGTGTGCCGCCGGCTCAGGCAGCAGGGCCGACAACGGCGCCCGCGGCAGCAGCAAGTCGGCTGCGCCAGGGCCGCTGAACAGTGCATCGCGCAGCACGCGCAGGAACACGCGAGCGCTGGCCTTTGCTGCCGGAGTGTTCAGCGCGGCAAGGCAAAGCGGCTCGATCAGCGTCTCGCGGACGCGGGCAGGCAAGTCCATCGTCAATTGGGCGACGCTGACGCTGGCATCGGCGGCGAAGCCGGTGAGTCGCCAACGCAGGGCGGTGATCAGCAACTGGCATCGCTCGGCGAACGACCATGCGCGCAGGCCGAGCACGCCACGAACGAAGGCTGGCACCACCGCACCTGGCGGCAGTTGCAGGCCCTTGCCGTCGGGGTCGACCATTGCGAACGGCTGGCGCAGCAACAGCGATTCTGGCTGCGCACCGACTTGGCGCATCAGCGCCAGCGTCTCGCTGTAGGCGCCGATGAGAATGTGCTGACCGTTGTCGATCGCGATGCCATCGTGATCGACGCGGCGCGCACGGCCCCCAAGCTGCCGCGCCATCTCGATCAGCGTCACATGGTGGCCGGCCGCGGTGGCATGCACCGCGGCGGCAATGCCAGCCCAGCCGCCTCCGACCACCGCCACACGGCGCGCGAAGCGAGTGGATGTCAACGTTCGCGCCAGTGGGTGTGCATCGCGATCCACACCTTGCGGAGTGGTGTCAGCGCAATGCGCTGGTGCAGCACGCGGAAGTCCTCGGCCTCGATCTCGCGCAGCAGGGTGCGATAGATCTGCGCCATCGCGAGGCCGGGGCGCTGGGCACGGCGGTCGGTCGCAGGCAGGAGCGCCAGCGCCTCTTCGTAGATGCGGTGCGCGCGCTCAGCCTGGAAGCGCATCAGGCGGGTGAAGCGCTCGCTGTAACCCCAAGGGGCTCGGCGTTCGAGGATTTCGTTGGCCTTCACGTCGAACTGCTTCAAGTCACCGATCGGCAGGTAGATGCGACCGCGCCGCGCGTCGTCCCCGACGTCGCGGATGATGTTGGTGAGCTGCATGGCCAGTCCGAGTCGATGCGCATAGGCAATCGTTGCGCTTTCGCTGCGCCCGAAAATGTTGGCCGCCACCTCACCAACGACGCCAGCCACCAGATGGCAATAGCGGGCAAGGCCATTGAAATCGAGGTAGCGGGTTTGCTGCAGATCCATCTCGCAGCCATCGATCACCGCCAGCAGGTGGTCGGGCACGATGCCGTAGTCCGCCGAGTGCGGCATCAGCGCGTGCATCACAGGATGGCTCGCCTGCCCGGCAAACGCGGCGGCCACTTCTTTGCGCCACCATGCAAGTTTGGTGGCCGCGACCCCTGGGTCATGCACTTCGTCGACGACATCGTCGATCTCGCGGCAAAACGCATAGAAAGCGGTGATCGCAGCCCGTCGCTCCGGTGGCAGCAGCCGAAAGGCATAGTAGAAGGACGAACCGCTGTGCGCGGCCTTGTCTTGCACGTACTGCTCGGGCGTCATCAGAGACCCTGATCGGTCGTGATGGGAATGGATGTCGCAGCCGCCGGCCGCTTCATGGCCCATGCACGCCAGGCCAGCAGCGGCAGATCGCCAGCGCCGATCGTCGGCCGCTGCGACAGTGCGTTGCAACCGCCGGTTTCGATCTTTTCCAGCACCCGCAACCCTCCCTGCACCACCAGGCGCAGTTCCCAGCCCATGCGGCCGGGCAGACGATGCACCAATGCAGCGCCATCGAGCATCGTCTGGCGCGCCCAAGCGACCAGGGCACGCACCAGCGCACGGCTGGCATCGCTGTCGGCGCCGGCGCGCAATCGACGGACGTCGAGCCCGGCGGCGGCGGCGTCGGCTTCCGTGACGTAGACCCGCCCTCGCGGCAGATCGCGCGAGAGGTCCTGCCAGAAGTTGATCAACTGAAGCGCGGTGCAGATGGCGTCCGACTGCGCCTGTGCGATGCGTTCGTTGACGCCGGAGAGGTGCAGCAGCACGCGGCCAACCGGATTGGCTGAGCGGGCGCAGTAGTCGAGCAACTCGGCGCGATCCGCATAGATCGGGTTGTCGGTGTCCTGCGCGAATGCGCTCAGCAGGTCGGCCAATGGCTCGAGCGGCAGTTGATGGCGGGTGATCGCGGCGGCCAACGGCGCGAACACCGCTTGCCATCGACCCTCGATGTCTCCCCCGGCGGCTCGCCTCAACGCGTCACCGTAATCCGACAGCAGGGCGCGGCGTATCGTGGGAGAGGCGTCGCCCTCGTCGGCGATGTCGTCGGCCGTGCGGGCGAAGTGGTAGATCGCCGTCACGGCCGGGCGCAGTGCCGGCGGGCACAGCCACGACGCGACAGGGAAGTTCTCGTAGTGATCGATGCTCACGGGCGTGATTGTCCACGCGTGCGCCAGCAATGCCGCTGGGATCACCGCACCTGCAATCCGCCGCAATATTGACGTTGGGCAAGAACGTCAATATATTACTGACCAGTCAGTCATTAAGTGGCTCCGCATCTGGATGCGACGGGCCAGCGGTGCGCGCGCCGATCCACGAAATAGGGCCCTTTGATGCAGAACAACCAGCCGTCGCGTCAAGGCGCTGCCGCGTTTCAGCACCTGGGCGGCTTCGCGTCGGCAGCGGCGTTGGTGCTCTCGCTCGGCGCATGTTCCAAGCCGGAGGCGGTACCCGAGCCCGTGCGCGCGGTGCGAACGATGACGGTCGAGGCCGGACAACTGGGTGGCGCCGCCGAGTACGCGGCAGAGGTGCGTGCGCGCGTCGAGTCGCGATTGGGATTTCGCGTGGCCGGCAAGATGGTCAACCGCGCCGTCGGGCTCGGCGACCACGTCAAGGCGGGCCAGGTTCTGGCCAGCCTGGATCCGCAGGATCTGCAGCTCAGCCAGGACGCCGCACGTTCGTCACTGCAAGCGGCAAGCGTCAACCTCGACCAGGCCGAGGCCGACTTCAAGCGATTCAAGGAACTGCGCGACAAGGCCTTCATCAGCGCCGCGGATCTCGAACGCCGGGAGACGACCGTCAAGGCCGCGCGGGCCCAATTCGAGCAGGCGCAGGCGCTGGCAGGTGTCCAGACCAATCAGGCGCGCTATGCCACGCTGGTCAGCGACGCGAGCGGCGTGGTCACGGCCATCGAAGCCGAGCCTGGCGCGGTATTGACCGCCGGCACGACGGTGTTGCGGCTCGCTCACGACGGGCCACGCGACGTCGTCTTCTCGGTGCCTGAGGACCAGGTCGACGCGGTTCGTGCGCTGCGCGGCCGCCCTGCAGCGCTTCAGGTGCGGCCTTGGAGTGCAACCGGCGCGCTGATCGCCGCGACCGTGCGCGAGGTGGCTGCGGCGGCGGATCCGGCCACGCGCACATTCGTGGTCAAGGCCGATGTCGGAACCACTAACCTGCGCCTGGGACAGACCGCCACCGTGGTGATCGCACGCCCGCCCGTGGATGGCGTGATCAAGCTGCCATTGGCCGCGGTGTTCGAGCAGCAAGGCAAGACCTCGGTGTGGTTGGTCGATCGCGCGACCATGACGGTGCGTGCCCAGCCGATCCAGGTGGCGGGGGCAGAAGGCAATCTGGTCGTTGTCGCGAGCGGACTCGTATCCGGCCAGTTGGTCGTCAGCGCGGGCGTGCATGTGTTGACGCCTGGACAAAGAGTGGCCTTCTACGGCGCTGCGCCGGTCGCGCAGGCCGCAAGTCCGCCGCAGCGTTGATCGAAACCTGGCAATGCAACACGCTGACAGCGCCTCGCCGCGCTTCAACATCTCACGCTGGGCCCTCGAGCATCCAGCGCTGACGCGCTACCTGATGGTGGTCCTGCTGGTCCTGGGCGTTGCCGCCTATTTCCAGCTCGGCCAGGACGAGGACCCACCGTTCACGTTCCGCGCGATGGTCGTGCAGGCCTACTGGCCGGGTGCTTCGGCGGAGCAGATGGCCGAACAGGTGACTTCGAAGATCGAGCGTGCGCTGCAGGAAGTCCCCTATGCGGATGTGCTGCGCAGCTACGCCAAGCCGGGCGAGTCGCTGACGATTCTGCAATTGAAGGACAGCTCGCCGGCAAAGGACGTGGCCAACAGCTGGTACCAGGCACGCAAGCGGGTCGGGGACATGCGCGCCGCGCTGCCGGCTGGCGTGATTGGCCCGGTGTTCAACGACGATTTCGGTGACGTCTACGGTTCGATCCTCGCGATGTCGGCCGATGGTTTCTCCGACGAGGAACTGCGGCAGCACGCCGAGGTGGTGCGCCAGAGGCTGCTGCGCGTGCCCGATGTGGCCAAGGTCGAGCTGTTTGGCGTGCAGCCGGAGAAACTGTTCGTCGAGATCTCGCACAAGCGCCTGGCCACACTGGGCTTGGATTTCAACCAGGTGATTGCCCAGTTGGGTGCGCAGAACGCGGTCGAGGGCGCTGGCGTGCTCAATGCCGGCACCGAGAACTTGCAGGTTCGCATCGGCGGGCAGTTCAACTCGGTCGAGGAACTCCAACGCTTCCCGATCCGGGGCACCAACCCGGCGACCGGTGTGGCGAGCACGCTTCGTCTGGCCGACATCGCGGTCGTCAAGCGCGCCTATGTCGATCCGCCGGCGGTCAAGGTTCGCCACCAGGGCAAGCCGGTCATCGCGCTCGGTGTCTCGATGACCAAGGGTGGCGACATCATTTCGCTGGGTCACGCATTGCGCCGCGAGGTGGCGGCCGTCCAGCGCGAATTGCCGCTGGGCATCGAGATGATCCAGGTGCAGGACCAGCCGGCGGCCGTGTCCCGATCGGTCGGGGAGTTCGTCAGTGTGCTGATCGAGGCGGTGTTGATCGTGCTGGCCGTGAGTTTTGTCGCGCTGGGCTTGCATACCCGGCCGCTGCGCATCGACATCTGGCCCGGCCTGGTGGTGGCGATCACCATTCCGCTGGTGCTGGCGATCACCTTCGTGACGATGTTCTATTGGGGTGTCGGCCTGCACAAGATCTCGCTCGGTTCGCTGATCATCGCGCTCGGCCTGCTGGTCGACGACGCCATCATTGCGGTCGAGATGATGGTGCGCAAGCTGGAAGAGGGCTATGACCGAGCGCGTGCCGCCACTTTCACGTACGAGCTGGTGGCCATGCCGATGCTCACCGGCACGCTGATCACGGCCGCCGGCTTCCTACCCATCGGGCTGGCCAAGAGCGTGACCGGCGAATACACCTTTGCGATCTTTGCCGTCACGGCCGCGGCATTGGTCATCTCATGGCTGGTGTCGGTGTACTTCGTGCCTTACCTCGGCTGGTGGCTCCTGCACACGCGCAAGCAGGTCGACGGCGAGGCGCACGAGGACGAACTCTTCGGTGGTCCTTTCTACACGCGCTTTCGCCGCACGGTGGACTGGTGCGTGCAGCATCGCTGGATCACCATCGCCCTTACGCTGCTCAGCTTTGCGCTGGGCGTCGTCGGCATGGGCCGGGTGCAGCAGCAGTTCTTCCCCGATTCGAGCCGACCCGAGATCCTGGTCGATCTGTGGCTGCCCGAGGGAGCCACGGTCCAGCAGAGCGAAGAGGTGTCGCGCAGGTTCGAGGCGCGCCTGATGCGGGAACCCGGCGTGTCCACGGTGACGTCATGGATCGGCGCCGGCGTTCCTCGGTTCTATCTGCCGCTCGACCAGATCTTCCAGAGCGCCAACGTCAGCCAGTCGATCGTTCTGCCCCAGGACCTCTCCGCGCGCGAAGCGCTGCGCAAGCGCTTGCCGGTGCTGCTGGCCGCCGAATTCCCCGAGGTTCGCGGCCGCGTCAAGTTGTTGCCCAATGGCCCCCCGGTGCCTTACCCAGTGCAGTTCAGGGTGGTCGGGCCCGACGTCAAAGGCGTGCGCGGGTGGGCCGACGAGGCGTTGGCCGTGATGCGCGCCAACCCCAACATGCGCGGCGTCAACGACAACTGGAACCAGTCGATCAAGGTGCTTCGACTGGCGGTCGACCAGGACAAGGCCCGAGCACTCGGTGTCACCAGCGCCGGCCTGGCGCAGGCCTCGCGCACGGTGCTGTCAGGCACCACGGTCGGGCAGTACCGCGAGGGCGACCGCCTGATCGACATCGTGCTGCGACAGCCAGTCGAAGAGCGCAATGCGATCACCGACCTGGCCGGCGCCTACCTGCCGACCGCGAGTGGTCGATCGATCCCGTTGTCGCAGATTGCGAGCAGTGAGTTTGCCTGGGAGCCGGGCGTCATCTGGCGCGAGAACCGAGATTTCGCCGTCACCGTGCAAGGCGACGTCGTCGACGGCGTGCAGGGCCCGACCGTGACGGCGCAGCTCTGGCCCGAACTGCAAAGACTCAAGTCCCGCATGCCTGCGGGCTACGACGTGGTGATTGCGGGCGCGGTTGCCGAGAGCAGCAAGGGCCAGGGTTCGATCGCCGCCGGAGTGCCGATGATGTTGTTCATCATCTTCACGTTGCTGATGCTGCAACTGCAGAGCTTCTCGCGGGCGATGCTGGTCTTCCTGACCGGCCCCTTGGGCATTGCCGGCGTGGCTGCGGCGCTGCTGCTGCTGAACCGTCCGTTCGGTTTCGTCGCGCTGCTCGGCGTGATCGCGCTGGTCGGCATGATCATGCGCAACGCGGTGATCCTGATCGACCAGATCGAGCAGGACCGCGCGCGCGGCGTGGCCACATGGAACGCGATCGTCGAATCGGCCGTCCGCCGCTTCCGCCCCATCGTGCTGACGGCCGCTGCCGCCGTGTTGGCGATGATCCCGCTGTCACGCAGTGTGTTCTGGGGTCCGATGGCGGTGGCCATCATGGGCGGGCTGATCGTTGCGACGGCGCTGACGCTGCTGGCATTGCCAGCGATGTACGCGGCCTGGTTCAGGGTCAAGCGTGCGCCGGCGTCGGCAGGCTAAAATGCAACTTTTGCCGAATCGCCTGAAGGGCCCCGCGGGGCCCTTTCTGCTCCCCTCGCGCGGGTGGCGAAATTGGTAGACGCACCAGGTTTAGGTCCTGACGCCAGCGATGGTGTGGGGGTTCGAGTCCCCCCCCGCGCACCAGAGTCTCATCACATCCATAGCCAGACATCATGACGGTCACTGTCGAAACCCTCGAAAAACTGCAACGCCGCATCACGCTGACGCTGGCGGCAGAAACCATCAGCGGCGAGGTGCAGTCGCGGCTGAAGAAGCTTTCACGCACGGTCAAGGCCGACGGGTTCCGCCCCGGCAAGGTACCGATGTCGGTGGTGGCTCAACGCTATGGCTACTCGGTGCACTATGAGGTCATGAACGACAAGGTCGGCGAGGCCTTCGCCGCGGCCGCCAACGAGGCCAGGTTGCGGGTTGCCGGCACGCCGCAGATCACGCAGAAGGACGGTGCCGCCGAAGGCCAGATCGCTTTCGACGCGACCTTCGAGGTCTACCCGGAAGTCAAGTTGGGTGACCTGTCAGCGGTGCATGTCGAGCGCGTCTCGACCGAAGTCACCGAAGCGGCCATCGACAAGACCATCGACATCCTGCGCAAGCAGCGCCGCACCTTCGCCCAGCGCCCAGCGGTTGAAGGTGCCGCCGAGACCGACCGCGTCACGATCGACTTCGAAGGCAAGATCGACGGCGAGCCGTTTGCAGGGGGCAAGGCCGAGGCATTCCAGTTCATCATCGGTGAAGGGCAGATGCTGGAGCAGTTCGACAAGGGCGTGCGCGGCATGAAGACCGGCGACAGCAAGACGTTCCCTGTGGCATTCCCGGCCGACTACCAAGGCAAGGACGTTGCCGGCAAGGAGGCCGACTTCCTGGTGACGATGAAGAAGATCGAGTCGCAGTCGCTTCCGGTGGTCGACGAGGCTTTTGCCAAGTCGCTCGGCATTGCCGGCGGTACGGTGGAGGCGCTGCGCGCCGACGTGAAGAAGAACCTCGAGCGTGAAGTCAAGTTCCGCGTGCAGGGGCGCAACAAGGCCGCGGTGATGGACGCGCTGGTGGCCAGCGCCGAGCTCGATGTGCCCAAGGCCCTGGTGGACAGCGAGACCGAGCGCATGGTGGAGGCCGCGCGCGCCGACTTGAAGCAGCGCGGCGTCAAGGATGCAGCCACCGCGCCGATCCCGGCCGACCTTTTCACCGCCCAGGCCGAGCGTCGCGTTCGCCTGGGTCTGGTGGTCGCCGAACTGGTGCGCGCCAACAACCTGCAGGCCAAGCCCGAGCAGTTGCAGGCTCACATCGAAGAGATGAGCCAGAGCTACGAGAAGCCCGCCGAGGTGATGCGGTGGTATCTGTCGGATCGCCAGCGCATGGCCGAGGTCGAGGCAGTGGTGATCGAGAACAACGTCACGGCCCACGTACTGGCCACCGCGCAGGTGACCGACAAGGTGCTGCCGTTCGACGAACTGATGACCGCCTGACAGCCCGCCGCCGCGCGAGGCGCCGCGCCGCAAGGTGCGGCGCCTTTGTCTTGCTCAGCGACATAATCGCCCGACAGCATCCAAACCGAAGGAATCAGATGAGCGCGCTTGAAACGCAAGGCTTGGGCATGGTCCCCATCGTGATCGAGACATCGGGCCGCGGCGAGCGAGCCTACGACATCTACAGCCGGCTGCTGCGCGAGCGCATCGTGTTCCTGGTCGGGCCGGTGAATGACCAAACGGCCAACCTCGTAGTCGCGCAGATGCTCTTCCTGGAGAGTGAGAATCCCGACAAGGACATCTTCCTGTACATCAACTCACCGGGCGGCAGTGTCAGTGCCGGGTTGTCGATCTTCGACACGATGCAGTTCATCAAGCCCGAGGTCTCGACGCTGTGCATGGGTATGGCAGCGAGCATGGGGGCCTTCCTGCTGGCTGCAGGCGCCAAGGGCAAGCGGCTGGCGCTTCCCAATTCGCGCATCATGATCCATCAACCCTCGGGCGGCGCCCAGGGCCAAGCCACCGACATCGAGATCCAGGCTCGCGAGATCCTCAAGCTGCGCGAGAGCCTGAACGCCATCCTGGCCGAGCGCACGGGCCAGCCACTGGAGAAGATCCGTACCGACAGCGAGCGCGACTACTTCATGTCTGCGGCGGAGGCCGCCAGTTATGGCCTGATCGATCAGGTGATCGACAAGCGTCCGTAGAGGACCGCGCGACGGGGCAATTGCCGTCGCACCCCTTTCTTTGCCGGCAACACAGCGTTCGAGGGTGGCCCGATCCGGCATGTCTTGGCCGTCGCTGGGCCGGGTGGCGACTCGATGGGGCGTGATTCCCACCACGAAAAGGGGCTCTTTCGCGTGTCCGTGCCGGCGGCAGGCTTGCACTATCATTGCCGTAGTTCCCCTTAAGCCAGCCCATGCCAGAGAAAAAAGGCTCTTCCAGCGAGAAGGTTCTGTACTGCTCGTTCTGCGGCAAGAGCCAGCACGAGGTGAAGAAGCTCATTGCCGGGCCGTCGGTGTTCATCTGCGACGAGTGCATCGAGCTTTGCAACGACATCATTCGCGACGAAGTGCCGCCCGATGCGCCGGGCGCGAGGGCTGCCAAGTCCGACTTGCCGACGCCCAGCGAAATCAAAGGCAGCCTGGATCAGTACGTGATCGGGCAGGAAGTCGCCAAGCGCACGCTGTCGGTGGCGGTGTACAACCACTACAAGCGCCTCAAGCATCTTGGCGGCAAGGACGAGGTCGAACTCTCCAAGAGCAACATCCTGCTGATCGGCCCCACCGGGTCCGGCAAGACCTTGTTGGCGCAGACGCTGGCACGCCTGCTCAACGTGCCCTTCGTGATCGCCGATGCGACGACGTTGACGGAAGCCGGCTACGTCGGCGAAGACGTCGAGAACATCATCCAGAAGTTGCTGCAGAACTGCAATTACGACGTCGAGCGGGCCCAGCGCGGCATTGTCTACATCGACGAGATCGACAAGATCAGCCGCAAGGCAGACAACCCCAGCATCACGCGCGACGTGTCGGGCGAGGGCGTGCAGCAGGCGCTGCTGAAGCTGGTCGAAGGCACGATGGCCAGCGTGCCGCCACAGGGCGGGCGCAAGCACCCGAACCAGGACTTCCTGCAGATCGACACGACCAACATCCTGTTCATCTGCGGTGGGGCATTCGACGGGCTGGAGAAAGTGATCCAGAACCGCACCGAGCGCTCAGGCATCGGATTCGGCGCGACGGTCCACAGCAAGACTGAAAAGCGTGTCTCCGAGGTCTTTCGCGAGGTCGAGCCGGAGGACCTGATCAAGTTCGGCCTGATCCCGGAACTGGTCGGCCGCCTGCCGGTGGTGGCCACGCTGGGTGAACTGACCGAAGAGGCGATGGTCCAGATCCTCACCGAGCCCAAGAACGCCCTGCTCAAGCAGTACCAGCGATTGTTTGCGATGGATGGCGTGGACCTTGAGATCCGGCCGTCGGCATTGGCGGCGATCGCCCGCAAGGCGCTGGCGCGAAAGACCGGTGCCCGCGGCCTGCGCTCGATCCTGGAACAGTCGCTGATCGACACCATGTTCGACCTGCCCAACCTCGACGGTGTGGCCAAGGTGGTGGTCGACGAGCACAACATTGAAGAAGGCAGCAAGCCGCTGCTGGTCTATCGCGAGCAAGCCAAGGCCAGCGCCTGAGCCGCGGGCTGCATCGCCACCTTGACATTCCCCTCTCGGGCCCCAACTGGGCCTGAGAAAGAGAGGACCCCCCGATGTCTGGACATCCTGTACTCCCCGCGGATCCGATCACGCTGCCGCTGCTCCCGCTGCGCGACGTGGTGGTGTTTCCGCACATGGTCATACCGCTGTTTGTCGGCCGCCCGAAATCCATCAAAGCGCTCGAGGCCGCGATGGAGGCCGGGCGCCAGATCGTGCTGGTCGCGCAGAAGGCCGCCGGCAAAGATGAACCGAAGGCCGACGACATGTTCGAGGTCGGTTGCGTTTCGAGCATTCTGCAGATGCTGAAGCTGCCGGATGGGACTGTGAAGGTGCTGGTCGAAGGCACGCAGCGCGCCACAACGGTTTCGATTTCCGACAACGGCGAGCATTTCGTTGCCGAGGTCACGCCGATTCCGCCGGCGCCCGACACCCAGCCCGAGATCGAGGCGCTGCGTCGTGCCGTGACGCAGCAGTTCGACCAGTACGTCAAGCTCAACAAGAAGATCCCGCCTGAGATCCTGACCTCGATCGCCGGCATCGACGACGCCGGCCGCCTGGCCGACACGATTGCCGCGCACCTTCCGTTGAAGCTGGAAGCCAAGCAGTCGGTGCTCGATCTGCATGAGACCGGCAAGCGCATGGAAAAGCTGCTTGAACTGCTCGAGCATGAGGTCGACATCTTGCAGGTCGAAAAGCGCATCCGCGGCCGCGTCAAGCGGCAAATGGAAAAGAGCCAGCGCGAGTACTACCTGAACGAGCAGGTCAAGGCGATCCAGAAGGAACTCGGCGATGGCGAGGAGGGCGCTGACCTCGAGGATCTCGAGAAGAAGATCATCGCGGCCAAGATGCCCAAGGAGGCCCGCAAGAAGGCCGAAGGCGAGTTGAAGAAGTTGAAGCTGATGTCACCGATGTCGGCCGAGGCGACGGTGGTGCGCAACTACATCGACACCCTGGTCGGCCTGCCTTGGAGCAAGAAGACCAAGATCAAGCACGATCTCGGCCACGCCGAGGATGTGCTCAATGAAGACCACTACGGGCTCGAGAAGGTCAAGGACCGCATCCTCGAATACCTTGCGGTTCAGCAGCGCGTGGACAAGGTCAAGGCGCCGATCCTGTGCCTCGTCGGGCCGCCCGGCGTCGGCAAGACTTCTCTCGGCCAGAGCGTGGCGCGCGCCACCGGTCGCAAGTTCGTCCGCATGGCGCTCGGCGGTGTGCGCGACGAAGCCGAAATCCGTGGCCACCGCCGCACCTACATCGGCTCGATGCCGGGCAAGGTGCTGCAAAGCCTGACCAAGGTCGGCACACGCAATCCGCTCTTCCTTCTCGACGAGATCGACAAGCTGGGCATGGACTTCCGCGGCGATCCGTCGAGTGCCCTGCTCGAGGTGCTCGACCCGGAGCAGAACCACACCTTCAGCGACCACTACATCGAACTCGACTTCGACCTGTCGGACGTGATGTTCATCGCCACCTCCAATTCGATGAACATCCCGCCGGCGTTGCTCGACCGGATGGAAGTCATCCGTCTGGCCGGCTACACCGAAGACGAGAAGCTCAACATCGCGCAGAAGTACCTGCTGCCCAAGCAATGCAAGAACAACGGTGTCAAGGCCGGCGAGCTCGACATCACCGAGAGCGCGCTGCGCGGCATCATCCGCTACTACACGCGTGAAGCCGGTGTGCGTTCGCTCGAGCGCGAGATCTCCAAGATCTGCCGCAAGGTCGTCAAGGGTGTCCAACTGAAGAAGTACGAGGGCCAAGTCGTCGTCACCGAGGACAACCTGAACGACTTCCTCGGCGTGCGCAAGTTCGACTTTGGACGCGCGGAGAAGAAGAACCAGGTCGGCCAGGTCGTGGGCCTGGCATGGACCGAAGTCGGCGGTGACCTGCTGACCATCGAGGCGGCGGTGATGCCCGGCAAGGGCAACATCATCCGCACCGGCCAGTTGGGCGACGTGATGAAGGAGTCGGTCGAAGCGGCCCGCTCCGTGGTGCGCTCGCGTGCCCGCCGTCTGGGCATCAAGGATGAGATGTTCGAGAAGCGCGACATCCACATTCACGTGCCGGACGGCGCGACGCCCAAGGACGGCCCGAGCGCGGGTGCAGCGATGACCACGGCGTTCGTCTCGGCGCTGACCGGCATTCCGGTGCGTGCCGACGTGGCGATGACCGGCGAGATCACCTTGCGTGGCGAGGTCACGGCCATTGGCGGGCTGAAGGAAAAGCTGCTGGCTGCGCACCGCGGTGGCATCAAGACCGTGATGATTCCTGAGGAGAACGTCAAGGACTTGCAGGAGATTCCGGAGAACGTGAAGAACCGACTGGAGATCGTTCCAGTGAAGTGGATCGACCGTGTGCTGGAAGTGGCGCTCGAGACGGTGCCGCAGGCCTTGCCGGACGAGGAGCCGGTGCCGGTGACGACTGCTGAAGCTGCGGCGGCAGCGGCCACCGACACACGTCCTCATTGAGTGAGGGCTACGCCCGGCGTAGGGCGCGTATTCTTTGCGTATAATGCGCGCTTCGCTGGACGTACCAACCATCGAAAGATCGATGCGGGAATAGCTCAGTTGGTAGAGCGCAACCTTGCCAAGGTTGAGGTCGCGAGTTCGAGTCTCGTTTCCCGCTCCAGACATGTCCAAGGGAAGCCCAACCGGCTTCCCTTTTCTGTCAGTGCAAGCCCCGGCGCGGTAGCAAAGCGGTTATGCAGCGGATTGCAAATCCGCCCAGCCCAGTTCGACTCTGGGCCGCGCCTCCACACCTAGAAACGCCTTGCCGAACGCGGCGAAGGTGTGCGCCTCAGCCTCAGCGTCCTAGCTGCGCCTTGCACCCAGCGCAGCAAGTCGCCGGAAGTCATCGCGCCGGACTGACGCGCCACCTCCTGCCCGCCGCGGTACAGGATCAGCGTCGGGATGCTGCGGATGCGGTTGCCCACGCTGGCCTTCGGATTCGCGTCGGTGTCGACTTTCGCGAAGCGCACGTTCGGCAATTGCGCCGCGGCGTTGGCGAAATGGGGTGCCATCATCTTGCAGGGTCCGCACCAGTCGGCCCAGAAATCCACCAGCACCGGCAGTTCGGTGCCGGCGATGAACGCCGGCAACGCGGCATCGGTGAGCATCACCGGCTGCGCGGCCATCAACTCGGTACCGCAGCGTCCGCACACCGGCTCGTCGTGCAGGCGCTCGTCAGGCACGCGATTGGTGGCGCTGCAGGCGGGACAGACCAGTTTCATCGCTCAGGCTCCCGGTTGCGCGCCGAGCTTGCGCACGATGAACTCCATCAGGCACCACTTGGTTAGCACCGCTCTGCAGCAGGTTGGCACCGACGAACGCGGTGAAGGCCAGCCACCACGGGCTGACGAAGAGCGGGCTGCCGGGAACACCCATTGCCAGCGACAGCAAGATGAAAGTGCCAGCGACGATGCGGACGATTTGCCAGGAAGTCATGTCGAAGCTCCTTGAAGTGGGATGGGAGAAGAAACGGGTTCAGGCGTGGTCGGTCCCGTGATCGCGCCGATCCTGTGGCGGTAGGCGACGTAGTAGAGGATCGGGATCACCACCAGCGTCAGCACGGTGGAGACGAAGATGCCGAAGATCAGCGAGATCGCCAGACCATTGAAGATCGGATCGTCGAGAATGAAGAAGGCCCCCAGCATCGCGGCCAGCCCCGTCAATACGATCGGCTGGGCACGGGTGATGGCCGACTGCACGATGGCCTGCTTGAAAGGCACGCCATCACGCACCTGCAGGTTGATGAAGTCCACCAGCAGGATCGAGTTGCGCACGATGATGCCGGCCAGCGCGATCATCCCGATCATGCTGGTCGCGGTGTACTGCGCACCCAGCAGCGCGTGGCCCGGCATCACGCCGATGATGGTCAGCGGGATCGGCGCCATGATGATCAGCGGTGTCAGGTATGAGCCGAACTGCGCCACCACCAGCAGGTAGATCAGCACCAGCCCGACGGCATAGGCGGCTCCCATGTCGCGGAAGGTCTCGTAGGTGATCTGCGACTCACCATCCCACTTCAGCGTGTAGTCGCGCCACGGGTCTTCGGGCTGGCTGATGAAGTGCTCGACCAGCTTGCCTCCACTGGGCGTGGCGATCTTGGCCAGTTCGCCACGCATCGAGAACATGCCGTACAGCGGGCTATCGATCTTGCCGGCCATGTCGGCCACGACGTAGTTCACCGGCAACAGGTCCTTGTGATGGATCGGCTGCTCGCGCACCGTGTCGGTCACCGTGACCAGCTCGCGGATCGGCACCAGCTTGCCCTCGGCGCTGCGCACCGTGAGCTGCAGCAGTGCGTTCAGGTCGCCATGACGCTCAGCCGGCAGCTGCAGCGTGGCGGCGGCGGGGTACTTTGTCTGATCGTGAAGATAGGCCGTCGCCTCGCCGGCCAGCCCCGCGCGCAGCGTGGCCACGATCGCCTGCTGCGGCACGCCGAGCATCGCCGCCTTGCGTCGATCCACCAGCAGCAAGGTCTTCGGCGCGTCGGCGATGCTGCTGTCGTCGACGTCGACCACGCCTGCCGTCGCCGCGAAGACCGCGCGCACCGACTTCGCGACCTGCTGCCGCCCGGCCGCTTCGGGGCCGTAGATCTCGGCCACGATCGGCGACAGCACCGGCGGACCCGGCGGCACTTCGACGACCTTGATGTTGGCGCCGAAGCGCTCGCCGATCTTCTGCAGCGCCGGCCGCACGCGGGTCGCGATCGCGTGGCTCTGCTCGTCGCGCAGGTGCTTGTCGACCAGGTTGACCTGCAGGTCGCCGACGTCGCCGCCGGCGCGCAGGTAGTACTGGCGCACCAAGCCGTTGAAGTTGATCGGCGCCGCAGTGCCTGCGTAGGCTTGGTAGTGCGTGACCTCGGGCACGGTGGCCAGGTAGGCACCCAGTTCGTGCATCACCGCCGCGGTCTGCTCGACCGGCGTGCCGGCGGGCATGTCGACGACCACCTGGAACTCCGACTTGTTGTCGAACGGCAGCATCTTCAGCAGCACCAGTCCAGTGGCTGGCAGCGCCAGCGAGACGGCGATCAGCACCATGATGCCGACGCCCAGCAGACGCCGATTGCGCGTGCCACGGCCTTCGTCGAGCAGGGGCCGGAACAGGCGCTCGAACCACGGCGCGATCCTGGCCGCCAGGCCACCATGGCTGGCGGTGGCGTGGGGCGCGTCGCCGGTCTGGCGCCGGCGCCGACTTCATCCACAGCCGGGCCAGCCAGGGCGTGACGACGAAGGCGATCGCCAGCGACAGCAGCATGCCCATGCTGGCGTTGATCGGGATCGGGCTCATGTACGGCCCCATCAGGCCGGTCACGAAGGCCATCGGCAGCAGCGCGGCGATGACCGTCAGTGTGGCCAGGATCGTCGGTCCGCCAACTTCGTCGACCGCGCCGGGGATGATCTGCGCCAGCGTGCGGCCCGGATGCAACTGCTGGTGGCGGTGGATGTTCTCGACCACCACGATCGCGTCGTCGACCAGGATACCGATCGAGAAGATCAGCGCGAACAGCGAGACCCGGTTCAGCGTGAAGCCCCAGGCCCAGGATGCGAACAGCGTCACCATCAGCGTCAGGATCACCGCGCTGCCGACGATCGCCGCCTCGCGGCGGCCCAGCGCGATGAACACCAGCGCCACCACCGACGCGGTCGCGAAGAGCAGCTTCTGGATCAACTTCTGCGCCTTGTCGTTGGCGGTGGCGCCGTAGTTGCGGGTCTCCACGACCTGCACATTGCTCGGGATCACGGTGTTGCGCAGCACGTCGACGCGTCGCATCACCGCGTTGGCCACGTCGATCGCGTTCTCGCCCGGTTTCTTGGTCACCGAGACCGTGACGGCGGGGTACTCGACCGGCGCGGCACCGTCCTTGCCAGCAACGCCATGCCAGACGTAGCGGCTCGGCGGCAGCGGACCGTCGCGCACTGTCGCGACGTCGCGCAGGAACACCGGCCTTGCGCCGCGCACCGCGACCACCAGGTCGCCAACTTCGCTGGCCTGGCGCAGGAACGGCCCGGACTCGATCGCCACGGCCCGGTTGCCGGAGATCAACTCGCCCACTGGCAGCCCGAGGTTGGCCGACTGCAGCGCGGTGCGCAGATCGGCCACGGTCACGCCGGCGCCAGCCAGGCGCGTCGGATCGATCTCGACCATCACGGCGCGGCCGGGGCCGCCGATGGTGACCACCTCGCGTGTGCCGGCGACACGCTTGATGTCAGCCTCGATGCTGTGCGCGACGCGCTCCAGGTCGAAGGCGCCGGTGGTGGCGTCTTCGCTATAGAGCGTCAGCGTCACGATCGGTACATCGTCGATGCCTTTGGGTTTGATGATGGGGTCGAGCACGCCCAGATCCTTGGGCAGCCAGTCGGCGTTGGAGTGGACGGTGTCGTACAGGCGCACCAGGGCTTCGGTGCGAGGCACCCCGACCTTGAACTGGACCGTGATCACCGCGAGGCCCGGCCGCGACACCGACATCACGTGCTCGATGCCCGAGATCTGTGCCAGCACCTGCTCGGCCGGCCCGGCGACCATCTGCTCGACATCGCGCGCGCTGGCGCCGGGAAACGGGATCAGCACGTTGGCCATCGTGACGTTGATCTGCGGTTCTTCCTCGCGCGGCGTCACCCCCACCGCGAAGATGCCCAGCAGCAGCGCCAGCAGCGCCAGCAGTGGCGTGATGTGGGCGCGCTGAAAGAAGGCCGCGATACGCCCAGAGATGCCCATCGCGGGCGTGAGGTCCGGTGTCGTCATGGCGAGTCTCAGCGAACGCGGGCCGCGGCCTGCGGATCGGTCACCACGCGTTCACCCGGCATCAGCCCCGACAGGATCTCGACGCGGTTGCCGTCGCTGCGGCCGATGCGCACCTGGCGCAAGACCGGTCGCCCGTTCGGGTCGAGGACGTACAGGCCGATCATCTCGGCGCGTCTCACGATCGCTTGCCGCGGTATGGACAGGCCGGCAGCCGCGGGGCTGCCAGCGGTGGCAGGCAGCGGCAGCCACAGGCGCGCGAACATGCCCGGCGCGACGCCTTCGAGGCCGCTGGGCAGATCGGCGCGCACTTGCACCGTATGCGTCGATGCATCGACCGTGGGAAGCACCTGCACGCGTGCCGGGGTCGGCCACTGGCGGGCAGTCGGCAGGCCGGGCAGTTCGGCCCGCAGGACCTGGCCGCTGACGATCTGCGTCGCCACAGTCTGCGGCACGGCCGCCGTGATGCGCAGTGCTGACGGGTCGTACACGGTCAGCAGTGGGCGGCCGGGCAGCGCCATGTCGCCCAGGGCCACGGGCACCTCGGCGATGACGCCGTCGTAGGGTGCGCGGACGACGTGCAGACCGGTCAGGGTCTGGGCGGCGCCGGCTTGTGCCACCTGCGCATTGACTTGGGCTTGGGTGGCCTTGAACTCCGACTCGGCACGGTCCAGTGCCGCCTGGCTGATGAAGTTGCTCTGGAACAGCTGCTGCTGGCGCGCGAGTTCCTTGCTGGCCACATCCAGCGACGCGCGCGCTGCCTGCACCTGGGCTTGGCTGGCGGTGGCGGTCTGATCGGCCGTCCGCGCATCGATGCGCAGCAATACCTGACCGGTCTTGATGCGGTCGCCAACCTTGGCGTCGAGTTGCACCACTGCGCCAGACACCTGCGCGGCGATGACCGTCTGGCGCACTGCTTCGACGGCGCCATCGAAGGCTGAAGACGCAGCGCTGGCGTCGGCGCGTGCGACCTCGAAAGGGAGGTCGGCCGGCGCCGACCAGACGGGCAGGGCGAACGCTAGCGCGGCGAGCGCGGCGGCCACGGGGCGGATCTTGATCATCTGGTTCGGCTTTCTGACGCGGTCCCGCGCCAAGGCGACGGGACTTGAACAACAGCGGGATTGCGTCTATTATTTGCGCACATAGCTAAATAGTCAAGTGCGCCACTGCACAAATCAGAGCATAGACAGGCGGTTCCAAGGCATGATTGCGACAGCTCAACACCCGGCATGCCCCAGCATGGAAGGACTTCCCAGTGAGGCGCTGGCCAAGGTTGCGGCCTACTTCCAGGTGCTGGCCGAGCCGACCCGCCTGCAGATCCTCAACCTGCTGCGCCAACAGCCGCGCAACGTCGGCGAACTGGCGCAGCTGTGCGCCTTCAGCGCCGCCAACATCTCACGCCATCTGAGTCTGCTCAGCCAGCACGGCTTCGTGGCACGGGAAACCCGCGGCAACAGCGCGTACTACAGGATCACCGATCCGTCGGTCTACGACCTGTGCGACGTGGTCTGCAGCAACATCGCACGGCAGTTCGAACGCAGTGCGCAGGAGCGCGCCGCCTTCGTGACCCCCGCCGCACCTGCCAAGAAGGCGCGCCCGCCATCGCCGCGGTAGCCGCGGCTCGAGCAGCGCGTGGTGATTCGCCGCTCAACGACTCACACGCCGACGTCCCAGAGTCGGGTCATCGCTTCGGTGAAGCTGCTTGCGATGGTGGTTCCCCGAGCGTGGCGGTGTTCGCGGATCACCCAGCGGCCGCCAACCATCACGTCTCGCCACGGCCGGGTGGGGCTGGAGAACACCAGCGCGTCGAGCCAGTGCGAGGCAGGCAGGCCGAGCAACGCCGGATCCTGCGCGTCGGCCAGCAGCGCATCGGCGCGTGCGCCGGGCACCAGACCCCAGGAGGCCAGGCCCGCAGCCGCGGCGCCGCCGCGGGTGGCCAGACCGAACAGGCGCTCGGCCGTGGCCGGCTGGTCGTGCTGCGGCGCGGCTGACACGTTGCGTTGACGCAGCGAGAGGCGCTGGCCGTAGTCGAGCCAGCGCAGTTCCTCGCGCCAGTCGCGCGTGACATGGCTGTCCGAGCCGATCGTCATCGGCACGCCGGCAGCGAGCCAGCCGGGCAGATCGGCCAGGCCATCGCCGAGGTTGCCCTCGGTGCTCGGGCAGATCACGACACCCGCGCCGCTGCGGGAAACGGCGTCGATCTCATCGGGCACGGTATGCGTGGCGTGCACCAGATGCCAGCGTGCATCGAGCAGTCCGGCGCGCGCCAACCACTCGATCGGCCGCGCGCCGGCGGCAACCCGGCAATCGTCGACCTCGGCGGTCTGCTCGGCGACGTGGATGTGGATCGGCCCGTCGAACGATGTCGCGAGTCGACGCAGCCGTTCGATCGATGCCGGCGCGGCCGCGCGCAACGAATGGATCGCCAGGCCGGCATTGACGTGGGCCCGGCCGCTTGCCGCGATCGTGTTGGCCGCGGACCAGACGCTGTCGGCAGTCGTCGCGAAGCGGCGCTGGTCGTCGCGCAGCGATGCTTGCGCGAAGCCTGCCCGTTCGTACAGCACCGGCATCAGCGTCAGGCCGATGCCGGCGTCTTCGGCGGCGTCGGCCAAGGCCCATGACAACGTCAATGGGTCGGGGTATGGCTGACCATCGCGGTCGTGCTGCAAGTAGTGGAACTCGCAGACCTGCGTGTAGCCGCCTTGCAGCAACTCGAGGTACAGCTGCGCCGCGATCGCCCGCAACTGTGCCGGCTCGATGCGTTGCGCCACTCGGTACATGCGGTCGCGCCACGACCAGAAGTCATCGGTGACCGATTCGCGTCGCTCGGCGAGGCCTGCGAAGGCGCGCTGGAAGGCGTGGCTGTGGGCATCGACCAGACCCGGCAGCAGCGGCGCGGTGAGTACCGACGCGTCCTCGGGCGGTTGCGCCACACCGGGGCTGACCTCGGCCCAGCGGCCATCGCGGCCGATGCGCAGCAGCACGTGTTCGCGCCAGCCGTCGGGCAGCCACGCGCGCGGCGCCCACAGCAAGGCCGGGCGGCCGTCGCTCACGCAGCGGTCTCCTGGCCGCCGGCGACGATGCGCACGGCGGGCCGCTGGCCGAAGCCGTAGGCCAGTTCGCTCGGATGGTCGATCGACCAGGCGACGAAATCGGCGCGTTGCCCGGCCGCGAGTGCACCGCGGTCGGCGAGGCCGAGCGCGCGCGCGCCGTTGACGGTCATGCCGCGCAGCGCTTCCTCGGGCGTCAGGCGAAACAGCGTGCAGGCCATGTTGAACATCAGCAGCGGCGACAGCGTCGGCGACGAACCCGGGTTGTGGTCGGTGGCCAGCGCGATCGGCACGCCCGCGGTGCGCAATGCGTCGATCGGTGGCAGCTTGGTTTCGCGCAGGAAGTAGTACGCGCCGGGCAGCAGCACGGCGACGCTGCCGGCCTGTGCCATTGCCTGCACGCCGGCCTCGGACAGGTGTTCGAGGTGATCGCACGACAGCGCGGCGAACTCGGCAGCCAGTTGCGCGCCGCCCTGGTCGCTCAACTGCTCGGCATGCAGCTTGACCGGCAGGCCCAGCGTGCGCGCCGCCTCGAACACGCGCCGGGTCTGGGCCGGCGTGAAACCGATCCGATCGCAGAAGGCATCGACGGCATCGATCAGCCCTTCGGCATGCAGCGCCGGTAGCCAGGCGCAAACCGCGTCGATATAGGCGTCGGCGCGACCCTCGAACTCGGGTGGCAGTGCGTGGGCGGCCAGGCAGGTGGCGCGCACCGTGAGTGGCGTTTCGCGGCCGACGCGGCGCGCCACGCGAAGGCAGCGCGCTTCATGCTCGGCCGACAGTCCGTAACCGGACTTGATCTCGAGCGTCGTCACGCCCTCGGCCTGCAGCGCCAGCGCGCGCCGACGGGTACCCGCATACAGCGTGGCGTCATCGGCCGCGCGCGTCGCGGCCACCGTCGAGCGGATGCCGCCGCCGGCGCGCGCGATGTCTTCGTAGCTTTGCCCCTGCAGGCGCATCTCGAACTCTCGTGCGCGGCTGCCGGCGTACACCAGGTGGGTGTGGCAGTCGACCAGGCCGGGCGTCACCAGCGCGCCACCGAGGTCGTGCTCGGCGTCGACCTCCAGGCCGGTGGGCAGCGCCGCCGCGTCGCCGACCCATTGCAGCGTCGGCCCCTCGGTGACCAGCGCACCGTGTTCGATCCAGCCCCAACCGTTGGGGCCCGCCAGCGTGACCAGCCGTGCATGGTGCCAAAGCGTCTTCACGGGGCAGTCTCCAACGGCGTGGCCGCCAGCCACCAACCGATCAGCGCCGGCAGGCCGCTCTCCGGCATGGAAGACGACGCTGGGCGGCGCCTGCTCGAACCACAGCAGGGCGTGGGCTGGCACGGCGATGTCGAGCGCACCGGCCTGGCAGCGGCCGGCCACGGCGCTGTACAGACCGCATTGCGTCGTGGTGGCCGACCACGCTGCGCCATCGACCGCGACGGACATGGCTCCTGACGCCTTGCGCAACATCAGGTTCAGATCGCGCGTCGGGCCGTCGATCAGGTGGCAGGTGGTGGTGGCCTCGCCAGCAAAGGCGAGTGGCGGGTCACCGCGCCTGCGGCGGTGCAATTGGCCATCCACGGTCAGATCGACGCCGGCGCCTTGCAACACGACGAACCAGCGCGACACGCCGGGGTAGGCCGAGAACGGTCCATCGCTCTCGACGTCGGCCACGCTGACGCGAATGCGCCAGCCATCGCCGGGCGGCCACACCAGCATCTCGCGGGTGTTGCCGCCGCCATTGCGCCAACGCTGCGCGGCCACGTCGATCCAGCGGACCAGCCGTGGGTTCATGGGTTGAACCGCCCCTGCAGTTGATATCGTGAACCGGGATGCACCAGACGCGCCAGTGTGACCGGAACGCCCCGGCTGATGGTCCGGCGCACGACGACCAGGCACGGGTCGTCGACCGCGATGCCGAGCAGGCGCGCCTCCTGTGCCGTGGGGCGGCTGGCCTCGATCGTGTACTGCGCCTCCCACAGCGGGGCGACCTCGAGCAGGTGCTGCGTCGGCGTGGTGCGGGTGAAGTCGACCTTCAGGTAGTCTGGCGCGCAGGCTGGATTGACGTAGCGGTCTTCGCACTGCAGCGGCACGCCGTTGTCGTGGTGCACGACCAGCGAGTGATACACCGGCGCGCCCGCTGCCAGTCCGAGTTGTTGTGCCAGCGGCGCTGTGGCGCGCTCCTCGCGCACCAGGTGCACTTCGGCATGGTGGCGATGGCCACGCGCCTCGATCTCCTCGTGCAGGTCACGGATCGTCAGCGTCGACGAGATCGCGGTGCAACTGCGCTGCGAAGGTGCCCACGCCCTGCACGCGGTCGACAAGGCCCTCGGCCAGCAACTCGCGCAGTGCGCGACTGACGGTCATGCGGCTGACGCCGAACTGGGCCACCAGTTCGGCCTCGGACGGCATCAGGTCGCCGGCGTGCCAGCGGCCCTCGGACAGCCCGTCCTTGAGCGCCTGCTTGACGCGCGCATAAGGAGGGACGGGGCCATGCCGTGCCTTTGGTGACAGCAAGTTCATGCAGCGATGGTACTTGTGTATGCCTGTATAGACAAGATGGGGTCCGCAAGTCCGACCTGGGGAAAACACGCGGATGCCGAAACTTGTGTAGGGTTGTCTAGACAAGTAAACTGTCGCGCATTGTCTCCAGACCGCCAGAGCCCCGCCATGACCGACCTCTCTTCCCTGCACCGCATTGCCCAGCCGCACCCGGTACGCGCCCCGCGCGGCAATCAGCTGAGTTGCAAGAACTGGCTGATCGAAGCCGCCTACCGGATGATCCAGAACAACCTCGATCCCGAGGTGGCCGAGAACCCCGACGCGTTGGTGGTCTACGGCGGCATCGGCAAGGCCGCCCGCGACTGGGATTGCTACGAGGCCATCCTGCGTGCGTTGCGTTCGCTGGGTGAGGACGAGTCGCTGCTGATCCAGTCAGGCAAACCGGTGGGGGTGTTCAGGACGCACGCGGATGCACCGCGGGTGCTGATTGCCAACTCGAACCTGGTGCCGAAGTGGGCGACCTGGGAGCACTTCCACGAACTCGACCGCAAGGGCCTGATGATGTATGGCCAGATGACCGCAGGTTCGTGGATCTACATCGGCAGCCAGGGCATCGTGCAGGGCACCTACGAGACTTTCGTCGAGGCCGGTCGCCAGCACTACGGCGGCAGCCTGGCGGGACGATGGATCCTCACCGCCGGTCTCGGCGGCATGGGCGGTGCGCAACCGCTGGCCGCCACTTTCGCAGGCGCTTGCTCGTTGAACATCGAGTGCCAGCAGTCGCGCATCGACTTCCGGCTGCGTTCGCGCTACCTCGACGAACAAGCGACCGACCTCGACGACGCGTTGGCCCGCATCGCCAACTACACGGCGCAGAAGAAGGCGGTTTCGATCGGCCTGCTCGGCAACGCCGCGGAACTGCTGCCCGAAATGGTCAAGCGCGCACGGGCGGGCGGCATGAAGCCCGACCTCGTGACCGACCAGACCAGCGCGCACGATCTCGTCAACGGCTATCTGCCGGCGGGCTGGCGCGTCGAGGCCTGGCGTGCCGCGCAGGCCGATGCGACGCAGCATGGTGCGTTGCGCGACGCGGCCGCGCAGAGTTGCGCGGTGCACGTGCAGGCGATGCTCGACTTCCAGGCCATGGGCATCCCGACGGTCGACTACGGCAACAACATCCGCCAGGTCGCGTTCGACCGCGGCGTGAAGAACGCCTTCGATTTCCCTGGTTTCGTGCCGGCCTACATCCGGCCGCTGTTCTGCCGCGGCAAGGGGCCGTTCCGCTGGGTGGCGCTGTCGGGCGATCCGGAAGACATCCGCAAGACCGACGCCAAGATGAAGGAGCTGTTCCCTGCCGACGCGCACCTGCACCGCTGGCTCGACATGGCCGGCGAGCGCATCGCCTTCCAGGGCCTGCCGGCGCGCATCTGCTGGATCGGGCTGGGCGAGCGCCACCGCGCGGGGCTGGCATTCAACGAGATGGTCAAGTCGGGTGAGCTGAAGGCGCCCATCGTGATCGGCCGCGACCACCTCGACAGCGGTTCGGTGGCATCACCGAATCGCGAGACCGAAGCGATGAAGGATGGCAGTGACGCCGTCTCCGACTGGCCGCTGCTCAACGCGCTGCTCAATACGGCCGGTGGCGCCACCTGGGTCAGCCTGCACCATGGCGGCGGCGTCGGCATGGGCTACTCGCAGCACGCCGGCGTGGTCATCGTCTGCGATGGCAGCGACGCTGCGGCCAGGCGCATCGAACGCGTGCTCTGGAACGACCCCGGCACCGGCGTGATGCGCCATGCCGATGCCGGCTACGACGAGGCCGTTGCTTGCGCCCGCGAGCAGGGCCTGAACCTGCCGATGCTCCCCCGGCCGGAGCTGCGTTGATGCGACTCGCCCCGGGTGCGCTTTCGCTCGACGACCTGCTGGTTCTGCACCGCGGCGGTCAGCCGCTCGAACTCGACCCGGCTGCGTGGCCGGCGATCGACCGCAGTGCTGCAGTGGTGCAGGCCGCCGCCGCCGGCGACGCGGCGGTCTACGGCGTCAACACCGGCTTCGGCAAGCTCGCGTCGACGCGCATCGGCACCGAGGATCTCGCCACGCTGCAGCGCAACCTGATCCGCTCGCACAGCGTCGGTGTCGGCGAGCCGATGGCGCCCGCCGTGGTGCGGCTGGTTCTCGCGCTGAAGGCCGCCAGCCTCGCACGTGGGCACTCGGGCGTGCGGCCCGAGGTCGTGCGTGCGTTGCTCGCCGCCTTCAACGCCGGCATCGTGCCTTTCATTCCCAGCCAGGGTTCGGTGGGGGCGTCCGGCGATCTGGCACCGCTGTCGCACATGACGCTGGCCCTGATGGGCGAGGGCGAATGCGTGGTCGATGGCGTACGCCGTCCCGCGGCCGAAGTGCTGCGCTCGGCCGGCCTGGCGCCGCTGGCGCTGCAGGCCAAGGAAGGGTTGGCGCTCATCAACGGCACGCAGGTCTCCACTGCACTGGCGCTGCATGCATTGTTCGTGTTCGAACCGGTTCTCGAGGCCGCGCTGGTGATCGGCGCGCTGACGGTGGATGCCGCGCGGGGCAGTGATGGACCATTCGATGCACGCATCCACGCGTTGCGGGGCCAGCCGGGTCAGATCGACGTGGCCGTCTATTACCGGCGCCTGCTCGACGGCAGTTCGATTCGCAAGAGCCACCTCGAAGGCGACGACCGCGTGCAGGACCCGTATTGCCTGCGCTGCCAGCCGCAGGTGGTGGGCGCATGTCTGGACCAGTTGCGTCACGCTGCGCTGGTGCTGCTGCGCGAAGCCAACGCAGTGACCGACAACCCGCTGGTCTTTGCCGAGGATGGCGCGATGATCTCCGGCGGCAACTTTCACGCCGAGCCGGTGGCATTGGCGGCCGACGCGATGGCCAATGCGATTGCCGAAGTCGGCGCGATCGCCGAACGCCGCATTGCGATGCTGATCGACAGCAACGTGTCGCGGTTGCCGCCGTTCCTGACTTCGAATGCCGGCCTGAACAGCGGCTTCATGATTGCGCATGTCACCGCGGCCTCGCTGGCGAGCGAGAACAAGTCGCTGGCCCACCCGGCCAGCGTGGACTCGCTGCCCACCAGCGCGAACCAGGAAGACCATGTCAGCATGGCCACGTTCGCCGCGCGCCGGCTGCAGCCGATGATCGCCAACGTGGCGCACATCCTTGGCATCGAGTGGCTCGCCGCCGCGCAGGGCGTCGAATTCCTGCGCCCGCTGGCGAGTTCCGTGCCGCTGGAGGCGGCCCACGCGCTGCTGCGCTCGCGCTGCCCGGCGATGCCGACCGATCGCTACCTCGCGCCTGACATCGAGGCCGCCACCGTGCTGGTGCGCGATGGTTCGCTGTCGCGTATCTTTCGCAACCTGCCGGGCTTGCCCGCGCTGTGGATTCCCGCCTGACCGTCCACCCACCGCATCACAACGACACAGGAGCCTGCATGAAACGCACCGTCACCACCCTCGTCCTGGCTGCCACGGCAGCCGTCGCATCCGCCCAGGAAACCAAGGTTGCCATCGGCATCTCCGGCTGGACCGGCTTTGCGCCGTTGACGCTGGCCAAGGAGGCTGGCCTGTTCAAGAAGCACGGGCTGGATGTCGGCATCAAGAAGATTCCGCAGAAGGACCGCCACCTGGCCATCGCCTCGGGCGACATCCAGTGCGCCGCGACCACGGTCGAGACCTGGGTGGTGTGGAACGCGAACGGCGTGGCGACGACGCAGATCTTCCAGCTCGACAAGAGCTATGGCGCCGACGGCATGGTGGTCAAGCCGAACATCAGCAAGATCAGCGACCTGAAGGGCAAGACCGTCGCGGCCGACGCGCCGGGCACCGCGGGCTACTTCGGCTTGGCCTGGATCCTGAAGAAGAACGGCCTGTCGGTGAAGGACGTCAAGGTGGTCAACATGGGCCCGCAGCCCGCCGCGAACGCCATGATCGCCGGCACCGAGGGCATCGACGCCGCGATGACCTACGAGCCTTACCTGGGTGCCGTGCGCGCCAAGCCCGAGGCCGGCAAGATCATTGCCACGACACTCGATTACCCGATGGTGATGGATACCTTCGGCTGCACGCCCAAGTTCCTGGCCGAGAACCCGAAGGCCGCGCAAGCGCTGGCCAATGCCTACTTCGACGCGGTGGACATGATCAAGGCCGAGCCGAAGAAGAGCTTCGAGATCATGGGCGCCGACGTCAAGCAGAGCGCCGAGGCTTTCGAGAAGAGCCAGGCCTATCTGCGCTGGCAGGACCGCGCGGCGAACCAGAAGTTCTTCGCCGGAGAGCACGGCCAGTTCAGCAAGGAGGCGGCTGATCTGCTGCTGGAGGTGGGCATCATCAAGCAGATTCCCGACCTGTCGAAGCTGGCCGACACCCGCTTCATCAAGTGAAGCCGCTGGTGGTGGTGGCGCCGGGCACGCGCGTCGTGCTCGGCATCAGCTTCTTCGTGCTGTTCGTGGCCGTCTGGGCGGCGGCGACGTTCAGCGGCTTCGTCAGCAAGACCTTTCTGGCCGATCCGTTGACGATGGTGCGAAGCGGCTGGACGTTGCTGACCGAGATGAATTTCGCTCACGACATCGGCATGACCGTCTGGCGCGTGCTCGGCGGCTTTGTCATCGCCGCCGCAATCGCGCTGCCGCTGGGTGTGGCGATGGGCGCGTACAAGCCGATCGAGGCCTTCTTCGAGCCCTTCGTCAGTTTTGCGCGCTACCTGCCAGCGAGCGCCTTCATCCCGCTGCTGATCCTGTGGGCCGGTATCGGCGAGGCGCAGAAGCTGGCGGTGATCTTCATCGGCAGCTTCTTCCAGCTGGTGCTGATGATCGCCGTCACCGTCGGCAACACCCGCCGTGACCTGGTCGAGGCGGCCTACACGCTCGGCAGCAGCGACGCCAGCCTGGTTCGTCGCGTGCTGATTCCCGGTGCGGCGCCCGAGATCGCCGAGACCCTGCGCATGGTGCTCGGCTGGGCCTGGACCTACGTCATCGTCGCCGAGCTGATCGGTGCCTCGAGCGGCATCGGCCACATGATCACCGACAGCCAGGCGCTGCTGGCGACCGACCAGATCATCTTCGGCATCATCGTCATCGGCCTCATCGGGCTGGTCAGCGACCTGGCATTCAAGTGGGGCAACCGGCACCTGTTCCCCTGGGCGCAGCTCGGGCGATGAACATACTCAGCATTGGCGGCGTCGAGCGCCGCTTCGACACCACGCTCGCGCTGCAGGCCACCAACCTCGATGTCGCCGAGAACGACTTCGTCACCATCCTGGGCCCCAGCGGGTGCGGCAAGAGCACGTTGCTGCGGATCGTGGCCGGGCTGGATCAACCGACCGCAGGCGAGGTACTGCTCGATGGTCGGCCGGTGCACGGCCCGGGCGCCGACCGGGGCATGGTGTTCCAGAGCTACACGCTGTTTCCCTGGCTCACGGTGCGCGACAACATCTGCTTCGGCCTGCGCGAACGCGGCATGCCTCGCGCGCAGCAACTCGAGGTTGCCGATGCCTTCCTGGCCAAGGTCGGCCTGCGCGGCTTCGAGCACCACTACCCGAAGCAACTCTCGGGCGGCATGCAGCAGCGCACCGCGATCGCTCGCGCATTGGCCAACGGCCCGCGCATGCTGCTGATGGACGAACCCTTCGGTGCACTCGATCACCAGACGCGCGAGTTGATGCAGGAGTTGTTGCTGGGCATCTGGGAGGCCGAGAAGAAGACGGTGCTGTTCGTCACCCACGACATCGACGAAGCGGTGTTCATGGGTAGCCGCGTCGTCGTGATGAGCGCGCGTCCCGGCCGCATCAAGCTCGATCGCGCGGTGCCATTGCCGCACCCTCGCCACTACTCGGTGAAGACCACATCGGCCTTCACCGAACTGAAGGCCGAGTTGACCGAGCAGGTGAGGGTGGAAGTGCGTGCGGCACAGGAAGCGATGGCGGCTGCGGCGTGACGCCGTCGCCGGTTGCTGCGTGAGAAGATCGCCGGCGATCCATCCCCGGGCCAACCCATGCTGATCAATTGCGTTGCCTACGAGCAGGGTACCAAGCTGGCGGACGTCGCGATTGCCGAGATCGGCGGTTATCTCGAACGTTCGGGATGTTTCGTCTGGGTCGCGTTGAAGGATCCCTCGTCCGACGAGTTGCTCGAGATGCAGCGCCAGTTCGGTCTGCACGACCTGGCCGTCGAGGATGCGCGCCACGGCCACCAGCGGCCGAAGATCGAGGAGTACGGCGACACCGTGTTCACGGTGATGCACATGATCGAGTACGCGCCGACCGACGAGTTGCAGGTCGGTGAGGTGTGCGTCTTCGTCGGTCACAACTTCGTGCTGTCGGTGCGCAACCGGTCGACGCAGAGCTTTCTCGGCGTGCGCGAGCGCGCCGAGCGCGAGCCGCACCTGCTGCGCCATGGTTCGTCGTTCGTGTTCTACGCGCTGATGGACGCGGTCGTCGACCGCTACTTCCCATTGATCGACGCGATGGAAGACGAGATCGAGACCATCGAGGCGCAGATCTTCGAGCCGGGCTCGGCGCGCCAGAACATCGAGCGCCTGTATGGCCTGAAGCGCCGCGTCGGCGTGCTGCGGCATGCCGTGGTGCCGCTGATGGAGGCGACCGGCAAGCTTCTCGGCGGCCGTGTACCGCAGGTCTGCGAGCGCTCGCAGGACTACTTTCGCGATGTCTACGACCACCTCGTGCGCTGCAACACCACGCTCGATGCCCTGCGCGAAACCATTGCCACCGCGATCCAGGTCAATCTGTCGATGGTGACGATCGAGGAGTCGGAGACAACCAAGCGGCTGGCAGCCTGGGCCGGCATCTTCGCCGTGGCCACCGCCTTCGTCGGCATCTGGGGCATGAACTTCGAGCACATGCCCGAGCTGAAGTGGCGCTGGGGCTATCCGCTCGCGTTGGCCGCGATCGCCGGCGTCTGCGGCCTGATGTACCGGCGCTTTCGCAAAGCCGGCTGGCTCTGACCGAAGTGGTGCGCGGGACGGGACTCGAACCCGTACGCCTTGCGGCTGCGGGTTTTAAGCCCGCTACGTCTGCCTGTTCCGTCACCCGCGCGCTGGGACCTCGGTGGCTGCGGGCATGATAGACGCGCCCATCCACTGACCCGAGGCTCGCATGCCCTTGTTCGACCAGGCGGCCCTGAACGAAGGCGTGAAGAAGCGCGAGGTCTTCGGCTGGGCGATGTACGACTTTGCCAACTCGGGGTACACCACGGTCGTTCTGACCGCGGTCTTCAACACCTACTTCGTCGGTGTCATCGCGGCCAATGCGGAATGGGCCACGCTGGCCTGGACGCTGGCGCTGGGCCTGTCCAGCGCGTTGGTGATGCTGGTGATGCCCGCGCTCGGTGCCTTCGCCGACTTGCGCGCGGCCAAGAAGCGGCTGCTGGCCGCGAGCACGCTGGCCTGCATTGCCGCCACGGCGGTGCTGTCGCTCACCGGCCGGGGCGACGTGGCGCTGGCGGTCGCGGCGATCGTGCTGTCGAACCTGTTCTATTCGATCGGCGAATCGCTGACGGCCGCCTTCCTGCCGGAACTTGCGCGGCGCGAGGCCCTGGGCAAGGTGTCCGGCTGGGGCTGGAGCTTCGGCTATTTCGGCGGCATGTTGTCGCTCGGGCTGTCGCTGGCCTATGTGATCTGGGCCCAGGCGCAAGGCCAGCCCGCCACGCAATTCGTGCCGATCACGATGCTGATCACCTCCGGGGTCTACGGGGTCGCATCGCTGGCGACGTTTGCGTTGTTGCGCGAGCGAGCCTTGCCGCAGGCAGGCGCCGCCGAGGGCATCGCGGCATCGCTGGCGCGGCTTGCGCCGGACCTGGCACGAGGCGCGGCGCTATCGCGATTTCGCGTGGCTGATGGCTTGTGCGACGGCCTACCAGGCCGGCATTGCGGTGGTCATCGCGCTGGCGGCGGTGTATGCCGAGCAGGTGCTCGGCTTTGTGCAGACGCAGACGATGGCGCTGGTCTTCCTGGTCAACATCGCGTCGGCGGTCGGGCGCCTTTGCGTTCGGCTACTGGCAGGACCGCAGCGGCCACAAGCGCGCACTGGCCGTCACGCTGGTGGGCTGGATCGTCATGACGGTGATCGCGGCTCTTGGCGACGACGCAGGCACTGTTCTGGGTCGCGGCCGTGATCGCCGGGCTGTGCATGGGTTCGAGCCAGTCTGCCGGGCGCGCGCTGGCCGGTTTGCTGGCGCCGCCGGCGCGGCTGGCGGAGTTTTTCGGCCTATGGACATTTGCCACGCGGCTGGCGGCGATCCTCGGGCCGGTGACCTATGGCCTGGTCACCTGGGCGACGGCGGGCAATCACCGCATTGCCATCGTCTCGACCGCGCTGTTCTTCGTGGTCGGCCTGCTGCTGTTGCGGCCGGTGGATGTGCGGCGTGGTGCGCGAGAAGCGCTGCGGCTGGAGGGCTCGCCCTAAAATAGCACGATCGTTCGAATTATCGTCATCGCGGTCAGGCCGGCGCCTCTTGCCTGCCTACAATCCGACTTTACGTAAACGTCAATTCGCCCGCGCAGAAGGAGCCGCCCGTCATGAAGATCCTGGTGCCCGTCAAACGGGTCGTCGACTACAACGTCAAGGTGCGCGTCAAGAGCGACGGCACTGGCGTTGACATCGCCAACGTCAAGATGAGCATGAACCCGTTCGACGAGATCGCCGTCGAAGAGGCCGTGCGGCTGAAGGAAAAGGGCGTGGCCACCGAGGTCATCGCCGTCTCCTGCGGCGTCACCCAGTGCCAGGAGACCTTGCGCACCGCGATGGCCATCGGCGCCGATCGCGCCATCCTGGTCGAGTGCGCCGACGAGTTGCAGCCGCTGGCCGTGGCCAAGCTGCTGAAGGCGCTGGTCGACAAGGAGCAACCCGGCCTCGTGATCGTCGGCAAGCAGGCCATCGACGACGACTGCAACCAGACCGGCCAGATGCTGGCCGCGCTGGCCGGCCTGCCGCAGGGCGCCTTCGCCTCCAAGGTCGAGGTCGTCGACGGCAAGCTGCACGTCACCCGCGAGATCGACGGCGGCATGGAGATGGTCAAGCTGTCCTTGCCCGCGGTGGTGACCACCGACCTGCGCCTGAACGAGCCGCGCTACGTCACCCTGCCCAACATCATGAAGGCCAAGAAGAAGACGCTCGACGTGTTCAAGCCGGCCGACCTCGGCGTCGACGTCGACGCCGCGGATCAAGACCCTGAAGGTCGCCGAGCCGCCCAAGCGCGGCGCCGGCGTCAAGGTCCCCGACGTGGCCACGCTGGTGGCCAAGCTGAAGAACGAAGCGAAGGTGATCTGATGACCACTCTGGTGATTGCCGAACACGACCACGGCACCCTCAAGGGCGCGACCCTCAACACCGTCACCGCGGCCCTCGAACTGGCCAAGTTCGGCGGCGGCGACGTGCACGTGCTGGTGGCCGGACACAACGCCGGCGGCGCGGCCCAGGCCGCCGCGCAGATCCAGGGCGTGGCCAAGGTGCTGCTGGCCGACGCCCCGCAATTGGCCGAGCAGCTGGCCGAGAACGTCGCCGCGCAGGTGATCTCGGTGGCCGGCGACTACAGCCACCTGCTGTTCCCGGCCACGGCGCACGGCAAGAACGTCGCCCCGCGCGTTGCGGCGCTGCTCGACGTGGCCCAGATCAGCGACGCGACCAAGGTCATCAGTGCCGACACCTTCGAGCGCCCGATCTACGCCGGCAACGCGATAGCCACGGTGCAGAGCACCGATGCCACCAAGGTGATCACCGTGCGCACCACCGGCTTCGACGCCGCGGCCGGTGGCGGCAACGCCGCGGTGCAGGCCGCTGCCCCGGTCGCCGACAGCGGCCTGTCGGCCTATCTGGGCAGCGAGATCGCCAAGAGCGACCGGCCCGAGCTGACCGCGGCCAAGGTCATCGTCTCGGGCGGCCGCGCGATGGGCAGCACCGACAAGTTCAACGAGGTGCTGATGCCGCTGGCCGACAAGCTCGGTGCCGCGCTCGGTGCCAGCCGCGCCGCGGTCGACGCCGGCTACGCGCCCAACGACTGGCAGGTCGGCCAGACCGGCAAGATCGTCGCGCCCAACCTGTACATCGCCTGCGGCATCTCGGGGGCGATCCAGCACCTGGCGGGCATGAAGGACAGCAAGGTCATCGTGGCCATCAACAAGGACCCCGAGGCGCCGATCTTCAGCGTCGCCGACTACGGGCTCGAGGCGGACCTGTTCACGGCCGTGCCCGAACTGGTCAAGGCGTTGTAAGGCATCAAGAACCCCACCGGAAAGGGGCGCCGCAAGGCGCCCCGCTGCCCCTCATGAGTAGCTACCGTGCCCCCGTCAAGGACATGCTCTTCTGCATCGAGGAGCTGGCCGACATCGCCGCCATCGCGCAGTTGCCCGGCTTCGAAGACGCCGGTTTCGACACTGCGCAGGCGGTGCTCGAGGAGTGTGCAAAGTTCAACGAGGGCGTGGTTGCGCCACTGAACTGGGACGGCGACGTCAAGCCGTCGACGTGGAAGGGCGGCGAAGTCATCACCACGCCGGGTTTCAAGCAGGCGTTTCGCCAGTTCGCCGACGGCGGTTGGCAAGGTCTGCAGCACCCGGTCGACTTCGGCGGTCAGGGTTTGCCCAAGACCATCGGCGCTGCCTGCATCGAGATGATCAACAGTGCGAACCTGAGCTTCGCGCTGTGCCCGCTGCTGACCGACGGCGCGATCGAGGCGCTGCTGACGGCCGGCACACCGGAGCAGCAGGCGATGTACATCCCCAAGATGATCGACGGCAGCTGGACCGGCACGATGAATCTGACCGAGCCGCAGGCCGGCAGCGACCTGGCCGCGGTGCGCACGCGCGCGGAGCCGCAACCCGACGGCAGCTACAAGCTGTTCGGCACCAAGATCTTCATCACCTACGGCGAGCACGACATGGCCGAGAACATCGTCCACCTCGTGCTGGCAAGGGTGGTCGGCGCGCCCGAGGGCGTGAAGGGCATCTCGCTGTTCATCTGCCCGAAGATCCTGCCCGACGGCGCGCGCAACGACGTGCACTGCGTCAGCATCGAGCACAAGCTGGGCATCAAGGCCAGCCCGACGGCGGTGCTGCAGTATGGCGACCACGGCGGTGCCGTGGCGCATCTCATCGGTCAGGAAAACCGCGGCCTGGAGTACATGTTCATCATGATGAACGCGGCGCGCTACGCGGTCGGCATGCAGGGCATCGCGGTGGCCGAGCGGGCCTACCAGAAGGCGGTGGCCTATGCGCGCGACCGCGTGCAGAGCCGGCCGGTCGATGGCTCGATCAATAGCGCGGCGCCGATCATCCACCACCCCGACATCAAGCGCATGCTGATGACGATGCGGGCGTACGCCGAGGGCTGTCGTGCGATGGCAGTGGTGGGCGCCGCGGCCTACGACGCGGCACACCACCATGACAACGCCGACGTGCGCAAGCAGAACCAGGCCTTCTACGAGTTCATGGTGCCGCTGATCAAGGGTTACAGCACCGAGATGAGCCTCGAAGTGGCGTCGCTGGGGGTGCAGGTCCATGGCGGCATGGGCTACATCGAGGAAACCGGCGCGGCCCAGTACCTGCGCGATGCCAAGATCCTGACCATCTATGAAGGCACCACGGCGATCCAGGCCAACGACCTGGTCGGGCGCAAGACGGTGCGCGACGGTGGCCAGACCGCCAAGGCGATCGCACGGCAGATCGAGGCCACCGAGAAGCAACTCGCGCTGCGCGGCAGTGCGGCGGCCAAGGCGATGCACAAACACCTGGCCGCGGCACGCAGGGCGTTCCTGGAAGTCGTCGACTTCGTGGCGGGGCAGACCAAGGCAGGACCCGCATCGGCGAATGCGGTGTTTGCCGGCTCAGTGCCCTACTTGATGCTCGCCGGCAACCTGATGGCCGGTTGGCAGATGGCGCGTTCCCTGGTGGTCGCCGAAGAAAAGCTCGACGCGGGCGTGGAGGCCGCGTTCATGCGGGCCAAGATCACCACCGCACGGTTCTATGCCGAACACATCCTGTCCAAGGCGCCCGGCGTGCGCGACAGCATCGTCGAAGGCCACGCGGCGGTCACCGAAATGGCATTGGAGTCGTTCTGATGTCCTTGCCGCCGGTCCTTCGCAGGCTGCGCCTGCCCGTCATCGGCGCGCCGCTGTTCATCATCAGCAACCCCAAGCTGGTGATCGCCCAGTGCCAGGCCGGCATCGTCGGCGCGATGCCGGCGCTCAATGCCCGCCCGGCGTCGCAACTCGACGAATGGCTGGCGGAGATCACCGAGTCTCTGGCGGCATGGGATCGCGTGCACCCGGACCGCCCGGCCGCGCCTTACGCCATCAACCAGATCGTGCACAAGAGCAACGACCGGCTCGAGCACGACATGGCGGTCTGCGCGAAGTACAAGGTGCCGGTGGTGATCACTTCGCTCGGCGCCCGCACCGACGTCAACGACGCGGTGCATGGCTGGGGTGGCATCGTGCTGCACGACGTGATCAACAATTTCTTTGCCAGGAAGGCGATCGACAAGGGTGCCGACGGCCTGATCGCGGTCGCGGCAGGCGCGGGTGGCCATGCCGGTGTCAAGAGCCCGTTCGCGCTGGTGCAGGAAATCCGTGCTTGGTTCAGCGGCCCGCTGGCGCTGTCGGGTGCGATGGCCACCGGCGGTGCGGTGCTGGCGGCCCAGGCCATGGGCGCCGACCTGGCCTACATCGGCTCGGCCTTCATCGCCACCGAGGAGGCGCGCGCCAGTGAGGCCTACAAACAGGCGATCGTCGAAGGGTCCAGCGACGACATCGTCTACTCGAGCCTGTTCACGGGCGTCCACGGCAACTACCTGAAGGCGTCGATACGCGCCGCGGGTCTGGACCCCGACAACCTGCCCGAAAGCGACCCGAGCAAGATGGATTTCGGCGGCGGCGAGAGTGCCAAGAAGGCCTGGAAGGACATTTGGGGCTGCGGCCAAGGCATCGGCGCCATCAAGCAAGTCGTGCCGACGGCCGAACTGGTGGCCCGGCTCGCGCGCGAGTATCAAGCGGCCAAGGCCCGGCTGTCGCTGGCGCAGGCCGCGGCATGACCCGTTGGCTGGACAGGCGTCGGCGATTGGGCACGAGTGGGGGCGGTAGCGGACAGCCTTGTCGCTGGCCGTGCCACCGGCCGCCGCCGGCTGTAAGGCCCGTGCGAGCCTTCGGTGCTAGAGTGCGCGCCGTGACGTGAATCGGTCCTTCCCGTTCCCTTGCCGGCGGCTCAGCCAGAGCGCCGCGGCAAGGCGGTAACGCTAGTCCGCCTACCGGTGAAGCCGGGTCGCGGAAGGTTTTGCAACCCATCGAAGCTGCGCAGACCGCGGCGAAAGGTGAGCGAAGATGATGCAACAGCACAGGGCGAACTCGCACCTGTTCGGGGGCAATGCCCCTTACGTCGAGGAGTTGTACGAGGCCTACCTCGACAACCCCGGCTCGGTGCCCGAGAACTGGCGCACCTACTTCGACAATCTGCAGAATGTGGCCGCCACCGATGGCAGCGAACGTCGCGACGTGGCGCACGCGCCGGTGGTCGAGTCGTTCGCCCAGCGTGCCAAGGCCAACGCCTTCGCCAACAAGGCCACCAGCACCGACCTCGCCGTCGCGCGCAAGCAGGTCCATGTCCAGTCGCTGATCGCGGCCTACCGGTTCCTGGGCTCGCGCTGGGCCGATCTCGACCCGCTCAAGCGCACCGAGCGGCCGAAGATCCCCGAGCTCGAACCGGCGTTCTACGACCTGTCCGAATCGGACATGGACATCACCTTCAGCGCCGCAAACACCTATTTCGGTGCCGAGCAGATGACGCTGCGCCAGATCATGCAGGCCCTGCGCGACACCTATTGCGGCACGGTCGGCGCTGAGTTCATGCACTGCACCGATCCGACGGAGAAGCGCTGGTGGCAGGAGCGGCTGGAGAGCGTTCGCAGCAAGCCGAACTACTCGGCCGACGAAAAGAAGCACATCCTCGAGCGCCTGACCGCCGCCGAAGGCCTCGAGCGCTACCTGCACACCAAGTTCGTCGGCCAGAAGCGCTTCTCGCTCGAAGGTGGCGAGAGCTTCATCGCCTCGATGGACGAACTCGTGCAGCGCGCGGGCGAGAAGGGCGTGCAGGAGATCGTGATCGGCATGGCCCACCGTGGTCGCCTCAACGTGCTGGTCAATACGCTGGGCAAGATGCCGGCCGACCTGTTTGCCGAGTTCGACCACACCGCGCCGGAACACCTGCCTTCGGGGGACGTCAAGTACCACCAGGGCTTCTCGAGCGACATCTCGACGCCGGGCGGTCCGGTGCACCTGTCGCTGTCGTTCAACCCGTCGCACCTCGAGATCGTCAATCCGGTAGTCGAGGGAAGCGTCAAGGCGCGCCTGGATCGCCGCGGCGACAAGGCCGGCGATCAGGTGCTGCCGGTGTTGGTGCACGGCGATGCGGCTTTTGCCGGGCAGGGCGTGGTGATGGAGACGCTGGCGCTGGCGCAGACGCGTGGCTACTACACCGGCGGCACGGTGCACATCGTGATCAACAACCAGATCGGTTTCACCACCAGCGACCCGCGCGATTCGCGCTCGACGCTGTATTGCTCCGACGTGGTGAAGATGATCGAAGCGCCCGTGCTGCACGTCAACGGCGATGACCCCGAGGCGGTCGTGCTGTGCACGCAGTTGGCGATGGACTACCGCCAGCAGTTCAACAAGGACGTGGTGGTCGACATCATCTGCTTCCGCAAGCTCGGCCACAACGAACAGGACACGCCGAGCCTGACTCAGCCGCTGATGTACAAGAAGATCGCGCAGCACCCCGGCACACGCAAGCTCTACGGCGAGAAGCTGGTGACGCAGAACGTGTTGCCAGCCGAAGGCCCCGACGAGATGGTCAAGGCCTTCCGCGCCGCGATGGACGCCGGCCGCCACACGGTCGACCCGGTGCTGACCAACTTCAAGAGCAAGTACGCGGTCGACTGGTCGCCTTACCTGAACCGCAAATGGACCGATGCAGCCGATACCGCGCTGCCGCTGGCCGAGGTCAAACGACTGGCCGAGCGCATCACGACGCTGCCGAAGGACTTCAAGGCCCATCCGCTGGTCGAGAAGGTCATTGCCGACCGCGCCGCCATGGGCCGTGGCGAGATCAACGTCGACTGGGGCATGGGCGAGCACCTGGCCTACGCCTCACTGGTGGCCAGCGGCTACCCGGTGCGTCTGTCGGGCGAGGACTGCGGGCGTGGCACCTTCGTGCACCGCCATGCCGTGCTGCACGACCAGAACCGCGAGAAGTGGGATACCGGCACCTATGTGCCGCTCGAGAACGTGGCCGAGAACCAGGCGCCGTTCGTTGTCATCGACTCGATCCTTTCCGAGGAGGCGGTGCTCGGCTTCGAATACGGCTACGCGTCGGCCGAGCCGAACACGCTGACGATCTGGGAAGCGCAGTTTGGTGACTTCGTCAACGGGGCGCAGGTCGTCATCGACCAGTTCATCGCCTCGGGCGAGGTCAAGTGGGGTCGCGTCAACGGCCTGACGTTGATGCTGCCGCACGGTTACGAGGGCCAGGGGCCCGAGCACAGTTCGGCGCGCCTGGAGCGCTTCATGCAACTGGCGGCCGACAACAACATGCAGATCGTGCAGCCCACCTCGGCCAGCCAGATCTTCCATGTGCTGCGCCGCCAGATGGTGCGCATGTTCAGGAAGCCGCTGGTGATCATGACGCCCAAGTCGCTGCTGCGCAACAAGGACGCGACGTCGCCGCTGTCGGAGTTCACCAAGGGCGAGTTCAGGACGGTGCTGGGCGAGCAACTCGCATCCATCGATGCCGGCAAGGTCAGGCGGCTGATCGTCTGCTCGGGCAAGGTCTATTACGACCTGGTGAAGAAGCGCGAAGAGAAGAAGGCCAGCGACGTCGCGATCGCGCGTGTCGAGCAGCTGTACCCGTTCCCGCACAAGGCCTTCGCGGCCGAGATGAAGACGCTATCCCAACGCCACCGAGGTGGTGTGGTGTCAGGACGAGCCCCAGAACCAGGGGGCCTGGTTCTTCGTGCAGCACTACATCCACGAGAACCTTCTGGACGGACAGCGCCTGGGCTATGCCGGGCGTCCCGCTTCGGCGTCGCCGGCGGTCGGCTACGCGCACCTGCATCAGGAGCAGCAGAAGGCGTTGCTCGACCAGGCGTACGGCAAGCTCAAGGGCTTCGTGCTGACCAAATAAACCCAACCAGACCACAAAATGGCAATCGTAGAAGTCAAGGTTCCGCAGCTGTCCGAGTCGGTGGCGGAAGCCACTCTGCTGCAATGGAAGAAGCAGCCCGGCGAGGCGGTGGCGATCGACGAGATCCTGATCGAAGTCGAGACCGACAAGGTCGTGCTCGAAGTGCCCGCACCGGCAGCCGGCGTGGTGGCCGCACATGTGGTGGCTGGCGGCGGCACGGTGGTCAGTGACCAGGTCATCGCAACGATCGATACCGCGGGCAAGGTCGCCGCCGCGACGCCGCTGGCCGCTCCGGCCTCCCGTCTGAAGCGCCGGGGATCCGCGCAGCCGTGGCCGCGGGCACTGCCAAGAGCGATGTGGCGATGCCGGCAGCCGCCAAGTTGATGGCCGATCATCAGCTCGCGGCGGGTTCGGTGGCCGGCACCGGCAAAGACGGCCGCGTGACCAAGGGCGATGTGCTGGGTGTCCTGGCGGCGCCCAAGTCGGCACCAGTCGCACCGCCTGCGGCTGCCGCCGTTGTCAAGCCCCTGCCGGCCGTGGCGGCGCCGGTGGCGATCAACCTCGGTGACCGGCCCGAGCAGCGCGTGCCGATGTCGCGCCTGCGTGCTCGCGTCGCCGAGCGGCTGCTGCAATCGCAGGCCACCAATGCCATCCTGACCACGTTCAATGAAGTGAACATGGCCCCGGTGATGGAGATGCGCAAGAAGTTCCAGGACAAGTTCGAAAAGGAGCACGGCGTCAAGCTCGGCTTCATGAGCTTCTTCGTCAAGGCCGCCGTGGCCGCGTTGAAGAAGTACCCGGTGCTCAACGCCAGCGTCGACGGCAACGACATCGTCTACCACGGCTACTTCGACATCGGCATCGCAGTCGGTTCGCCGCGTGGCCTGGTCGTGCCGATCGTGCGCAACGCCGACCAGATGAGCTTTGCCGACATCGAGAAGAAGATCGCCGAGTACGGCAAGAAGGCGGGCGAAGGCAAGCTCGGCATCGAGGAGCTGACCGGCGGCACGTTCTCGATCTCCAACGGCGGCGTGTTCGGCTCGATGCTCAGCACGCCGATCATCAACCCGCCACAAAGCGCCATCCTCGGCGTTCACGCGACCAAGGACCGCGCGGTGGTCGAGAACGGGCAGATCGTCGTGCGTCCGATCAACTACCTGGCCATGAGCTACGACCATCGCATCATCGACGGCCGTGAGGCGGTTCTCGGTCTGGTGGCGATGAAGGAAGCGCTCGAGGACCCCGCTCGCCTGCTGTTCGACATCTGAGGACGGTGCGATGAGCAAGAACTTCGACGTCATCGTCATCGGCGCCGGCCCGGGTGGCTACATCGCCGCGATCCGCGCTGCACAGCTCGGTTTCAACACCGCCTGCATCGACGAATGGAAGAACGACAAGGGCGGGCCGGCGCTGGGCGGCACCTGCACCAACGTTGGTTGCATCCCGAGCAAGGCCCTGCTGCAGTCGAGCGAGCACTTCGAGCACGCCGGCCGTCACTTCGCCGAGCACGGGATCGGCATCGCGGGCCTGTCGATCGATGTCGCCCGGATGCTCAAGCGCAAGGATGCCGTCGTCAAGCAGAACAACGACGGCATCTCGTACTTGTTCAAGAAGAACAAGGTGGCGTTCTTCCATGGCCGCGGATCGTTCGCCAAGGCGCTCGACGGTGGCTACGAGGTCGCGGTCGGCGGCGAGACGCTGACCGGCAGGCATGTCGTGGTCGCGACCGGATCGATCCCGCGTGCGCTGCCGGGCACCCCATTCGATGAAGTTGACGTCCTGTCCAACGACGGCGCGTTGCGCATCGCGACCGTACCGAAGAGGTTGGGTCTGATCGGCTCGGGCGTGATCGGGCTGGAGATGGGCTCGGTGTGGCGGCGGCTTGGCGCCCAGGTCACGGTGCTCGAAGCGCTGCCGACGTTCCTCGGGGCCGTCGACGAGCAGATCGCCAAGGAAGCCCACAAGGCGTTCACGAAACAGGGTCTGAAGATCGAGTTGGGCGTGAACGTCGGCGACATCACGACGAGCAAACAGGGCGTCAGCGTCGCCTACACGAACGCCAACGGCGAGGCGCAGACGCTGGCGGTCGACAAGCTGATCGTGTCGATCGGCCGTGTGCCCAACACCACCGGCCTGAATGCCGAGGCGGTGGGTCTGAGGCTGGACGAGCGCGGCGCGATCGTCGTCGACGGCGACTGTCGCACCAACCTGCCCAACGTCTGGGCGATCGGCGATGTGGTGCGCGGACCGATGCTTGCGCACAAGGCCGAGGAGGAGGGCGTCGCGGTGGCCGAGCGCATCGCTGGCCAGCACGGCCATGTCGACTTCAACCTCGTGCCCTGGGTCATCTACACCAGCCCCGAGATCGCCTGGGTCGGGCAGACCGAGCAGCAGTTGAAGGCGGCAGGAAGGGCCTACAAGGCGGGCAGCTTTCCCTTCACGGCCAACGGCCGTGCGCGTGCGCTCGGCGACACCACCGGCCTGGTCAAGATGCTGGCCGACGCGGCGACCGACGAAATCCTCGGCGTTCACATCGTTGGTCCATTGGCCAGCGAGTTGATCGCCGAGGCTTGTGTGGCGATGGCGTTCCGCGCCAGCAGCGAGGACATCGCCCGCATCTGCCACGCGCACCCATCGCTGTCGGAATCGACCAAGGAGGCCGCACTCGCGGTCGACAAGCGTTCGCTGAATTTCTGACTGCGCAGGCGGGGTTGTGGGCGTCCGCCAGCTCTACGAAGAAACGCTCGCGCAACGCGGCTACAGCGCCGACCCGGCGCAGTTGCGTGCGATTGCAGCGCTGGAGCGCTGCGAAGACGAGTGGAATGCCTACAAGGCGCGGCGCGGCAATGCGATCACGAAATTGATCAGTCGGCCACCGATCCCGCGCGGCGTCTACATGCACGGTGGCGTCGGCCGCGGCAAGAGCTTCCTGATGGATTGCTTCTTTCAGTCGGTGCCGCTGCGGCGCAAGACGCGGCTGCACTTCCACGAGTTCATGCGCGAAGTGCACCGCGAACTGCAGGAGCTCAAGGGCACCGTCAATCCGCTCGACGAACTCGGCAAACGGATTGCCAGGCGCTTTCGACTGATCTGCTTCGACGAATTCCACGTTGCCGACGTCACCGACGCGATGATCCTGCACCGGTTGCTCGTGGCGCTGTTCGCCAACCGAGTCAGCATTGTGACGACATCGAATTTCCACCCCGACGAGCTATATCCGCATGGCCTGCACCGCGATCGCATCCTGCCGGCGATCGAGTTGCTCAAGGACAAGCTGGAGATCGTCGGTGTCGACAACGGCATCGACTACCGGCGCCTCGCGATGGAACGCGTCAAGCTCTACCACTGCCCTCTCGGACCGGATGCCGAGAGCGCACTGACGCAGGCTTTCGAACATCTGGCCGAGGTGCGCGATGAGGACCCGGTGCTGCATATCGAACAGCGCGAAATCACCGCGAGGCGCAGGGCCGGGGGCGTGGTCTGGTTCGATTTCCGCTGGCTGTGCGGTGGACCGCGCTCGCAAAACGACTATCTCGAGATTGCCAGTCGCTTTCACACCCTCATCCTGGCGGGGGTGCCGCAGATGGCGCCACGCATGGCCAGCGAGGCAAGGCGATTCACCTGGCTGATCGACGTGCTCTACGATCGCCGGGTCAAGCTGATCATGTCGGCCGAGGTGCCGCCCGAGCAGCTCTATCTCGAAGGCCCGCTCGCGCACGAGTTTCCACGCACGGTGTCACGTCTGAACGAGATGCAGTCGGCCGCATTCCTCGCCTTGGAGCGTCGCGATGTCGATACGTCGCTCACTTGACCTGCTACTGGTCGCTCTGCTGGCCAGCACGGCGGCCGTGCCAGCCTGGTCGGCAGACGAGGCAACTGCTGCTCAGCGCCGGCGCATCGCCGAGGAGCGTGCCGCCGTCGAGGCCCGGGCGAAGGCCGGCGCAGGCGGCGTGCGCCGAGCAGTTTGCGGTGACCGCCTGCGTCGATCGCGTGAAAGCCGAGCGCCGCGAGAATCTGCGGCGGCTCGACGGCGAAGCCGCCATGCTCGACGCCGAGGAGCGCAGGCGCCGTGCGGCCCAGCGCTTGCTTCAGATCGAGCAACGCCAAGCGGCATCTGCCCAGACGCCGCCGACCGACGTGGTGCGCTCGCACGGCCCGAAGGCTGCGGAAACGCCGGCGCGCGATGCACGATCGCCATCGCAGCCGCGCGCGACAGAGGCAGATCGCCAGGCGGCTGCCTCTGCGGCCGACGCGCGGGCTGCGCAGCGGGCCGCAGCATCGGCACGCCGCGCTTCGGAGGCGGAGGCTCACCGCGCAGCCGTCGAGGCCCGCAATCGCGAACGAGAGAGCAAGCGTCCGCCCGCCAATCCGCTGCCGGCGGTGGAGAACTGAGCGTCTACTTGTCGAGGGCTTCCACCCGCACCAGCGCCAGCGACAGGTTGTCACCGCCGCCGCGCGCACGTTGCCTGGCCTTGGACACCAGCATCTCGCTGGCCTCGCGGGGAGGCAGGGTGTGGACGATCGCACCCAACTCCTTGGGAGTGAAGTAGTGCCAAAGGCCATCGCTGCACGCCAAGACGCTGTCGCCAATTTCAAGTACGCCCAAGTGCGCCGGCGTCAGCGGTGGATCTTGGTGCGTTCCCAGGCAGCCGGTGAGCAGATTCGACTGAGGATGCATGTTGGCGTCTTCCTCGCTGATCTGACCTTCATCGATCAGCCTTTGCACGAAAGAATGGTCGATCGTGCGGCTGACCATGTCGGGACCGCGGAAGTGGTAGATGCGCGAGTCGCCCGCATGCACGATGTCGCACTGTCGGTTCGGGCCAATCATGAACGCGGCAATCGTGCTGTGTGGCTCCTCCTCGGCAGCGATCGCTGTCAACTTGATCATCAGGTGCGACTCCTGAACCAATTGGCGCATCAGATCGGCCGCGTCGTCAGAAGAAGGTGAATGGCGCTCATAGATCTGCCTGGCCACCATCACGACCTGGTCGGCGGCCTTGCGGCCACCGCTCTTGCCACCCATGCCATCGGCCAGGACCGCCAGCACGCAGCCCGGCGTGCGAGGGTGCGCAATGATTTCGACCTGGTCTTGCTGGTACGACCGATCGCCTCGGTGCATCCCGGTGGCGGCGTTGAGGCGATAGGCGAGAGCGGCAGTGGCCATGACACCAATATACGGGATCGGCGGCGGCGAACGACGATGGGCGACCGTGAACTCTTGCCGCTCACCTACACTGTGTGCGTGACGATGGACGACAACCTGCATTCACCCCAACGCCGCCTGATCGAGCTGCGCATGGAGCACGCCGATCTTGACAGTCTGATCGATCGCCTGGCCGACGAACATCCGCTCGATGACCTGGTGCTTCGTCGATTGAAGAAGCGCCGCTTGCTGCTGCGCGACCAGATTGCCCATCTGGCCGCGCAGGTCGATCCGCCCGAACCCGCTTGATGTCGGCCGCCGCGGTTGCCGATACCGAGGGCGTACTGGCCGGTGCGGTTGCACGCGCGTTTGCCGCGGCCGGACCGCTGGCGCGCGCCGATGCCGGCTACGTTGAACGTGAAGTGCAGCAACGCTTTGCCCTGGCCGTCGCCGCGGCGTTGGACCAGCGCGGCGCGCTGGTCGCCGAGGCTGGCACCGGCGTCGGCAAGACATTCGCCTACTTGGTACCGTTGCTGCTGTCGGGCCGCCGAGCCATGGTCAGCACCGCCACCAAGAGCCTGCAGGATCAGCTGTTCCTGCGCGACCTGCCGCGCTTGGTCGCGGCCCTCGGCGTGCCGGTGCGACTGGCGCTGCTGAAGGGGCGCGCCAGCTATCTGTGCCTGCATCGCCTGGATCAGGCCCGGCAGGGTGGCACACCTGGGCAACCCGTGCTGTTGCCCGATCGCTTTGCCGTGCGTGCGCTGGCACGCATCGAAACCTGGGCCCAGGCCACGGTCAGCGGCGACCTTGCCGAGCTCGACGGCCTCGACGAGCGTTCGCCGGTGATTCCGTTGATCACGTCGACGCGCGAGAACTGCCTGGGCAGCGACTGCCCGCGGTTTGCCGCCTGCCACGTCGTGAAAGCACGGCGCGAGGCGATGACCGCCGACGTGGTGGTGATCAATCACCACCTGTTCTTCGCCGACATGGCGCTGCGCGACAGCGGCGTCGCAGAATTGCTTCCGAGCGTCGACGCGGCGGTGTTCGACGAGGCCCATCAGCTGGTCGAGGCCGGCGTGCAATTTCTCGGTACCACGCTGGGTAGCGCACAGGCCATCGACTTTGCCCGCGACCTGCTGGCCATCGGCCTGCAGCAAGCGCGCGGCCTGGCCGACTGGCAGGCGCTGGCCGGCGACTGCGAGCGCGCGGCGCGCGAGTTGCGCCTGGCCGCGGCAGGGCCATTGCGCGAGGTGCGGGGCACGCTCAAGCTGCGCTGGCAGGAACGCGCCGGGGCCGCAGGATTTGCGCAAGCACTGCAAGGCCTGGCAGCCGCGTGCGAGGCCGGTGCAGTGGCGATCCAGGGCTTGGTCGACCTCGGCCCCGACTTTGCCAAGTTGCAGGAGCGGGGCAGCGCGCTGGCCAGTCTGGCCGCGGCGTTCCAGCGCGAGGCTGCCGACGGCTGGGTTCGCTGGATCGACGTCAGTCCGCAACAAGTGCGGCTGGTCGAGTCGCCGCTGGACATTCGTGACATGCTGAGCGAGCAACGTGCGCGTGCGCCCAAGACCTGGATCTTCACGTCGGCCACCCTCGGCGACGACGACGAACTCACATGGTTCACCGCCAGCACCGGGTTGGAAGATGCGGCCAAGTTGCGATTGGGCAGCCCGTTCGACTATCCGGCCAATGCGCGCTTGTACATTCCCTCCCGATTTCCCAAGCCCAGCGAGGCCGGTCATCCGGCGGCCGTTGCGACGCTGGCGGCGAACTGTGCGGCGGCGCTGGGTGGTCGGACCTTCGTCTTGACGACCACGCTGCGGGCGCTGCCCGTGGTGGCGGACACCCTGCGGGCGCAACTCGATGCCGCCGGTGCAGGACATGTCGAGGTCCTGATGCAGGGCTCGCAACCCAAGCGCGCATTGCTGCAGCGCTTCTTGGCGCACCCGGCGGCGGTGCTGGTCGGTTCGCAGAGTTTCTGGGAGGGTATCGATGTCCCTGGCGACGCCCTGCAGTGCGTGGTGATCGACAAGCTGCCGTTTCCACCACCCAACGACCCCCTGATCGAGGCCCGCGTCAAGCGGCTGGAAGCGCAGGGCCGCAACCCGTTCAACGAGTGCTTTGTTGCCGAGGCTGCGGTGTCATTGAAACAGGGTGCCGGGCGACTGATCCGCAATGAAACCGACCGCGGCCTGCTGGTGGTGTGCGACCCACGAATGGTGCGAATGCCGTATGGCACGCGGCTGCGCGGCGCTCTGCCACCGATGTTGCGGCTCGACGACGAGTCGGCCGCTCTGGCGTGGCTGGGCCAACTGGCTCTCGATCACTGAGGCTTGAGTCGCCTGCCTACCAGAGTTGCCACCACGCGCGTCTGGATTCCAGAATGGTTTCCTCGTTGAAGCGGCTGTTGGGGAAATTCTGCTTCAAGATACGCTCGGTATCGGCGCGCAACTGCTCGAGCCCCAGGAACCTGTAGCTCAACTGCATGATGAAAAGGGCTTCTTCGTTGGCCGGTGACTGAGGGTATTCCTGCACCACTTGTTGGGCTCGGTTGGCTGCGGCAACGAAGGCGCCGCGCCGCAGGTAGTAGCGCGCCACATGCAACTCATAGTTGGCCAGCGCGTTGACGATGTAGTCCATGCGCAGCCTCGCATCTTCGGCGTAGCGCGACTGCGGAAACTGCGTCACCAGTTGCTTGAACGCCTGGTAGGAGTCGCGTGAGGCCTGCTGATCGCGCTCCGAAAGGTCCTGCTGTGCCAATGAGCCGAGGAAGCCCAGGGTGTCGTTGAAGTTGACCAGTCCGCGCAGGTACAGCGCATAGTCCAGCGCAGGGCTCGAGGGATGCAGCTTGATGAAGCGGTCGAGTGTGGCCAGCGCGGCAGCGCGTTCGCCCGTGCGGTACTGGGCATAGGCCAAGTCGAGCGTGGCCTGTTGCGCCAGCAACGTGCCGGCAGCACGGCCTTCGATCCGCTCGAGTGTCTTGATGGCGGAGTCAAAGCTGCCGTTGGCGATGTCATCCTTGGCGTCTGCATACAATCGTTCGACCGCCTGAGTCGAATTCGGGTCCTCCTTGGGCGGCGAACTGCAACCTGAAAGGCCGAGGCCCGCTGCCGCGATCGCGGCCGCCAGCAGGAGCGGCAGGTAACCGCGTACCGTGCCTTGGGCCAGTCCATCCTGAATACGGATCATTGTGTGCATCGGCGCCCAGCGGGCCGCAGTCGTGAGAGCAGAAATCGAGCGCGATTATAGGGTTGGCCCCTCTGACGACGAGCTAGATGACGGCGTCGAGGTGCGCCGTTTCGAGGTCGCTGTCGATGACCATGGCCAGCGACTCGACAAGCTGCTGGCCATGCATGCCAGCGAGTTTTCGCGCAGCCACTTGCAGGGACTGATCGCGCGCGGGTTGGTGCAGGTCGATGGTGCCGTCGCAACGACGGCCGCCAAGCGCCTGCGCGCCGGGCAGGCGGTCAGTGTCGAGCTGCAACCCACCGAAGAAAGCCGCGCCTTCACACCTGAGCCGATGGCCCTGACCATCCGCTTCGAGGATGCACACCTGCTGGTGCTGGCCAAGCCGGCTGGCTTGGTGGTGCACCCGGCGCCCGGCCATTGGCGGGGCACCCTGCTCAACGGCTGCTGGCCCATCACGCCGGTGCGGCCCAGCTGCCGCGCGCGGGCATCGTGCACCGCCTGGACAAGGACACGTCGGGGTTGATGGTCGTGGCCAAGACGCTGCCCGCGATGACTGCCCTGGTTCGCGCGATCGCAGCGCGCGATGTGCGGCGCGAGTACCTGGCGCTGGTGCATGGAGACGTTGCCGCGACGCCGTTCTCGATCGAGGCGCCGGTTGGCCGTGACCCGGTGTCGCGCGTGCGCATGGCGGTGGTGGCCAACGGCAAACCCGCGCGCACCGACATTTCACGTGTCGCGTGCCGCGGCGGCGTCAGCGCCGTGCGCTGCGTGCTGCACACTGGCCGCACGCACCAGATCCGTGTTCACCTGGCCTCGCGCGGTCACCCGCTGTTGGCCGATGCGTTGTACGGCGGTGCGGCCGCGCTCGGTCTCGACGCGCCAGGCTTTGCATGCAGTGCGGCTGGTACTTCAGCATCCGCAGACGGGCGACACGCTGGCGTTCAACGAGGAATTGCCGCCCGACATGGCGGCGGCCTGGGCGGCCGTTTGCGGCTGAACGCCCGCGGGCGGCTACAATGCGGCCAATGCCCTGGAGCAGGCCGGCCTTGCCGCCGCCCCGGGATTGCCGCCCGAAGTGAACTTCTGAACCGCGCCGCGCCAATGCGCCGCGCCCGGGCCGAGCCTCAGAACCCGATTGATGCGAACGCCGCCGGCGGTACCCGGCGCCCAACGATCACTGCCCATGAATACACAGGATGCAAAGCGCGTCCTCGAAACCGCGCTGATCTGCGCCCACCAGCCTCTGTCGCTGGCTGCGCTGCGTGCGCTGTTCGAAGATCAGCTCGGCCTCGATACCCTGCGCAGCCTGCTCGATGAACTGGTGAGCGACTGGGCCGGCCGCGGCGTCGAGTTGGTGCCGTTGGCCGGTGGCTGGCGCTTCCAGAGTCGGCCCGAAATGCGCGAGTACCTCGACCGACTGAACCCCGAGAAGCCGCCCAAGTACTCGCGCGCGGTGCTCGAAACGCTCGCGATCGTGGCCTACCGGCAACCGGTGACACGGGGGGACATCGAGGACATTCGCGGCGTGACTGTCGGGACCCAGATCGTCAAGCAACTCGAAGACCGCGGCTGGATCGAGACCATCGGTCATCGCGAAGGCCCCGGCCGGCCGGCTCTTTACGCAACGACGCGCCAGTTCCTCGATGACCTCGGGCTGGGCAGCCTCGACCAGTTGCCGCCCCTTGACGGTGGCCAGGGCGGTGCGGGCAGCAATGAACGCCTGCTGCAGGCATTGGCCGAGCAACCAGGGCTGATCGACGCCGAGGTCAGTCCCGACGGCCAAGTGTCTCTGCCACTCGACAATCCGCCGTCTCTCGAGATTCCGGCCCCCTCCGATGTGCATGCCGCACCCGACGAGGCGGGCGAATACCTTCCGATGCCGGTCAATGAAACCAGCCCAACCAGCGAGCCCACGGCTCCCGCGCCATGAACGATAGCCAAGACGTCGACCCTTCCATGCCCCCCGAGCCGGCAGACGAGCAGCCGGTCGACACGAGTGGCGTGGCCAGCGAGCCCGGCGCGGTGCGGTCCAAACGCCGACGCCGCAGCCCTCGCGAAGGGTCGGAAGCGGCGAGCGAGGCCGTCGAACCGGGTGCCAGCGAGGCCGCACCGGTCGAGCAGGGCAGTCTGGGTGAGGAACGATCTGGCAGTGAGGGCGCCGACGCCAGTGGGCCGAGCACCGACGGGGCAGTGGCCGGAGATCGAGCGAACACAGCGGCACCGACGGATGGCGAGCCTCGGCGCTCGCGGCGCAACCGTCGCCGTGGGCGCAAGGGCCGCGGCGGCCGCGACGCCGACGTGACCGTGCTCGACATCGGGGCTGGCACTGCGGGTGCAGGCGAAGTCGATGCGATGCCGCCAACGATTGCGATGCCCGATGCCGGTGAGCTGTTCGCCACCGTGACCTCGGGGGCTTTCGACGTCGACGCCGGCGCGGAGGTGGTCGAGCCGCCGAGCGCCATCGCGCCGGCCGTGATGGCCGCAGATGTCGTGGCGGGCGATGGCTCGGTCCCGGTGATCGCGGAGGCCCCGGCAGATGAGCCGGCCGACACCGGGACATCGCGCCGCGTCCTCGCTCCTGACGTCGAAGCGCCGAAACTGCAGAAGGTGCTCGCTCAGGCTGGCGTCGGATCGCGTCGTGACCTCGAGCAGATGATCATCGACAAGCGCGTCACCGTGAACGGCGAGCCTGCGCACATCGGCCAGCGCATCTCATGGGGCGATCGCGTGGCGGTCGACGGCAAGCCGGTGCGGGTGCGTATCGCGCCAATGCCGGCGCGGGTGATCGCCTATCACAAGCCTGCCGGCGAAGTCGTCACCCACGACGACCCGCAGCAGCGGCCGACGGTATTTCGCCGTCTGCCGCGACTGCCGCACGGCAAGTGGCAGTCGGTCGGGCGGCTTGACATCAATACCGAAGGGCTGCTGCTGTTCACCACCTCGGGCGAGCTGGCCAACCAGCTGATGCATCCGCGCTTCGGCGTCGAACGCGAGTACGCGGTGCGTGTGCTGGGCACGCTCGACAACGAGGCCCGCGCGCGCCTGCTCGAAGGCGTGCAGATCGAAGGCCAGAATGCCGCGTTCAAGAGCATCGACGACGGTGGTGGCGAAGGGGCCAACCACTGGTACCGGGTGGTGATCACCGAAGGCCGCAATCGCGAAGTGCGCAAGTTGTTCGATGCCGTGGGTCTGACGGTCAACCGCCTGATACGCATTCGCTACGGCTCGGTCGTGCTGCCGCGCGGGTTGAAGCGAGGCGTCTGGGTCGACTTGGCCGAGGACGATGTCAAGCTGCTGCGCCGCCTGACCGGGCTCGACAATGGTCGCCGCGACGGTGGCAGCAAACGGGGCCGCGGCGGCCGCGTGGACGCGGCCGAACGTCCGCCGGAGCGTCAGGTCGGGCCGCGGCCTCCGCCGCGTGCCGACGACGGTCCGAGGCGTGAACGCCAACCACCGCCTGAGCGCTCAGCCCGCGGCCCGCAGCGCGGCCGAGGCCAGCCGAGGCTGCACGACAGCTTCGGCGATGCGGCGGTGCACGCGCACGATTTCGACGAAGGCGACCATGTCGAGGTGGTTGACGTCGCCAACATTCCGAATCCGCTTCAGCAGACCTTCGACCAGCGTGCGATCCGCGAGGCGCGCGCGTCACGGCGCGAGCTCGGGGACGATGCGCCGATACCCAACCCGCTGCAGCAGACATACGACAAGCGAGCCATCAAGGAGATCCGCGAGCCGCGGCGCGAATCCGAAGACGATGACGGGCCTATTCCCAATCCGCTGCAACAGACGTATGACAAGCGGTTCGCGCACGGCGGGCCAGCGCGGTCAGCGTCCCCGCGGCGGCGCCGGAGGGCGGGGCAAGAGCGCTGGTGCCAAGCCGGCGGGCGGCCAGCCGGACCCGATGAAGACTGCAGTCGGCTACATCGGGGGCGATGCCTTCCTGCGCAAGAAGGGTGGCGGCCGAGGCGGCAAGGGCGGCAGCGGCGCGGGCAGTGGTGGGCGTCGCACGGGTGGCGGCGGCGGGCGGGGTGGCAAGGGGCGCTGATCGGGGCGTGCGGGCTACAATCCAAAGCTTTGCCAAGTCATTGATTTTCCGGAGAGTTTTTCACCATGGCGATCGAACGCACCTTATCCATCATCAAGCCCGACGCAGTGGCCAAGAATGTTGTCGGGCAGATCTATGCCCGCTTCGAGGCTGCCGGGCTGAAGATCGTGGCCGCGCGCATGGCGCATCTTTCGCGGCGCGAGGCCGAGGCGTTCTACGCAGTGCACAAGGCACGCCCGTTCTTCAATGACCTGGTGAGCTTCATGATCTCCGGCCCGGTGATGATCCAGGTGCTCGAGGGCGAGAATGCGATTGCCAGGAACCGCGAGCTGATGGGCGCCACCGACCCCAGAAAGGCCGACAAAGGCACCATTCGCGCCGATTTCGCCGACAGCATCGACGCCAATGCCGTGCATGGCTCCGACGCGCCGGAGACCGCCGCTGTCGAAGTGGCGTTCTTCTTTGCCGGCATGAACGTCTACGGCCGCTGACGCATCCATGCTCGCGAACCTTCTCGATTTCGATCTCGAAGGGCTCGCAGCCTATTGCGATGGGTTGGGTGAGAAGCGCTTCCGCGCCACCCAGCTGTTCCGCTGGATCCACCAGAAGGGAACCGCCGATTTCGCTCTGATGAGCGACTTGGCCAAGTCTTTGCGCGACAAGCTCGCCGGCGAGGCCGAGGTGCGGCCGCTGGCCGTGCTGTCCGAGAATGTGTCGGCCGATGGCACGGTCAAGTGGCTGTTCGATGTCGGTGCGGGCAACGCGGTCGAGACGGTCTTCATCCCCGAGGAAGGGCGCGGCACCCTGTGCATCTCGTCCCAGGCTGGCTGTGCGGTCGGCTGTCGCTTCTGTTCGACCGGCCACCAGGGCTTCAGCCGCAACCTCACGACCGGCGAGATCGTGGCCCAGTTGTGGCACGCCGAACGCCAATTGCGCCAGCGACTGAATCCGGCCTCCGGCAATCGCGTGGTGACCAACGTCGTGATGATGGGCATGGGCGAACCGCTGCAGAACTACGGGGCGCTGCTGCCTGCGTTGCGCGTGATGCTCGACGACCACGCTTACGGCCTTTCGCGCCGGCGCGTCACGGTCAGCACCTCCGGCGTGGTGCCAATGATCGAACGCCTGCGTGACGACTGTCCGGTCGCGCTGGCGGTGTCGCTGCACGCTGCCGACGATGCGCTGCGCGACGTGCTGGTGCCGTTGAACAAGAAGTACCCGATCGACGAACTGCTGGCCGCCTGCAAGGGCTACCTTGACGCCGCGCCACGCGACTTCATCACTTTCGAATACTGCATGCTCGACGGCGTCAACGACAGCCTGGCTCAGGCCGATGCGTTGGTCGAACGTGTGCGGCGTGCCGGCGTGTCGTGCAAGTTCAATCTGATCCCGTTCAACCCGTTCCCGGGATCCGGGCTGCTGTGTTCGCGGCGTGACCGAGTCACGGCATTTGCCGAGCGACTTCAGGCTGGAGGCATCGTCACCACGGTGCGCAAGACGCGCGGTGACGACATCGACGCCGCGTGCGGCCAGCTGGCCGGCGAAGTGCAGGACCGCACCCGCGCCGACCTTCGCCTGCGGCGAGTGCCGATTGCCGTTCTCCAACCCGCGCCCCACGCCTGACACCGATGCGCCTGACCGTCTTCGCCGTTGCAGCTTGCGCCGCTGCACTGCTTGCAGCCTGCGCCACGACCACCACTGGCACGACCGGGGGCGCCCCGGCAGCCACAGGGGGCAATGGCTCGCGTGCCGCTTCCGACCCGGGCGACGCCGACCGGCGTGCCGCGGTGCGCATGGAATTGGCATCGCTGCACTTCAGCCGGGGTCAGTACGAGACGGCACTGGACGAAATCAAGCTGGCCTTGGCGGCCAAGCCTGATCTGGGTGCGGCGTTCAGCCTGCGAGGGTTGGTGTACGCGAGCATGGGCGAGGAGGCCCTGGCCGAGGAGAGTTTTGCGCGCGCGCTGCAAATCAATCCCCGCGATGCCGACACGATGCACAACCGCGCGTGGTTCCTCTGTCAGCGCGACCGCTTCGCCGAGGCCGACCGACTGTTCGAGCAGGCACTGGCGGTGCCGCAGTACCGCGGCGCGGAGCGCACGTTCCTGGCGCAAGGCGTCTGCCTTTCCCGCGCCGGACGGCTGGATGAGGCCGAACGCAAACTGTCGCGGGCCTACGAACTCGACCCGTCCAACCCGACGACGGCGATGAACCTTGCGGAGGTGCTGTACCGTCGAGGAGAGTACGAGCGTGCGCGCTTCTACATCCGACGCGTCAACACGCGCGAGGAGTTGAGCAACGCGCAAACCCTGTGGCTCGCGCTGCGCATCGAGAACCGGCTCGGCAATCGCAGTGGCGTGGAGGACTTCGGTCGCGCGTTGCGCAACCGTTTTCCTCAGGCGCCAGAAACGTTGGCCTATGAACGGGGGAAGTTCGATGACTGATGCCGACGGCCGCGCCGTGCCGATCGGCGAGGCCAGCACCGATGTCACGGCCGGGGCGATGCTGCGCACGGCGCGAGAGAAGCGTGGCCTGCACATCGCGGCCCTGGCCGCTTCGATCAAGGTCTCGCCGCGCAAACTCGAGGCACTCGAGTCCGACCGTTACGGCGAGTTGCCAGACCTGACGTTCACGCGTGCGCTGGCGCAGACCATGTGTCGCGCGCTGAAGGTCGATCCCGAGCCGGTGCTCGCCAAGCTGCCGCAGGCTGGCGACCAGTCCAAGCTGGCACGGGTCGGTTCCGGCATCAACGCGCGCTTCCGCGAGCCGCACGGCAAGCGCGATCCTGGCGATCTGACGCTGTTGCGCAAGCCGATCTTCTGGGCCACCGGGCTGGTGCTGGTTGGCGCGCTGGTGCTGGCCTTGCTCCCCGAGCGGTGGATGCTCTGGCGCGGCGCGGCCGCCGGCAGGGCTGGCGCGGCGTCCAGCAGCGCGCGCACTGCATCGACCCCGCAGATGCCGCAGCCGGCCCTCTCTGCGCCGAAGCCGTCCGCGACCGCCGCAGCAGGCAGCGACCGCTGGCGCGTCGGCAGCGATCGAAACCGTGCATTCGGCGCCGCCCGCCACGCCTGGTGCGTCGGTCACCGGCGCGGCCGCAGGCGCGTTGACGGTACGCACCAGCGCGGAATCCTGGGTCGAGGTTCTGGACGCCAAGGGGCAGACGCTGCTGTCCCGGTTGGTGCAGCCGGGCGAGACGGTCGGCCTCGACGGTGACCTGCCATTGCGCGTGACGGTTGGCAATGCGGCGGTGACTCAACTGGCGTTCCGCGGCCAGCCGGTCGACATCGCTGCCAGCACGCGCGACAACGTGGCGCGACTGCGTCTGCCCTGATCCTGCCTGATGAGCCTGCCTTTCGGACCTCGACGCCATCGCTCACGCCGGACCACTCAGGCGGCGTAGCCGCCAGGCCCGCGTGGCCTGGAACAACCAGATCGTCACCCTCGGTGGCGACGCACCGGTGCGCGTCCAGTCGATGACAAACACCGACACGGTCGACGTGATCGGAACCGCCATCCAGGTCAAGGAACTTGCGATCGCTGGCTCGGAACTGGTGCGCATCACGGTCAATACGCCCGAGGCCGCTGCCGCGGTGCCGCACATTCGCGAGCAACTCGACCGCATGGGCATCGGCGTGCCGCTGGTCGGCGACTTTCATTACAACGGGCACCGTCTGCTGACCGAGTACCCGGCACATGGCGCAGGCGCTGTCGAAGTACCGGATCAACCCTGGCAACGTCGGCAAGGGCGACAAGCGCGACCGTCAGTTCGCCATGATGGTCGAGGCAGCCGTGCGCTGGGACAAGGTGGTGCGCATCGGCGTCAACTGGGGCAGTCTCGATCAGGAACTGCTCGCGGCCATGATGGACGACAACGCCCGCCGTGCGCAGCCATGGGACGCCAAGCAGGTGATGTACCAGGCGCTGGTGCAATCGGCGTTGCAGTCGGCCGAGGTTGCACGCGAACTGGGACTCAACCCCGACCACATCATCATCAGCTGCAAGGTCAGCGGCGTGCAGGACTTGATCGCGGTCTACCGCGCCCTCGCGCAACGCTGCGACTACGCGCTGCACCTGGGCCTCACCGAGGCCGGCATGGGCACCAAAGGCACGGTGGCGTCGGCGACGGCGCTGGCGGTGCTGTTGCAGGAAGGCATCGGCGACACCATCCGCGTCAGTCTGACGCCGCAGCCGGGCGAGGCACGAACACAGGAGGTGGTTGTGGCGCTGGAGATCCTGCAGTCGCTCGGCCTTCGCACATTCAATCCCAGCGTGACGGCGTGCCCCGGCTGCGGCCGCACCACCAGCACCACATTCCAGGATCTGGCCAAGCAGATCGACGATTTCCTGCGAGCGCAGATGCCGGTCTGGAAGGCGCGCTACCCCGGCGTCGAGAATCTCAAGGTGGCGGTGATGGGATGCATCGTCAATGGTCCCGGCGAGAGCAAGCACGCCGACATCGGCATCAGCCTGCCGGGCACCGGCGAAGCCCCTGCCGCGCCGGTGTTCATCGACGGCGAGAAGGCCCTGACGCTGCGGGGCGAGCGCATCGCGCAGGAATTCCATCGCCTGGTCGAGGATTACATCGAACGGCGCTACGGCGCTGCGGCGACCGCCGCCCCGCACTGAATCGGCTCGCCGCAAGGCAGGCGCATTGCCCCATCTCCCCATGGCAGACAACAAACTGGTTGCCGTCAAAGGCATGAACGACCTGCTGCCACCGGCGTCGGCACGCTGGGAATGGCTGGAGGACAAGCTGCGCGCACTGATGGCGCGCTACGGCTATGCCAACGTGCGCACACCGGTGGTCGAGCCGACGGCGCTGTTTGTGCGCGGGCTCGGCGAGGTGACCGACATCGTCGAGAAGGAGATGTACTCCTTCACCGACAGCATGAATGGCGATGCGCTGACGCTGCGCCCCGAGAACACGGCCGGCGTGGTGCGCGCCGCGGTCGAGCATTCGCTGCTCTATGACGGCGGCAAGCGGCTGTGGTACCTCGGCGCGCAGTTTCGTCATGAGCGTCCCCAGAAGGGCCGCTACCGCCAGTTTCATCAATTCGGTGCCGAGGCGCTCGGTTTTGCCGGCCCCGACGTCGACGCCGAACTGATCCTGATGTGCCGCGCGCTGTGGCGCGAGTTGGGGCTGGTCGAAGGTCGCGACGTGCGGCTCGAACTCAACAGCCTGGGCCAGCCCGCCGAACGCCAGGCGCACCGTGCGGCGTTGATCGCGCACTTCGAGGCCCACGCTGACGCCCTCGACGACGATGCCAAACGGCGCCTGCACAGCAACCCGCTGCGCATCCTCGATACCAAGAACCCGGCAATGAAGGCTGTCGCCGACGCGGCGCCCCGACTGATCGATTTCCTGGGCGCCGAATCGCAAGGACATTTCGATGCCGTGCGCGCGGTGCTCGATGCCGCCGGCCTTGCCTACACGGTGAATCCGCGTCTGGTGCGCGGCATGGACTACTACAACCTGACGGTGTTCGAGTGGATCACCGAGCGCCTTGGCGCGCAGGGCACGATCTGCGGCGGCGGCCGCTACGACGGCCTGTTCGAGCAACTCGGCGGCAAGCCGACGCCAGCGGTCGGCTTTGCGTCGGGGCTGGAGCGCGTGGTGCTGCTGCTCGAAGAGCTGGGACTCTTCCCCGCTGCCGCCGCACCGGTCGCGTACGCCGTTGTGCCGAGCGCGGCGGCACTGCCGCGGGTCATGGTCGCCATCGAAGCGTTGCGCGCTGCTGGCGTCGCAGTGCTGTTGCATGCGGGCGGCGGCAGCATGAAGTCGCAGTTCAAGCGCGCCGACGCCAGCGGCGCGAACTACGCGCTGATCTTCGGCGAGGCGGAGCTTGCGCAGGACGTCGTGGCCGTCAAGCCGCTGCGCGACGCGCAGGCGCCGCAGTTCACGCGCGCGCTCACCGACGTCCCCACCTGGGCCCACGAATTGCACACCGCATAATCCCGCACCCGATCGAAACCACATTCCCATGGCGACCCATCTCGACCTGCAAGAGCAGGAGCAAATTGACCAACTCAAGGCGTTCTGGAACCAGTACGGCAACCTGATCACCTGGACGTTGATCCTCGCGCTCAGCGGCTTCGCCGCCTGGAACGGCTGGAACTGGTGGCAACGCAGCCAGGCCGCCAAGGCCAGCGCGATGTTCGACGAGCTCGACCGTGCCGCCCAGGCGGCCGATGTCGAGCGAGCGGCGCGCGTCTTCGCTGACCTGAAGGAGCGCTTTCCGGGCACGGCCTACGCCCAGCAGGGCAGCCCTGCTGGCGGCCAAAGTGCAAGCCGAGAAGGGCCAGACCGATGCCGCGCTGGCTACCCTGGCCTGGGCTGCCGACAATGCAAGTGAGGACGAGTACCGCACGATCGCGCGCCTGCGTGCGGCGGGGCTGCTGTTGGACAAGAAGCAATACGAGTCGGCGCTGGCGCAACTCGACGCCGCCGCGCAAGGCAAGAACGCCAAGGCCTTCGAGGCACTGGTCGCTGACCGCCGTGGTGATGTATTGCTGGCTCAAGGCAAGAAGGACGAGGCTCGCAAGGCCTACGAGGTCGCCTACAGGGCCATGGACGAAAAGCTTGAATACCGCCGACTGCTGGATGCCAAGTTGACCGCCCTCGGCGCGGCGCCAGCGGCGGCGCCGGCGGCGGCGAAGCGCTGCAGCGAGCGGAGCCGCCCAGTGAAGGTGCTGCTGCGCTGCATGGTGCTGGGCGCGGCGGGCCTTGCACTGGTTGCCTGTTCGAGCGACAAGCCCAAGCCGACACCCCTCGAGGCAATCACGCCCCAGATTGCAGGCCGATTGGTCTGGAGTGCCCGAATCGATGGCGCGGTGCCCGGCATGGCGATCACCGTTCGTGATGGCGAGTTCACGGTGGCGGCAGCCGATGGCAGCGTGCTGGCGCTGCGCGCCGATGACGGTCGCGAACTGTGGCGCGCCAATGCGGGCGCGCGCCTGAATGCCGGTGTCGGCAGCGATGGCCGATTCGCGGCTGTGGTCACGCGCGACAACGAGGTCGTCGCGATCGAACGCGGCGCCGTCAAGTGGCGGGCGCGCCTGGCCACGCGCGTTGCGACGCCGCCGCTGGTGGCCGGCGAGCGGGTATTCGTGATGGGTGTCGACCGCGTGGTCAGTGCTTTTGATGCGCTCGACGGCCGCTTGCTGTGGACCTTGCAGCGCCCGGGCGAAGCCCTGACCTTGGCGCAGCCCGGTGTGGTTGCTGCGTTCAAGGACACGCTGCTGGTAGGCCAGGCCCAGCGACTGACCGGGGTCGATCCGCTGCGGGGGACCGTGCGCTGGGAGGTGCCGCTCGCCAATCCGCGTGGCACCAATGAGGTCGAGCGTCTGGCCGACCTGGTGGGTCCGCTGCTGCGGGTGGGCGATGTCGTTTGTGCGCGTTCATTTCAATCGGCCGTGGGATGCGCTGACGCGCAACGCGCCACGCTGCTGTGGAGCAAGAACGTCGGTGGCATACAGGCCGTTGGTGGCGACACCGAACTGGTGGTGGGAGCCGACGCCAGCGATCGCATCACGGCCTGGCGCGCCAACAATGGCGACCTGGCGTGGCAGAACGAAGCCCTCCGCCACCGGGGCCTGTCGGGGCCCTTGGTGGTCGGCCGCACGGTGATCTTCGGCGATGCAGAAGGACAGGTGCATTTTCTCGACCGTACAGACGGCAAGACCCTGCTGCGCATGGCCACCGACGGCTCGCCGGTCGTCGGGGTGCCGGTGCGCTCTGGCAACACGATCCTGGTGGTCACGCGCAACGGCGGATTGTTTGCTTTCCGCCCCGAATAGGGTGCGGTCACGTCCATGAAACCGGTGGTGGCAATCGTCGGCCGGCCCAATGTTGGCAAGAGCACGCTGTTCAACCGCCTGACGAAGAGCCGCGATGCGATCGTGGCCGACCATGCCGGGCTGACGCGCGATCGCCATTACGGTGACGCACACATCGGCGAGCATGAGTTCATCGTCATCGACACCGGCGGTTTCGAACCCGACAAGCCGACCGGCGTGGTGGCCGAAATGGCAAAGCAGACCAAGCAGGCGGTCGCTGAAGCCGACGCGGTGATCTTCGTCACCGACGTGCGCACCGGTGTGTCGGGCCAGGATCATGACATCGCGCGCTACCTGCGCAGTGCCAACAAGCGTGTCTTCCTCGCCGTCAACAAGGCCGAGGGCATGAGCGACTCGCCACATCTGGCCGAGTTCCACGAACTGGGCATCGGCGAGCCGCATCCGGTGTCGGCCGCCCACGGGCAGGGCATCCGCAGCCTGTGCGAGGCCGTGCTGGCGGATTTCGCGCCGGACAACGGTGAAGACGAGGTGCCTGGCGACGGCCCATCGCGGCCGATCCGACTGGCCGTGGCCGGTCGGCCCAACGTCGGCAAGAGCACGCTGATCAATGCATGGCTCGGCGAGGAGCGGTTGATCGCGTTTGACCTTCCCGGCACGACGCGCGATGCGATCCATGTGCCGTTCGAGCGCGCGGGCCAGAAGTTCGAGCTGATCGACACCGCAGGCTTGCGCCGCAAGGGGCGCGTGTTCGAGGCGATCGAGAAGTTCTCGGTGGTCAAGACGCTGCAGGCAATCGCCGATGCCAACGTCGTGGTGCTGCTGCTCGATGCAACCCAGGGCGTCAGCGATCAGGATGCGCACATCGCTGGCTACATTCTCGACGCCGGGCGCGCCGTCGTGATCGCGATCAACAAGTGGGACGCGATCGACAGCTACCAGCGGCAGATGCTCGAGCGCTCGATCGAGTCACGGCTGGCCTTCCTGAAGTATGCCGAGCGGCTCCATATCTCGGCCTTGAAGCGCCAGGGCCTGGGGCCGCTGTGGCAGGCCATCGCAGATGCGCACGCCTCGGCGACGCGGAAGATGTCCACGCCGGTGCTGACGCGACTGTTGCACGAAGCGGTCGAACACCAGGCGCCCAAGCGGGCAGGGCACTTCCGGCCAAAGCTGCGCTATGCGCACCAGGGTGGAATGAACCCGCCGATCGTCGTGGTGCACGGCAATTCGCTCGAGCACGTGACCGACGCCTACAAGCGTTATCTCGAAGGGCGCTTCCGGGCCCACTTCAAGCTGGTCGGCACGCCACTGCGCATCGAAATGAGGACCTCACGGAACCCTTTCGACGACAAGGACACTTAGAGCGATTGCCACTGCGGGCGCCATAGGGGGCAACCCTGTGATAACGTGCTGCACATTCGGACTTTCAACACGGAGCAAATATCGTGAGCAACAAGGGCCAACTCCTCCAGGACCCTTTCCTGAATCTGCTGCGCAAGGAGCACGTTCCCGTTTCGATCTACCTGGTCAACGGGATCAAGCTGCAGGGTCAGATCGAGTCTTTTGACCAGTACGTGGTCCTGTTGCGCAACACCGTGACGCAGATGGTCTACAAGCACGCGATATCGACGGTGGTGCCCGGCCGTGCAGTGAACTTCCACGCCCAGGAAGCCGCTGAGCCGAGCAACGGCTGAGCGCGCGAGCACTTGGGCTCTTCTACCATCGGCAGTACCAGCCACGCCAGCCACTGCGGGCGCGACGCGCGTGGTGCTCGTCGGGGTCGACCTCGGCCCGGGCTCCTCTTTCGATGCCACGCTCGACGAACTGGCGCTGCTTGCGATCTCGGGCGGCGACGAGCCGGTCGCACGCGTGATCGCGCGACGCAAGGCGCCAGATGCAGCGCTGTTCGTCGGCTCGGGCAAGGCTGACGAGATCAAGGCGATTGTCGAAGCCGAGCAGGCGCGCGGCGTGATCTTCGATCAGGCACTGTCGCCCGCGCAGCAGCGCAATCTCGAGGCCCATCTGGGCGTGGCGGTGGCCGACCGCACGGCGCTGATCCTCGATATCTTTGCCGCGCGAGCACAAAGCCATGAGGGCAAGCTGCAGGTCGAATTGGCTCGTCTGCAGTACCAGGCGACGCGTCTGGTACGGCGCTGGAGCCATCTGGAGCGCCAGACGGGCGGCATCGGCATTCGCGGCGGTCCCGGCGAGGCGCAGATCGAACTCGACCGCCGCATGATCGGCGAGCGCATCAAGACGGTGAAGTCGCGATTGGAAAAGGTCAAGCGCCAGCACCAGACGCAGCGCCGTGCACGCGAGCGCAGCGGGACGTACCGCGTATCGCTGGTCGGCTATACCAATGCCGGCAAGTCGACCTTGTTCAATGCCTTGGTCAAGGCCCGTGCCTACGCTGCGGACCAGCTCTTTGCGACGCTGGATACCACCACCCGAGCGTTGTGGCTGCAGGAAGCCGGGCGCCAGGTTTCGCTGTCCGACACCGTGGGCTTCATCCGCGACCTGCCGCACAAGCTGGTCGAGGCCTTCCGCGCCACGCTGCAAGAGGCGGCCGACGCCGATCTGCTGCTTCACGTGGTCGACGCCGCGAGTCCGCTGGCGGCCGAGCAGATCGAAGAGGTCGAGCGCGTACTGGCCGAGATCGGCGCCGACCGCATCCCGCAGGTGCTCGTCTTCAACAAGCTGGATCTGCTGCCCGAATCCAGCGCCCGCGAGCGATGCGCGATGCCGTGGAACGCGCGCCCGGCATTCGCACGCCACGCGTGTTTGTCAGCGCCCGTGATGGCCGCGGCCTGGACTTGTTGCGTGGCGTGATTGCCGAACAAGTTGCCGGCGATGCCTTGAATGCCGGCGCTGTGCCACCATATCCGCGCGCTGCCTGTGCCATTGAACGATGCCGCCGACGCGTCAGGTACCGACGAACCCCCCTACCGAGTCAAGCAAGCATGACCCCACGCTTCGAGCCCGATGTTCCCGCTCCTTTGGGCCTGCGCCTGAACGAACTCGGGCGCGCCACGTGGGCCCTGATGACGGCTGCGCTGCGGCCGAACCGGTCGCGTCGCGTGAACAATGGCAGCGACCGCGGCCTGGTCTACAGCAACCGCAACGATGGCCCGCCCGACCTGGATGAGCTCTGGCGCGACTTCAATCGCAAGCTCGGCGGCCTGTTCGGTGGCAAAGGTGGCGGCCAGCCTCCTCAACGTGGCGGCGGTGATGGCGGTGGTTCGTCATTTCAGCCCGACATGAAGAGCGCGGGGATCGGCCTCGGCCTGATTGCCGGCGTGGCAGTGCTGGTTTGGCTCGGCAGCGGCGTGTTCATCGTGCAGGAAGGCCAGCAGGCCGTTGTAACGTCGTTCGGTCGCTACGCACAAACGCGCGACGCCGGCATCCAGTTTCGCTGGCCGTATCCGTTCCAGGCCCACGAAACGGTCGCGGTGACGCAGTTGCGCTCGGTGGAAGTTGGCCGCAACACCATCGGGCAGGCCACGGGTCTGCGCGACTCGTCGATGCTGACGGAAGACGAGAACATCGTCGACATTCGCTTCACCGTGCAGTACCGCCTGAAGGACTCGCAGGGCCTATCTGTTCGAGAATCGAAATCCGGATGAAGCGGTCGTGCAGGCCAGCGAATCGGCCGTGCGCGAGATCGTCGGTCGCAGCAAGGTCGACCAGGTGCTTTACGAGCAACGCGATGCGATCGCGGCCGACCTGGTCAAGTCGATCCAGGTGCAACTCGACCGCCTGAATGCCGGGGTTGTCATCGCCAACGTCAATGTGCAGAACGTGCAGGTGCCCGAGCAGGTGCAGGCGGCATTCAACGACGCCGTGAAGGCCGGTGCCGACCGCGACCGTTTCAAGAACGAGGGCCAGGCCTATGCAGCCGACGTGATTCCGAAGGCGCAGGGCAACGCGGCGCGACTGAAGGAGGAGGCCGAGGGCTACCGTTCGCGCGTGGTGGCACAGGCCGAAGGTGATGCGCAGCGTTTCCGCTCCGTGCTGGCCGAGTACCAGAAGGCGCCCACCGTGACGCGCGACCGGCTCTATCTCGAGACGATGCAGTCGGTCTACAGCAACGTCAGCAAGGTCATGGTCGACAGCCGCAATGGCTCCAACCTGCTGTACCTGCCGCTGGACAAGTTGATGCAGCAGGCCGGCGCGGCAGCGCCGCCGACCGCCGCCACGCCGCCGACACCGACGCCGGAGACCGCCAGCACGGCCGGTGCCGATGCGCGATCACGCGACGGCGCGCGCACCCGTGAACGCGATGTCCGCTGAGGCCAGGAGAACAAGCACATGAACCGTCTGGCATTGATTGCCGTCAGCGCGCTGCTCGTGCTGATGCTCGCCGCGTCCACGCTCTTCATCGTCGACCAGCGGCAGGTTGCCGTGGTCTACGCGTTGGGAGAGATCAAGGAGGTGATCACGGAGCCCGGCTTGAAGTTCAAGCTGCCGCCGCCACTGCAGAACGTGGTCTTCCTCGACAAGCGGATCCAGACATTGGACAGCCCGGAGACCCGCCCGATCTTCACCGCCGAGAAGAAGAGCCTCATCATCGATTGGCTCATCAAGTGGCGCATCTCCGAGCCGCGACAATTCATCCGCAACAACGGCGTCGACCTGCGCAACCTCGAGAACCGCTTGTCACCGGTGGTGCAGGCTGCGTTCAACGAGGTCGTGACACGACGCACGGTCAGCGGGATGCTGTCCAGCGAGCGCGACAAGGTCATGCAGGACGTGCGCGAGCGCCTGGCCGATGAGAGCAAGTCCTTTGGCATCGAGATCGTCGATGTGCGCGTCAAGCGAGTCGACTTTGTCGCAGACATCACCGATTCGGTCTATCGGCGCATGCAGTCCGAGCGCAACCGCGTGGCCAACGAATTGCGCGCACAGGGTGGTGCCGAATCGGAGAAGATCCGCGCCGACGCCGACCGGCAACGCGAGGTGATCATTGCCGAGGCGTATCGCGATGCGCAGAAGGTCAAGGGCGAGGGCGACGCAAAAGCCTCCGCCTTGTACGCGGATGCCTTTGGCCGCGATCCGCAGTTCGCGCAGTTCTACCGCAGCCTCGAGGCCTACAGGGCGAGCTTCCGCAACAAGAACGACGTCATGGTGCTCGACCCGAGCAGCGATTTCTTCCGCGCGATGCGTGGCAGCGGCGGCACGTTCGCTGCGCCGCCGGCGAAGAAGTGACGGCGGGGCCGTCGCGCGATGGGTGATGCGCTGCTCGGCGCAATGGCGCTGATGCTGGTGATCGAGGGCTTGCTGCCGTTCCTCAGTCCCGGCACCTGGCGCCAGATGTTCGAGCGCGCGACGCAGATGAGCGATGGCCAGATCCGTTTCATCGGGTTGGCGAGCCTGCTTGCCGGGCTGGTGCTGCTGGCGGTCTGGCGGACTTAGCGCAACGACGCGGTCGGTACAATGCCGTTTTCAACAATGCTGCGTCTTGTCCCATGTCGCGTGCGTGGCTGCTGCCAGAGCAGATTGCCGATGTCTTGCCGAGCCAGGCGCGTCGCATCGAGGAACTCCGACGGACGTTGATCGACGGCGCACGCAGCTACGGCTTCGAGCTGGTGATGCCGCCGCTGCTCGAGTACCTCGATTCACTGTTGTCGGGCACTGGCCACGAACTCGACCTGAAGACCTTCAAGCTGGTCGATCAACTGTCCGGCCGTACGCTTGGGCTGCGCGCCGACACCACGCCTCAAGTGGCGCGGATCGATGCGCACCTGCTCAACCGAGAGGGCGTGGCGAGGCTGTGCTATTGCGGGCCCGTGCTGCACACGCGCGCAGACAGTGCGCAGGGGACGCGCGAACCATTGCAGTTCGGCGCCGAGATCTATGGCCACGCCGGGCTGGAGGCCGATCTGGAGGTGATCGATCTCGCACTCGATGGTTTGCGCGCGGCCGGGGTCGACGATGTGCTGCTCGACCTCGGCGACGCCCGCGTCGTGCGCTCGGTTCTCGGGGGTGCAGTCGTCGATGCGGAGCAGTTGGCCGAGGTGATGGACGCGCTGGCTCGCAAGGATGCCGCGGCCGCGGCTGAAGCTGCGCGCGTATTGCCGTCGCAGATGCAGCAAAGCATCTCGACGTTGTTGCGCTTGTATGGCGGCGTCGAGGTGCTCGACCGTGCGCGTCGCCTGCTGCCGGGCCGGCCAGCCATCGAGCGGGCGCTCGATGATCTGACCTGGCTCGCCAGCCACGTGCAGCGCGTGCACCCGTCGGTGCGCATCGGCATCGATCTGGCAGACATCAGCGGCTACGCCTACTACAGCGGTGCGCGTTTTTCGCTGTACGGGGCGGCCTCCAACGCGGCGCTGGCGCGCGGTGGACGCTATGACGAAGTCGGGGCCGTATTTGGCCGAAATCGGCCCGCGGTCGGCTTCAGCCTCGACGTCAAGGCCTTGGTTCAGGTGGCGGCCGAGCGCCCGGCGATCGCAGCCGTGCGCGCGCCCTGGGGTGAAGGCAGTGAATTGCGGGCTGCGGTGCGCCGGCTGCGTGAGCAAGGCCATGTGGTCGTCTGCACGCTGCCAGGCCATGAGCATGAAGCACAGGAATACGACTGCGACCGCGAACTGGTCGAGGTCGATGGTCGCTGGGTGCAGCGCGCACTCTGACCGCAAACCGTCAACGAGGATCTCTTGAATACGATGCAAACCAAAACCGGTCGCGGCCGCAACGTCGTCGTTGTCGGCACCCAGTGGGGCGACGAAGGCAAAGGCAAGGTCGTCGACTGGCTGACCGACCACGCCCAGGGCGTGGTGCGCTTCCAGGGTGGACACAACGCCGGCCACACGCTGGTCATCAAGGGCGTGAAGACGGCATTGCAACTGATCCCCAGCGGCATCATGCGCGACGGCGTGGCCTGTTACATCGGCAATGGTGTCGTGGTTGACCCGACGCACCTGTTGGGCGAGATCGAGCGGCTGGAGGGGATCGGCGTCGAGGTGCGCTCGCGGCTGTTCGTGAGCGAGTCGTGTCCGCTGATCCTGCCTTTCCATGTCGAGGTCGACAAGGCGCGCGAAGCGCTGCGCGAGACCAGTGGTGCCGGCAAGATCGGCACCACCGGCAAGGGCATCGGCCCGGCCTACGAAGACAAGGTGGCGCGCCGCGCGCTTCGCGTGCAGGACCTGAAGCACCCGGAGCGCTTTGCGAAGAAGCTGCGCGAGTTGCTGGAACTGCACAACTTCGCCCTCGGCGGCTACCTCAAGTCCACACCGCTCGAATTCCAGCCGATCTTCGACCATGCGATGGCCGTGGCAGAGCAGTTGAAGCCAATGCTGGCCGATGTCGGCTACCGCATCTACGCAGCCAGCCGCGCCGGTGCCAACCTGCTGTTCGAGGGCGCGCAGGGCACGCTGCTGGACATTGACCACGGCACCTATCCGTACGTGACGTCAAGCAATTGCGTGGCCGGAAATGCCGCGGCGGGGGCGGGCGTCGGACCGGACCAGTTGCACTACATCCTGGGTATCACCAAGGCCTACACGACTCGCGTCGGTTCCGGTCCGTTCCCGACCGAGTTGCCGATGGACGTGCCGGGCAGCATCGGGCACCACCTGTCGACCGTCGGTCAGGAGCGCGGTACCGTGACCGGACGGCCGCGCCGCTGTGGTTGGCTGGATGCGGCGGCACTCAAGCGTTCGATGATCATCAACGGCATCTCGGGCGTGTGCATCACCAAGCTCGACGTGCTCGACGGCCTGCCAGAGATCAAGATCTGCATCGGCTACGACCTGGGCGGACAGCGCCTCGATATCCTGCCGCTGGACGCCGACGACATCGTGGCCTGCCAGCCGATCTACGAAAGCTTCCCAGGCTGGAGCGAGCCCACTGTCGGGCTCACCCGCTGGGAGCAACTGCCCGTCAACGCACGGCGCTACCTCGAGCGCGTGCAGCAGTGCATCGACGCGCCGATCGACATGGTGTCCACCGGCCCCGATCGCGAGCAGACCATCCTGCTGCGCCACCCCTACAAGACCTGACTGCAAGGAGAGAACCTCGATGCTCACCGACGACGGCAAACATCTCTACGTCTCGTGGGACGAGTACCACATGTTGATCGAGCGGCTGGCGCTCAAGGTGGCGCACTCGGGTTGGGACTTCGATCAGATCCTGTGCCTGGCGCGGGGCGGCATGCGGCCTGGCGACGTCTTGTCGCGCGTGTTCGACAAGCCGCTGGCGATCATGAGCACGAGCTCCTATCGCGCCGAGGCTGGCACCATCCAGGGCCGCCTCGACCTGGCCAAGTACATCACGCTGCCCAAGGGCGAACTGGCCGGCCGCGTGCTGCTGGTCGATGACCTTGCCGACTCGGGGGTGACACTGAAGGCGGTGGTCGAGCGCCTGCGCGGGATGCCTTCGATCAGCGAGTTGCGCTCGGCGGTCATCTGGACCAAGGGTGCGTCGAGCTACCTACCCGACTACTTCGTCGAACAGTTGCCCACCAGCCCGTGGATCCACCAGCCGTTCGAAGAGTACGACAACCTGCGACCCGACGCCCTGGCGAAGAAGTTCGCGATCTGACCCGCAAAAAAAGAGGGCCGACACAATGCGTCGGCCCACTATTCATCTGATCAATCATTGGTGCCCAGGAGAGGACTCGAACCTCCACGGAGTTACCCGCTAGTACCTGAAACTAGTGCGTCTACCAATTCCGCCACCTGGGCATTTCAAGAACGGAAAATTTTATCATCAAAAACAATACCTCCCAGGTCAGCCCGGCCCTTGGCGCCGCCCTGATGAGCGAAGTGGAGGGCACAGTGCAAGGCCATCGCGACGGTCACGGTTTCGTGATTCGAGATGACCGCAGTGCCGCCGATATCTACCTCTCACCACAGGAAATGCGCGCGGTCCTGCACCGCGATCGCGTGCGCGTGCGCATCGTGCGCTACGACCGCCGCGGTCGCCCTGAGGGGCATGTCCTCGACATCATCGAGCGCCGCAAGTCGCCGATCATCGGCCGCCTGCTGCACGAGAGCGGTGTCTGGCTGGTGGCGCCCGAAGACAAGCGCTACGGTCAGGACATCCTGATCCCGAAGAACGCCACGGCCAATGCGCAGGCCGGGCAGGTCGTGGCCATCGAGCTGACCGAGCCGCCGTCGATGTTCTCGCAACCCGTCGGTCGCGTCACCGAGGTGCTGGGCGAGATCGACGATCCGGGAATGGAGATCGAGATCGCGGTGCGCAAGTATGAAGTGCCCTACCGCTTCTCGGCAGAGACGATCGCACAGGCCTCTGCATTGCCCGATCGACTGCGCCCGGCCGACCGCAAGAACCGCATCGACCTGACGGATGTGGCGCTGGTGACGATTGACGGCGAGGACGCACGTGACTTCGACGATGCGGTGTATTGCGAGCCCATGGTGGTCGGCCGTGGTCGAGGCAAAGCGGGCGGTTGGCGGCTGGTCGTAGCGATCGCCGACGTCAGCCACTACGTCAAGCCGGGCGAGCCGCTGGACGAAGACGCCTACGAGCGCGCGACGTCGGTGTACTTCCCACGCCGCGTGATCCCGATGCTGCCGGAGAAGCTGTCCAACGGCCTTTGTTCGCTCAACCCCGGCGAGGATCGCCTGGCGATGGTCTGCGACATGGTGATCGGCGCGAAGGGCGAGATCGAGGCCTACCAGTTCTTCCCGGCGGTGATTCACTCCCACGCGCGCTTCACCTATACCGAGGTGGCCGCGATCCTGGCCAACACGCGCGGGCCCGAGTCGGCACGTCGAGCCGATCTGGTGCCGCACCTGGTGCACTTGCACGACGTCTACCGTGCATTGCTGAAGCAGCGCAGCCAGCGCGGCGCGATCGACTTCGAGACCACCGAAACGCAGATCGTCTGCGACGACAACGGCCGTATCGAGAAGATCGTGCCGCGGGCGCGCAACGAAGCACACCGCCTGATCGAAGAAGCGATGCTGGCGGCCAACGTCTGCTCGGCCGACTTCATCGCCCAGGCCAAGCACCCGGCGCTGTACCGTGTGCACGAAGGGCCCACGCCGGAGAAGAAGGTCACGCTGCAGAACTACCTGAAGGCATTGGGCCTTGGGTTGTCCGTCAGCGACGATCCCAAGCCGCGCGAGTTCCAGGCCATCGCCGACGCCACGAAGGATCGCCCGGACGCACTGCAGATCCACACCATGTTGCTGCGTTCGATGCAGCAGGCCATCTACACGGCGACCAACAGCGGCCACTTCGGACTGGCCTACGACGCCTATACGCATTTCACCAGCCCGATTCGCCGCTACCCCGATCTGCTGGTCCACCGTGTCATCAAGGCCCTGCTGCATGGCAAGCGGTACCACATCGACAGCGGTGCGCTTGAGGAAGTGCCCAAGGTGCGCAAGGGCGGCAAGGCGCCCAAGGCCCATGCGCAGGACGCCGAGCATTGGGAGGCCGCGGGCGCGCATTGCAGCGCCAATGAGCGCCGTGCCGACGAAGCCTCGCGCGATGTCGAGGCTTGGCTCAAGTGCCGCTTCATGCGCGATCGCCTCGGCGAGGAATTTGCCGGCACAGTGACCGCCGCCACGAGTTTCGGCCTCTTCGTGCAACTCGACACGCTGTATGTCGAAGGCCTGTTGCACATCACCGAACTGGGCGGCGAGTACTACCGTTTCGACGAGGCGCGCCAGGAATTGCGCGGTGAGCGCACCGGCGTGCGCTACGGCGCCGGGGCGCGGCTCCGAGTGCAGGTCAGCCGTGTCGACCTCGACGGCCGCAAGATCGACTTTCGGCTGGTGCGTGAAGGCCAGGAGGAGCGCCTGTTGGCCAAGGCTCAGCGTGGCAAGGCCGTTTCGCGGCGCGGCGCGGGCAGCGCGGTCGATGAGCTGGCGGTCGTCAAGGAACGCGACGCTGCCGTCAAGAAGGCCACCCGCAAGCGGCAGGACAGCACTGCGGGCGCCACGCGGAGCGCAGCAGGCGCGCGATCAGCTCGCGGCGGTGCGAAGCCACCAGGCCGTGGTGGCAAGGGACGCTGAGTCGCGATCGACGGGCGCGCAAGGCGCGATTCAGTCGGGCTCGGCCAGACGCCGCAGCAACGACGAGGCCGGTAGCGGTGTTCGGCTGTCACCTGAATCGGCGGCGGCACCGTGCAGCCAGGCCGCTGCGGCCGCCACCTGGTGCGCCAGCACCGGCTCGGCATGTGCCTGCGTCGCTGCCCACAGCCCCGCCAGCCAACCTGCGAGTACGTCACCCGTGCCGGCGCTGGCCAGTCGGGCGCTGCCACTGCCGTTGATGACGGTGGCTTTCCCAGGTGCCGCGATCACGGTGCCCGAACCCTTCAACAGCACGATGCAGCCGAAATGGGCGGCCAGTTGCTCGGCCTGGCCGAGACGGTCGCACTGGATCTGCGCGGCACCCTCCGCGCCGGCAAGCCGCGCCGCCTCGAGCGGGTGCGGCGTCAGCACGGTGGCCTGGTCGCGGCCGGCGCGCGCGGCAAGCAAGGCCTGCAAGGTGACATCGGCAGCAATTGCATTGAGCGCATCCGCATCGAGCACCAACCGTGGGGCGCGCGCAAGCAGCGTAGGCAGGGCTTCGCGCACTGCGTCGCCACCGCCGCAACCGCAGACGACCGTCGCAGCGGCAAGCAGCGGCGGCGACTCGCGCCACAGGCCGGGTCGCAGCATCAATTCGGGCCACAGGGCGTCGTGGCCGGGCGCTGTGGGATCGAGCGCGCTGACATAGACCCGCCCGGCGCCGGCGGCCAGCGCCGCGCGGCCGGCGAGCAATGCCGCGCCGGCCATGCCGCGCGCGCCGCCGACGACAATCACGTCGCCGAAACTGCCCTTGTGCAGGGCGTGGCGCCGATGCGGCCGCAGCAATCGCGCCATGTCACCACGATGGAGCCAGGCTCGCGGGGTGACGGACGCCGTGCTGTCGCCGCAGCCGAGGTCATCGAACCAGACGTCACCGGACAGGTCGCGGCCGTGGGCCGTGAACAGGCCGGGCTTGAGGGTCAGCAGCGCCACCGTGTGCGTCGCGAGCACAGCCGCGTCACCGAGCGCCGAGCCGGTATTGGCATCGAGCCCGGTCGGCAGGTCAATGGCGATGCGGGGGGCCGCTCTGCGAATTGACTTGCCGCACGGCGTCGGCGATTGCCCCGGTGGCCGGGCGAGTGTTGCCCAGGCCGAGCAACCCGTCGATCACCAGATCGGCCCGGGCGACGTCGGCCAAGCCGAGATCGACCTTTACGCCGGCTGCCTGCGCGCGCGCCAACGACGCGGCAGCATCCGCCGGACGGGGTCTTGCATCGCCGATGGCGCTGACGTGCACCTGCTTGCCTGCGCGTTGCAGATGCATCGCGGCTTCGAATCCGTCGCCGCCGTTGTTGCCCGGACCGGCCGCGATCCAGACGCGCTGTGCATGCGGTGCGAGCGCCAGCGCCAGCCGAGCCACCGCGGCCCCTGCGCGCTGCATCAACGAATGCGGCGGCAGATCGGTCGCCGCCAGCGCCTCGATGCGGCGTGATGCCGCGCCGTCGAACAACGGCCAATCCGCTGCGACAGAGGCAATGCGCTGAAGACTGGTCATCGTGTGCACATTGTCGCCTTCAGCGCCAGCGTCGAGGTGAGAAGCGAGACGCGTCCAGCGCCGGTGGGCGATCGGCGATGGCGTCGGCCACCAGCCGTGCGCTGCCGCATGCCAGCGCCCAGCCGCTGGAGCCGTGGCCCGTGTTGAGCCAGATCCCGGGCACGCCAGTGGCGCCAATGACGGGCGGTCCATCGGGAAGCATCGGCCGCGCACCCTTCCAGGACTGAGCGTGCGCGTGGCGCGCTGCGCTCGGAAACCAGTCCTGCAAGACCCGGTGCAGCGTGTCGATCGGCGCTTTCGAGAGGTGATTCGGCGCGCCACCGAGTTCAGCCCCGCCGGCGACACGAACCCTGTCGCCGAGGCGGGTGATGGCAACCTTGTAGCGCTCATCGATCAGCGCTGCCCGGGGGCCGACGTCGGCGTGGGCCTCGAAATGGCGCATCGGCAAGGTGATCGAGTAACCGTGGACCGGCTGCAGCGGCAGCGCCAAGCCATGCGGCCGCAGCAACTCGCGACTGCCTACCGCTGCGCAGACCACCACGGCATCGAATAGGTCAGCCCGAGCCGTGCCTGGGTTGCCCGCGCTGCGCCCGTTCGATTCGCCATCGGTCGCCTGCCAAGTGCTGTCGACGGTCACGGTCGCCCCCGCCTTCAAGCGCTGAACCGCATGATGCATGCGGAAGTCGACGCCGCGTCGCTGCAGTTCGGCCTTCAGACCGAGTGCGAACTGCCGGCAATTGCCGACGTCGGTGTCCGGCAAGTGGATGCCGGCGCGCAGTGGCGCATCGGCACTCAGCGCCGGTTCGATCTGACGGCAAGCAGCGGCATCGACCAGATGGCAATTGACGCCCAGGTCGGCCAGCAGCTTCAGGCCCGTGCGTGCGTGTGACAGTTCCTGCTCACGGCGCAGCAGTACGAGCAGGCCACTGGTGCGCTCGTGGGCGATCGACAGGCCGGCCGCGATCTCGCGGGTGCGCGTCAGGCTGGCGGCAGCCAACGCCAACATGGCACTCCGGTTGGCCAGGTAGACCTGGGGCTGGCAAGCTCGCCACCAGCGCCACAACCAAGCCGTCAGGGCGGGCCCCGGGAGGGCGGCCAGGCGCACCGCGGCATCGCGCCGCCACGCCTGGCCAAGCACCTTGCGCAACATGCCGGGTGCCGCCCATGGGGTGACATAGCCTGGCGCCATGACCCCGGCGTTGGCGAAGCTGGTCTCACTGGCCACGCTGCCACGGCGCTCGAATACCGTGACCTGATGGCCATCGCAGGTCAATTCGTAGGCGGTCGCTATGCCCACGATGCCGGCACCGATGACGGCGATGTGCATCTAGCGCCGGCCGGCAAGCGCCATTTCCACGGCCAGTGCGACGGCGAGCACGCGATCGTCGGCCATCGCCGGGCCCCAGACCATCAGGCCGACCGGCCAGTCGCCGTCGCGGTGGCAGGGCAGCGACAGCGCACAGCCGTCTAGCAGGTTCACCAGCGACGGGTTGCGCAGCAGCAGCGCGTTGGTGGCGAAGAAAGCGTCGTCGTCCTCGATCAGCGGCTGCAGCCGCGGCGCAATGATCGGCACGGTGGGTGAGAGCAGTGCGTCGAAGCCCGCCATCGCGGCCTCCGTGGACGCGATCCAGCGGCGACGGTCCTCCAACAGGTCCAGATAGTCGGCGGCGCGTGAAAGCCTCGCCACGATGGATCCGGAGCGCGACGCGCGGATCGTATTGGCGTTCGCGTTCGGTCAGGCGCCGTCGGTGCCAGGTCCAGCTTTCGGCCGCGGAAAGCCCGCCATTGCGCTGCAGCGCTGCAGCCCCGGCCAGCACAGGCAGGGTGATCTCTTCGATGCACGCACCACCTGTCCGCAACGCAGACACCGCGCGCTCGAACGCTGTGGCAACGGCCGGCTCCAGCGTGTCGAGCATCACTGCGCGGGGCACGGCCAAGCGCCATCCCGAAAGCGGCCTGGGATCCAATGCCGCGCGGCGCGCTGCCAGCACCTCGTGCAGCAACACGGCGTCGCGCACCGAGCGCGTGATCGCGGCAGCGGTGTCCAGCGTCGGCGAGAGCGGTATGCATCCCGCGGTCGGCACTCGCCGGGCCGTGCTCTTGAAGCCGACCAGCCCTTGCAGCGCGGCTGGAATGCGGATCGAGCCGCCGGTGTCGGAGCCGAGCGCCGCCCATGCGGCACCGGTGGCCACCGACACCGCGCCGCCAGATGTCGAGCCGCCGGGGATGCGCGGCTCAGCGTCCAGCACGGCTGTCGCCGGGTTGGCTGGCGTGCCGTGATGCGGATTGATGCCGACACCCGAGAACGCGAACTCGGTCATGTTGGTGTGGCCGATCAACGAAGCGCCAGCACGGCGCAAGCGCGCCACGGCCGGGCAGTCCTCGCTTGCGAGCGGGGCATCGTGCATCGAGCGCGACGCCGCGGTGGTTGGCTGGCCAGCGACGTCGAACAGGTCCTTGATCGATAGCGCCAGACCGGCCAGTCGTGGCGTTGGCGCGCCGGCTGCGCGCAGCATGTCGACCGCCCGCGACGCGGCACGGGCCTGGGCGTCGAAGCGGCGCACGAAGGTGTGGTCGTTGGACGGCGCGGCGGCGGCTGCGAGCGCCGCTTCGAGAGCAGCTTCGGCGCGCTGTTGGCCACTGGAGATCTCGGCGGCAGCCTGGGACAGGTCGATTGGCATCGTTGGCTGGGCTGCTATAATCTGCGGGTTTTTCCCGGTGTGGCCTAGAGACTCGAAGCCGCATCGAAAAAGACCACTCGCGAAGCCGGCAATCGGAAGGTGTCGCAGCAGCAGCCGACAAAGGCCAAGCTCTGCGATTCGCGCCGGATTCTAGACCCAACCTTTGGAGCAAACCCATGTCAGTCACCATGCGCGAAATGCTGGAAGCCGGCGTCCATTTCGGACACCAGACACGCTTCTGGAACCCCAAGATGGCCCCGTACATCTATGGCCATCGCAACAAGATCCACATCATCAATCTCGAGAAGACGCAGCCGCTTTTCGAGGAGGCGTTGAAGTTCGTGCGCCAACTCGCGTCCAAGCGCGGCACCATCTTGATGATTGGGACCAAGCGCCAGGCGCGCGACGTGATTGCCACCGAAGCCAAGCGCGCCGGCATGCCCTTCGTCGACCAACGCTGGCTCGGCGGCATGCTGACCAACTTCAAGACTGTCAAGGGTTCGCTGAAGAAGTTGAAGGAGATGCAGGCCCAGGTCGATGCCGGGACGCAGCCGTCCATCAAGAAGGAAGCGCTGATGTTCCAGCGCGAGATCGCCAAGCTGGAGAAGGACATCGGCGGCATCCAGGACATGAACGCACTGCCCGATGCGATGTTCGTCATCGACGTGGGCTATCACAAGATTGCGGTTGCCGAGGCCATCAAGCTCGGTATTCCGGTCATTGGCATCGTCGATTCGAACCACTCGCCGCTGGGCATCGATTACGTGATTCCGGGCAACGACGACTCGGCCAAGGCCGTGGCGCTGTATGCACGCGCGGTGGCCGATGCGGTGCTCGAGGGCAAGGCCAATGCCACCAGCGAGGTCGTGCAGGCGGTCGCTGGTGCCGACGAGTTCGTCGAAGTCAGCGAAGACGCCTGATCGTCTCGCAGGTCCATTTGACGGATCGATTCGAAGGGGCTGCTGAGGGCCCCTTTTTTCCAGATTACGGAGTGAGTTGAGATGCCCGCAATTACCGCAAGCATGGTGGCCGAGCTGCGCGCCAAGACCGACGCGCCGATGATGGAGTGCAAGAAGGCGCTGACCGAGGCCGATGGCAGCATGGAGCGCGCCGAGGAGATCCTGCGCGTCAAGCTTGGCAGCAAGGCCGGCAAGGCCGCCTCTCGTATCACCGCCGAGGGCGTCGTGACGTCGGTCGTCGCATGGCACAACGGGTGCGATGGTCGAGGTCAACTGCGAGACCGATTTCGTCTCGAAGAACGAGTCGTTCCTCGCCTTCTGCAAGGCCTGTGCGCAGTTGGTGGCCGAGCACGCCCCGGCCGACGTGGCGGCGTTGTCGGCGCTGCCTTACGCTCAGGATGGCTTTGGCCCGACGCTCGAAGACGTGCGCAAGGGCCTGATCGGCAAGATCGGCGAGAACATGTCGATCCGCCGTTTCGAGCGCTACAGCGGCGGTGGCAAGCTGGCGAGCTACTTGCACGGCACCCGGATCGGCGTGGTCGTCGAGTTCGACGGTGACGACGTGGCGGCCAAGGACGTGGCAATGCATGTGGCGGCGATGAAGCCGGCGGCTTTGTCTTCGGCCAGCGTGCCCCAGGCGCTGATCGACAAGGAACGCAAGATCGCCACCGAGAAGGCCGCCGAGTCAGGCAAGCCGGCCGAGATCATCACCAAGATGGTCGAGGGCTCGGTGCAGAAGTTCCTGAAGGAGGTTTCTCTGCTGGCCCAACCGTTCGTCAAGAACGACAAGCAGACCGTCGAGCAGATGCTCAAGGAGCGTGCCACGACGGTCAAGCGCTTCACGCTCTATGTTGTCGGCGAGGGCATCGAGAAGAAGCAGGACGACTTTGCCGCCGAGGTGGCGGCGCAGGTGGCTGCAGCCAAGGGCCAATAGAAGCCAGTAGAACTTCGTTCAGACCGGGGGGCGCATTCGTGGCCCCTTAAACTCCCGTCTGCACTGACAACGCCAGCCGTCCTGAGGAGTCCTGCCGAATGCCGGCCTACAAACGCATCCTGCTCAAGCTCTCCGGCGAAGCGCTGATGGGCGACGATGCCTACGGCATCAACCGCGCCACCATCGTGCGCATGGTGCGCGAGGTGCAGGAGGTGACTGAACTCGGTGTCGAAGTCGCGGTGGTCATCGGCGGCGGCAACATCTTCCGTGGCGTCGCCGGCGGATCGGTCGGGATGGATCGTGCCACCGCTGACTACATGGGCATGCTGGCCACGGTGATGAATGCACTGGCGCTGGCCGACACGATGCGTCAGGAAGGCATGACAGCGCGCGTGATGAGCGCGATTGCGATCGAACAGGTGGTCGAACCCTATGTTCGGCCCAAGGCGTTGCAGTACCTCGAAGAGGGCAAGGTGGTGGTGTTCGCCGCCGGCACCGGCAACCCTTTCTTCACCACCGATACCGCGGCTGCGTTGCGCGGTGCCGAGATCGGCGCCGAGATCGTGCTCAAGGCGACCAAGGTCGATGGCGTCTACACGGCCGATCCGAACAAGGATCCGAAGGCGACCCGCTACGCCAGCATCGGTTTCGACGAAGCGATCGCCAAGAACCTGCAGGTGATGGATGCCACGGCGTTTGCACTGTGCCGCGACCAGAAACTGCCGATCAAGGTGTTCTCGATCTTCAAGCCGGGCGCGTTGAAGCGTGTCGTGATGGGCCAGGACGAGGGCACGCTGGTGCACGTGTGACAACGTGAGGACAGACCAACCATGACCATTGCCGAAATCAAGAAGACCGCCGAGACCAAGATGGGCAAGTCCATCGAGGCGTTCAAGAGCGAACTGATGAAGATCCGCACCGGCCGCGCGCATCCGGGCATCCTCGATCAGGTGCATGTCGATTACTACGGTTCGATGGTGCCGATCAGCCAGGTGGCCAACGTCACGTTGCTCGATGCCCGCACCATCAGCGTCCAGCCATGGGAGAAGGGCATGGGCGCGAAGATCGAGAAAGCCATCCGCGAAAGCGACCTCGGCCTCAACCCGGCGGCGCAGGGTGACCTGCTGCGGGTGCCGATGCCGCCGCTGACCGAAGAGCGCCGCAAGGAACTGACCAAGGTCGTTCGCCATGCTGGCGAAGAATGCAAGATCGCGGTGCGCAACCTGCGCCGCGACGCCAACGAACACCTGAAGAAACTGCTCAAGGACAAGCTCGTCCCTGAAGACGAGGAGCGCCGCGCGCAGGACGATGTGCAAAGACTGACGGACCGCGTGATCGCCGAGATCGATCGCCTGACGCATGCCAAGGAAGCCGAGATTCTTGCGGTATGACAGGCCCTCGCTCGCGTCGCCAGGACCCGGAGAGTTGTGTGGGGAGGCCATGGCCGCATCAGCACAGCCTGGCGCGGCCTGAGATTGCGCTAGCGTGAACCGCGACCCAGCCCTGCCGTGCCACGTTGCCATCGTGATGGACGGCAATGGCCGTTGGGCCAAGAAGCGCTTCATGCCGCGGTTTTTCGGCCACAAGCAGGGCGTCGACGCGCTGGTGCGCACGGTGGCCGCGTGCGCTGACCGTGGCATCGAGTTCCTGACCGTCTTCGCGTTTTCTTCAGAGAACTGGAAGCGTCCGAGCGACGAGGTCTCTGGCTTGATGGGGCTGGTGCTGGTGGCTGTCTCGAAGTACCTCACCAAGCTGGCCAAGGAGGGCGTGCGCATTCGCATCGTCGGCGACCGCAGTGCGGTGTCCGACAAGGTGCGTGAGGCCTGGGACCAGGCCGAGCGCGCCACCGAACACAACACACGCATCACGTTGTCGGTGGCGTTCAACTACGGCGGACGTTGGGACGTCGTGCAGGCTGCGCGCCGCGCACTGGCCGATGGCGTGGCCCCGGCCGATCTCGACGAGGACACGCTGAGCCGGTATTTGGCGATGCACTACGCGCCCGACCCCGACTTGTTCATCCGCACCGGTGGCGAGGTTCGGATCAGCAACTTCCTCTTGTGGCAGGTGGCCTATTCGGAGTTGTATTTCACCGACTGCCTTTGGCCCGACTTCGGTGAGGCCGAACTCGATGCCGCGCTGGCGGACTATCGTGCGCGTGATCGGCGTTTTGGCGGCGTCGCGGCTGCGACTGCGACGCAGGTCGCAAACGCCTGAGCGGCGCCGTCCGATGTTGCTGCAACGCGTGATTACCGCCGTGGTGTTGTTGGCACTGTTGCTGCCGTCGATGCTGGCTGCCACGCCTTGGCCGTTTGCACTGGTCACGTTGCTGCTGATCGCTGCGGGGGGTTGGGAGTGGGCGCGCCTGAATGGCGTTGCTGTGGTGGCCGCGATCGGCCCCGGCGTCCTGTTGGCCGTCGCTGGCATCTGGGCGGTGTATGCCGGTACGGTCGTCAGGGTTCCGACCTCGGTGTGGTGGAGTGCTGTGGTGGCCTGGATCGTCGTTGGCGCTGCCGTCCTGCGTGGCGGCCCGGGATCCTGGGCGCGCTGGCCAGCCGTTGTGCGGCTGGCGCTCGGTTTGTTGGCACTCTGGGTGGCCTGGTTGGCGCTGGCCACGGCACGCGCGGTCGGCGTCAATTTTCTCCTCTCGGTGCTGTGCCTCGTGTGGGCCGCCGACATCGGCGCCTATGCTGCCGGTCGTGCCTTCGGGCGCCACAAGCTGGCGCCGTCCATCAGTCCCGGCAAGAGCTGGGAGGGCGTGGCGGGGGGCATGGCCAGTGTGCTGTTGTTGGCGACGCTGTGGGTACTGGCCATAGACCGCCGTTGGCCAGTCGACTCGGCCAGCCTCTTCACGCGGTGGGTCGAAAGCCTCGGCTGGGCAGGCCTGCTCCCGCTGGTGCTGCTCTTGGCGACCCTCAGCGTTGTCGGTGACTTGTTCGAGTCGCTGGTCAAGCGCGCCGCCGGCGTCAAGGACTCGAGTCGGCTGCTGCCGGGCCACGGCGGCGTGCTCGACCGCGTCGATGCATTGCTGCCTGTCCTGCCGTCAGCGCTGGCGCTGGCATCGCTGTGAAGGCGATGAACACCGCAACATGCTGAAGCAGCGCTTGCTCCTTCTCGGCGCCACCGGGTCGATCGGCGTGAGCACGCTCGACGTGGTGGAGCGCCATCCCGAGCGCTTTGAAGTCTTTGCGCTGACTGCGCGGCGTCGCACGGACGAACTCGAAGCCCAGTGCCTGCGCTGGAAGCCACGCTTTGCCGCGCTCGAAGATGTGGCTGCCGCCAACGATCTTCGCCGGCGCCTGCGGATGCAGGGCCTCGACACCGAGGTGTTGGCGGGCCCTGCGGCGCTGTGCGAGTTGGCCGCGCATCCGGAGGTCACGACGGTGATGGCTGCCATCGTCGGTGCAGCCGGCCTGGCGCCTTGTCTGGCCGCAGCACAGGCTGGCAAGCGTCTGCTGCTGGCCAACAAGGAGGCGCTGGTGGTCGGGGGCGCGTTGTTCATGAACGCCGTGCGAGACGGCGGTGCGATGCTGCTGCCGATCGACAGCGAGCACTCTGCCATCTTCCAGTGCTTGCCGGAGGACCGGCAGAGCTGGCCCGCGCGCATCGACCACATCGTGCTCACCGCTTCGGGTGGACCGTTCCACAGCCGCGACGTCGCGACGCTGGACGACATCACGCCGGAGCAGGCCGTTGCGCATCCGAACTGGGTGATGGGGCGCAAGATCTCGGTCGATTCGGCGACGATGATGAACAAGGCACTCGAGGTCATCGAGGCGCGCTGGCTGTTTGACCTCGCGGCCGAGCAGGTGCGGGTCGTGATCCACCCGCAAAGCATCATTCACTCGATGGTGGTATGCCGAGACCATTCGGTGCTGGCGCAACTCGGCACGCCCGACATGCGGGTGCCGATCGCCTATGGGCTGGCGTTTCCGGAGCGCATTGTGTCGGGTGCGACCATGCTCGACTTCGAGGCGCTCAAGCATCTGAGTTTCGAGCCCGCCGACCGCGTTCGCTTTCCCGGTCTCTACCTGGCCTGGGATGCGTTGCGTGCCCGCGAAGGCAGCACCGCCGTGCTCAATGCCGCGAACGAAGTGGCTGTCGAAGCATTTCTTGCCGGAGCGATTCGCTTCACCGACATTCACAGGGTCAATGTCGCCACCATCGAAACGGTGTTGCCCGAATTGCCCGCGCGCGCAGCGCTGGCCGATCTGCTTGAGCTCGATGCTCGCGCACGTGCTCGCGCCAAGGCCGTGGTGAAGGAGCGCGCCAGGTGATCACCACGGTACTGGCTTTCCTGGTCACGCTTGGCGTGCTGATCGTGATCCATGAGTGGGGCCATTACCAGGTGGCGCGGTGGTGCGGTGTCAAGGTGCTGCGCTTCTCGGTCGGATTCGGACGCGTGGTCTGGCGCCGGCAGGCGGGGCCTGGGGCGACCGAATTCGTCGTCTCCGCAATGCCGCTCGGCGGCTACGTGAAGATGCTCGACGAGCGTGAAGGCGACGTCCTGCCGCACGAGCAGGGCCTGGCCTTCAATCGCAAGCCGCTGTTGCAACGGGCGGCCATCGTCGCCGCGGGGCCGGCCGCCAACTTGCTGCTGGCGGTGCTGTTGTATGCAGCGGCGCATTGGATCGGCGTCGATGAGCCCAAGGCGGTGGTCAGCGCCCCGGCGGCGGGCAGCGTGGCCGAGCGCGCCGGCTTGCGCTCGGGTGACTGGGTGCGCGCCTGGTCGCGCGATGGAAACGCCGGTGTCGAGTGGCAGGACGTGCAGTCGTTGACCGATCTGCGCTGGCAAATCACGCAGGCGACGCTGAATGGCGAACGCCTGTCGTTGATGGTCAGCGACCACAAGGGCCATGGCAGCGTCAGGTCACGCTTGAGCTCGACCGCATCGGCAGCCAGGAAGTCGATGCATCGCTGATGAAGCGAGTCGGTCTTGGCGGACCTTTCAGTGCAGCCGTGATCGGCGATGTCAAGGCGGATGGCCCAGCCGATCGCGCTGGGCTGAAGAGCGGTGACCGCGTGCTGCGGGTCGATGGCGTGGCGATCACCGACGCGCAACAGTTGCGCGAACGCATCCGTCAGCTGGCCACCGACGGCTCGGCCTCGGCGATGACCTGGCAGATCGAGCGGGCCGGCGACGTGCGAGAGATTCGCCGTCAATCCGCGCGTGATGACCGAAGGCAGTCAACGCTTCGGCCGCATCGATGCATTCGTTGGCCTGGCGCCCGAGATGGTCACGGTGCGCAAAGGTCCGATCGACGGCCTCGCAGAGGGCGGATCGCGCACCTGGGAGGTTTCGCTGCTGACCCTGAAGATGCTTGGTCGCATGCTGGTCGGCGAGGCGTCGCTGAAGAACCTGTCGGGGCCACTGACGATCGCCGACTATGCCGGCCAGTCGGTACAGCTCGGACTGGCCTATTACCTCGGTTTTCTCGCGCTGGTCAGTGTCAGCCTGGGAGTCCTGAACCTGCTGCCGCTGCCCATGCTGGATGGCGGGCACCTCATGTATTATCTTTTCGAGGCCGTCACCGGCCGCCCGGTCTCCGACCTGTGGCTCAAGTGGCTCCAGCGCGGTGGCGCGCTGATTCTGCTGCTGCTGATGTCCCTCGCCCTTTCCAACGACATGGCCCGCCTGCTGGGCTTGCACTGACGCGCAGCCTTTTGCGCCTTCGACCGATGCATCTGCCATTCGCCATCCTCCCGCTGCGCCCGATCGCGGCCTGCGTGCTTGCGATTGGCGCGTCGGCCGTCTCGCCTGCTGCGCGTGCTGCCGAACCCTTCGTGATTGGCGACATCCGTATCGAAGGACTTCAGCGGACCGATCCCGGCACGGTATTCGCGTCGCTGCCGTTTCGCGTTGGCGACACCTACAGCGACGACAAAGGTGCTGCTGCGCTGCGTGCGCTGTTTGCCACCGGTCTGTTCAAGGACGTGCGCCTCGAGATCGACGGCCGCGTGCTGGTCCTGGTGGTCGAAGAGCGCGCGGTCATCGCCACGGTGACATTCGTCGGCCTGAAGGAATTCGACAGTGACACGCTGAGCAAGGCGCTGAAGGATTCCGGTATCGGCGAAGGCCTGCCGTTCGACCGCGCGCTGATCGATCGAGCCGAGCAGGAAATCAAGCGCCAGTACCTGACCCGAAGTCTGTATGGAGCCGAGGTGGTGACGACGATCACCCCTCTGGAGCGCAACCGCGTCAATGTCACCTTCGCGATGACCGAGGGCGATGCGGCCAAGATCCGGGAGATCCGCATCGTCGGCAGCAAGGCGTTCTCCGAGAGCACGCTGCTCGGGTTGCTCGAGCAATCCACCGGCGGCTGGTTGACCTGGTACACCAAGACCGACCGCTACTCGCGCAGCAAGCTCAATGCGGACCTGGAGACCATCCGCGCCTACTACACCAACCGCGGCTACCTTGAGTTCGAGATCGAGTCGACGCAGGTCACGATTTCGCCCGACAAGCAGGACATCAGCATCACCATCACCGTGCGCGAAGGGCAGCGCTACACCGTGACCGCGGTCAAGCTCGAGGGCGAGTACCTGGGCAAGGAAGATGAGTTCAAGCGCCTGGTTCGCATCCGACCGGGAGAGCCCTATCGCAGTGAAGATGTGGCGCAAACGACCAAGTTGTTCGGCGACTTGTTCGGTCTCTACGGCTATGCCTTCGCACGCACTCAAGCGCGCCCGGAGATCGACCGCGCGAGCGGGCAGGTGGCCGTCGTGCTGACGGCCGACCCGCAACGCCGCGTCTATGTTCGGCGCATCAACGTTGCCGGCAACAACCGCACGCGCGATGAGGTCGTGCGCCGTGAGTTTCGGCAGTTCGAGTCGGCGTGGTACGACGGCGGCAAGATCAAGTTGTCGCGCGATCGGGTCGACCGGCTGGGCTACTTCCAGAGCGTCGAGATCGAGACCGAAGAAGTGCCGGGCACCACCGACCAGGTCGACCTCACGATCAAGGTCGCTGAGAAGCCCACCGGCAACTTGCTGATCGGCGCCGGCTACTCGAGCATGGACAAGGTGACGTTGAACGCGTCGATCAAGCAGGAGAACGTGTTCGGCACCGGCAACTATCTGGGGATCGAATTCAACACCGGCAAGTCCAACCGCCTGCTGGTGCTGTCGACGGTCAATCCCTACTTCACGATCGACGGCATCTCGCGGGCGATCGACGTCTTCTACCGCACCACCAAGCCGATCAACGACCAGGGCGAAGAGTATGAACTGGTGACTCCCGGAGCGACGTTGCGCTTCGGGATCCCGTTCTCGGACTTCGACACGGTCTTTCTCGGGACTGGGCATCGAGTCGACCGAGATCAAAGGGGACGTGACCAACAAGAGCTACCGCGACTACCGTGAACTGTACGGCTCGACGAGCACCGCGGTCCCGCTCACGCTGGGTTGGGCGCGCGACGATCGTGACAGCGCCTTGGCGCCAAACGCCGGCTCCTACAAGCGCGTCAATCTGGAATGGTCGGTCGCCGGCGACGTGCGCTACCTTCGCGCCAACCTCCAATACCAGCACTTCATCCCGATCACCAATCGCTTCACTCTCGGCCTCAACAGCGAACTGGGCTGGGGCGAGGGCCTGGGCAACAAGCCGTACCCGATCTTCAAGAACTTCTTCGGCGGTGGCCTGGGTTCGGTGCGCGCGTTCGAACAGGGGTCGCTCGGCGTCGTCGACGTGACCAACAACTACATCGGCGGCAATCGCAAGTTCAATGTCAACGCCGAACTCTATGTGCCCGTTCCTGGTGCCGGCAACGACAAGTCGATTCGCTTGTTCGGTTTCATGGATGCGGGCAACGTATGGGGCGAGAGCGAGAAGATCGAGGCTTCCAGCCTGCGCGCATCGACCGGGATCGGTTTGTCGTGGCTCTCGCCTGTAGGGCCGCTCAAGCTGAGTTGGGGTGTCCCGTTGCGCTACGAGCCCAACGATAGAATCCAGCAATTCCAATTCCAGATCGGGACTGCATTCTGATGGACATGTTGAAGACTCTTGCCGCTGCCGCGATGCTGATGGCGGCAGTGACGACGGCGCAGGCTCAGGATCTGAAAATCGGCTACGTCAACAGCGAGCGCGTGCTGCGCGAAGCCAATCCCGCCAAGGCCGCGCAGGCCAAGCTCGAAGTCGAGTTTGGCAAGCGCGAGAAGGATCTGGCCGACGTGGCCAATCGGCTGAAGGCAGCGGCAGACAAGCTGGAGAAGGAAGCGCCGACGTTGTCCGAAGCCGAGCGTTCACGTCGCCAGCGCGACCTTGTCGAGCAGGACCGCGATTTCCAGCGCAAGCGCCGCGAGTTTCAGGAGGACCTGAACCAACGCAAGAACGAAGAGCTGTCCGGCGTCGTCGAACGTGCCAACAAGGTCATCAAGCAGATCTTCGAGCAGGAAAAGTACGACTTGATTCTCCAAGATGCCGTGCACTGGAGCCCGCGCGTGGACATCACCAAGAAGGTGATCGACGCGCTCAATGCCGGCAAGTAGGGCTGCGCCGGTGACGCATACCGCACTGCTGCGAGATTCTGAAGGCGCGGCGATGCGCGTGACCATCGGCGAGATCGCCGCCCAGCTCGGTGGTGAATGCGTCGGTGATGCCGGTCTGGCCATCGACCGAATTGCCAGCCTCGAGTCGGCCACGGCAACGTCGATTGCCTTTGTTGCCAGCCCACGCTACCGCGCACAACTGGCGACGACGCAGGCAGCCTGCGTGATCGTGGCGCCTGCGCTGCGTGATGATGCAGTCGCTCGCGGCGCGGCGATCGTCACGCCCAACCCCTATCTCTATTACGCTCGATTGTCGCAATGGTGGGTTGCGCGGTCGGGCGGACCTCGACCGACCGGCGTCCATCCCAGCGCGGTCGTCGAACCTGGGGCGATCATCTCGCCCACTGCGGTCGTCGGCGCTTTGTCATTTGTCGGTGCCGGTGCAAGCATCGGCGCGCATTCGCGCATCGGCGAGCGGGTCGTGATCGGCGCCCGCTGCGTGATCGGCGAACGTTGCATCATTCATCCTGGTGCGGTGATCGGTGCCGACGGCTTCGGCTTCGCGCCCAACGAGGGGCGTTGGGAGAAGATCGAACAGCTCGGCGCCGTGCGGATCGGCGACGACGTCGAGATAGGCGCCAATACATGCATCGATCGCGGTGCCCTCGACGACACCGTGATCGAGGAAGGCGTCAAGCTCGACAATCTGGTGCAGATCGGTCACAACGTGCGCATCGGCGCACATTCGGCGCTGGCTGGATGCGTCGGTGTGGCTGGCAGTGCACGTATCGGGGCGCATTGCACGGTGGGGGGCGCCGCGCGCGTGATCGGCCATCTCGAACTGGCCGACCATGTCCACATCTCGGCGGCCACGGTCGTCACGCGGTCCATCATGCAGCCCGGCCTGTACAGCGGCGTGTTCCCCATCGACGACAATGCATCGTGGGAGAAGAATGCAGCCACGCTGCGGCAGCTGCACACGCTGCGTTCGCGCTTGCGCGCCCTCGAGAAGAAACTGCCCTGATGAGCCCGTTAATGGACATCCACCAGATCCTGAAGAAGCTGCCGCATCGCTACCCGTTCCTTCTTGTCGATCGGGTGCTCTCTATCGAGAGGGGCGTGCGCATCAAGGCAGTGAAGAACGTGACGATCAACGAGCCGTTCTTCATGGGCCACTTCCCGCACCGGCCGGTGATGCCGGGCGTGATGATGCTCGAAGCGCTGGCCCAGACCGCGGCGCTGCTCTCGTTCGAGAGCCTGGGCGAAGAGCTGAGCGACGATACGGTGGTGTACTTCGTTGGCATCGATGGCGCGCGTTTCAAGCGGCCAGTCGAGCCGGGTGACCAGTTGATACTCGAGGCTTCGATCGAGCGCGCCAAGGCCGGGATCTACAAGTACAAGACGCGCGCCAGCGTCAATGATGAGACCGCCGTCGAGGCCGAGCTGATGTGCACGATGCGCAAGGTCGGCTGAGGACGCGGGTATGGCGATCACGATCCACCCGACCGCCATCGTCGCGTCCGGTGCAGAGCTGGCCGATGGCGTGACGATCGGGCCCTATGCAGTGATTGGCGCGCACGTGCACATCGGGGAGGGCACGCAGATCGGCGCGCATTGCGTGGTCGAGGGTCACACCACGATCGGACGCGGCAACCAGATCTTCCAATTCGCCTCGATCGGCGCCCAACCGCAGGACAAGAAGTATGCCGGCGAGCCGACACGGCTGGAGATCGGCCACGGCAACACGATTCGCGAGTTCACCACCATCAACACTGGCACCGTGCAGGACGTCGGCGTCACGCGGCTGGGCGACGACAACTGGATCATGGCCTATGTGCACATCGCGCATGATTGCCAACTCGCGAGCCACATCATTCTGGCCAACGCCGTCCAGTTGGCCGGCCATGTGCATCTGGGCGACTGGGTCTTCCTCGGGGGGTTGTCGGGTGTGCACCAGTTCGTGCGCGTCGGGGCCCACGCCATGGCTGGATTCCAGACCCGCTTGTCGCAGGATCTGCCACCCTACATTACCGCCGCGGGTAACCCGGCCGAGGCGCAGGGGATCAATGCCGAGGGCTTGAAGCGACGTGGCTTTTCGCCCGAGCGCATCGCGCAGGTCAAGCAGATGCATCGTGCGCTGTACCGCAAGGGCTTGACACTTGCCGACAGCCGCGCCGAAATCGCGGCGCTGCGCGGTCAGCTCGCCGGCAGTGAGGCCGACATTGCGCTGATGCTGGACTTCCTGGGCAGCGCCGACCGCGGCATCGTTCGCTGAATCCGGATGAACGGCGTGACGCCGCGACTGGCGATGGTGGCCGGCGAACCCTCGGGCGACCTGCTTGCCGGGCTGCTCCTGCAGGGCCTGCGGACGCGATGGCCACAGTTGGCTTGCGCCGGCATCGGCGGGCCGAAGATGGCCGCACATGGCTTCGAAGCCTGGTGGCCATATGACAGGTTGGCGGTGCGGGGCTACTTCGAGGTGCTGCGCCACTACCGCGAGATCGCCGGTCTGCGTCGTCAGGTCGCTGAAAGACTGCTGTTGGAGCGCCCGGATGGCTTCATCGGCATTGACGCGCCCGACTTCAACCTCGGGCTCGAGGCGCGGCTCAAGCAGTCCGGCATCAAGGTGATTCACTTTGTCTGTCCGTCGATCTGGGCCTGGCGCGGCAAGCGGGTGGACAAGATGGCGCAGAGTGTGGATCACGTGCTTTGCCTCTTTCCATTCGAACCTGCGCTGCTGAGAAAGCACGCGATAGACGCCACGTACGTCGGTCATCCGCTGGCCGATGCGATCCCGCTCGATGTGCCGCGCGGCGCAGCGCGCGCGGCGCTCGGCCTGAGCGCTGCCGACACGGTGGTGGCGCTGTTGCCGGGCAGCCGGCGTTCCGAGATTCAGTACATCGCGCCGTCGTTCCTGCAGGCGGCGGCGCGCATGCACCGCGCACGGCCTGACCTGCACTTCCTGCTCCCGGTGGTGCGGGGGCTGCGTTCGCTCGTGGAGCCGATGCTGTCGCTGCACGCCGGTACGGCTCCGGTGACGTTGCTCGACGGCCGCTCCCACGAAGCGCTCGCCGCCTGCGACGTCACGCTGATCGCCAGTGGCACAGCCACGCTCGAGGCGGCCCTCTTCAAGCGGCCGATGGTGATCGCCTACCGCATGAATGCCCTGAGTTGGCAGATGATGAAGCGCATGAGATACCAGCCCTGGGTGGGCTTGCCCAATATCCTGTGTCAGGACTTCGTCGTGCCCGAGCGCTTGCAGGGCAGTGCGGATCCGGCCACGCTGGCTACCGACGTACTGGCCTGGCTCGATGCCCCCGCAAAGGCCGAAGCGCTGGCACGCCGCTTCACCGAACTCCATCATTTGCTGCGGCGCGACACGGCCCGCACTGCCACCGATGCGATCGCGCAAGTCCTCGCTGCTCGATCGGCCTGAGCAACTCGGTCTGGTGTGGGTCACACCGGGGCTGGTCGCCGGCGTTGACGAAGCCGGTCGCGGGCCGCTGGCCGGCCCAGTCGTGGCGGTTGCAGTGATCCTCGACGACCTGCAACCGATCAAGGGACTGCGCGATTCGAAGACCCTCGGCCCGGCCACGCGAGAACGGCTGGCTACCGAGGTGCGTGCCAGAGCCTTGTGTTGCAGCGTCGCAGAAGCCACTGTCGACGAGATCGATCGCCTGAACATTCTTCAGGCGACGCTGTTGGCGATGCGTCGTGCCGTCGAGGGTCTGCGCCTGGTGCCGTCGCGCGTGCTGGTCGACGGCAATCGCCTGCCGCTGCTGAACGTGCCGGCCGAAGCGATCGTCAAGGGCGATGCGAAGGTCGCAGCCATCTCGGCTGCATCGATCGTGGCCAAGGTCCATCGCGATGCACTGCTCGCCGCGCTGCATGAGCAGTACCCGGCCTATGGCTTTGCCGAGCACAAAGGCTACCCGACACCCGAACACCTTGCTGCCTTGCGCAGGCACGGTGCCTGCGCGGCACACCGCCGCACTTTCGCCCCGGTGCGGGCGGTTCTGGACGGCGCACTGTGACTGCGGTGGTGGCCATTGCTTCGCGCAGCAACCCCCTGCTGGTGCGGGTGCGCAAGCTGGCGCGCACGCCTGCGGCGTACCGCAAGCTCGGCTCCGTATGGCTGGAAGGCGAACATCTGTGTCAGGCTCTGCGCACACGTGGGCGCACCGCCACGCACGCACTGGTGACCGAGTCGGCATGGCAACAGGCGCACTTGCGTGAACTCGCTGCGTGGGCGCCGCAGGTGGCGGTGGTGGCCGAAACGCTCTATGCCAGCGTCAGTGCGCTCGAGTCTCCTGCCGGCATTGGTTTCTTGATCGACGCACCGCAGACCCAGGCCGTGAGGCCCGGTATGGCCACGGTGGTGCTCGATCGCGTGCAGGACGCAGGCAACGTCGGCAGCATCCTGCGCAGCGCGTCGGCGCTCGGCTTCGGCCAGGTGTTGGCGCTCGAAGGCACAGCCGCGCTGTGGTCGCCGAAGGTGCTGCGCGCAGGCATGGGGGCACATTTCGCACTCGGTCTGGTGGAAGGGTTGTCAGTCAGCGACCTCGCAGCCCTGGCCTTGCCGCTGCTGGCCACCAGTTCTCACAGTGGCACCCCGCTTGACGAAGCCGCGCTGCCGTTTCCATGCGGCTGGATCTTCGGCCACGAGGGGCAGGGCGTCGCGCCAGCCCTGCTGGCGGCCTGCGACCGGACGCTGCGGATTCCTCAGCCTGGCGGCGAAGAGTCGCTGAACGTCGCGGCAGCGGCGGCGATCTGCCTGTATGCGACGCAGCGTGCCAGGGGTCGGGCATGAAGCGCCTTTGGCAGAGCCTGGTCGTCCTCGCTGCTGTCGCCGTGACATCGCCGCATGCGCAGACCACGCCACCGCTGCCGTTCGTCGTCGTGCAGGCCGAGCCGGCGCGCGATCCGTGGTGGCAACGCGCCACCTTGAATCCGCGGGCGTCCACCGTGCGCGGGATCAGCGTCAAGCGCCTGGAGCCGGCATGGTGTGCGGCGGAGGCGTTCACGCGCGAGCTGTTCGGCGAGGAGTTGCTCGGCGCCGTCGGCGGCAACCCGCTCGAAGGGCTGACGTTCACGCTCGAACACTCGTTCGACGGCAGCGGCAGACCGCAGACCGCCTTTGTCGGGGCCTATCGACGCTGCAATGGCGAGCACGGCCTGTTCGTCGCGATCGTCGACAGGCCTGTCGAGCGTCCATCGCAGCGCGAGGCTGGCAGGCAGCGAGTGCGCTTCCTGGTCGAGGTCCCCGATCCTGGCACCGCATTTGCAGCGCTCTCGCTCGAGCCCGACGGCGCACTTGGCGGTGTGGTGGTGCGGCAGCTGCAACAATGGCCACCGCATCGCCTACAACCGCGAGACCCGCGGCTTCTACGTCGCCGGACCGGCCACCCGGCGCTGAACGGGTCGGGGCGGCACCGCGATCAGTAGATCAGACGGTCCGGGCGGATGTCGCGCAAGATCGTCGTGGCAATCTCTTCGATCGACTTGTGAGTCGAGCTGAGCCATGCGATTCCGTCGCGCTTCATCATGCGCTCGGCCTCGTTGACTTCATAGCGACAGTTCTCAATCGACGCGTAGCGGCTGCCCGGCCGCCGTTCGTTGCGGATCTGCGCCAGGCGGACAGGTTCGATGGTCAGGCCGAAGCACTTCTTCCTGTAGGGCGCCAGCGACGATGGCAGGTATCCGCGCTCGAAGTCGTCTGGGATCAGCGGATAGTTGGCGGCCTTGATGCCGTGCTGCATCGCCAGGTACAGCGAGGTTGGCGTCTTGCCGCTGCGACTGACGCCGACCAGGATCACGTCGGCGAGCGCCAGGTTCTTGGCGCTCTGACCGTCGTCGTGGGCCAACGAGAAGTTGATCGCCTCGATGCGGTCGTTGTACTCAGTGCTCTTCGCAGCGTCGGAGAAACGGCCGATGCGGTGGCTGCTCTTGACGCCGAACTCGACTTCGAGCGGTTCGACGAATGTCTTGAACATGTCCAGTACCAGGCCCTTGCATTCCGCGCCGGCGACGATATCGCGGACCTCGTCATTGACCAGCGTGATGAAGACGATGGGTCGCAGGCCTTCGCGCTCGGCCGTGTGGTTGACTTCGGCCACCACCTGCAGCGCCTTGTCGACGCTGTCGATGAAGGGCCGGCGCACGTGACGGGGTTTGCCGCCGAACTGCGCCAGGATCGAATTGCCAAAGGTCTCGGCGGTGATGCCGGTGCCATCGGAGACGAAGAACACGGTGCGATTCGGCATGGGGCGCTCGTCTGCGGGGATGGCCCCATCATAGGGGCCTGACAGGCCCGTAGAATGAACGCCAATCCCTTCAGCGGCCCTGCCCGAAGATGCGCTCCTGTCGCCCGAAATTCGAAGACACCGGATCAGCGACGGTCCGAGCCCCAGCCTGGCCAGCGGAAGCACCGGTTTTCCATCATCACGGAGCTTTCCCATGTCCACTGACCATCTGGCGACCACCCTGGTCGTGCCGTTTGAACGTTTGAGGATGTCCGACGTCGACGCGGTTGGCGGCAAGAACGCCAGCCTCGGCGAGATGATCAGCCAGCTGACCAGTTCGGGCGTGCGCGTTCCCGGCGGGTTTGCCACCACGGCCCACGCCTTTCGCCGTTTCCTGGCCCACGAGGGACTGGCCGCGCGCATCGAGGCCCGGTTGGCCGCGCTGAACACGGACGACGTGCGCGCGCTGGCCGACGCGGGCGCACAGATCCGCCAATGGGTTATCGATACGCCACTGCCGGCCGACCTCGAGGCCGCGGTGCGCGGCGCGTTCGAGGCGCTCGTGGCCGGCGACTCGAGTGCGACCTTCGCAGTGCGATCGTCGGCCACGGCGGAGGACCTCCCGGATGCCTCGTTTGCCGGTCAGCAGGAGACCTTCCTGAATGTGCACGGCATCGACGAGGTGCTGCACCGGATGAAGGAAGTTTTCGCGTCGCTCTACAACGACCGTGCGATCAGCTACCGGGTGCACAAAGGATTTGCCCATGCCGATGTGGCGTTGTCGGCCGGTGTGCAGCGGATGGTGCGCTCCGACATTGGCTCGGCCGGGGTGGTGTTCACGATCGACACCGAGAGTGGCTTCAAGGACGTGATCTTCATCACGTCGAGCTACGGACTGGGCGAGACGGTGGTGCAGGGCGCCGTCAACCCCGACGAGTTCTATGTCCACAAGCCCGCACTCGTGGCTGGCAAGCTGGCGGTGATCCGGCGCAACCTGGGCTCCAAGCTGATCCGCATGGAGTTCACCACCGAACAGGAAAAGGCGGCCAGCGGCAAACTGGTCAAGACGGTCGACAACCCGCCCGAATTGCGCAACCGCTATTCGCTGTCGGACGCCGATGTGACCGAGTTGGCCAAATACGCTCTTGTCATCGAGAAGCACTATGGGCGGCCGATGGACATCGAGTGGGGCCGCGACGGTGTCGACGGCAAGCTCTACATCCTGCAAGCGCGGCCCGAAACGGTGAAGAGCCAGGGCGTGGGCCAGGTCGAACACCGATACAAGCTGAAGGGTCACAGTGCCGTGTTGGCCGAGGGCCGAGCGATCGGCCAGAAGATCGGCACCGGTCCGGTGCGGGTGGTGTCGTCGATTGCCGAGATGGAGCGCGTGCAGCCCGGCGACGTGCTGGTCACCGACATGACCGACCCGAACTGGGAGCCGGTGATGAAGCGTGCCAGCGCGATCGTCACCAACCGCGGCGGCCGTACCTGCCATGCTGCCATCATCGCGCGGGAACTCGGCATCCCGGCGGTGGTCGGTTGCGGTGACGCCACCGAGAAGCTTCACGATGGTGCGCTGGTCACAGTGGCCTGCTCGGAGGGCGACACCGGCCATATCTATGACGGCCTGCTCGAAACCGAAGTCAGCGAAGTGAGCCGTGGCGAGTTGCCGTACTGTCCGATCAAGATCACGATGAACGTCGGCAACCCGGCACTGGCTTTCGAGTTCGCGCAGATCCCCAATGCCGGCGTGGGCCTGGCGCGGCTCGAGTTCATCATCAACAACAACATCGGTGTGCACCCGAAGGCGATTCTCGACTACCCCAACGTCGACCCGGAGTTGAAGAAGGCGGTCGAGTCGGTGGCGCGGGGCCATGCCAGCCCGCGCGCCTTCTACGTCGACAAGATCGCCGAGGGCGTGGCCACGATCGCCGCGGCGTTCTGGCCCAAGCCGGTGATCGTGCGGCTGTCGGACTTCAAGAGCAACGAGTACAGAAAACTCATTGGCGGTGCGCGCTACGAGCCTGATGAAGAGAACCCGATGCTCGGATTCCGTGGCGCCTCGCGCTACATCAGCGGCGACTTCAGCGACGCGTTCGGCATGGAATGCGAGGCCCTGAAGCGCGTGCGCAGCGACATGGGCCTGACCAATGTCGAGATCATGGTGCCGTTCGTTCGCACCGTGCGTCAGGCCGAGCGGGTGGTCGCGATGCTCGCCGAACGCGGGCTTGCGCGCGGGGTCAACGGCCTGCGCCTGATCATGATGTGCGAGGTGCCGAGCAATGCGATCCTGGCCGACCAGTTCCTCGAGCACTTCGATGGCATGTCCATCGGCTCGAATGACCTGACGCAGTTGACTCTGGGCCTGGATCGCGACTCCGGCCTCGAACAACTGGCCGGCGATTTCGACGAGCGCGACCCGGCGGTCAAGGCGATGATTTCGCGTGCCATCACGGCTTGCCGTGCCACAGGCAAGTATGTCGGCATCTGCGGTCAGGGCCCCAGCGACCACCCGGACTTCGCCGACTGGCTCGCTCAGGAAGGCATCGTCTCGATCTCGCTCAATCCAGACTCGGTGGTAGAGACTTGGCTGCGCCTGGCGGCTCGGCGCTGAATGCGACGACGCCGCGCTGCTATACTGCGAAGCTTTCCCTTGCCGCACCTGCTTCAATGACGCCGCAGGGCGGCTTCCATCCACTGGAAACCACAAGGAGTCCAAATGCGTCACTATGAAATCGTTCTGCTGATCCATCCGGATCAAAGCGAACAGGTTCCGGCCATGCTGGAACGCTACAAGGGCCTGGTCACCACCGCAGGCGGCAAGGTGCACCGCGTCGAGGATTGGGGTCGGCGTCAGCTGGCCTACCAGATCCAGAAGCTCGGCAAGGCACATTACCTGTGCTTGAACATCGAGTGCGGCAACGAGGTGCTGGCTGAGTTGGAGACGGGTTTCCGCTTCAATGACGCTGTGCTGCGCCATCTGACCGTGGCGATGGACAAGGCCGAGACTGCACCATCGATGATGATGAGGCACGTCGAGCGCGAGGAAGCCCGCAAGGCGCCTCAGCAACAGGAGGCGACCGCCTGATCATCACGCAGGCCGCGCTGGCCGGTGCAGCGCCATGAACCGCCTGGTTCTGGCAGCGACGCTGGTCGAACGTGGTGCCGTGCGATACACCCCAGCCGGGTTGCCGGCCCTGGATCTGTTGCTCAAGCACGAATCCGAGGTCAGTGAAGACGGCGTGCCACGCAAGGTCTCGCTGGAGATCAAGGCGGTGGCGATCGGGGCGATCACACGACCCATCGGCGCGATGGCCCTGGGCAATTCGGCTGCTTTTGCCGGCTTCCTGGGTTCCACCCGCAACGGCCGCGGCCTCGTGTTGCACATCACGGCTCTCGATCCTGCCTAAGCAAGCGCTGCCAGTACCAGACTGTTCGAATTCAGATTCTCAGGAGATCACAACATGCCCCCGCCACGTGGTAAAGGTCGGTTCTCGAAGGACCGCAAACCCAAGCGCAACCAACAATCGCTGCTGTTCCGCCGCAAGCGCTTCTGCCGTTTCACGGTCGCCGGTGTCGAGAAGATCGACTACAAGGATGTCGATACGCTTCGCGACTTCGTTGGCGAGAACGGCAAGATCACGCCAGCGCGTCTGACCGGCACGCGCGCTTTCTTCCAGCGCCAGCTGACGACCGCGATCAAGCGTGCGCGCTTCCTGGCGTTGCTGCCATACAGCGACCAGCACAAGGCCTGAGGAGCACATCACCATGCAAGTCATCCTGTTGGACAAGGTCGCCAACCTCGGCAACCTCGGCGATGTCGTCAAGGTCAAGGACGGATTCGCCCGCAACTTCCTGATTCCGCAGCGCCAGGCGCGCCGCGCCACCGACGCTGCGATCAAGGAGTTCGAGGCCAAGCGCGCCGAACTCGAGAAGGTGGCGTCCGACAAGCTCTCCGCCGCACAGGCGCTGGCCGAGAAGATGGCCGGCAAGACCGTCTCGATCTCGCAGAAGGCCGGCGTCGATGGCCGCCTTTTCGGCTCTGTCACCAATGCCGACATCGCCGAAGGACTGAAGAAGCTCGGCTTCGACGTGGCCAAGGCCGGCATTCGCATGCCGAACGGTCCACTGAAGACGGTGGGTGAGCAGACCGTGACGGTCTCGCTGCACAGCGACGTGCAGGCGGACATCAATGTGGTGGTGGTCGGCGAAGTCGACTGACCGCATCGGTCCCACTGCCTCGAAGGGCCGGCTCTGCTGGCCCTTCGTCTTTCTGTGCCGGTGGGTGTTATCCCGCGATTTCCCGCGTTCATCCACAGGCTTGCACACAGCTGTCCGACGAACCGGGTCGTATCATCCTCCTGCTCACGATGTCAGCCGTCTTCTCTTCCCGTGACAACGCCCCACGCGACGACGAGGTGGCGCGCTTGCGCGTGCCACCGCATTCGATCGAAGCCGAGCAAAGCGTGCTCGGGGGCCTGCTGCTCGACAACAGTGCCTGGGATCGCGCCGGTGACCTGCTGACGGACTCCGACTTCTATCGCTACGAACACAAGGCGATCTACGCCGCGATTGGCGCGCTGGTCAATGCCAGCAAGCCGGCCGACGTGATCACCGTCTTCGAGCAGTTGCAGAGCCTGGGCAAGGCCGAGGAGTGCGGCGGCATCGCGTACCTGAACGCCCTGGCGCAAAGCGTCCCGAGCGCGGCCAACCTGCGTCGCTATGCCGAGATCGTTCGCGAACGGGCGATCCTGCGCAAGCTGATCGAGGCCAGCGACGAGATCGCCACCAACGCATTCAACCCGCAGGGGCGGGCGGTGAGCCAGATCCTCGACGAAGCTGAAGGCCGCATCTTCAAGATCGGCGAGGAGGGCTCGCGCACCAAGCAGGGTTTCCAGAGCATGGATCAGCTGGTCGTCCAGTTGATCGACCGCGTGACCGAATTGCACGAGAACGGTGCCGAGGAAGTGACGGGCGTTCGCACCGGCTTCTATGACCTCGACCGCATGACCGCCGGCCTGCAGGCGGGCGACTTGGTCGTGCTCGCTGCACGGCCGTCGATGGGCAAGACGGCGTTCGCGCTGAACATCGCCGAGAACGTGGCAGTGCAGGAAGGGCTGCCGGTGGCGGTCTTCTCGATGGAGATGGGCGCCTCGCAGTTGGCGCTCCGCATGGTGGGCTCGCTCGGCCGCATCGATCAGACCCATCTGCGCACCGGCAAGCTTGGCGACGACGAATGGGGCCGATTGAGCGAAGCCGTCGACAGGCTGAAGAACGCCAATCTGTTCATTGACGAAACGCCGGCACTCAATTCCGCGGAACTTCGTGCGCGGGCTCGGCGTCAAGCACGACAGTGCGGCAAGCTCGGGCTGATCGTCATCGACTATCTGCAACTGATGAGCGGAAGCAGTTCGAGCGACGAGAACCGGGCCACCGAACTCGGCGAGATATCGCGTGGCCTGAAGGCGCTGGCCAAGGAGCTGCAATGCCCGGTGATCGCGCTGTCGCAGCTCAATCGCAGTGTCGAGTCGCGCAACGACAAACGTCCAATGATGAGCGACCTGCGCGAGTCAGGTGCGATCGAGCAGGATGCCGATGTCATCATGTTCATATACCGGGACGACTACTACAACAAGGAAAGCAAGGAACCAGGCGTCGCCGAGATCGTGATTGGCAAGCAGCGCAACGGGCCGGTCGGTACCGTCAAGTTGACCTTCCTGAAACCGCTGACACGGTTCGACAACCTGGCCCCGGGTAGCGCCGGCAGCGACTCCTACTGACCCGCGTCTTCCCACTTGCGCTGCTGCGCGCACTTCGAGTGCGATGTCGATCCGCTTGCGCCCCTGGCAAGAGAGCCTTTGGCCAAGTCGCACCGCAGCAAGCCCGTGGCGGTCGTTGGGCCGATCATGTGGCGATCACGTAGCTTGGGATGATCGGTTCACGGTGATCATTCGCCTCTCTCCACGCACAGTGCCTGCCTGCCCTTGATCGCCATGACAGCACCCTCCCGCTTGCGCCTGCTATGGGTGCTGTTGCTGGCGTTCGTGATATTCAATGCGTCGGTCCGCATCGGCTTGGTGGCGTACAACGGCCAGTGGGGGTTGTTTGCTCCTTGGCGGCTGTTGCCGGCCATGGCCATTGGCGCGTTGTTCGATGTTGGCGTCGCCACCTTCTTCCTGTTGCCGCTCGGCTTGCTGGTCGTGGCTTGGCCAAACCGCCGTGCAGGCCTGCAGAGCACGGTGCTCGCGTTGCTGCTGCCGCTGACAGCCGTGATGGTCTTCGTCGGTGCTTCCGAGTTCACGTTCTGGAACGAATTCGCGTCGCGCTTCAACTTCATTGCGGTTGACTACCTGATCTACACCAACGAGGTCATCGGCAACATCCGCGAGTCCTACAACCTGCCGTTGCTGTTGGCGGCGGTCGCCGCGGTTTCGCTGGCGATTTGGGCGGCCGTTGCCTGGGCCTTGCGTCCGCACTGGCGCGCACCGTTGCATGGCCGCGATCGACTCGTTGCCGCCGCTGTGCTGGTGGCGCTGCCGTTCGCGGCCGTGGCCGCCCTCGACGTGCGCTACAAGGAGTTCTCCGCCGATGCCCAGGCCAACGAGATTGCTGGCAATGGCTACTTCGACTTCTGGCACGCCTTCTGGGCCAACGAGATCGACTACGACCGCTTCTACAAGACCCTGCCCGCGCAGCGTGCACTGGCCACGCTGGCCAACGAGCTTGGATCGCCGCGGCTGAAGGTCGAGTTGTCTCAGCGGCCGTTCGAGCATGAGGTCGTCAATGCGGGGCCGGTGAAGGCGCTCAATGTGGTGCTGGTGTCGGTCGAGAGCTATTCGGCCGAGTTCATGGCCGCCTTCGGCAACAAGCAGGGGCTGACACCCTATACGGACAAGCTGGCCAGCGAGGGCCTGCTGTTCACGCATCTCTATGCCACCGGCACGCGCACCGTGCGCGGACTCGAAGCCCTGACGCTGTCGGTGCCGCCGACGCCTGGACATTCAATCGTCAAACGGCCCGACAACGCCCACCTGTTCACCGTCGGCGAGGTCTTCAAGCAGGCCGGCTACGAGCCGTTGTATCTGTATGGCGGCTACGGCTACTTCGACAACATGACCACGTTCTTCGCCGGCAACGACTACACGGTGATCGACCGTACGGCGTTGAAGGCCGAGGAAGTCCATTTCGAGAACGTGTGGGGCGTGGCCGACGAGGACCTGTACACGCTGACGCTGCGCGAGCTCGACAGGCGTCATGCAGCGGGCGTGAAATTCTTCGCCCACGTGATGACGACAAGCAACCACCGACCGTTCACGTATCCAGAGGGGCGGATCGACATCCCCTCCAAGACCGGCCGCGATGGCGGCGTCAAGTACACCGACTGGGCGATCGGAAACTTCATCGAGCGTGCTCGCAGCAGGCCCTGGTTTGCCGACACCATGTTCGTGATCGTCGCCGACCACACGCACAAGGGCCGCGGCCGGCAGGAACTGCCGCCCGAGAACTACCACATCCCGCTGATCATCTTCGCGCCGGCGCATGTGAAGCCCGGTCGTGTCGACACGCTCGCATCACAGATCGATGTCGCGCCCACCGTACTGGGCCTGCTCAATTTCAGCTACCGCAGCAAGTTCTTTGGTCACGACATCCTGCGTGAAGGCCAGCGCCACCCGCGCGCGTTGATGGCCAACTACCAGACGGTCGGCTACTACGAGCAGGGCCGCATCGTGGAACTCAAGCCCAATGGCCGCACGCGCGTGGTCGACGCGGAGACTGGGCGCCAGGCCCCCGATGACGCGCTGTCCAGGGAACTGGTCGACGACACCGTCAGCTACTACCAGGTTGCGGCGCAGGCTTACCGCCGCGGCGAGCTGTCGGCGCGCTGATGGACCGCAACGCCTGACCTACTTGAACAGATCCTTGACGCGGTCGGTCCAGCTCTTGGCGTCGGGGGAATGGCGCTCACCACCCTTCTTCAGCGACTCGTCGAGTTCGCGCAACAGCTTCCTCTGGTGCTCCGTCAGCTTGACTGGCGTCTCCACCGAGATGTGGCAGTACAGGTCACCGGGGTAGCTCGAGCGCAAGCCCTTGATGCCCTTGCCGCGCAGGCGGAACGTCTTGCCATGCTGGGTGCCTTCGGGCAATTCGATCTCGACCTTGCCGGCTAGCGTCGGTACCTCGATCGCGCCGCCGAGTGCGACGGTGGTCAGACCCACCGGCACGGTGCAGTGGAGATCGTCGCCGTCGCGTTCGAAGATGTCGTGCTGGGCGACGCGGATCTCGATGTAGAGATCTCCTGGCGGCCCGCCATTGCTGCCCGGCTCGCCGTTGCCCGCCGAGCGAATGCGCATACCCTCGTTGATGCCGGCGGGGATCTTCACCTCGAGCGTCTTCTGCTTCTTGACCTTGCCTGCGCCATGGCACGCTGCGCAGGGCTCGGGAATGATCTTGCCGCCGCCATGGCACTGCGGGCAGGTCTGCTGAATGCTGAAGAAACCCTGGCGCAAGTGCACCGTGCCATTGCCGTGGCATTGCGGGCAAGTCTTGGCGCTGGTCCCCGGCTTGGCGCCGCTGCCGTGGCAGGTCTCGCAACTGTCCCAACTCGGGATACGGATCTGCGTGTCCTTGCCGCGGGCCGCTTCCTCCAGCGTGATCTCGAGCGCGTACGACAGATCGGCGCCGCGATAGACCTGTTGGCCGCCACGGCGGCCAGCCGCTCCAGCCGCGCCGCCGAAGATGTCACCGAAGATGTCGCCGAAGGCCTCGGCAAAGCCGCCAAAGCCCTCTGCCCCCGGACCGCCGCGGAAGCCACCCACGTTGGGGTCGACGCCTGCATGGCCGTACTGATCGTAGGCAGCCCGCTTCTGCGCGTCAGAGAGCATCTCGTAGGCCTCCTTGGCCTCCTTGAACTTCTCTTCGGACGCCTTCGCCCCTTCGCCCTGGTTGCGATCGGGGTGGTGCTTCATGGCCAGCTTGCGGTAGGCCTTCTTGATGTCTTCCTCGGTGGCGTTCTTCGGCACGCCGAGGATTTCGTAGTAATCGCGCTTGGCCATGAACGCTCTCAATCCATCACAAACGGAACCGCCGCGCCGCGCCGCAGGACTGGCCTGTCAACTCGAACGCGGCGCGAAGTCGCAGCGGGCCAGAGGCCCGCCGGCGACATCACTTCTTGACTTCCTTGAACTCAGCGTCGACCACGTTGTCGTCGGCCGCCGCGTCGGACTTGGCCGCCGAGGGAGTGCGGCGGCTCGCCCGCGCTGGCACCCTGCGCCTCGGCCGCCTTCTGCACATCGGCGTACATCTTCTCCGACAGTTTGTGGCTGGCGGTCATCATCGCGTCGGTCTTGGCCTCGATCGTCGCCTTGTCGTCGCCCTTGATGGCTTCCTCGACGTCCTTGATCGCCGCTTCGATCTTCGCCTTCTCGTCGTCGGCCAACTCCTTGCCATGTTCGGCGAGGCTCTTCTTGACGTTGTGCATCATCGCATCGGCATGGTTGCGCGCCTGCACGAGTTCCAGTTTCTTGTGGTCCTCGGCTGCGTTCAACTCGGCATCCTTGACCATCTTCTGGATCTCTTCTTCGGACAGACCCGAGTTGGCCTTGATGGTGATCTTGTTTTCCTTGCCGGTGCCCTTGTCCTTGGCGTGCACGTGCAGGATGCCGTTGGCGTCGATGTCGAACGTGACCTCGATCTGCGGCAGCCCGCGCGCCGCCGGTGGAATCCCCTCGAGGTTGAACTCACCCAGGCTCTTGTTGCCCGCGGCCATCTCGCGCTCACCCTGGTAGACCTTGATCGTCACCGCCGGCTGGTTGTCGTCGGCCGTGCTGAACACCTGGCTGAACTTGGTCGGGATGGTGGTGTTCTTCTTGATCATCTTGGTCATCACGCCACCGAGCGTCTCGATGCCCAGCGACAACGGCGTCACGTCGAGCAGCAGCACGTCCTTGCGCTCGCCACCCAGCACCTGGCCCTGGATGGCGGCACCGACAGCCACCGCCTCGTCGGGGTTGACGTCCTTGCGCGGCTCACGTCCGAAGAAGGCCTTGACCTTCTCCTGAACCTTGGGCATGCGCGTCATGCCACCGACCAGGATCACGTCGTCGATATCGTCGAGCTTGACGCCGGCGTCCTTCACCGCCACGCGGCAGGGCTCGATCGTGCGCTCGATCAACTCGTCGACCAATGATTCGAGCTTGGCGCGCGTGAGCTTGATGTTCAGGTGCCTCGGGCCCGTTGCATCGGCAGTGATGTAGGGCAGGTTGACGTCGGTCTGGGTGCTGTTGGACAGCTCGATCTTGGCCTTCTCGGCGGCTTCCTTCAGGCGCTGCAGGGCCAGCACGTCCTTGGTCAGGTCGACGCCCTGGTCCTTCCTGAACTCGGTCACGATGTAATCGATGATGCGCTGGTCGAAGTCCTCGCCGCCAAGGAACGTGTCGCCGTTGGTCGACAGGACCTCGAATTGCATCTCGCCCTCGACATCCGCGATCTCGATGATCGAGATGTCGAAGGTGCCGCCGCCAAGGTCGAACACGGCAATCTTGCGGTCGCCCTTGCCATGCTTGTCCAGGCCAAAGGCGAGCGCGGCTGCTGTGGGCTCGTTGATGATGCGCTTGACGTCCAGCCCGGCGATGCGGCCGGCATCCTTGGTCGCCTGGCGCTGCGAATCGTTGAAGTAGGCCGGCACCGTGATCACGGCCTCAGTGACCTCTTCGCCGAGATAGTCCTCGGCGGTCTTCTTCATCTTGCGCAGAACCTCGGCGCTGACCTGTGGCGGCGCCAGCTTCTTGCCGCGCACCTCCACCCACGCATCGCCGTTGTCCGCCGCGACGATCTTGTAGGGCATCAGATCGATGTCCTTCTGCACTTCCTTCTCGGTGAACTTGCGGCCGATCAGTCGCTTGACGGCGTACAGCGTGTTCTTCGGGTTGGTAACGGCCTGGCGCTTGGCCGAGGCCCCGACCAGGATTTCGCCGTCATCCTGGTACGCGATGATCGACGGCGTGGTGCGTGCACCTTCGCTGTTCTCGATCACCTTCGTGGTGTTGCCCTCCATGATCGCGACGCACGAATTCGTCGTTCCGAGGTCGATGCCGATGATCTTGCCCATGTTCTCTGCTCCTGAAAGAAGAATCCGGTTGTCTTCGAGTTGTGGATAACTTGGCGGCTTTCAAGCCGGCAAAGGTGTCAATTCAGCGTCGGCCGGGCATCACTTGGGGGCAGCCACGGTCACCAGGGCCGGCCGCAGCACGCGGTCGCTGATCAGGTAGCCCTTTTGCAGCACGGCCACCACCGTGTTCGCATCCTGCTCCGCGGGCACGACGCTGATCGCCTGGTGGTGGCGGGGATCGAACTTGGTGCCGGCCGGCGGCGCGATCTCGATCACCTTGTTCCGTTCCAGCGCCGTGGTCAGCTGGCGCAACGTGGCAGCTACCCCTTCAAGCACCTGGGCGGTGGCCGCATCAGGCCGGGCAATGGCCGCCTGAAGGCTGTCCATCACCGGCAACAGGCTCTCGGCGAAGGACTCGATGGCGTACTTGCGTGCCTTTGACATCTCCTCCTCGGCACGGCGCCGGGTGTTTTCGGCGTCGGCGCGGGCGCGCAGAAAGGCATCGTTGATCTCGGCCAGCCGTGCCTGCAATTCACTCAACTGGACCTCGACGCTGGTTTCGGCCTGAACGTCGGACGGCGCGCCGTCGGGGCCGGGCATGGGGACAGACGCCGCGAGGTCATTCTCCGAGGTGGTCATATTGGCGAAGGAAGTGAAATTGAGAAACCGGCCTTAACCTGGGGCTCAATCCCGCGACTTCAAGAGGGGCTATTCGGCGGCATCGTCGCCGCCTGGCGCCCTTCGTCGGCAATGCTCATCGGTCGTCGATCGACGCGCTCCAGCGTTGCCACTGCGCCTGCGTGCGTTCGAGGTCGCGACGGTCGCGCTTGGTGGGCCGCCCCTCGCCGATCGACTGGGCCGGGTCAGGGGCCAGGCGGCGCGCCTCGGCGGCACGCTGGCGTTCGGCCAGGCTCAGCGCGGTCTCCTCGTAGAGCAACTGTGCCGTGGTGGCCGGGCCACGCTGCGCAGCGATCGCCCTGACGACCACCGTGCGTTGCAAACCGCCGTCCAGGCGCAGCGTCACCGTGTCGCCCGGCCGCAATTCGCGGGCAGCCTTGGCAGTCAGGCCGTTGACCGCGACGCGGCCGTGCTCGATGGCCTGACCTGCCAGCGAGCGCGTTCTGTAGAAGCGTGCAACCCAAAGCCACTTGTCCAGGCGCAGACGGTCGGGGGATGCTGTCATGAGTGCCGATTATCGGCAAAGCGGCATACGCACTTGCCCTAGTGCGTCAGGCACAGACTGGCGCCAGTGAGGTGCGGCATGATTGTCATTGGGCAATCGTTTGAATGCAGGAGATACAGCAATGCGCCGCAATGACTTCCTCAAGACCCTTGCCGCAATGGCGGCGGCGGGATTGCTTCCATCGACGGCTCGTGCGGCAGCGAATATCAAGATGATGATTCCTGCCAACCCCGGGGGTGGCTGGGACGCCACCGGCCGGGCGCTCGGCAAGGCCATGCAAGACGCGGGTGTGGCGTCTTCGGTGGCCTTCGAGAACAAGGGCGGTGCGGCCGGCGCACTCGGTCTGGCCCAGTTCGTCAATGCCAGCAAGGGCGACGGCAACGCAATGATGGTGATGGGCGCAGTGATGCTCGGTGGCATCATCACCGGCAAGCCGCCGGTGAGCTTGTCTCAGGCCACGCCGATCGCCCGACTGACCACCGAATACAACGTGTTTGTGCTGCCGGCGTCATCGCCGCTGAAGTCGATGGCCGATGTGGTGGCGCAGATGAAGAAGGATCCGGCAACCGTCAAGTGGGGCGGCGGGTCACGCGGCTCCACCGAGCACATTGCCGCCGCGATGATCGCGCGCGAAGTCGGCGTCGATGCTGCCAAGATCAACTACGTGCCGTTCCGTGGCGGTGGCGAGGCGGTTGCGGCGATCCTCGGCGGCAACGTCACGGTCGGCGGCAGCGGCTACAGCGAATTTGCGCAATACATCGATAGCGGCAAGATGCGCGCGATCGCGATGACGTCCGCGACGCGGCTCAAGGGCATCAATGTACCGACGCTCAAGGAGCAGGGCATCAATGTCGAGATCGGCAACTGGCGCGGCGTCTACGGCGCGCCCGGCATCACGCCGGAGCAACGCAAGGCACTGACCGAGCTTGGTGCAGAAGGCGATCGGTTCGAAATCCTGGGCCGAGGCGCTCGAGAAGAACAACTGGACGCCGGCGGTGATGATGGGCAAGGAGTTCGAGGACTTCGTCGATCGCGAGTTTGCGAGCCTTCGCGCAACGATGGTCAAGGCCGGGATGATCTGAGTTGAATGCACCCCATGCCCGGCAGGCCCTGATCGCGCTCTGCGTACTGGCGGTCGGTGCGTTGCTGGCGGTGGGTGCCGTGTCGATTCCTGCCGCCGCCGGCTATGCCGGCGTCGGCCCCAATTTTCTGCCCTGGGCCGTGGCCGTTGCGTTGCTGGTCTGCGGTGGCACGCTGCTGTGGCAGGCGCTGCGCGGTGGCTTGCGCGATCTGGCACCGCCGTCGGGGGCAACCCATGGCGATTGGTTGGCGCTGGCCTGGGTGTCTGGCGGCGTGCTGGCCAACGCGGCCCTGGTCACCCGCATCGGGTTCGTGCTCTCTTGTGCCTTGTGCTTTGCGCTGGCGGTTCGCGGCCTGCGCGGTGCCGAGGGGCGCCCGGCCGGCGGTGTGCGCCAGACGCTCGTCGACGTGGTCGGCGGCTTGTTGATCTCGCTGCCGGTCTACTGGCTGTTCACGAAGCTGCTCGCAATCAATCTGCCCGGCCTGACAGGCAGTGGATGGATCTAGCGTGAACGAACTCCTCGTCAACCTGGCCGGCGGCTTTGCCACCGCGGCGACGCCGCTGAACCTGGTGTGGGCCTTTGTCGGTTGCGCGCTCGGCACCGCCATCGGGGTCTTGCCGGGCCTGGGGCCGGCGGTCACGGTGGCGATGCTGCTGCCGATCACGTCGCAGGTTGAACCCACCGCGTCGATGATCTTCTTTGCCGGCATCTACTACGGTGCGATGTATGGTGGCTCGACGACATCGATCCTGCTCAACACGCCTGGCGAGACCGGCACCATGGTGACCGCGCTCGAAGGCTTCAAGATGGCCAAGAACGGGCGTGCGGGCGCCGCGCTGGCCACATCGGCCATAGGCTCGTTCGTGGCTGGCACGCTAGCCACGGTGCTGGTGACGGTGTGCGCTCCAGTCGTCGCCGAGTTCGCCGTGACGTTGGGGCCGCCCGAGTACTTCATGCTGATGCTGCTGGCTTTCACAACGGTCAGTGCGGTGCTGGGTCAGAGTACGCTGCGAGGATTGACTTCGTTGTTTCTCGGTCTGGCGATCGGCCTGATCGGACTCGACCAGATCACCGGCCAAGTGCGTTACACCGCGGGGGTGCCCGAGTTGCTCGACGGCGTTGAGGTCGTGCTGGTGGCGGTGGGGCTGTTCGCGGTCGGCGAGACGCTCTACAACGCGCTTTATGAAGGCCGCAGCGAAGCCACGCTGCACAAGATGAATCGCGTGCACATGACCAGCGCGGACTGGCGACGTTCGTGGCCGGCCTGGCTGCGCGGCACGGCCATCGGTTTTCCGTTTGGCACGATCCCCGCCGGTGGCTCGGAGATCCCCACCTTCCTCAGCTATGCGATGGAGCGCAAGCTTTCCAAACACCCGCAGGAGTTTGGCACCACCGGTGCGATCGAAGGCGTGGCTGGGCCTGAAGCGGCCAACAATGCCGCGGTGACCGCGACGCTGGTACCGCTGCTGACACTGGGCATTCCGACGTCGGTGACGGCTGCAATCCTGCTCTCGGCGTTCCAGAACTACGGCCTGCAGCCCGGCCCGCAGTTGTTTCAGACCTCGCCGGCGCTGGTCTGGGCACTGATCGCATCGCTCTACATCGGCAACGTGATGCTGCTGGTGCTGAACCTGCCGTTGGTCGGGCTGTGGGTGAAGCTGCTGAAGATCCCCAAGCCGCAGTTGTATGCGGGCATCCTGATCTTCGCCACCGTCGGGGTGTATGGCATGCGCCAGAGCGCGCTCGACCTGGTGTTCATGTTCGCGGTCGGGCTGTTTGGCGTCGCGATGCGGCGCTTCGATTTCCCGGCGGCGCCGGTGATCGTCGGCATGATCCTCGGGCCGCTCGCCGAAGCGCAGATGCGCAATGCACTGTCGATCGGCGAGGGCAAGTGGGGCGTGTTCGTTGAGCGTCCGATGTCGCTGGCGCTGATGGCGGTGGTCGTTGCCGTGCTGGTCTTGCCGCGCATGGCGCGTCTCTTGCGCTCGCGGGCGGCGGCCTAACTCGTCGCGCCCATCGCCATCGCACGGGCACGCTGCGCCGCCAATGCATCAGCGTCGGATGGCGCGCCCGATGTCTCCCAACCCTGCAGATTGCGCATCGCAATCGCGGCGAGTGCAGCGATCCATTCGTGCTGGTCGTTCAGGCATGGGATGTAGTGGAAGGTCTGGCCACCGGCTGCAAGGTATGCGGCACGGGCCTCCTGGTCGACCTCTTCGAGCGTCTCCAGGCAGTCGGCCGTGAAGCCGGGGCACATCACGTCGACGCGCTTGATGCCCTGCGCGGCCAGCGACACCAGCGTGGGTTCGGTGTAGGGCGTCAGCCACTTGGCGCGCCCAAAGCGGCTCTGGAACGTGACCAGCAATTCATCGTGGCCGAGCCCGAGACGTTCACCCAGCAGGCGCGCGGTCTTGTGGCACTCGCAGTGGTACGGATCACCAAGATGCAGGGAGCGCTCGGGCACGCCGTGGAAGCTGAGCAGCAGGCGCTCGCCGCGGCCATGTGTCATCCAGTGGCCGCGTACGCGCTGGGCCAGCGCTTCGATGTAGCCGGGGTCATCGTGATAATGGTTGATGAATCGCAGTTCGGGCTGACGGCGCTGCGCTTGCATCCAGGCCATCACGGCGTCGTTGACGCTCGCGGTGGTCGCGGCCGCGTACTGCGGGTACAACGGCAATACCAGAACCCGTGTGGCGTTGGCGGCCTTCAACTCGTCGAGCACGCTGGCGACCGACGGCTGACCGTAGCGCATCGCGTGCCGCACCAGCAGCGAGGGCGGCGGATGGCCACGCTCGCCCAGGTAGCCTTGCAGCAGTGTGGCCTGCTTGGCAGTCCAGGTGGCCAGCGGCGATCCAGATTCGGTCCAGATGCTGGCGTACTTGGCTGCCGACTTGGCTGGGCGCACCCGCAGGATGATGCCGTGCAGGATCAACCACCACAGCAGGCGCGGGATCTCCACCACGCGCGGGTCGCTCAGAAACTCGGCCAGGTAGCGGCGCAACGCCGGTGCCGTCGGCTCATCGGGTGTGCCGAGGTTGACGAGCAGCACCGCCGTGCGGGCGGGGGTGCCGTGGGGGATCGTCGGTTCGGCGCGGTAGCGGCTGGGCAGGGGCATCGGCGCGGATTGTCGCCGATGCACGGCCCCGAGGCAGCCCGCTCAGAGCGGCGTCATCTGCCATTCCGCAGGGTCGTGCGGCTGGGTGTCGGCCAGGTGCACGACTTCGAAGCGCACCGTGGCGGAGGTTGGGTCTGCGGGCGAGCCGCCGAGGCCGATCACGCCGCTGCCGTGCAGCGTGCAGGTGCCACGGCGCAGGCTGACCACTTCCTCTTCGTTGGCGAAGCGCACGTAGGTGCCGTTGTAGCTGAGATCGGCTAGCGAGAAGACGCTGCCATGCCAGTCGAGGCGGGCGTGCTGGCGCGACACGCGGGCATCGTCGACGCAGAACGCGCTCTGCGGGCTGCGTCCGAGCACGACCGGCAACTGGAGGCTGGAATACACGCGGCTCACACGCTGCCATTGCAGCCGAATGCCGTCGGCCTCCGCCGCGGGGGCCACCGCGCCGAAAGCCGTCGCGACCACGTCGCTGGCGGCGCGCTTGCCGCCGAGCAGGTGCACGTGTACCGGCTCGGCGCGGCCACGCAAGTGCATCCAGTCGAGGCTGCGAAACCGCGCCTGCTGCTCGCGCGACAGGCCGACGAAGACTTCGTCCGTGAGCAGGGTTTCGTTGTCGCCGGCGTGATCGAGCAGGCGCGCGGCAACGTTGACCGCATCGCCGAAGCAGTCGCCACCCATCTCGACGATTTCACCGCGGGCCAGAGCGACCTGCAGGCGCAGCGCCCGCAAGCCGGGCGACGCGCCGTGTGCGCTGCCACGCATGACCAGTCGCTCCAGAGCCTCGTGCATCTGTGCCGCGGCCTGCACGGCAGGCAGCGGTGCCTCGAACACCGCCATCAGGCCGTCACCGAGAGTCTTGACCACCTGGCCGCTGCAGTCGACCACGCTCCGCCCGAGTTCGTTGACCGTGTGCGTGACCACCGACGTCGCCTCGGCATTGCCCAGCCGCTCGTACAGCGAGGTGCTGCCACGCAGGTCGGCAAACAGGACGGTTCGTTCGGCGATGCGAGTCATTCGCCCACGAGTTTAGCGTTGCGCGCTTGCCGCAAGAACCTGCGGCGCGGTCCTGCGGCCGGCGTCAAAGGTTGTCAAGGTAGGTGCGCAGCTTGTCGGAGCGACTCGGATGCTTCAGCTTGCGGATCGCTTTGGCTTCGATCTGGCGAATGCGCTCGCGCGTGACGTCGAACTGCTTGCCAACCTCCTCCAGCGTGTGGTCGGTGCTCATCTCGATGCCGAAGCGCATGCGCAGCACCTTGGCCTCGCGTGGCGTCAGGCTGTCGAGAATGTCCTTCACCACATCGCGCAGGCCGGCCTGCATCGCCGCATCGACCGGGGCCACGTTGTTGGTGTCCTCGATGAAGTCACCAAGGTGCGAATCGTCATCGTCGCCGATCGGCGTCTCCATGGAGATCGGCTCCTTGGCGATCTTCATGATCTTGCGGATCTTGTCCTCGGGGATCTCCATCTTCTCGGCCAGCGTCGGTGCATCGGGTTCGTAGCCGAACTCCTGCAGGTGCTGGCGCGAGATGCGGTTCATCTTGTTGATCGTCTCGATCATGTGAACCGGGATGCGGATCGTGCGGGCCTGGTCGGCGATGCTCCTCGTGATTGCCTGGCGGATCCACCAGGTGGCGTAGGTCGAGAACTTGTAGCCGCGGCGGTATTCGAACTTGTCCACCGCCTTCATCAGGCCGATGTTGCCTTCCTGGATCAGGTCGAGGAATTGCAGGCCGCGGTTGGTGTACTTCTTGGCAATCGAGATCACCAGGCGCAGGTTGGCCTCGATCATTTCCTTCTTGGCGTCACGCGAGGCCTTCTCGCCGGCATTCATCTTCTTGTTGATCTGCTTCAGGTCCTCCAGCGGCACCACCGCGCGCGCCTGCAGGTCGATCAGCTTCTGCTGCAACTCCTGCACCGCCGGCAGGTTGCGCGCCAGCACCGTGCTGTAGGGCTTGTTCGCAGCGATTTCCTTCTCGGCCCACTTCAGGTTCATCGAATTGGGCGGGAACGTCTTGATGAAGTGATCCTGTGGCATGCCGCACTTGTCGACCACGATCTTGCGCAGTTCGCGCTCGTAGCGGCGCACGTCGTCGACCTGCGAGCGCAGGATGTGGCACAGCTTCTCGATCGTCTTGACCGTGAAACGGATGCTCATGATTTCGGCGCTGACCGCCATCTGCGCGCGGTTGTAGGACGGCGACTGGTAGCCGTCCTTCTCGTAGGCCTTGCGCATCTTGTCGAAGTGCGTGCTGAGGGCGTCGAACTTCACCAGCGCGGCATTCTTCAGCTCTTCGAGCTTCTTGGTCAGCGCCCTGCTGCCGCCCTGGCCGTCGTCGTCTTCCTCTTCGTCGAACTCGTCGAAGTCTTCCTCGGCGACGTAGTCGTCGGCCTCGTCCTCGGCCACGAAGCCGTCGACGACCTCGGAGATGGTCATCTCGCCGGCGCGGATCTTGGCCGCGAGCGCCAGGATCTCGGCGATCGTCGTCGGCGAGGCGCTGATCGCCTGCATCATGTACTGCAGGCCGCCTTCGATGCGCTTGGCGATCTCGATCTCGCCCTCGCGCGTCAGCAGTTCCACGGTGCCCATCTCGCGCATGTACATGCGCACCGGATCGGTCGTGCGGCCGAACTCGGAGTCGACGGTCGACAGCGCCGCCTCGGCCGCTTCCTCGGCCTCTTCTTCGGTTGCGGTCGTCGTGGTGCCGCCGGCGATCAGCAGCGTCGCCGCATCGGGCGCCTGCTCGTAGACCGCAATGCCCATGTCGTTGAGCATCGACACGATGGCTTCGAGGATTTCGTTGTCGACCAGCTTCTCGGGCAGGTGATCGTTGATTTCCTGGTGCGTCAGGAAGCCGCGTGTCTTGCCCATCTTGATGAGCGTCTTCAGTTCCTGGCGGCGCTTGGCGACTTCTTCTTCGGTCAGCTGCGTCTCGTCGAGGCCGAATTCGCGCATCAACGCACGCTCCTTGGCGCGCGAAACCTTCATGCGCAGCGGCTTGGCCTTGGCCTTGCCTTCGGTCTCTTCGGCGCTCTCTCCCTCGACCTCGGCCTCGACGTCGGTCTCGAGGTCGACGAAATCTTCGTCGCGAACGTCTTCCTTCTTGCCGGTCGGACTGGCCTTGGCGCCAGCCACGGGCTTGCCGCCCTTCTTCGCCTTTGAGTCTTCGGCCGGTCGTGCGACGGTCTTGACAACAGGCTTTGCTGCTGGCTTGGCTGCGACGGCTTTGCCCGGCGACACGGCTCTGGCTGGGATCTTGGCGGGCGCCGGCGCGGCACTGCCCTTCTTGACAGCCTTGTCACTGGCGGCGGACTTGCCGCTCGTCTTGGCGGATTTGGAGGCTTCGGGGGCGGCGGTCTTCTTGGCAGTCATGCGGATCCTCGCTGGCGAACTCGGAGGGAGAGTCGGAGATGGCTTGTGTGTCAGTGTGCGGCGCCCCAACGCTGCACGGCACCGGCCACCGTCGCTGGTTGCGCGAGGCAGCGCAAGCCAGCCTGCGGCTGAGCCAGTCGGGCAGGGCAGAGGCGTCGGGCGGGCAAGCTGGCGTGACTTCCAGGGTCGCAGTCCTTGCGGGTGGGGGTGGCCGATTTGTGTACCCGTGTCATGGGTGGCCGGGGCCCGGAGGTGCTGCTGTCACTCTTGCCGTCACAACAAGAAACCGCTAATTATCGTCGAATACGACTCGAGCGTCAAAGCGTGCTCATTGCGCCGAAGCGCTTGCAGCCTCGTCCTTTTGTCGCGCATTGAGTTGTGCAATCCGCTGCCCCAATCGGCGATACCTTTCGCCGACCGATGGGTCGCTCGATGCGGCGTGCACGATTTGTGACTGCTCGGCCCGGAGCACCTCGATCAGCCGGCCGTCGAGCAGGCGGCGCAAGTCGGCAAAATCTGCGTCGAAGTCATCCGCGTTGGTCGCTTCCCGTGCCGCCATTGCCGGCGCAAGTGCGTCGTCTGCCACCAGCGCGGTGCGAATCGCAGCCCAGGGTCGTGGCCCGTGCTCGACGATGTCGCGCTCGAGCCATGCCAGCAACTCACCGTAAGGTGAGGGCAGGGCGTGCAGCAACTCGTGGTCCTCGACAGTGAGGCGGTCCCACCAGACGGATTGCAGCAGCAGCAGGCTGCACGATTCGATCCTCGGGTCGCCGTGGTGCCCGTCGGGTTGCGGCAAACCGGGCGCCAGTCGGCGATGGCCGCCTTGACGGCCCGGCAATGGGGCCACCGTCGCGGGCCGATGACCTCCCTGCTGCAGCGGCCCACTGCCCCTGCAACTCACCTTCGGGCAGCCCGGCGAGCCGGGTCAATTCGGTCAGCATCTGCCGCTTCAGTGCACCCTCAGGCAGGGCAGTCCAGAGTGGTCGTGCCTGCGTCACGAAGCGGGCGCGGCCCTCTGGCGTGCCGAGGTCGCAGCCTTCTCGAGCGACCGCCACCATCTGGCGTGACAACGGCACGGCCTGAGCGATGAAGCGATCGAACGCGGCCGCGCCCTCGGCCCTGACGAACGAATCGGGGTCATGTTCGGGCGGCAGGAACAGGAAGCGGATCGTGCGCAGGTCGGTGGCATGGGGCAGCGCTGCATCCAGTGCGCGTGTCGCCGCGCGCTGTCCCGCCGCGTCACCGTCGAAACTGAACACCACCGAGTCGGTGAAACGGAACAGCTTGCGCACATGCTCCTCGGTACAAGCGGTGCCGAGGGTCGCGACCGCGTTGTCGAATCCCGACTGCGCGAGAGCGACCACGTCCATGTAACCTTCGACGACCAACGCGTAGCCACGGGCACGCATGCCGGCACGCGACTCGAACAGGCCGTACAGTTCGCGGCCCTTGACGAACAGGGGCGTCTCCGGCGAGTTGAGGTACTTGGGCTCGCCGCGGTCGAGGACGCGGCCACCGAAACCGATGGTCTCGCCCTGCACCGAACGGATCGGGAACATGATGCGGTCACGGAAGCGGTCGTAGCGCTTCTGTTCGGGCTCGTCGTCGCCCTGCACGATCACCAGGCCTGACTCGACGAGCAGGGGATCGTCGTACTGCGCAAAGGCACTGGCAAGCGGGCGCCAGCCCTCGGGCGCGTAGCCGATGCCAAACCGGGCGGCCACCTCACCGGTGAGCCCGCGGCCCTTCAGGTAGTCGATCGCACGCGGGCTGACCTTCAGCATCTTGCGATAGTGGTCGGCGGCGCGCGCGAGCATGTCGGCCAGCGTGGCATGGCGCGCCTTTGACTGCATGGCCACGCGGCGCTCGTCATCGCTGCGTGTGTCGTCGGGGACGCTCAAGCCGACCTGTTGCGCCAGATCGGCCACCGCTTCGCGAAAAGGGGTGCCGGTGTGCTCGGTGAGAAAGCGGATTGCATCGCCCGACGCGCCGCAACCGAAACAGTAATAGAACTGCTTGGCGGGGCTCACCGAAAAGCTTGGGGACTTCTCACCGTGAAACGGGCACAGGCCCATCAGGTTGGCGCCACCCTTCTTCAACTGCACGTGTCGCCCAATGACATCGACAATGTCGACGCGCGACAGCAACTCGGCTACGAACCCTGGCGGAATCATGAAGCGAGTCTAGCGAACACGCGCCATGGTGCAGGGCCGGTCGGCAGTGGTATGCGAGACGGCGTCAGCACCGAGCGAGGCGCTGACGGCGCTCTTGGCCGGGATCGGCCTTCGCTCAGACGGCGAAGTCGCTCAGCTTCTTGCCCGCAGCCAGTGCCGCCTTGAGCCAGCGCGGCTGCAGGCCGCGGCCGCTCCAGGTTTCACCGGTGGCCTGATTGCGGAACTTGGGCGCGACCTTGCCGCCGGCCTTTGGCTTCTTGGCGGCACGGGCGCTTAGATCGGCGGCCGTCAATCCATATTCGGCCATCAACGCCCTGACTTGGCCGATTGCCTTTTCTCGCTCATCATGCTGGGTCTGGGCAATCTGTTTTTCAAGGGCCGCCTTCTGTGCCAGCAGTTCGCTCAAATTCGCCATGATTGGATACCCCTTCAGTTGGTCGTGGCCGGCAATATAGCACCAGCCACTCCAGGGAATCCACCCCAAGGAATTACCTATATCCGACGCGATCCAGCATCTGTTGGATCTTGACCTGGTTCATGCCGATGATCGAGACAGGGATTGTTTCACCCTTGAAATCACCCAAAGCCTGCAATGCAGGATTGTCGAGTTTGACGCCTTTGACAGCCGGCCACTCGTTGTTGCCATTGGCGAAATGAGCTTGTGCCGCATCGCTGGCCAAGTATTCTAGAAAGCGCAGCGCGGCGTCCTTGTTCTTGGCATGTCGCGCGATGGCGGCGCCGGCAATATTGACGTGAGTGCCAAAGCTGGCCTGGTTCGGAAACACGACCGCCACTCTCTGCATCTGGGCCTTGTCGTCGGGGTTCTGAGACCGCATCAGCCGGGCGACGTAGTAGGTATTGGTCAGTGCCACGCCACATTCTCCGCTCGCAACGGCACGGATCTGGTCGGTGTCGCCTCCTTTGGGCGGTCGTGCCATATTTGCCACCAGCCCTGAGAGCCAGGTTTCGGTGGCCTTCGGACCCAGATGCTCATACATCGCGCCGAACAAGGAAAGATTGTATGGGTGCGATCCAGAGCGGGTGCACAAACGACCCTTGTTCTTTGGATCGGCGAGTTCCTCGTAGGTATCGACGTCGTCCTGCTTGACCGTCGCTCTGTTATAGACAATTACCCGGGCACGGGTTGAAAAGCCGAACCACTGTGAGCCTTGGCCGTCGTCCTTGCCACGCAGTTGCGCGGGGATCCTGTCCTGCAGGATCTTGCTTCGTACCGGCTGAAACAAGCCATCGACTTCCGCGCGCCAGAGGCGTGCGGCGTCGACCAGCAAGATCACATCGGCCGGACTGGCGCTGCCCTCGGTCTTCAACCGCGCAAGGATGCCGGCGTCATCGGCGTCCACGCGGTTGATCTTGATGCCGGTGGCTCTGGTGAAGTTCTCGTACAGCGCCTCATCCGTCTGGTAATGGCGTGCCGAGTACAGGTTCAGGGTTGGAGACTGCGCGTTGACAGTGCTTGCCAGTGCGCACGCGGCGAGCGCGGCAGCAAGGCGACGGGTTGCAGACATGGATACCTCCTTGGGAGCGATGGGCTCCCAGGAAGTCTAGCATCAAATACGAATGATTCGCGTTTGCTATTGAGGATCATGCGCTGGCGGGACATAACCCGTCGGCTTGTCGCCTCCATCGCCGAAGAAGAACAGCTCCATCTGCCGCGCCAAGTACTGCCTGGCCCGGGCGTCGGCGAGGTTGAGTCGGTTCTCGTTGACCAGCATCGTCTGGTGCTTCTTCCACAGCTCGAACGCTTCCTTGCTGACGTTGTCGTAGATGCGTTTGCCGAGTTCGCCGGGATAGGGCGGATAGGCCAATCCTTCGGCTTCCTTCTTCAGGTGAATGCACTGCACCATGCGAGTCATGTCGGGGCTCCGTTAAAGATCACTTGAGATACTTCACCAGGACCTGCGAGCGCCGGTCCCAGTTGTACTTGCGCTTTCGCGCCTCGGGCAGCCAGTCGGCTTCCACCGACTGAAAACCGCGCTTGATGAACCAATGCATCGTGCGAGTCGTGAGCACGAAGATACTGTTCAGGCCCATTGCCCGCGCTCGTTGCTCGACGCGCTTGAGCATGCGGTCGCCATCGCCCTGACCCTGCACTTGCGGGCTGACGGTGAGCGCCGCCATCTCGGCTGTCGACGCTTCCGGGTAGGGGTAGAGCGCCGCGCAGCCGAAGATCACACCGTCATGCTCGATCACGGTGTAGTTGGCGATGTCGCGTTCGATTTCGGTGCGCCCGCGGCGCACCAGCGTACCGTCGCGTTCGAACGGCTCGATCAGTTGCAGGATGCCGCCGACATCGTCACTGGTCGCCTCGCGCAGACTCTCGAGCTTCTCGTCGACCACCATCGTGCCGATCCCGTCGTGCGTGTAGATCTCCTGCAGCAATGCACCATCGATACCGAACGGCAAGATGTGCGAACGCTCGACACCGCCCCGACAGGCCTTGACGCAGTGGCGCAGGTAGAACGCGACGTCGCTCGGCTGGGTCGGATCGGGCAGCGCGGCCAGCAACCGTTCGGCGTCAGCCAGCGCCAGTTCGGTGTCGATCGCACTGCTGTCGTCATCCTTGTTCTCGCGGACGCCCGGCACTTCGGTGACGAACATCAGCTTGTCGGCCTGCAACGCAATGGCCGCCGCCGTAGCGACGTCCTCCATCGTCAGGTTGAACGCCTCGCCGGTCGGTGAGAAACCGAACGGCGACAGCAGCACCACGGCGCCGGTGTCGATGGCGCCACGGATTGCCACCGCATCGACCTTGCGCACCACGCCGCTGTGCATGAAGTCGACGCCGTCGACGATGCCGACCGGTCTCGCAGTGAGAAAGTTGCCGGAGATCACGCGCAGCGTTGCGTTGGCCATCGGCGTGTTCGGCAGGCCTTGTGAGAAGGCCGCCTCGATCTCGAAGCGCAGTTGTCCGGCGGCTTCTTGCGCGCTATCGAGCGCAACCGCGTCGGTGATCCGCAGCCCGTGGCTGAAGCGCTCCGGGTGGCCCTTGGCCTTCAGTTGCTCGCTGACCTGCGGCCGAAAGCCGTGCACCAGCACCAGCTTGATGCCCATCGCGTGCAGGATCGCCAGGTCCTGCACGAAGGCCGACAGCTTGCCCGCCGCGATGCCTTCTCCGGCCATCGCGACCACGAAGGTCTTGCCGCGGTAGGCGTGGATGTAGGGCGCGACCGAGCGGAACCAGGGCACGAAGGTGTGGGGGAAGACGAGGCTCATGGTCGGCGGCTTGGGCTGCGGCGATTGTGCCGCAGCACGCTGCACATCGAGCGTATCGGCATCAGGGGGATCGGCCGCATGGCGGGCGGTCCAGGCTCCGCAGGGCGCAACATGGAACTTCATCGCCTGGAGCGTGTGATCGCTGTGGTGAGGCGCGGATAATCCGCGGCCCGTGCCTATCGCCATCGCTCCCACCCCGCTGCCGCCGATCACCTTTCCCGAAGCGCTGCCCGTTTCGGCGCGGCGCGACGAGATTGCGCAGGCGCTGCGCGCGCACCAGGTGGTCATCGTCTGCGGGGAAACCGGGTCGGGCAAGACCACCCAGTTGCCGAAGATCGCGCTGACGCTGGGGCGTGGTCGCACCCATACCGGCAAGCTGATCGGCCACACCCAGCCGCGGCGCATCGCCGCCTCGAGCGTCGCCAAGCGCATCGCCGAGGAGTTGAAAACGCCGCTCGGCGCCGTGGTCGGCTACAAGGTTCGCTTCCAGGACCGCCTGCAGCCCGGCGCGTCGGTCAAGCTGATGACCGACGGCATCCTGCTGGCCGAAACGCAGAGCGACCCGCTGCTGAAGGCCTACGACACGCTGATCATCGACGAGGCCCACGAGCGCTCGCTGAACATCGACTTCCTGCTCGGCCATCTGAAGCAGATCCTGCCGCGGCGCCCCGACCTGAAGGTCGTCGTCACTTCAGCCACCATCGACGCCGACCGGTTTGCGCAGCACTTTGCCGACGTCGCAGGGCCCGGCGCCGGTGATCCAGGTCTCGGGCCGCCTGTTCCCGGTCGAACAGCGCTGGCGGCCGTTCGACGAGAGCAAGGATCGCGATCTCGCCGTGGCCATCGCCGACGCGGTCGACGAGCTGTGGCGCGGCGGCGCGGGCGGCGACATCCTGGTGTTCCTGCCCGGTGAGCGCGAGATCCGCGAGACGACCGATCACTTGCGCAAGCACCTTGCGCACGATCCGCGACGACGCGCGAGCGAGATCCTGCCGCTGTTCGCTCGGCTGTCGCAGGCCGAGCAGGACCGCGTGTTCGAGACCGGCGGTGCGCCGCGCATCGTGTTGGCCACCAATGTCGCGGAAACCTCGTTGACGGTGCCGGGCATCCGCTATGTGGTCGACGCCGGGCTGGCCCGCGTCAAGCGCTACAGCTACCGCAACAAGGTCGAGCAACTGCAGGTCGAGCCGATCAGCCAGGCGGCGGCCAATCAGCGCGCCGGGCGCTGCGGGCGGGTCGCAGGCGGCATCTGCATCCGCCTGTATGACGAGGCCGATTTCGCCGGCCGGCCGCGCTTCACCGATCCCGAGATCCTGCGCTCCTCGCTGGCCGGCGTGATCCTGCGCATGAAGGCGCTCGGCCTTGGCCTGGTCGAGGAATTCCCGTTCCTCGATCCCCCGCCGAAGAAGGCGATTGCCGACGGCTATGCGCTGCTCGGTGAGCTCGGCGCGGTCGACGATCTGAATGAATTGACCGCCATCGGCCGCGAACTGGCGCGCCTGCCGCTCGACCCGCGGATCGGCCGCATGATCGTCGCCGCGCGAGAGCAGGGCGCGTTGGCCGAGGTGCTGGTGATCGCTGCGGCGCTGTCGGGCCAGGACGTGCGCGACCGGCCGCAGGAGCGCGCGCAAGCCGCCGACGAGAAGCACAAGCCCTTCGACGACGAACGCAGCGAATTCAGCGGCACGCTGAAGCTCTGGCAATGGATCGAGGCCGGGCGCGGCCACGGCGCCGCGCACGATGCACACAAGCTGTCGAACCGCCAGCAGGAGCAGCGCCTGCGCGACCACTTCATTTCTCCGCGCCGCGTGCGCGAGTGGCGCGATATCCACTCGCAACTGCTCACCGTGGTGGCCGAGCACGGTTGGCGCCTGAACACGGCGCCGGCCGGCTATGAGCAGATCCATGTCGCGCTGCTCGCGGGCCTGCTCGGCAACATCGGCTGCAAGGCCGACGACGACGATTGGTACCTCGGTGCGCGCGGCATCAAGTTCTGGCGCCACCCTGGTGCCAACCTGTCGAAGAAGCCGGGCCGCTGGCTGATGGCGGCCGAGCTGGTGGAGACCACGCGGCTGTTCGGCCGCGGCCTGGCGGCGATCGAGCCGGCATGGATCGAGCGTGTCGGCGCCCATCTGCTGAAGACGCAACTGCTCGAGCCGCATTGGGAAAAGAAGGCCGCCGAGGTGGTCGCGCTCGAGCGCGCCACGCTCTATGGGCTGGTCATCTACAGCAACCGGCGCGTGAATTTCGGCCGTGTCGATGCGGCGGCGGCGCGCGAGATCTTCGTCCGCGAGGCGCTGGTGCACGGCGAATGGGACACGAAGCTGCCATTTCTTGCGCACAACGCCAGGCTGATCCGTCAGGTCGAGGAACTCGAGCACAAGGCGCGGCGGCAGGACGTGTTGATCGACGACGAATTGATCTTCGCCTTCTACGACCAGCAGGTACCGGCGGACGTGGTCAGCGGCGCCACATTCGAGCGCTGGTACCGCGACGAAGTGAAGCGCCAGCCCGAGTTGCTGAAGCTCACGCGCGACGAGCTGATGCGCCACGAGGCGGCGGGCATCACCACCGCCGCGTTCCCGAAGACCATCCGCCTCGGCGGCATCGATTGCGCCGCGACCTACCTGCACCAACCCGGCGACGCCAGGGACGGCCTCACCGTCACGCTGCCGATCTACGCCCTCAACCAGGCCAGCGAAGAGCGTTGCGACTGGCTGGTGCCGGGCATGCTGCCGGCCAAGGTGCTCGCACTGGTGAAAAGCCTGCACCAGCGCCCGCGTTCGCGCCTGGTGCCCTTGCCCGACTACGCCGATGAGTTCTGCGCGACCACGCCGTTCGCGCAGGGCAACCTGCTCGATGCCTTGGTCAAGGCCGTGCGCGAGCGCACGCAGCTGGCCGTCCAGCGCAACGATTTCAAGCTCGAGACGCTGTCGCCGCACCTGTTGATGAACTTCCGGGTCGTCGACGAGCATGGCCGGCTGCTCGGCACCGGCCGCAATCTCGCGGCACTCAAGGCCGAGCTCGGCAGCCAGGCGCGCACGGCATTCCAGGCGCTGGCGGCGCTCAAGCTGAAGGCGATCGCCGAGCCCGCAACGGCGTCGCCGCTGCCTGCACGCGTCGACCGGACGGCCGCGGTCGACGCCGCGCCTGCCGCGCCGGCCGCGCCCGCAACTCGCTACACGGATTGGAGCTTCGGCGAGTTGCCGGAGCTGATGGAAGTTCGCAAGGCCGGGCAGACGCTGGTCGGCTTTCCGGCACTGATCGACAGGGCCACGCATGTCGAGATCGAAGTCTTCGACGAGCCCGAGGTCGCTGCGGCGAAGCACCGCGCCGGGCTGCGGCGGCTGATCGCGCTGCAGCTCAAGGAGCCGCTGAAGTTCCTCGAGAAGAACATTCCCGATCTGCCCCGCATGGCCACGCAGTACATCGCGCTCGGCAGCGCAGAGGAGCTGCGCGAGCAGATCATCGCCGTCGCGCTCGATCGGGCCTTCCTCGCCGATCCGCTGCCCGACGACGCGGCGACTTTCAAGCGGCGACTCGACGATGGCCGCAGCCGCCTGACGCTGATCGCGCAGGAGGTGGCGCGCATGGCCGCCGCGGTGCTGCAGGAGCATGCCAACGCGGTGCGCAAGCTGAAGGACAGCAAGCCGCCCAGGGACGTGGCCGACGACATCACGGCGCAACTGCAGCGCCTGGTCGGTAAACGCTTTCTGGTCGCCACGCCGTGGACCGCACTGGCCCACCTGCCGCGCTACCTGCGTGCGGTGGTGATGCGACTGGACAAACTGCGTGCCGACCCCGCGCGCGATGCGCAGCGCCTGGCCGAACTGCGGCCGCTCGAGCAGGCCTGGCTGCGCCGCATCGCCGATCGGCGTGGCACGCCCGACGCACGCCTGGCCGACTTCGGCTGGCTGCTCGAGGAACTGCGTGTCAGCCTGTTCGCGCAGGAGTTGCGCACGCCGCAGCCGGTCAGCGTCAAGCGGCTCGAGAAGGCCTGGGCGCAGCTTTCCGGCTGAGGTTTCGCGCTCCGCTTAGCGAACGACTTCCAGCAAGCGGTCGAGCCCGCCGTGGTCGATCGCCACCATCGCCCGCTCGCGCACGCGCGGCTTGGCGTGGTAGGCCACCGACAGCCCTGCTGCGCCCATCATCGGCAGGTCGTTGGCGCCGTCGCCGACCGCGATCGCCTGCGCCGGTGCGATGCCCAGGTGCTCGCAGGTCTGCAGCAACATGCGTTTCTTCTCTTCGCCATCGCAGATGTCGCCCCACGGCTGATCGATCATGCGGCCGGTCAACTGGCCCTCGGCGACCTCGAGCACGTTGCTGCGCGTGAAATCCAGGCCCAGCCGGTCGCGCACGCGGTCGGTGAAGAAGGTGAACCCGCCAGACACCAGCAGGGTCTTGAGGCCGGCCGCCTGGCAGGCCCGCACCAGCGTTTCGGCACCGGGGTTGAGTTGCAGGCGCTCGCGGTACACCTGCTCCAGCGCGTCCACCGGCACGCCCTTGAGCAGCGCCACTCGCTGGCGCAGGCTGGCCTTGTAATCGGCGATCTCCCCGCGCATCGCGGCCTCGGTGATCGCGGCCACCTCGGCCTTGCGGCCGGCCGCGGCGGCGATCTCATCGACGCACTCGATGTTGATCAGCGTCGAATCCATGTCGAGCGCGATCAGCCGGAAGTCGGCCAGGCGCAGCGGCGACGTGGTGACGCCACGCAGCGTCAGGCCAGGGGACAATTTCAATGGCATCCATGGGTTTCATGCGGTTTGATTCTGCCTCGGCGTGCCCAGTGCCCGCAGCACGTCGCGGATCATCTGCGCGCGGTCCTTCGCCTGCGGCATTTCGCGTTCGATGCGCAGCTTGTCGTTGCCGGCCAGCTTGATGTGCCGGTTCTTCTGCACCAGCTCGATGATGCGCAGCGCGTCGATCGGTGGGTTGGGGCGGAAGGCGATCACCGCCAGGCGTGGCGCGGCATCGATCTTGACCACGCCATAGGGCTTGGCCAGCACGCGCAGGCGGTGCGTGTCGAAGAGCGTCTGGCCCTGCGCCGGCAACTTGCCGAAGCGGTCGGTGATCTCCTCCAGAAGCGTATCGATCTGCTCGGTCTTGTCGGCGCTGGCCAGGCGCTTGTAAAGGTTCAGGCGAGTGTGCACATCGCCGCAGTACGCATCGGGCAGCAGCGCAGGCGCGTGCAGGTTGATCTCGGTGATGGCCGCCAGCGGCGACAACAGATCGGGCTCGCGCCCCGCCTTCAGCGAGCGCACCGCCTCGGCAAGCATGTCGTTGTAGAGCTGGAACCCGATCTCCATCATGTTGCCGCTCTGGTGCTCGCCCAGCACCTCGCCGGCGCCGCGGATTTCCAGATCGTGCATCGCCAGATAGAAGCCGCTGCCCAGCTCCTCCATCTGCTGGATCGCCTCGAGGCGTTGCGCGGCGGCCTTCGACAGGCCCTCGACGTCGGGCACCAGCAGGTAGGCGTAGGCCTGGTGGTGGCTGCGCCCGACCCGGCCCCGCAACTGGTGCAGCTGCGCCAGGCCGAACTTGTCGGCGCGGCTGATGACGATGGTGTTGGCCGTGGGCACGTCGATGCCGGTCTCGATGATCGTCGAGCACAGCAAGACGTTGTAGCGTTGGGCCACGAAATCGCGCATCACACGCTCGAGTTCGCGCTCGGGCATCTGGCCATGCGCGATCGCGATGCGCGCCTCGGGCAGCAACTCGACCAGCTTGTCGCGGCGGTGGCCGATGGTCTCGACTTCGTTGTGCAGGAAGTAGACCTGGCCGCCGCGCTTCAACTCGCGCAGCACCGCCTCGCGGATCGTGCCGCTCGACTCGTTGCGCACGAAGGTCTTGATCGACAGGCGTCGCTGCGGCGCAGTGGCGATCACGCTCAGATCGCGCAAGCCTTCGAGCGCCATGCCCAGCGTGCGCGGGATCGGCGTCGCGGTGAGCGTCAGCACATCGACCTCGGCACGCAGCGCCTTGATCGCCTCCTTGTGGCGCACGCCGAAGCGGTGCTCCTCGTCGATGATCAGCAGGCCCAGGCGCTTGAACTTGACGTCCTTGGACAGCAGCTTGTGCGTGCCGACGACGATGTCGATCGTGCCGGCCTCGATGCCCTGCAGCGCGGCATTGATTTCCTTGGTCGATCGAAAGCGCGACAGCTCGGCCACCTTCACCGGCCACTTGCCGAAGCGATCGACGATGTTCTGGTAGTGCTGCTCGGCCAGCAGCGTGGTCGGCGCCAGCAGCGCCACCTGCTTGCCGCCGATGACGCTGACGAAGGCCGCCCGCAGCGCGACCTCGGTCTTGCCGAAGCCGACATCGCCGCAGACCAGCCGGTCCATCGGCTTCGGGCTCACGAGGTCCTGGATCACCGCGTGGATCGCGGCGCGCTGGTCGGGTGTCTCCTCGAAGCCGAAGCTGGCGGCGAAGGCTTCGTAGTCGTGCGCCGAGTAGCGGTGGGGGTGGCCCTCGCGGGCCGCACGGCGGGCGTACAGGTTCAACAGTTCGGCGGCGGTGTCGCGCACCTGCTCGGCGGCCTTGCGCTTGGCCTTCTCCCATTGGGCGGAGCCGAGCCGGTGCAGCGGCGCCTCGTCGGCCGACACGCCGGTGTAGCGACCGATCAGGTGCAGTTGTGCCACTGGCACGTACAGCGTGGCCTTGTCGGCGTACTCGAGGTGCAGGAACTCCGACGGACCGTCGCCCAGGTCGATATGGATCAACCCGACATAGCGCCCGATGCCGTGGTTGATGTGCACCACCGGGTCGCCGACCTTCAGCTCCGACAAATCCTTGATCAGTGCGTCGACGTTGCTGACCTGCTCCTGCTTCCTGCGTCGGCGCGAGGTCGGTGCCGTCGAGAACAGCTCGGTCTCGGTGATGAACTCGATGGCGGCCTGTTCGCCGTCGCGAAGCCACTGGAAGCCTGCGGCCAGAGGCGCGGCGACGATCGCCACCTTGTCGTCGCCGGACTCGAACGCAGCCAGCGTGTCGACGCTCGGCACATCGATGTGGTGATCGCGCAGCAGTTCAAGCAGGCTCTCCCGGCGTCCCTCGCTCTCGGCCAGCAGCAGCACCCGGGCGGTCGTGGTGTCGAGGTGCTGCTCCAGCCGTGCCAGCGGCTCGGTGGCGCCACGGTCGACGGCCACGTCGGGCACGGGCCGCGCCCAAGCCTCCGGCGCCTGCCCACGCAGTGCCAGCGTCGCATGCGGCTGTGTCAGCGCGAAGAACTCGTCGACCCTGAGGAAGATCTCTTCCGGCGCCAGGATCGGGCGCTCGGGGTCGTGCTGCAGGAAGCGGTGGCGCTCGCGCGTGTCGGCCCAGAAGCGCGCCAGTGCCTCGTCGATCTCGCCGTGCAGCACCAGCGCGGCTTGCGCACCGAGGTAGTCGAACAGCGTGGCCGTCTGCTCGAAGAACAGCGGCAGGTAGTACTCGATGCCGGCGGTGGCGATGCCGGCGCCGAGATCCTTGTAGATGCGGCTCTTGGTCGGGTCGCCTTCGAGCTTCTCGCGCCAGCGCGCGCGAAACGTCGTGCGCGCTGCGTCGTCCATCGGGAACTCGCGGCCCGGCAGCAACTGCACCTCTGGCACCGGATACAGGCTGCGCTGCGAGTCCGGATCGAAGGTGCGGATCGAATCGATCTCGTTGTCGAACAGGTCGATGCGGAACGGCACCGGCGAGCCCATCGGGAACAGGTCGATCAGGCCGCCGCGCACGGCGTACTCGCCTGGCGACACCACTTGGCTCACGTGCTGGTAGCCCGCCAGCGTCAGCTGAGACTTCAACGCCGCCTCGTCGAGCTTGTCCTTCTGCTTGAACCGGAAGGTGGTCGCGGCCAGGAAGGCCGGCGGCGCCAGGCGGGTCAGGGCCGTGGTGGCCGGCAGCAGCACCACGTCGACATCCTTCACCGACAACAGCCGCCACAAGGTCGCCAGCCGCTCGGAGATCAGGTCCTGGTGCGGGCTGAAGGTGTCGTAGGGCAGCGTCTCCCAATCCGGGAACACCGCGATGCGCAGGCCCGGCGCGAAGAACGGCAACTCATCGGCCAGGCGCTGCGTGTCCGCGGGTTCGGCGGTCACGATGGCGCAGATCCGGCGCTCTCGGGCCCAGTCCTGCGCGATGCGCGCGAGCAGCAACGCATCAGCCGATCCGACCGGGCGGGGCAGGGTGAAGCGCTTTCCCGGCGCGATCGATGGCAGCTGCATGAGAACTTGAATGGAGGGGCGGATTCTAGAATCGCCCCCAATGACCACGACTTCCGACGACGGCGACGCCAACTGCTATGCGCTCGTGCCCTGTGCCGGCGTTGGCGAGCGTGCCGGTGCCGGTGGGCCCAAGCAGTACCGGTCCGTTGCCGGCATGACGGTGGTCGCACGCACCTTGGCCGCATTGGCCCGTGTGCCACGAATCGCGAGGACGCTGGTCGTGCTGGCGCCCGACGATTCCGGCTTCCTGGCCCATGCACCGGCGTTCGACGGCTGGGCAGAGCGCTGCGGCGGCGCAACCCGAGCCGCTTCGGTGGCCGCCGGGCTGACGTGCCTGCCTCAGGCTTGGTGTTCGTGATCGAGACTGGGTGCTGGTGCACGACGCGGCGCGCTGCCTGGTGCAGCCCGCGTCGATCGAGCGCCTGATCGATGCCTGCATCGCCGATGCAGTCGGCGGCCTGCTTGCGTTGCCGTTGGCGGACACCCTGAAGCAGGCCGATGCAGCCGATCGTGTCGCCGCCACGCTTGACCGCCGCGGCAAGTGGCTGGCGCAGACTCCGCAGATGTTTCGCCTCGGTGTGCTGCAGCGGGCCTTGGCCCAGGCCGACGGCAATGTCACCGACGAGGCCAGCGCGGTCGAAGCGCTGGGCCACGCGCCGTTGCTCGTGCGCGGCGAGCCCGACAATTTCAAGCTCACCTGGCCGGCCGATTTCGCGTTGGCAGCGCGCCTGCTCGCTTGCCCATGAAGGAAGGGGTCCACGCATGAAACTGCGCATTGGCGAGGGCTGGGACACGCACGCCCTGGTGACCGGCCGGCCGCTGATCCTCGGTGGGGTGACGATCCCGCACAGCCATGGATTGCTCGGCCACTCCGACGCCGATGCGCTGGCGCATGCGATCACCGACGCGCTCTTCGGGGCCGCGGCGCTCGGTGACATCGGCGCTCACTTCCCCGACACCGACCCAGCCTTCGCCGGCGCCGACTCGATGCGCCTGCTGGGCGAAGCCGCGGTGCGGATTCGCGCTGCGGGATTCGAGATCGTCAACATCGACAGCACCATCGTCGCTCAGGCACCGAAACTGGCGCCGCACATCGCCGCGATGCGTGAGCGGTTGGCCGGCGTGCTCGGGCTCAGCGCCGACCAGCTCAATGTCAAGGCCAAGACCGCCGAGCGGATGGGCCCGGTCGGCGAGGGCCGCGCGATCGAGGCGCGGGCCGTCTGCCTGCTGGCGCAGGCCTGACCCTCAGGGTGCGCGCTTGAGTCGGATGTGGGCCACAAGCCCACCATCGGGCGCGTTGTCGATCTCGAACTGCCCGCCCATGCGCTGCATCGCCTTCTCGACAATCGCCAGGCCGAGGCCGGCGCCGGTGGCGGCCGTGCGTGCAGCGTCGCCGCGGTAGAACGGCGTCGTCAACTGCGCCAGCTTCTCGGGCGCCACTCCGGCACCCTGGTCGCGGACGCTGACAATGACCCACGGGCCCGAGCGCACGTAGGTCACCGTCACCACCGCGATGCCGGTGTCGGTGCTGCGGCCGTAGCGGCGCGCATTCTCGAACAGGTTGCCAAAGACCCGCCCGAGTTCGGTTTCATCGGCCATCACCCGCAGATCGATCGCCAGCCGCGAGGTGATGCGGATCTCGCGTGGATCGCGGAACGTGGCCGCTTCCTTGTCGACCAGTTGCGACAGGTTCACCGGCACCAGGCGGGCGTCGCCCGGCCGCGCGTAGTCCATGAACTTGTCGATGATGGCGTCGAGCTGGTCGATGTCGAGCGCCATGTTCTGCCGTGCATCCTCGTCGCTGACGCTCATTTCGGCCTCCAGGCGAAGGCGCGCCAGTGGCGTCCGCAGGTCATGGCTGATGCCGGCCAGCATCACCGCGCGGTCTTCTTCCACCTTGGCCAGCTCGCGTGCCATCCGGTTGAAGCCCATGTTGACCTCGCGGATCTCGCTGGTCAGGGTGTTCTCGTCGAGCACGGAATCGAACTCGCCTTCGCGAATGCGGCTGGCGGCGAAGCTCAGGTCGCGCAGCGGCTGGTTGATCAGCCGCGCGATCGACACCGAGCCGAGCAGTGTGGCCAGCAGCGCGATGCCGACCCAGACGAACCAGGTGCCCGGCGTCAACGGCACCACGCGTGTCGCCTCGGCCTGCAGCCAGTACGGGTCCTTCTCGATCGTGAAACCGACCCACAAGCCCGGCTGGCCGTTGACGGCGCTGGCAATCACCGTGTCGGCATCCAGTCGCGAGCGCAGTTCTGCGCCGACGCGGCGTGTGAATCGGTCGACCTCGAACGGAGCCCAGCGGTCGCCCGGCTCGCGTGGCAGCACGCGCATCGATTCCTGGTCGGTCATGGTCTTGACCACCGCGACGCGGTTGATGCTGTCGGAGTAGCGAAGCGCGGCGCGCGACAGGTTCACCAGGCTGGCGATCTGCTGCGCCGCCTGCACGGCGCGCGGCTCGAGCTCGAGCGCGCGCAGCGTCTGCACCCACGCGAAAATGCCACCCGCCAGCAGCAAGGCCAGCAGGAAGAAGGTGCGGGAAAAAAGGCTCAGGCCGACCGAGGCGCGGGGCATGGGGCGCGATGATGCCTCAGGCCGCGACGGTCAACTCGCGCCGTCCGGCACGAACACGTAGCCGACGCCCCACACCGTCTGGATGTAGCGCGGTTGCGCCGGATCGGGCTCGATCATCTTGCGCAGGCGCGAGATCTGCACGTCCAGGCTGCGATCGAACGGCTCGAACTCGCGGCCGCGCGCCAATTGGGCCAGCTTGTCGCGCGACAGCGGTTGACGCGGATGCCGCACCAGCGCCTTGAGCATCGAGAACTCGCCAGTGGTCAGCGCCATCTGCTGGCCGTCCTTGGTCAGGCGCCGCAGCGACAGGTCGAACTCGAAGGGCCCGAAGGTCACGACCTGCGCCTCCTTGGCTGGCGCGCCGGGTGCCTCCATCGCCGGCCGGCGGCGCAGCACGGCATGGATCCGTGCCAGCAACTCGCGTGGATTGAACGGCTTGGGCAGGTAGTCGTCGGCACCGACTTCGAGGCCGACGATACGGTCGACGTCCTCGACCTTGGCCGTCAGCATGATGATCGGCGTCACGTCGTTGGCCGCGCGCAGGCGCCGGCAGATCGACAGGCCGTCTTCGCCGGGCAGCATCAGGTCGAGCACGATCAGGTCGATCGTCTCGCGCGTCAGCAGGCGGTTCAGTGCCTTGGCATCTTCGGCCAGCAGGACCTCGAAGCCTTCCTGCGTCAGGTAGCGGCGCAGCAGATCGCGGATGCGGGCATCGTCGTCGACGACGACCACGCGATCCGGGCGGGCTGTGGCAGGTGCGTTCATGGGCGGGCACTCCAAATATGTAACAGCCGCATGGTACGGGTCTTTCATGGCGGGTAAACCCTAATTCTGACCGGTCCGTTACAAGTCTTTCGGCGCCAAGGGCGCGCTGCGGGCGGTCAACGGAACTTGTTCACGCCGCGCTGTGCACACTGTGTCGCGCAGACGCAAGCAATCGTCATCGAAAGGATCGAGATGCAATGCAGACTTGGCTGGACGCTGGTCTTGGCCGCCACGGCAATCGGCGTCCAGGCCCAGGCACCATCGCTGCCCGCGCCACCGAGCGGTGTGCTCAACCTGACCACCACCGCGACGACCGAGGTGACCAAGGATGTCCTGACGGTGGTCTTCAGCGTCACGCGCGAGGGCAGCGACGCGCAGGCGCTGCAGAGCGGGTTGAAGCAGGCGCTCGATGCGGCGCTGGCTGAAGCACGCAAGATCGCCAAGCCGGGGCAGGTCGACGTGCAGACGGGCAACTTTTCGCTCTATCCACGCTACGCCAGCCCGGCCAAAGGCAGCCAGCCGGTCATCAGCGGCTGGCAGGGGACGGCCGAGTTGTCCGTGCAGGGCAAGGACGTTGCGGCCATCGCCCAACTCACCGGCCGCATCCAGACCATGACCATTGCGCGCGTGGGTTATTCGCTGTCGCGCGAAGCGCGGGAGAAGTTCGAGGCCGACGTCGTTGCGCAGGCCATCGCGCGCTGGCGCGCCAAGGCGCTGCAGATGAGCCAGCAGTTCGGCTACACCGGCTACAGCGTGCGCGAGGTCAGCGTTGCGACCAGCGAGCCACCATCGCCACCGACGCCGATGCTGATGAAGGCGGCCAGGGCATCGGCGATGGCCGACGAGGCACTGCCCACCGAAGCCGGCAAGGGTGACGTGACCGCCACCGTCAGCGGCTCGGCACAGATGACGCGCTGAGGTATGGCGTCGCGGCGGCTACTGCGCGGCCCAGCCGCCGTCGACGTTGAACGCCGCGCCGCGGATGTTGTCTGCGCCAGCCGAGCACAGGAACAGTGCCAGTTCGCCGAGTTGCGCCGTGGTCGTGAACTGCAGCGAGGGTTGCTTCTCTGCCAGCAGCCGCCGCTTGGCTTCTTCGCCGTCGACGCCATCCTTGGCAGCGCGCGCATCGACCTGTTGCTGCACCAGCGGCGTCAGCACCCAGCCGGGGCAGATGGCGTTGGCGGTGACGCCGGTGGTGGCCGTCTCCAGTGCCACGGCCTTGGTGAAGCCGACCAGGCCGTGCTTGGCGGCGACGTATGCGCTCTTGGCCGCAGAGGCCACCAGGCCATGAACCGACGCGATATTGAGTATGCGACCCCAGTTGCGCGCTTTCATGCCCGGCAAGGCCAGCCGCGTCGTGTGGAACGCCGAGGTCAGGTTGATGGCGATGATCGCGTCCCACTTGTCGATCGGGAAGTCTTCGACATTGGCCACGTGCTGGATACCCGCGTTGTTGACCAGGATGTCGATGCGGCCCATCGTGCGCTCGGCATGCGCCACCATGTCGGCGATCTGCTCGGGCTTGCTCATGTCGGCCGGGTGGTAGGCGATCTGTATCTTGAGGTCGCGGAATTCGCGCCGCGCCGCGTCGACGTCGCCGAAGCCATTGAGGACGATGTTGGCGCCGTGGGTCGCCAGGGTCTTGGCGATACCCAGGCCGATGCCGCTGGTCGACCCCGTGATCAGCGCTGTCTTGCCGGTGAGCATGTGGACCCCTCCTGTCGTTGGTAGCATCGATTATCGATTGAGGAGTGACACGTGACCGACCAACCGCGCCTGGCCCATGTGCAATGCCTGGACGCACCCGCCCCGACACGGATGGCGCTGCATCGAATGGCCTACTGGGAATGGGGCGACCCGGCCAACCCGCGCGTTCTGATCTGCGTGCATGGCCTGTCGCGCCAGGGCCGCGACTTCGACACGCTGGCGCGCGCGCTCAGCGACAGCTACCGGGTGGTCTGCCCGGACGTCGTCGGCCGCGGCCGCTCCGACCGCCTGGCCAACCCGATGAACTACCAGGTGGCGCAGTACGTCGCCGACATGGTCACCCTGCTGGCTCGTCTGAACGCGGGCACGGTCGACTGGGTCGGTACCTCGATGGGCGGACTGATCGGCCTGGGCGTCGCTGCGTTGCAGGGCTCGCCTTTGCGGCGACTGGTGCTCAACGATGTCGGGCCGACGATCGAGCCGGTGGCGCTGACGCGCATCGGGGCCTACCTCGGCCAGCCGGCGCACTGGCGCACGCTCGAAGAGGCTGCCGATGCGCTGCGCGCGATCTCGCTCGGCTTCGGACCACACACTCGCGAGCAGTGGCTGGCGCTGACCGCGCCGCAACTGGTACCCGACGGCGATGGCTTCAAGCCGCATGTCGATCCGGCGATCGCCGTGCCCTTTCGCGCCGTCACGCCCGAGATCGCCAAGGCCGGCGAGGCATTGCTGTGGCAGGCCTATGACAGCCTGACCTTGCCGACGCTGCTGCTGCGCGGCGCCGACAGCGACTTGCTGTCGCCAGCCACCGCCAAGGCGATGACCGAACGCGGGCCACGCGCACGGCTGGTCGAGCTTGCCGGCGTCGGCCACGCTCCGATGCTGGTGCAACCCGACCAGGTGCAGGTGGTGCGCGAGTTCCTGCTCGGTCCATGAAGACGACCGCTGGCCCGGCCGCCGATGCCGCGGCGCCGATCGTGCGTCTGGCCGACGACAGCCAGGCGGACCATGGTGCGGCCGCACTGATCCGCGCCCGCGCCTTTGCCGAGCCGCTGCTGGCCGGCCACCGGCTCGACACCGGCGAAGACGCACTGGCCCATGCCGACGGCGTGGCCGCAGTGCTGCGCAGCATCGGCACGGCGCCGGCGATGCAAGCCGCGGCCTACCTGGTGTATGCCGGCGACTGGCTGCAGCGGCCCGAGGAGGTGGTGGCCAAGGCCTTCGGCGACAGCTACGCCAGCCTGGTCGGGCATACGCGCAAGCTGGTGCAGATCCAGCGCGCCGCCCGCGCGGCGCACCCGGTCGGTGACAGCGCAGCGCAGGCCGAGCAGACCGAGCGCGTGCGCAAGATGCTGCTGGCTTTTTCGCGCGACCTGCGGGTGGTGCTGCTGCGGCTGGCGTCCCGCCTGCAGACGCTGCGCTGGCACGCCGCTGCGCGCATCGACTGCCCGCAGCAGGTGGCGCGCGAGTCGCAGCAGGTCTTTGCACCGCTGGCCAACCGACTGGGCATCTGGCAGATCAAGTGGGAAATGGAGGATCTGGCGTTCCGTTTTCTGCAGGCCGACGACTACCGGCGGGTGGCCGGATGGCTCGACCAGACCCGTGCCGCGCGCGAGGCCGCCGTCGAGGCGTTCCGTGCCGAACTGGCTGCCGATCTGCATGCGCACGGACTCGCGGCAGAGGTCCAGGGGCGACCCAAGCACCTCTACAGCATCTGGAAAAAGATGCAGGGCAAGCGGCTCGATTTCGAACAGGTGCTCGATCTGCGCGCAATGCGTGTCATCGTTGCCGACGTGGCCAGCTGCTATGCGGCGCTGGCCCGCGTTCACGAGCGCTGGGCGCCAGTGGCAGGGCAGTTCGACGACTACATCGCGCGTCCGAAGCTCAACGGCTACCAGTCGCTGCACACCGTCGTGCGTGCCGACGACGAACGGCCGGTCGAGATCCAGATCCGCACCCGCGAGATGCACGAGCACGCCGAATTCGGCGTGGCTGCGCACTGGGCCTACAAGGAAGCCGGCATCAAGGGCTACGCCGGCGTCAGCGCCACCGGCAGCGACGACGAACGCATTGCCGAGGCGCGCAAGGCCGTGCTGCGCCAGTTGCTGGCCTGGGAGCGCGAGTTCGTCGCCGAGCCGGCGGGCGGCGCGCCGGCGCCTGCCGACGAGCGCATCTACGTCTTCACGCCGCAGGCGGCGGTGATCGAGCTGCCAGCCGGCGCGACGCCGATCGACTTCGCCTACATGCTGCACACCGACCTCGGCCATCGCTGCCGCGGTGCGCGCGTCGATGGCGTGCTGGTGCCGCTGAACACGCCGCTGGTCAATGGCCAGACCGTCGAGATCAACGCCGCGAAGGACGGCGGTCCATCCCTGGATTGGCTCAACCCCGAACTCGGCTACCTGGCCGGCGCACGCGCGCGCGCCAAGGTGAGGGCGTGGTTCAACGCCCGAGCGCAAGCACAGACTGTGGCCAAGGGCCGCGAACTGGTCGAAAGGCTGTTGCAGCGCGAGGGCAAGACGGCAATCAAGCACGACGAGCTGGCGGCGCGACTGGGCTTCAAGAACGCCGAGGCCTTGTTCGAGGTGGTCGGCAAGGACGAGTTCTCGCTGCGCACGATCGAACAGCTGCTGCGCCCCGTGGCGCCGCCTGCCGCGGAAGAGGCGCCGCTGATCAAGCGCTCGAAGGCAGAGGAGGGCGGCGGCCGCGGCGGCGTGCTGGTGGTCGGCGTCGATTCGCTGCTGACCAGCCTGGCGCGCTGCTGCCGGCCCGCGCCGCCGGATGCGATCGACGGCTTCGTCACCCGCGGCAAGGGTGTGGCCATCCACCGCCGCAACTGCAGCAACCTGCGGCACATGCGCGAGCGCGCGCCCGAGCGCGTGATCGCGGTCGAGTGGGGCCGCAGCCCGAAGGACGGTGGCCTCTACCCGATCGACGTGCTGGTCGAGGCCGGCGATCGCCCCGGCCTGCTGCGCGACATCACCGAGGTCTTCGCGAAGGAGAAGGTCAATGTCACCGGCGTGCACAGTCAAAGCGTCAAGGGCAGCGGCGGCGCGGTGGCCTGGATGACCTTCACGGTCGAAGTCGGCAACACCGAGCGCTTGTCGCAGGTGCTGTCGCAGGTGGCGCACATCGGCGGCGTGCGTTCGGCGCGACGCAAGTAGCCCCGATATCCGCTGCTACAATGCCGCCCTTTCAGGCGCGTAGCTCAGCTGGTTAGAGCACCACCTTGACATGGTGGGGGTCGTTGGTTCGAGTCCAATCGCGCCTACCAAATGCGGTAGTGAAATCAAGCACTTGGCGGAAGCGCCAAGTGCTTTTCTCTTACTTAGCCCCGCTTGCCGTGCGCCGCCTTACCACTATCTTGACTCTGTGTGGCTTGGTCGGTTGCGCCACGCTGACACGCGATTCGCTTGACCAGGCTTACGGTCCGGCCGACCCCACGCGCCACGACCAGCCACTGCCGCCGACCCCCGGCGGCGTGTCCTACCGCGCCGACGTGAAGCCCATCCTGGAGCAGCGCTGCGTCGTCTGCCACGGCTGCTACGACGCACCCTGCCAGCTCAAGCTCGGTGCCTGGGAGGGCATCGCGCGCGGCGCCAGCACCGCGCCCGTCTACGATGCCGCCCGCGTGCGCGCCGCCGATCCAACCCGCTTGTTCGTCGACGCGCAGCGGCCGTCGGAGTGGCGCGAGAAGGGCTTTCACGCGGTGCTGAACGAGCGCTCGCCGACGCCGCAGGCCAATCTCGCGGCCGGATTGATGTACCGCATGCTGGATCTGAAGCGCAAACATCCGCTGCCCACCGTCCCGGTGCTGGGCCAGGAGTTCGACGTCTCGATGGACCGCAAGAACAGTTGTCCGCGCATCGAGGAATTCGACACCTACGAGCGCAAGTCGCCGCTGGCCGGCATGCCTTACGGCCTACCCGGCTTGAACGCGCGGGAGATGGACACCGTCACGAGCTGGCTGGCCGCAGGCGCACCTTACGACGGCGAGTCGCCACTATCGGACACCCAACGGCGGCAGGTGCAAGCCTGGGAGGCGTTCCTGAACGGCGCATCGCCCAAGGAGCGGCTGATGAGCCGCTACCTGTACGAACACCTCTTTCTCGGCAGCCTGCACTTCGACGGGGATCCATCGCACCGGCCGTTCCGGCTGGTGCGCTCAGCCACGCCGCCAGGGCAGCCGGCAAAGCCGCTGGCCACACGACGGCCCTACGACGACCCCGGCGTGGCTGCCTTCCACTACCGGCTGGAGCCGGAGCGCGAGGCCGTGCTGGCCAAGACCCACATGCCGTATGCGCTGAGCGCGTCGCGCATGGAAAAGTTCAGGCGCTGGTTCCTGGCGCCTGCGATCCAGGTCACCAGCCTGCCCTCGTACGACGTGGCCGTGGCCGCGAATCCGTTCGTGGCCTTCCGCGAGTTGCCGATCGACTCGCGCTACCGCTTCCTGCTCGACGAGGCCGAGTTCTTCATCATGACCTTCATCAAAGGTCCGGTGTGCCGTGGCCAGATGGCGGTGGACGTGATCCAGGACCATTTCTGGGTCTACTTCCTGAACCCCGGCGAAGATATCGAGCGACGGGGCGCGGATGCGCTGCAGCGCATGGGCGAGAAGATGCGCCTGCCCACCGAGGCCGGCAGCGATGCCGGCATCTTGGGGCCGTGGCGCGAATTCGCCGGACTCGAGCGCGAGTATCTGCAGGACAAGAGCGCCTTCCTGCGCCAGGTGCTGGCCAGCAGCAACAAGAAGCTGGACCTGTCCCTGGTCTGGGACGGCGACGGGCGCAACCCCAACGCGGCGCTGACCGTCTTCCGCCACTTCGACAGCGCTTCGGTGGTGAAGGGGCTGGTGGGCGAACCGCCCAAGACCGCCTGGCTCATCGGCTACACGCTGTTCGAACGCATCTACTATCTGCTGGTGGCGGGTTACGACGTCTTCGGCAATGTCGGCCACCAGCTCAACAGCCGCCTGTACATGGACTTCATGCGCATGGAGGGCGAATTCAACTTCCTGCTGCTGCTGCCGCAGGAACGGCGCCAGGCCACGGCCGCATCGTGGTACGAAGGCGCGCCCGACGAGGCCCGGGACTATGTCTACGGCCCGAACAACGCCGTCGACTTCTCCGTCGGCCATTGCCTACCGCAGCGGCGATCCGCAACGCGAACTCTTCGGCCTGCTGCGCCAGCGGCTGGCGCCGGTGCTCGACACCCGCTACGAGCTCTCACGCGTGGCCGATGCGCGGCTGCGCACGGCGTTGCAGTCACTGGCCTCGGTGCGCGGCCCAGCCCTGTCCTGGTGGCCCGAGATGGTGGTGCTGCGCGTCGAGCGGACCAGCGGCGCGCCGCAATATTTCAGCCTGCTGCGCGACACGGCGCACGCCAACGTCGCGCACCTGGTGCGCGAGAAAGCCAACCTGGTGCCGGCCGACAACCGCCTGACGGTGGTGCCGGGTGTGCTGGGCGCCTACCCGAATGCGATCTATCGCGTGCGGGAAGGTGATCTGCCCGCACTCGAGTCGGGGATCCGCGGCCTCGCCGCCGAGGCCGACTACCGCGCGCTGGCCGACCGCTTCGCCATCCGCCGCACGTCGCCCGACTTCTGGTTGGCCAGCGATGCCTTGCACGAGGCGTATCGCGCCGGGGCGCCGCTGGAGGCCGGGCTGCTGGACTACAACCGGCTGGAGAACCGCTGAGCCTTGCGCGCACCGTCTCGCGACCCCACCGATGCAATCCGCCGCGGGGCTACGGCGGCGAACGGCCATCCTGCCGCGCCGGCGCCAGCCTCTGAAGCGGCACGGTGTGTTGCCGTTGGCCGGCGACGGCTGGCCGAAGTCGGCCCGCCACGAGCGTCAGCTCCCGGGCCTCTCAATTGGTCCAGCCATTCACTACGGGCAGCTTCTTGGAGGTTCAATTCCTACCTTCATTACCGGCGCTGAGGATCGCGCCGCGTAGCGCCTAGGTTTCTTCCTGCTGCGTGCGCCAGCGCGCCGGCGTCGTGCCGCTCCAGCGCCTGAAGGCGCGCGTGAAGGCGCTGGCGTCGGCGTAGTCGAGCATCGCGGCGATCTGGCTCACGTCCAGTGCCGAGTGCGAGAGCATCTCGCGCGCCACGTCGTAGCGGCACTCGTCGACCAGATCGCGAAAGCCGATGCCGTAGGGCTTCAGATGGCGCGCCAAGGTGGAACTGTGCATCGAGAACAGCGCCGCCATCTGGTCAGACCGCGCGCTCCCGGTGAGCAGCGCCGAGCGCAGCACGCCGCGCACCTGCTCCGAAAAGTCGGCCTCGTGACGGGCCACGATGGCGTCCAACTCCTTCTTCAGCACCCGCTGCAGTATCGGGTCGGCCTGCGCCACCGGGTGCTGCAGCCAGGACGAGGCGAAGCGCAGCGAATATTCCTCGGCGTCGAAGTGCAGCGTGGTGCGAAAGAACATGCGGAACGGGTGCAGCGCGACCGGCTCGCGGTGGGCAAACTGCACCTCGATCGGCGTCCAAGCGGGGCCACACAGCTCGCGCAGGACGTTGCAGTACACGGCCAGCGCACCATCGCCCACCTGGTCGACGGCCTCGACGTCCGGCTGGTAGATCTCCCAGTTCAGCGTCGCGACACTGCCGTCCACCGTGAGCGCCGCCTTGGCGCCACGCACATGGGTGTGCAGGTAGCGCACGAAGCTGCGCAGCGCCGTCTCGACGTCCGGCGAGTAGCGCACCAGCAGGCCCGCCAGTCCGAGCGACTGCAAGCTGTCGCGCTGGCCCACCAGCAGCCCTAGGTGCGGGCAGCCGGTGCGCTCCACGGCCAGCGCCACCAGGTGGTTGTGCACCGTCACCGACAGGCGGTTTTCCGGATCGTCGAAGACCTTCGGATCGACGCCTGCCTCGGCCAGCAGGGTGGCCGGGTTCACCCCCAGGCCGATCAGGATGTCCGCCAGCGGCAGGAGCGTGCCGACCCGCACCGAGCCACCGTCATGGGCCCAGCCCTTGGCCGGGCGCTTCATCACTGTCGTGCGTATATCCATTCTTGATCCAGGTCAGCGGGCCGACGGCGCCTCGCGGCGCTGCGCGGAAATGTCCAGTCGCCACCGGGAATTGTCAATCACTTCGCGCATTCGACGGATAGCCTCGGCGCCTGGATCCATTGGATGAAGTGCAGTACTCGATTTGACGAATCCCGGCGTGGGAGGGCCATACCGGGCAGGGTTTGCGACTCAAAAGGGCTTGTCCGGTGCACAGTGGATCGGGCAAGAACAGTGAAGTGACCAAGAAACGGAGCACGAAATGAAACTGAAGACAGGTATGGAATCCCTCAGCTGGATGAGCTTCAACAACACCCGCGGCCTCCCCTTCCACGGGATGGGGGCCTTTATCGGCACCGGGAAATCACAGCGAGCCCACGTCTATACGGCGGCATCGATTCCCGTCGACCCCGAAGCCTACAAGAAGATCGATGCCAAGAAACTGGCGGATGAACTCGAAGTGGACATGTGCGCGGTCAACAACGGACGCTTCTGGATGATGGACGAGATCAAGTTCCTCGTCGGCGAAACGCAGAACTTCCACGGTGTCGAGTTGCGCTGGGGCGGGGACATGACCGGGGCGGAGATGATCTCGCAGATGCAGAGCGCCTACGTGCCCTCGCTGATCCGGCGCAGCTCGGTCTGGACCTTCAAGGCGGGTAAATCCGTGTGCCTGCTGCGCGAGCCCGGCGGTGCAGTCTGGGTCCTGCAGGAATACACCAAGGCGGTCGATCCGAGCCTGACCCCTGACAACCTCGACTCGTTGGGCAAGAAATACAAGACCCTGCCGCAAGGCTGGAAGTTCGAGACCAAGATCCTCGAAAAGGATCTCGTGCTCGACACCACCAAAGCGGGCGGATGGGCGGCCATCATCCGCGACGAACTGCATGGCACCTACCAGGGCTGCGGCTACGGCGCAGATACCAGCGCTAACTACATACCGTAGGGCGGCATAGCGTGCAGCAAGCTCGCCTTCCGGTCGAGGGCGGGCTTGACGCTGAGCGGCGACCCCGTCGCATGGACGAGGAGATTTGAATGAACCCGATTGCCAAAGACATCCCCAAGGCCAAGGAGACCACCTTGGGCCTTTACGTGACGGCCGCCGAGGCCTATGCAATGTGGCAGGCCGACCCCGAACATGTCTGCATCATCGACGTGCGCACACCCGAGGAGCACTTCTTCGTCGGCCACCCGCCGATGGCGTGGAAGATTCCGCTGATCACGCTGAAGTACCAGTGGGACGCCGAGAAGAAGCAGTTCCCGTTCCAGCCCCATCCGGACTTCGTCTCGCGCGTGCAGTCGGTGGTCCGGCCTGGCGACACCATCCTAGCGATGTGCCGCTCGGGCGGGCGCAGCGCGATGGCCGCCAACGCGCTGGCGCAAGCCGGCCTGACGAAGGTCTACAACATCATCGATGGCATGGAAGGCGATGCAGTGAAAGACCCGCACAGCGTCTTCGATGGCCAGCGCTTGATGAACGGGTGGAAGAACTCGGGCTGCCCGTGGACCTACAAGCCGACGCCCGAGCGCATGGCGTATCCGAGCGGTGAATGAGGCCGTCTTCACGCGCACCACCGAACTAACGAATCAAGGAGCCCCGAAATGAAACGATGGAATCAATGGAGCGTCGCGGCGGCGTTCGCCCTCGGCGCCTTGGCGCTGTCGGCACCCCCGCCGGCGCAGGCCCAGACTCCCGCCGTCGACCCGGCCGCAATAGCGAAGCTGAAGCGGATGACCGATTACCTCGACGGACTGCAGCAGTTCAGCGTGCGCACGCAAAGCACGCTCGAGGACATGCACGAGTCCGGGCACCGGGTCGACCACGACCTGGCGGCCAACGTGGTCGTCAAGCGGCCCGACAGGCTGCGCGCGATGCGCGTCGGCGGCTTGAAGGACCAGCGCTTCTACTACGACGGCAAGACGCTGACCCTGCACAACCCGGTCGAGAAGGTCTACGCCACCGAGAAGGCGCCGCCCACGGTCGAGAAGATGATCGACTTCGCGCGCGAGACGGTGGGCATCATGCTGCCGTCGGCCGACCTGCTGTACCGCGGCGCATTCCCGCTGATGACGAAAGACCTGAAGCTGGCGGTGGTGGTCGGCAAGACGGTGATCGGTGGCGTCAAGTGCGACCACCTGCTGTTCAGCCGCCCCGGGGTCGACTACCAGATCTGGATCGCAGAGGGCGGTAAGCCGTGGCCGCACAAGTACACGGTCACCGAGACCGGCACACCTGCGCTGCTGAGCATCACCACCGAACTGAGTGGCTGGAGCACGTCGCCGGCCGTCGGCGATGCCGACTTCAAGTTCGTGCCCCCCAAGGGCACGCAGCAGATCCGCTTCATGTCGGTCGAGCCGATGCGCCCGACCGCAGGCAAGTAGCGCCTGGAGAACCATCATGACAACACCACTCAAGCTCGCCGCCGCCATCGCCATCCTCGTTTTTGTCGCTGCGGCCGTTTTCGCACCCGAGGCGCAGGCCTTCCGCGGCCGCGGTGCCGCCTTCGCCGTCGGCGCCGCGGTCGGCTCGTCCGGCGATTCCGCGGCCGAAGCCAACGCCGCAGCGGCCCAGCAGCAGGCGGCCACCGCCCAGCAGCAGGCCGCGACGTCGCAACAACAGGCCGAGGTCGAGAAGCAGAAGGCCATCACCGCGCAGAAGGAAGCCGAGGCCGAGAAGCAGAAGGCCATCGCCGCGCAGCAGCAGGCCGCCGCCGGCAAGCCGCTGCCGGCAGGTACCGTCGTCACCAAACTGCCCGCGGGTTGCACCCCCACCCCGGTGGGCGGCAAGAACTACCAGTACTGCGGCGGCACCTTCTACGAGCCCGTCTACGAAGGCAGCACGCTGAAGTACGTGACGGCGACACCGAAGTGAGCCGCATGCGTCGGCGTGGCGGAGCCGACGCGTTGTGAGGCTGCGCAAATGATCGGAAGCAGAACAGAAGATGGCCGCGAAATCGTGTTTTGCCCTGGCTGCCCGTGTCGCGGTTTCGCTTGCGGTCGTCGCACAGCCGGCCTTGCCATCGGGCGCTTGGGCGGCGGACGCGGCCGCCGCACCGGTTGCTGCTGCAGCCGATGCGCCATCCGATTGGGCGACCCGCGAGGCCCTCAGCGGCGACTGGGGCGGCGCCCGCAGCGCGCTCAAGGAGCGCGGCGTCGTCGTCAAGCCGCGCCTGACGCAATTCGTGCAGGGGCTGAGTGCCGGCGACGGCGAACATGGCTACGAGTACGGCGCCAAGGCCGACCTCTTCGTCGCGGCCGACCTCGGCAAGCTGGGCTTCTGGAACGGCTTCTCGATGACGCTGCAGGCCGACGTCAACTTCGGCCGCAACGTCAACGGGCGCGGCGGCGTGCTGATCCCGGTCAACGCCGCCCTCAACGCGCCGGGCATGGAAGGCTCCGACGCGTTCGACCTGTCGAGTGCCTACTTCCGCCAGGACTTCGGCGATGGTGTGTCGCTCGTACTCGGCAAGGTCAACATGATCGAGCTGGTGTCCGCCAAGCCCTTCATGGGCGGCGCGGGCATCGACTCGTTCTGGAACCAGAGCTTCGTCGCCACGCCGACCGGCACGGTGCCGCCCTACCTGTTCGGGGCGCTGATGAGCGTGTTCACCGAACCAGCCACCTACCGGCTATGGCTCTACGACCCGAACAGCGCGGTGAACAAGAACATCACCGATGCATTCGACGGCGGCGTCAGCGTGCGTGGCAGCGTCGATTTCAACGTGCGCCTGGGCGGCCTGCGCGGCCACCAGGGCTTCACCGCCTTCTACGGCACGCAGAAGGGCGCCGACCTGCAGAGCCTGGACGACGTCTTCCTGCCGACGCCCGACCCCGGCGCCATCACCTACAAGGACAAACGCTGGTACGTCGCCTACTCGTTCGACCAGTATGCCTACCAACCTGCCGAGCGCCCCGGCGAAGGCTTCGGTCTTGTTCGGCAGCATCGGCGTCTCGGACGGCAACCCCAACGCGTTGCGCTGGTCGATGCTCTTCGGCATCGGCGGCCGCGGCCTGATCGCGGGCCGCAGCCGCGACAACTGGGGCATCGGCTACTACTACGACGGCCTGGCCCAGACCCTGAAGGACGCCCTCGCGCCCGCGGTCACGCTGCGCGACGAGCAGGGCCTGGAGCTCTTCTACAACTTCGCGCTCACTCCTTGGTCCGAGATCGGCGCCGATCTGCAGATCATCCGGCCCGGCCTGGGCAGCAGCACCGCCGTCGTGCCGGGCCTGCGCGCCGTGATCCGCTTCTGAAGCCGATGACCACCTGACTTCAACGGAATGGACGAAATCATGAACCGCACTCGCCACAGCCTGCGCGCCGTTCTCGCCATCGCCTTGTGGGGCGGCTCTGTCGGGCGTCGCACTCGCGCAGGAGCAGACCCAGGCGAGCGATGTCGCGCAGGCCAACAACCCGCTCGCGACCGTCAAGGCCTTCAACGTGCACGACTACTACATCGGCAAGCTCACCGAGACCGACACCTACGCCAACCAGTTCTGGCTGCGCTACGCGATGCCCTTCTCGATCGGCGAGTCGAAGTGGCTGATGCGGGCCTCGCTGCCGGTGATGACCAACCCGGTGCTGCCCGGCACGGAACACAAGACCGGCCTGGGCGACTTCAACGCTTTCGCCGCCTACCTGATCGACGTCGGCAACCCGGCCATCAGCTTCGGCGTGGGGCCGCTGATCAACGTGCCGACCGCGACCGACGACGCGCTCGGCAGCGGCAAATGGTCGCTCGGCCTGGCCAACGTGGCGTTCGTCGCGACGAACCCGAAGTTCCTGTACGGCTACCTGCTGACCTGGCAGGCCAGCGTCGCCGGCGACGACGACCGTGCCGACGTGAACATCGCCGCCTTCCAGCCGATTCTCATCGGGCAACTCGGCGGCGGCACCTACTGGCGCTCGACGGGGATCATGAACTACGACTTCGAGAGCGACGGCTACAACGTGCCGATCGGCATCGGCATCGGCCAGGTCTGGAAGTCCGGGACGACGACCTACAACCTGTTCGTCGAGCCGCAGTGGTCGGTGGCGAGCAAGGGCGCCGGCTGGCCCGAATGGCAGGTCTTCGTCGGCCTCAACCTGATATTCAAGTGAGTCGTTGCCGTTGCGGGGGCGTGATGTTCGGGCCAAACAAGGGAGAACCGAAGGATGAACATGTCGCATATGTGGAGTTGATCGAGAAACTGTTCGACAAGTACTTTCTTGGGTCCGGCACCTCGTCGATCCGGCCGGAGAACGAGGTCGCCAAGCTGATCGGCAACGGCGCCTACATCCTCGACGTCCGCGCGCGCCCTCGAAGCGAAGAGGGGGACTCGCCCCGGGCGCGACGAACATCTCGCTGTTCCAGCTCAATCGCCGCCTGGGCGAGTTGCCGCGCGACCGGACGATCGTGACCTACTGCAAGACCGGCGGACGGGCCGGCAAGGCCCGCGACATCCTCGAGCGCAATGGCTTCAAGGTGGTCAACGGCGGCAGCTACGAGACGATCCGGAA
>CAWAOQ010000009.1:0-267454 GCA_963783785.1 uncultured beta proteobacterium | reverse complement strand
GACCTGGCGAGCGGGAACACCCAGGCATTGACCGAAACCAGCGCGACGAGCGTCCGAGCTTTGCCCCGAACGGCCGGCTGATCGTCTACGCCACGCAGGCACAGGGCCGCGACGTGCTGATGACGACCACGCTCGACGGCAGAATCAAGACCAGCCTGGCGGTCGTCGCAGGCCGATGTGCGCGAGCCCGTCTGGGGCCCTTTCGGGCGCTGATGCGACCAGACACTTTCCAAAGGAGAACTCCGATGAAACGATTCGACTTCGATGCTCGGTGTGTGGGCCGCATCGGCGCTGCTGGCCGCGGTTGCGCTCGGCGTCAAGCTCGACGAGGGACCGACGCGCCGGTGGAGACGCGCACGCCGACCGCCGTCGGCGGCGCCGGCGCGGCCGCGGGCGGCCGGGCAGCGGCGGCGCCGGGCAGTCGCAGGTGACGCCGGTCGACCTCGACAAGGGGCGCGGCCGCGACGCGCGGCCGCATGATCTACTTCGACTTCGACAGCTTCGTCGTCAAGGACGAGTTCCGCGCCACGATCGACGCCCACGCCAAGGCGCTGTCGGCCGACCGCAAGAAGCGCCTGCTGATCGAAGGCCACACCGACGAGCGCGGCGGCCGCGAGTACAACCTGGCGCTGGGCCAGAAGCGCGCCGAGGCGGTGCAGAAGTCGCTGGTGCTGCTCGGCGCGACCGACGCCCAGATCGAGGCGGTGAGCTTCGGCAAGGAGCGGCCGGCCGTGCAGGGCAGCGACGAAGCGGCGAGGGCGAAGAACCGCCGCGCCGAGCTGATCGTACCGCTGAAGGCCTGGCGGTGCCGAGGGCGACGCCGCGGCCCGGCGGAGCGGCTGCGCTGGCGCTGCTGGCGCTGCCTGTTCTGGCCGCGTTGGCTGGCTCGGCGCAAGCCGCGCTGTTCGAGGACGACGAGGCGCGCAAGGCGATCCTCGACCTGCGCGCCACCGACGACAGAGACCAGAACAGCGAGCAGAACTCGACGCGCGCCTGGCCGAGCAGGGCGAGCAGATCAACCAGCTGCGGCGCAGCCTGCTCGACCTGAACAACCAGCTCGAAGCGATGCGCGCCGAGACTGCCACGCTGCGCGGCAGCAACGAGCAACTCGCGCGCGACGTGGCCGAGATGCAGCGGCAGCAGAAGGACCTGCAGCAGGGCGTCGACGAGCGCGTGCGCAAGTTCGAGCCGCAGAAGGTGACGGTCGACGGCAAGGAGTTCGTCGCCGATCCCGAGGAGAAGCGCCTCTACGACGAGGCCATGGCCATGCTGCGCAAGGGCGACTTCGCCGCCGCGGCGAGCGCCTTCCTTGCCTTCCAGAAGCGCTATCCGAAGAGCGGCTACGCCGACTCGGTGCTGTTCTGGCTCGGCAACGCGCAGTACGGCAAGCGCGAGTACCGGGAGGCGATCGCCACCTTCCGCGGCTTCGTCGCCGCCGCGCCCGAGCACCCGCGCGCGCCCGAGGCGCTGCTGTCGCTGGCCAACTGCCAGCTCGAGCTGAAGGACAGCAAGGGCGCGCGCAAGACGCTCGACGAGCTGCTGAAGGCGTATCCGAAATCGGAGGCCGCGCAGGCAGGCCGCGAGCGCCTGGCATCGCTGAAGTGAGGCATGCCGCCGATCGACACGGGGCCGTCGCCTCGCAGCGCTGCCCGAGCATGACTGGCGCCCGATCTCGAGCGCCGCTTCGGGGGCCTGCGCCGCCTCTATGGCGACGCCGGCTATGCGCGGCTGCGCGCCGCGCGCATTGCGGTCGTCGGGCTCGGCGGCGTCGGCTCGTGGGCGGTCGAGGCGCTGGCGCGCAGCGGCGTCGGCGCGCTGACGCTGATCGACCTCGACCACGTCGCCGAGTCGAACATCAACCGCCAGGTGCAGGCGCTCGGCTCGACGCTCGGCATGGCCAAGGCGCAGGCGCTGGCCGCAGCGCGTACCCGACATCCACCCGGGCTGCGGCGTGACGCGATCGAGGAGTTCGTCGGCCCGGAAACTGGCCGGCGCTGCTCGACGACCGGTCGATGCGGTGATCGACGCCTGCGATCAGGTGCGCGCCAAGCTTGCGCTCGCCGCCTGGGCCCGCGCGACGGCGTAGCCTTCGTCATGCGTCGGCGCTGCGGGCGGCAAGCGACTGCCGCAGGCCGTCGCCGTCGACGATCTGGCCGACGTGACGCACGACCCGCTGCTCGCCTCGCTGCGCCAGCGGCTGCGCAAGGAGCATGGCGCGCCGCGCAGGGGCCGGCTCGGCCTGAGCTGCGTGTACTCGCGCGAGAGCGTGCATGCGCCGCCGGGCGAGATGCGCGTCGACGGCAGCCTGAACTGCCACGGCTACGGCTCCAGCGTCAGCGTGACCGCGACGTTCGGCATGGTCGCCGCGAGCGAGGCGCTGCGCCTGGCTGCATCAGCGACCGCCGCTGAGGCCTGACCGGTCGGCCGCAAAGCTGGCTTATAATTCCGCGGCTCTGCGGCGGGTTGTTAGCTCAGTCGGTAGAGCAGCGGACTTTTAATCCGTTGGTCGCAGGTTCGAATCCTGCACAACCCACCACCGATTGAATTCGAGTCGGGCTCTTAGCTCAGTTGGTAGAGCAGCGGACTCTTAATCCGTTGGTCCGGGGTTCGAATCCCTCAGGGCCCACCAATCAAATCAACGGCTCAGGCGCATCGCCTGGGCCGTTTGTCCTTCTGGCCAGACGGATCGACCAGTGTTGTTTGCCAGCCGCATCCGATCCCGGTCTGCGGTTGCCGAGTGCGCTTTGAGCGTAGATTCGCGGGCTGTGCACATCCGTGCAGCCCACCGTTGACTCTTCAAAGGAAAGACATGGCCACGCGCAAGACCACCAGGAAGTCGGAACTCGCACGAGCAGGCGAGCACCTGAAGACCGCTGCCAGGGAAGTTGGCACCGCCGTATCGCACAAGATCGAGAACATGGGAGACCGCGTGTCCGCCGGTGTGACGAATGCCAAGAAGAAGGTGCTGAAGCGACGCGATCAGGCGCAGCGCAAGATCGGCAACCTGGTGAAGAAGGCCGAAGCGCAAGTCGCCAAGGCACAGGCCCAGCTCTCGAAGGCGGGTGCCGCCGCCGAGAGGGCAGTCATGTCCGCCGAGAAGAAGCTGGAGGCGACCAAGCGGCGCACCGGCAAGAAGCTGGCCTCGCTGCAGGCGAGCGCTGAACGCAAGGTCAGAGCCCTGCAGAAGGCCGCTGGCAAGCAGGCCTCCGCATCGAAGAAGGCGGCTGCCCCAACGAAAGCCGCCGCGAAGACCCCAGCTGCGAAGAAGCCCGCGGCGAAGAAGCCCGTCGCGGCGCCGCCGACGGCCAAGAAGGCTGTGGCGAAGAAGGCTGCCGCCAAGAGGCCGGCCGCGAAGAAGACCGCCGCGAAGAAGACGGCCGGGTAGCCCACGCCGCATCGCCGTCAGGCTCGGGATGCAGGTCCGGCAGCGCGGGTCTTGATCGCCCGCAACGTGGGCCATGCTCATCGCTGACCAGGCGCAACGCATCTGGCTGCGCCATGGTCGACGATGTCTCGGGTTTGCTCGAGACGGAGGAAGTCCATGAGGACGACCAGGGCAGTGCATGTGTGTGTCCGCATCGTCGCCGCGGTGGCCATCGGTGCCGGCATGGTGTCCTGCGGCGGCGATCCGCACGAGGCGGCGTCCGTCACCATCAGCGGCACCGCCGCCAAGGGCGCGATGCTGGAGGGCGCGGCCGTGAGCGTGCGATGTGCCGCCGGCGCCGGCGGGGCGACTGCCGGCAGCGACGGTGCGTACACCACCACGATCAATGATGCGCGCCTGCCCTGCGTGCTGAAGGCGACCGGCACCGAAGGCAGCACCTTCCATTCGATCGTCGCCGGTACCGGCAGCAGCGGCAGCTATGTCGCGAACATCAGTCCGCTGACCGAGATGATGGTGGCGCAGTTGGCCGAGGCCTCGCCGGCTTCGTACTACAACGCATTCGGCAACAGTTCGACCGTGTCCGCCGCGCAAGTCACTGCGGCGATCGCGTACATCGAGGCCGCGCTCGCCCCCGTGGTCAGCCTCGGCGGCGTCAATCCGCTCACCGATGCGCTGGTAGCGGGCAACCCGCTCGACCTGAAGATCGAGACCGTGATGGCGGGCCTGGCCAGCGCCGGCCTGACGCTCGAGCAGGTGACCAGCGCGATCGCCGTCAACCCGGAGGCCCCGGATGTGGTGGCGTGGCCATTGGCGCCGACGGCCGCCAGCTGCACGTGGCTCAAGAGCGGCAAGTACCGCATGATCAGTCTGTACGAGACCGATCCGCAGTGGCAGGCGCATGTGCTCGACCTCGATGCCGAAGCGCTGACCATCACCCTGTGGGACGGCTCGATCGCCAGCCTGGTTGACAACGGCGGCTGCAAGTTCAGCGTGGGCAGCGCTGACGAGTTGGAAGACGTGTCGGTATCGTCGGGCGGCTTGCTGGTGGTGCATTCGCAGTCCAAGGCGGTGGCCACCGACCGCAGCGTGATGATCGGCCTGCCTGCGCAAGCCTTGCCGGTGTCGGAATTCGCCGGCACCTGGAGCATCGCCGCCTGGGCGCCCACGAGCGAGATCCTGAAGACGGGCTACGTGGCGCAGACCGACGAGATCGTTGTCGATGCCAGCGGTCAGGTGACGGCCATCTCGCGTTGCCTCGGGCTGGCCGCCTGCGCCGCCGAAGGCGCGCCATTTCCGGCGTTCGCCGCAAACACCATCGTCGGCGGCTTCGACATGACTGTCGAAGGCGTGAGGTACGGCCGTGCGTTCCACTTCAAGACACTGGAGGGCAAGGCGGTGTTCGTGGCCATCGGCGCCGACGGCCGGTTCAGCGTCGGTGCACGCAAGGAACCCCTGGGCACGCTGCCGGCGGTGGGCACGGTGACGGACTACCGCGAGTTCGACCTGCTCGGCAATGGATCGATCTCCGCGCTGTTCGAACGCACGGCCACCGTGATTGCGGTCGACACCGGTGCGAAGACGGTGACGCGGATCCGCTCCCCCGACAACCGCGTCGACACGCTGGCCTTCGACAAGCCGCGCGCCGGCCTGCGCTATCGCGCAGCGGACAGTTGCAGCGTCAATGGCCTGCCGGCCGGTTGTGCGGAAACGGTGCAGTTGCCGTTGCAGGGCATGGGCGTCACGGTGTCGTCGAGCGTGGGCACCGAGCCGTCGACGGCGTTCTACTCGGTTTCGACCAACCAGCCTGCCCCGTGAGCAGGTGTGTTGCGGGCCGGGTCGCTGCGCCTTGTGGCGCGGCCCTGGCCAGGGCCGCGGCGTCGCAAGGCCCGGGCCGGGCTCAGGGCGTCGGGGTGAACACGGCCTCCGGCGCCGTCAGCAGTTGTTCGATGGCGGACTCGGCATCGCCGCCCAGTCGCTCGTGCAACCCCAGCACCCGGCCGGCGAGCCCGCGGAAGTGCAGTGCGCCGGCCTGTGCTGCGCGCCGCAGCGCGTGGCCGGCATCGCCACTGCGCCACGCGGCATAGGCCGCCGGCAGCGACGGGAACAGCTGCTCGCGCACGCCGTCGTAGTTGGCAAACCAGAAGTGCAGCGCGGTCTCGGCGCCGCGATCGAGCAGCGTCGGCAGCGTCACCTCGAGGTCGGCCATGTGGTCGCGCACCGCGCGCACATGCAGGTCGGTGCGGCGCTGCCGCAGCGCCAGCCGCATCGCACCCCAGCTGGCGCCGAGCGACTGCCCCGCGCGGTGCTCACCCAGCTCGTGCAACACCAGCGTTTCGCTCAGGTCATCGACCAGGCGCGGCAAAGCAGCGACGAAGGCATCGTTGTCGTGCAGCCCGTAGGCTTCAGCCAGGGCCTTGAACGGACCCTCGGCGCGGCGCAGGTTGAAGGCCTCGAATTTCTCCCACAGCCAGCGCGCCAGCGATTCGCGCCGCAGCACGATGGTGTGGCCACCCGCCAGTGCGGCCGGCGGCGCGAACAGGCCGCGCGCATGCTCGGCGCCGCACACCTGCAGCCGCACGCCGTCGTCGCGCGTGCGCTGCTGCTCGAGGCGGGCCAGGAAGAAGGCCTGCCGGTTGGTTGCTTCGAGACCGGCGCCGTAGGCCCACCCGAGCGGCGCCAGTTCGGCGTTCAGCCGCTCGGCGTCGAGCGGATCGCACAGGCGGTCGCCGATCGGCAACGCCACATACGGCTGGTGCTCCAGTTCGGCCCACAACGCCTCGCGCCGGGCCAGCCAGGCCCCCACTGCAGCGCGGTCGAGCGCGGCGCCGAACGGCAGGCCTTGCTCCCACCGGTACAGCTCGCGCATCTGCAGCAGGTAGATGCACAACGGCAGGTCGGCCGCCTGGCGCGCGTCGGCGATGTGGCAATTGGTCTGGATGGCGGCGACGAGGCGCGGGTCGGGCCGCTCGGTCGTCATGGGCCGACGATCCGGCGCGGGCGGCGCGATTGCCAGGCCTTGATGGCATCGACGATGGCGTCCCAGGGCACCTCGGTCAGGCTGCCGTAGCGCTCGTGGGCGACGCCGACCATCCGGTGCACGTTGGCCTGCGCGGCGCCCAAGGCCTGCTGCAGCCCGACCAGCCCGCCGCACTGCAGCCGCAAGGCCTGGGCATGGACGACAGGATGCCCCGGGGCCGGCAGGCGCAGCGCGAAGCGGGCGCGTTCGTGCAACAGTGCGCCCAGCGTGCCGCAGTTGGTGCGCGCCACCGGCGAGGCGCATTCGATGATGTCGCGTTCACCCAGGGCACGCCGCGCAGCCAGCTCGCACACCGCGGCACGCGCCAGCAGCGCCTTCGTGAAGACGCAGGCCGCGGCGCTCTCGCAACAGGCATTGCCCAGCGTCGGTGGGTGATCACTCATCGCGTCGAGATGGCTTCAATCGTCGCCGGTCGGGCCGGGCTCGCGGGTCTGGCAGAGCAGGTCTTCGGCGAGCTCCTGATTCTCGGCAAACATCACCTTGATCTTGGCGTTGTCGCCGGCCGCCTGCGTCGCGCGCAGGGACTTGGCGTGCGCCGAGGCCTCCTTGAAGGCCGGGAACTCGGCCAGTTTCTCGAGCGGGGTGAACGGCCGGACGCTGAAGACGAAGTAGGGCATGTGGGTTCGCTCAGACGTAGTGTTTGGTCAGTCGCCGCCGCCCCGGCACGGCCTTCTGGATGATCACGCCATGGATCGCGGCCAGGTCGGGCAGCGGCTGGTCGGGGTAGGCCGGATTCAGCGCGCGCAGGCACCAGCCTTCGCCGCTGCGTGCCAGTTGCCGGAAGGTCCACTCGCCGGCGGGCTGCGCCAGCACGAAGCAGCCTTCGCGCAGCGCGCCATCGGGCTCGATGATGATGATCTCGCCCTCGACGAACTCGGGGGCCATGCTGTCGCCGAGCACGCGCAGCGCGAACGACTCGCCGCCGCTGCAGCCGGCATCGTCGCTGTCGCTGGGTTGCTGGTTCACAAGGTCTCCGCCACCACCTGGCCGGCCGGCACGCCGGACTCGCGCAGCGCGGTGCACAGCGTCGTCACGAAGTCCCCCGGCCCGGCGACGTAGAAGTCGCAGTCGATGTCGAACAGGTCGGCCCGTATCGCCGCGGCGACCTGCCGCGCACCGGCGCCGGCGTTGGCATGGGTGAACGGCGTGTACTCGAACGCGTCGAGCGCGGCCGACCAGGCGCGGCACTGGTTGGCCTGGAAGTGGCCGTCGCCGCGCGTGGCCAGCCAGTACAGCGTCAGCGACGGTGCGGTGTCGAGCGACAGCGCGTGCTCGATCAGGCTCTTGATCGGCGCGAAGCCGGTGTCGCAGGCCGCGAAGACCAGCGGGCGCGGGCTGTCGGCGAGCACGAACTCGCCCACCGGGCCCCACAGGTTGATCGAATGCCCGGCCACGATCGAGCCGTCGAACAACAGGCGCGCCAGCGCGCTGTCGTGGTCGCGCGGCACGAAGAACTGCAGGTTGCGGTCGTCGCACGGGCAACTGGCGATCGGCAGGGTGGCCTGCACGTCGTCGCCGGCGGTGCTGGCCGATCCGGCCACGCCGAGCGTCACCGACTGGCCGGCCAGGAAGCGCAGGCGGTGGCTGCGCGGCGTCTGCAGGTGCAGCAGGCGCGTGTCGGGCGCCAGCTCGCGCACCGCGCGCACGGTGGTCACGATCTGCTGCTGCGGGATGTCGGCCGGCCCGACGGCCTCGAGCGTCTCGAGCGTGATCTCGCTGCTGGCGGCGGTATGGGCGCACATCAGCGTGTAGCCCTGCTGCTTCTCGGCCTCCGACAGCGCGTAGTCGAACGCCATCACCTTGGTCACGTCGCCGGAGATCACGCGCACCTTGCACATGCCGCAGGTGCCGTTGCCGCAGCCGTAGTTGAGCTTCAGGCCGGCGCGCAGGCCGGCCTGCAACAGCGTGTCGTGGCCTTCGACGGCAAACTGATGCCCGCTCGGCCGCAGCGTGACCTGGGCCGAAACCACCTTGAGTATGTCGTCCATGACGTTCAGCCAATCAACCGATTCGGTGGCCAGCGCCCCTGCCAGGCCGTCGTTGAGATGCTGCTGCAGGGCCAGCAGCCGCGGATCGTCGCCGCCCGACTGCGCCAGCATTTCGCGCAACCGTTCGCGCAACTCGATCACCAGCGCGTGATAGCGCTGCAGGTGGCGCTGCACGTCGGCCAGCTCCTGGCTCTGCCGGAACAGCCGTTGCGCCAGCACCTCCTGGCTCGGCAGCAGGCGCTCGCGCACACGCCGGCCGAACGCATCCTCCTTGATGCGCACCACGCGCTCGAGCATGCCGGATTGCTCGAGGTCGACCTGGGGGTACAGCTGCAACAGCGTTTCGGTCGACACCAGGCCATCGTTGAGCGCAATCTCGCCCGCGCGCACGCGCTGCTGCAGCACGCCGCGCGGCACGCCCAGCAGCTGCGCGGCGCGCCAGACCGTGACCCACTGCGCCATCAGCCGTTCTCCATCAGCGCCTCGGCGGCCGGCTGCGGCCACGCGGTCGAGGTAGCGGGCGCGATAGAGCAGGCGGGGGTGCGCCGGGTCATCGACGAACGCCGAGCGATCGTGCAGCACGTTGTTGGCGACCAGCCCCATGCCGGCCTCGAGCCGCAGGCGCAGCACGTCGGGGTTGTCGTCGTTCAGCAGGCGCTCGAGAAACGCCACCGCCTTCAGCGTCGCGGCGTCGTCTTTCCAGACGATGCTGCGGGTGCGCGAGGTGTAGCGCATGTGCAGCGCACCGTCGACCGGATCGACCGAGAACACCGGCCCGGCCTGGGCCGCGCGCGCCACGCCTTCGGCGTCTTCGCGCGCCGGGATCGTCATCGCATCGGGAGCCATCAGTGCCTGCACCCAGCGCGGCGACGCATCGCGCAGCGCGATGTAGACCAGTTCGTGATCGAGCAATGCGTTGACGCCGCCGCTGCGCGCCGGCCGCACGCAGTGCAGCAGCATCGCCCGGATGCGTTGCTCGTGCGGGTGGTAGTAGCCGTCGGTGTGCCACTTCAGGGGCCGGTCGGTGTAGGGGATGAAGCCACCGCGGCCGTCGGTGGCCTCGCTCACGGTGATGCGCGAGACGCCGTCCTCGTCGGCCAGCCAGTGGCAGTCGAGGCGCTGCAGGCCGAGCTGGCGCCCGACGCTGCGGGCCACGTCCTTGCCTTGCGGCTGGCAGGCGCTGCGGTAGACGGCCATGTTCCAGTCGGCGCAGCGCTGCAGCAGCGCCTCGCGCTCGGCGGTGGTCAGGGCCTTCGGGTCGGCGACGTCGACGATCAGGTCTTCGGCGCGGCGGGCCTTGCGTGCGAGCTTCCCGGCGCGCCAGCGCTGGTAGGCGGCTTCATCGCCAAGGTGAAAAGCCGCTCCGATGTCGTGGCGGCTGCGTTCGGGCATGTCCAGGTTCACTTCAATCCCCACTCAGGCGGGCGCGCCGCGCCTTGCGCGGCTCGGCCGACAGCAGATCGAGCATGGCGCCGCGCACGATGTCGACGGCCTCGGGCGCTTCGGTGGCCATCACCTGGTCGAGCACCCAGCGCTGGTCTTTCGGCGGCAAGGTCGGCGCCAGCCGGCTGCCGAGGTAGCGCATGAAGCCGAAGTCGGGCGTGAACCCGGCGGCCGGGTCGGCAGCCGGGTCGGCGCCGAACTCGGCGTAGTGCGGCGTGACCTCGTTGACCAGATCGATGAAGCTGTCGCGGTAGGGCACGCCATCGGCGCGCAGGCCCAGCAGGTCGGTCTCGTTGCCGGCCAGGGTGTCCGCGCAATGCAGCACCATCGCCGTCGTGAAGGCACTGCGGGTGGCGTTGTCCATGCGGTCGTAGGCGGTGCGGTCGACGACGGCGATCAGGAAGACCAGCACCTCGCGCATGAAGGCGAAGTACGGCACGCCGGCGTCGATGTCGAACTGCGCCCCGCGCATGCGCTTGAGCATGTTCTGCGCCACGCGCCAGACGATGAAGGCCATCGCGCTGGCCTGCTGCTCGGCGCTCTTCGGCGCGCCGGACTTGAACCAGTGGCTCTTGATGCGAAGGCCGGGGAGGGTGGACATCTCAGTGGCTCCACCGCGCGTTGCGCGTCGCGGGGCGCGTGGCCGTGGGCGCACTTTGGTGTTGTCCTGCTGACTGCCTCGTTGCCGGGTCCCGGCCCGGCGGCCGGGTGTCTTTCATTTGCGGCCCCAAATGAAAGTCACCAAAGCAAAGGGGCTGAATGCAAAACCTCTCAGCCCGTTCTTCTCGCCTCGCACACCCGGCCCGGCGGGCCACCTGGAGCCACCGCCGCCACATCGAAGCGACAGCTCACTCGACGCGGCCTCGCTGCGCTTTGGCCCGGGATCCAGCGCATCTGCGCGGGCGAGGCTTTGCGAGGCCCGCGCCGCCGAGTGCGCGGCGGGTTCGATGTGCCGCACGGCTGCCAAGTGGCCCGCTGGGCCGGGGTTCCGCAGCGTGCAGAACGCATGAAAGGTGTTGCATTGAGGGCCTTTGCTTTGGTGACTTTCATTTGGCCCCGCAAATGAAAGTTACCCGGCCGCCGGGCCGGGACCCGGCAAGCAACGCAGTCCGCCGGACAAAGACAAAACGCACCCGCAGCCAACGGCTGCCAAGCAGGCGCACCCCAAACTGCAGGCCGCGAGTCGAGGGCCATCAATACCCGCCCTTGCCCAAGGGCTGCGGCAGTCCCGCGACCTTGCAGCCTTGCTTGGCCGGGCCGGTGGGGAACAGGTCGTACAGCATCTTGCTGTCGCAGCCGGGCAGCACGTCGGCCAGGCCCTTGAGCATGTTGCGGAAGTTGGGCGTGTGGCCGTGCTCGCGGTACTCGTCGCGCAGGTAGGCCACGACCTTCCAGTGTGCGTCGGTCAGCTCGATGTTCTCGGCCGCCGCGATCACGCGCACCGCCTCGTCGCTGTAGTCGGGCTCGATCAGGTAGCCCTGCTCGTCGGTCTCGAGTTCGTTGCCATTGACCATGTACGACACGGGTTTTCTCTCCTGTTGCAGTGAATGGGGATGGCCGCGGTTCAGGCACGCAATGCCGCAGCCGACTTGTGGGGAACGAACATGCCGCAGCCGAGCCGTCGGTGGCGGCCGAGGCCGGACTCGAGCAGGCGCAGCGAGTCGGCCGGCGACAGTCCGTCGAGCATCAGGCTGAACCCGGTCAGCGTCTCGCCGTCGTTGTCGATCACCTGGCGCCGGCCACAGATGTGCCGGCACGCCACGTGCATCGCGTCGAGTTCGCCTTCGATGGTTTCGAGAAACGCCAGTTCGTCGTCATCGGCAGTGGCCACGACATGGGCGTACAAGGTGCCGTGCGGCAGCAACTCGCGCACCGCGACCGCGCTGCCCAGCCGCACAGGGAAACCGCCGACGTCGAGCACGGCATCCTGCAGCGGCGCCAGATCGGCGACGCGCTCGCGCCGCACGCGCAGCATCAGGCGAGCACGCTGCGACAACAGGGCGGTCGGCCCGCTGCCGGCGACGACATTGATCCGGTGGATGCCGGCCTGGACCGGGTCGGCGAGCCAGGGCACCAGGCGCTCGAGCGCCTCGGCCAGCGCACGGCGGTGGTCGCGCGGCAAGTCGCTGCCGTGCAGCGGGTAGGTCACGTCGACCATCGATGCGGCCGTCTCTTGCATGGTCACGGATGCTCAGGACTTGGGTTGGGTCTCGGCCCAGCGCAGCAGGGCCTGGCCCCACTCGCTGGCCGTCTGCGGATCGATGTCGAAGATCGTGAAGCGGCTCTTTTCCCGGATGCGGGTGCGCAGCAGGCTCATGCCGCCGCCGTCGTAGTCGATCTGCTGCAGCTCGATCTCCTGGCCACCCAGCGGGACACGCAACTTGGCCAGGGGTGTCGTGCGCGTCATCCGTACCTCCGAGTGCGGCATTGAGCGCGGGCGCCGCCGCAGCGTCCATACCCGGTACGGGTGAGCGCTGCATAACCCTTCCGGGTAGTGGCGACGCCCCCTATCCGGTCTATCGTCGCTACCAACGCGGGTGATGGTGCCGGCCGCCCTGTGCAGCGACCATTCGCGGCGACGTTGCCCGGCCCCGCCTGCCGTCCTCAGGCACCCCGATGGAGACCCCTGCACCATGGCAAAGAAACCCCATCCGACGCCCATGCTCGACGAGCTCGAGAGCGGGCCCTGGCCAAGCTTCGTCACCGGGCTGAAGCGCCTGGCCAACGACAAGGACTACATGGTTGACCTGATGGGTCAGCTGGAGACGTCGTACCGCACCAAGAAGGGCTACTGGAAGGGCGGCACGGTCGGCGTGTTCGGGTACGGCGGCGGCGTGATCCCGCGCTTCACCGAGCTGAAGGACGACAAGGGCGCACCGGTGTTCCCCGACGCGGCCGAGTTCCACACCCTGCGCATGCAGCCGCCGGCCGGCATGCACTACACCACCGACGTGCTGCGCAAGATGGCCGACATCTGGGAGCGCCACGGCTCGGGCCTGATCGCCTTCCACGGCCAGTCGGGCGACATCATGTTCCAGGGCGCCAAGACCAACAAGGTGCAGGACGCCTTCGACGAGCTGAACGAACTCGGCTTCGACCTCGGCGGCGCCGGCCCGGCCGTGCGCACCTCGATGAGCTGCGTCGGCGCGGCGCGCTGCGAGCAGAGCTGCTACGACGAGTCGCGCGCACACCGCCAGGTGATCAACACCTTCATCGACGACATCCACCGCCCGGCCCTGCCGTACAAGTTCAAGTTCAAGTTCTCGGGTTGCCCGAACGACTGCATGAACTCGATCCAGCGCTCCGACATGGCCGTGATCGGCACCTGGCGCGACAACATGCGCACCGACGAAGCGCTGGCGAAGAAGTGGTTCGCCAAGCACGGCATGAACGAGCTGGTCAACGACGTGATCTCGCGTTGCCCGACCAAGACCATCATGTTGAAGGAGATCAAGGACGTCGCGAAGGGCGACAAGATCTCCAGCGTCGCGATCAACGACACCCATGCGCTCGAGATCGACAACAGCAACTGCGTGCGCTGCATGCACTGCGTCAACGTGATGACCGGCGCGCTGGCGCACGGCACCGACACCGGCGCGACGATCCTGATCGGCGGCAAGCGCACGCTGAAGATCGGCGACCTGATGGGCACCGTGGTGATGCCGTTCATGCCGCTGAAGACCGACGAGGACTACGAGGCCCTGGTCGAACTGGGCCAGAAGGTGATCGACTTCTTCGCCGAGAACGCGCTCGAGCACGAGCGCACCGGCGAGATGATCGAACGCATCGGCCTGGTCAACTTCCTCGAGGGCATCGGCGTCGAGATCGACGCCAACATGGTCGCCACGCCGCGCACCAACCCCTACGTGCGCACCGATGGCTGGGACGACGAAGTCGCCCGCATCAACGCCAAGAAGGCCGCCAAGGCGGCCTGATCGACCTGGAGACACGCACCATGGCCCAACGCGCCCCCATCGAAAGCGGCTGCCCGGATCCGAAGCCGTACATGCATCCGACGATGCTGAAGAACTACGGCAACTGGAAGTACCACGACCGGCCACGGCCCGGCGTGCTGCACCACGTGGCCCACAGCGGCGACGAGATCTGGACGGTGCGTGCCGGCACGCAGCGCCAGATGGACGTCTACACCATCCGCAAGCTGTGCGACATCGCCGATACCTATGCCGAAGGGCATGTGCGCTTCACGATCCGCTCGAACATCGAGTTCATGGTCGCCGACCCGAACAAGGTCGCGCCGCTGATCGAGTCGCTGACCAGCAACGGCTTCCCGGTCGGTGGCACCGGCAACTCGGTGTCGATGATCGCCCACACCCAGGGCTGGCTGCACTGCGACATCCCGGGCACCGACGCGTCGGGGGCGGTGAAGGCGCTGATGGACGACCTCTACAGCGAGTTCATCAAGGAGGACATGCCCAATCGCGTGCACCTGTCGACCTCGTGCTGCGAGATCAACTGCGGCGGCCAGGCCGACATCGCGATCATCGTGCAGCACACCAAGCCGCCGAAGATCAACCATGACCTGGTGGCCAACGTCTGCGAGCGTCCGGCCGTGGTGGCGCGCTGCCCGGTGGCGGCGATCCGGCCGGCGCTGGTCAACGGCAAGCCGTCGCTCGAGGTCGACGAGAAGAAATGCATCTGCTGCGGTGCCTGCTATCCGCCATGCCCGCCGATGCAGATCAACGACCCGGAGCACTCGAAGCTGGCGATCTGGGTCGGCGGCAAGAACTCCAACGCCCGTGGCAAGCCGACCTTCATGAAGATGGTGGCGTCGGGGTTGCCGAACAACCCGCCGCGCTGGCCCGAGGTGTCGGCGATCGTCAAGAAGATCCTCTACACCTACAAGGAAGACGCCCGCTCGTGGGAGCGCGTGTCCGACTGGATCGAGCGCATCGGCTGGCCGCGCTTCTTCGAGAAGTGCGACCTGCCGTTCACCAAGTACCTGATCGACGACTGGCGTGGCTCGCGGGCCAACCTGAACGCGTCGACGCATATCCGCTTCTGACATGAAGATCGGTCTGCTCGTCTCCGAAGGCCCGTATACGCACCAGGCCAGCGACACGGCGTACCAGTTCGCCGTGGCCGCGATTGCCAAGGGGCATGAGATCCAGCGCGTGTTCTTCTATCACGACGGCGTCTACAACGCGACCCGGCTGACCGAGCCGCCGCAGGACGACAGGCACATCGTCAACCGCTGGTCGGCGCTGAAGGCCGAACACAACGTCGACCTCGTCGTCTGCGTCGCCGCTGCGCTGCGCCGCGGCATCAAGGACGAAGTGCTGGCACCGGGATTCCGCATCTCGGGGCTGGGCCAGCTGGTCGACAGCGGCATCAAGGCCGACCGCATGGTCACCTTCGGCGACTGACAGGAGAAATGATGCCCCCAAGCTCACTAAGTTCGCTGCCCCCCGAGGGGGCGCAGGCTTCCCTTGGGGCGGCCCGGCGGGAGGCCTGATGAAGAAGTTCATGTTCGTCAACCGCAAGGCGCCGTTCGGCACGATCTACGCGCTCGAGAGCCTGGAGGTCGTGCTGATTGCCGCCACCTTCGACCAGGACGTGAGCCTGGTGTTTCTCGACGACGGCGTCTACGAGCTCGTGAAGGGCCAGAACAGCAAGGGCCTGGGCATCAAGAACCACTCGCCGACCTACCGGGCCCTCGACGGCTACGACGTCGAGAAGCTGTATGTCGAGCGCGAGTCGATGGCCGCGCGCGGCCTCACCGAGGCCGATCTGCTGGTGCCGGTGGAGGTGCTGTCGAGCGCCGAGATGGCCGACCTGATGGCCGAGCAGGACGTGGTCCTGTCGTTCTAGAGGCAACCGATGCTGCACATCGTCAACAAATCGCATAGCCAGACCAACTCGCTGCAAAGCTGCCTGCGCCTGGCCCAGGCCGGCTCCGCGCTGCTGCTGATCGAGGACGGCATCTATGCCGCCACGACCGGTGGCGCCGCGACTTCCGGGATCGGCGCGGCAATGAAGCAACTCAAGGTCTATGCGCTGCAGCCCGACGTCGAGGCGCGCGGCATGGCCGGCAAGCTGCTCGACGGCGTGACCGCGGTCGATTACGCCGGATTCGTCGACCTCGTCGCCGAGCATCCCAACAACCAGACCTGGCTCTGACAGCCGCCAGGCCACCCACCGTTCCCAGCAAGGAGAATTCACATGTCCATCGAAGCCAACGGCGTCACCTACGAGACCGACGAGGAGGGCTATCTGGTCAACCTCGCCGAATGGAACGAGGATGTCGCCAAGGTCATCGCGCAATCGGAGAACGTCGAGATGACGCCCAGCCACTGGGAAGTCGTCAATTTCCTGCGCGACTACTACAACGAGTACCAGATCGCCCCGGCCGTGCGTGTGCTGACCAAGGCCATCGGCAAGCAGCTCGGCCCCGACAAGGGCAACAGCAAGTACCTCTACGAGCTGTTCCCCTACGGCCCCGCCAAGCAGGCCTGCAAGATCGCGGGCCTGCCCAAGCCGACCGGCTGCGTCTGACCGGCGCGCGGCCTGTCCATCGAGCGCGGGCCTCGGCATGAGTGTCGTCACGATCGCCTACGCCGCGCTGTTCTACGCCGCCACGGCGGTGCTGGTGGTCGGGCTGGCGCTCAAGGTCCGCAGCTACCTGCGCACGCCGGCGCCGCTGAAGATCCCGACCACGCCGGCGCCGACGACGACGTCGGGCGTCGCGCTGCGCCTGACGCGCGAGGTGGTGTTCTTCGAGAGCCTGTTCAAGGCCAGCAAGTGGACCTGGCTGTTCGGCTGGCTGTTCCATGCCGCGCTGCTGCTGGTGCTGTTGCGTCACGTGCGCTACTTCCAGGAGCCGGTCTGGACGCCGATCGTGTTCGTGCAGTTCTTCGGCACCTACGCGGGCTTCGCGATGGTGGCCGGGCTGGCCGGACTGTGGGCGCGGCGCTTCCTGGTCGACCGCGTGCGCTACATCTCGACGCCATCGGATCACCTGCACCTGGCACTGCTGCTGGCGATCGGGCTGACCGGGCTGGGCATGCGCTTCGTCGCCCACACCGACATCGTCGCGGTCAAGGCCTTCATGCTCGGGCTGATGCGCCTGGACCTGCAGCCGCTGCCGGCCGACCCGGTGCTGCTGCTGCACCTGGCGCTGGTGGCGTTGCTGATGCTGGTGTTCCCGATCAGCAAGCTGCTGCACGCGCCGGGCCTGTTCTTCAGCCCGACGCGCAACCAGGCCGACACCTCGCGCGAGGCTCGCCACCTGGCGGCCTGGGCGGCGGCACTGGACAAGAAGTAGATCCCCACGCACGCCATGGCCACCGCCGCTTTCGAGACCCCCAAGCTCAAGCCGTACCCGGTGATCCCGCTGGTGCAGGTGGGCGCGATGGCGCACAGCAAGCCTTATGTCGCCTCGCCGAAGATCCAGGAGGCCGTCGGCTTTCCCGGCGAGTTGACCGAAGGCTGGGAGCAGCGCGCGGTCGCCAAGATGGGCGAGCTGCTGGGCAAGTACCGCTCGCTGCGGGTCTACATGGACGCCTGCGTGCATTGCGGCGCCTGCTCCGACAAGTGCCACTACTACATCGGCACCGGTGACCCGAAGAACATGCCCGTCGCGCGGCAGGACCTGATGCGTGGCGTCTACCGCCGCTACTTCACGTTCGCCGGCAAGCATTTCCCGAAGCTGGTCGGCGCGGTCGACATGACCAAGGACGTGCTCGACGACTGGTGGAGCTACTACAACCAGTGTTCCGAGTGCCGCCGCTGCTCGGTGTTCTGCCCGTACGGCATCGACACCGCCGAGGTCACGATGGCCGCGCGCGAGATCATGGACTCGGTGGGCCTGGGCCAGAAGTACGCCAACGAGATCATCGGCAAGGTCCACCGCATCGGCAACAACCTGGGCATTCCGGGGCCGGCGCTGGAAGACACGCTGCTCGGGCTCGAAGAGGACACCAAGGAAGAGACGGGTCTGGACGTGCGCTTCCCGCTCGACGAGGCCGGCGCCGAGGTGTTGCTGGTCACGCCGTCGGCCGATTTCTTCTCCGAGCCGCATGTCGAAAGCCTGATCGGCTACGCCAAGGTCTTCCATGCCGCCGGCATCAAGTGGACGCTGAGCTCGAAGGCCAGCGAGGCCGGCAACTTCGGCCTGTTCATCGGCAACTACGAGCAGATGCGCAACATCTCGCTGCGCGTCAAGGAAGCCGCGCAGGAGCTCGGCGTCAAGCGCATCGTCGTCGGCGAATGCGGCCATGCCTGGCGCGTGGCCTACAGCTTCTGGAACACCTTGATCGGCCCGTTCGACTGGCTCGACCCGCGCTACCCGGTGCCGCAGCACATCTGCGAGTTCACCTACGACCTGATCCAGCAGGGTGCGCTGAAGTTCGACAAGGAAAAGAACGACGACCGCATCATCACCTTCCACGATTCGTGCAACGTGGCGCGGGCCTCGCGCATGGGCAGCATGCCCGGCGGCCAGTTCGTGATCCCGCGCGAAATCATCAAGGCGGTGGCCAACCGATTCCACGACATGGCCCCCGGCACGACCCACGAGGCCACCTTCTGCTGCGGCGGTGGCGGTGGCCTGCTGACCGACGACCTGCTCGAACTGCGCGTCAAGGGCGCGCTGCCGCGGATGGAGGCGTTGAACAACGTCGTCCAGCAGCATGGCGTGAATTTCATGGCCACCATCTGCGCCATCTGCAAGGCGCAGTTCAGCAAGGTGCTGCCGTACTACGGCTTCGACATGAGCATGGTCGGCGGCGTGCATCAGCTCGTCAGCAAGGCGATCCGGCTCGGCGAGCCGCACTGAACCCAGCGAAGGAGTTCTCACCATGGCCCACATCGTCATCATGGGCGCCGGCCTCGGCGGCATGCCCGCTGCCTACGAGATGCGCGCGACCCTGGGCAAGGAGCACCGGGTCACGATGGTCAACGCGCTCGACTACTTCCAGTTCGTGCCGTCCAACCCGTGGGTGGCGGTCGGCTGGCGCAAGCGCGAAGAGGTGATCCTGCAACTGGCGCCGGTGCTCGAGCGCAAGGGCATCGGCTTCATCGGCAAGGCGGTGACGAAGATCGACGCCGAAGGCAGCAAGCTCGAACTCGACGGTGGCGACACGCTGGCCTACGACTACCTGGTCATCGCCACCGGGCCCAAGCTCAGCTTCGACGAAGTGCCGGGGGCCGGTCCGATCGCCGGCCACACCCATTCGGTCTGCACCGTGGGCCATGCCGAGGGCTTCTATGCCCAGTACCAGGAGTTCCTGAAGAACCCCGGCCCGGTGGTCATCGGCGCGATGCCGATGGCCAGCTGCTTCGGCCCGGCCTACGAATTCGCCTTCATCCTCGACACCGACCTGCGCCGCCGCAAGCTGCGCAACAAGGTGCCGATCACCTTCGTCACCAGTGAGCCCTACATCGGCCACCTGGGGCTGGGCGGCGTCGGCGACTCGAAGTCGATGCTCGAGTCGGAGATGCGCGGCCACGACATCAAGTGGATCACCAACGCCAAGACCACGAAGGTCGAGGCCGGCAAACTGTTCGCGAGCCAGCTCGACGACCAGGGCCAGTTGATCAAGGAGCACGAGGTCCCGTTCAAGCTGTCGATGATGCTGCCCGCCTTCAAGGGCGTCGATGCGGTCGCGGCGGTGCCCAACCTGTGCAATCCGCGCGGCTTCGTGCTGATCGACGAGTTCCAGCGCAGCAAGGCCTACAGGAACATCTTCTCGGCCGGCGTGTGCGTGGCGATCCCGCCGGTGGAAGTGACGCCGGTGCCCACCGGCGCACCCAAGACCGGCTACATGATCGAGACCATGGTCTCGGCGATCGTGCACAACATCGCCGACGAACTGGCCGGCCGCCCGGTGACGGCCAAGGCGACCTGGAACGCGATCTGCCTGGCCGACATGGGCGACACCGGCGCGGCCTTCGTCGCGCTGCCGCAGATCCCGCCGCGCAACGTGAACTGGTTCAAGAAGGGCAAGTGGGTCCACGTGGCCAAGATCGCCTTCGAGAAGTACTTCATGCGCAAGATGAAGACCGGCAACTCCGAGCCGGTGTACGAGAAATACGTGCTCAAGGCGGTCGGCATCGAGCGCCTGATGTCGAAGTGAAACACCTGCCCCCGAACCCCTAGGAGACCCCGCCATGTCCGCCACCGTCGACAACGCGCCGGCCCAGCCGCTGACCTTCCGCCGCTACAAGGATGGCGACGAAAAGCCGCTTGCGTGGCAGCAGGAAATCTTCGACGCCGACCATTCGCACAAGTGCCCGACCTACATCCAGAGCACGCCGCCGTGCCAGGGCAGCTGCCCGTCGGGCGAGGACATCCGCGGCTACCTCAACATCGTGCGCGGCGTCGAGAAGCCGCCGGCGGGCGTGGCGTGGCAGGAATACGCCTGGCGGCGCCTGACCGAGGCCAATCCGCTGCCGTCGGTGATGGGCCGCGTGTGCCCGGCGCCTTGTGAATCGGGCTGCAACCGCAACCAGGTCGAGGACTTCGTCGGCATCAACTCGGTCGAGCACTTCCTCGGCGAGTGGGCCATCGAGCACAAGCTGGCTTTCCCGAAACCCGCCGAGCGCACCGGCAAGAAGGTGGCGGTGATCGGTGCTGGCCCGGCCGGCCTGTCGGCGGCCTACCAACTGGCGCGCAAGGGCCACGCGGTGACGATCTTCGACGAGCGCGAAGAACTGGGCGGCATGATGCGCTACGGCATCCCGGGCTTTCGCACGCCGCGCGCAGTGCTCGATGCCGAGATCCAGCGCATCCTGGACCTCGGCGTGGCCACGCGCATGGCCTGCCGCATCGGCACCGACGTGACGCTCGAGCAGATCAAGAGCGAGTTCGACGCCGTGTTCCTGGGGCTGGGTGCGCAGAGCGGCCGGCCACTGCCGGTGGAGGGCTGGGACGCACCCAACGTCGTCACCGCCACCGCGTTCCTGAAAGCCTTCAACGACGGCCGCATGCGGCATGTCGGCAAGCGCGTGGTGGTGGTCGGCGGCGGCGACACGTCGATCGACGTGGCCACGGTGGCGCGCCGGCTCGGCCACATCGACCAGGTGCACGAGTCCGACCGGCCCGAGAACGCCATCGCCGGCTATGCCGCGCACGACGTGGCCACGCTGTCGGCGCGCCAGGGCGCCGAGGTGACGCTGACGTCGGTCTTCGCGATCGACAAGATGCAGGCCAGCAAGGGCGAGGTCGAGCATGCACTGGCCGAAGGCATCGCGATCCGCGGTGGCCTGGCGCCAGTGGCGGTGATCCGCGGCGCCGACGGGCGCGCGACCGCACTGCGCGTCGTGCAGTGCGAGGCCAGGTTCGTCAGCGGCCGGCTCGAGATCAAGCAGGTCGCCGGCACCGAAGAGGACATCGAGGCCGACCTGATCGTCTCGGCGATCGGCCAGGCGGTGGATTTCACGGGGCTGGAGACGCTCAACAACGGCAAGGGCGGGATCACCAGCGACAAGAACTACCAGGTGCAGGGCCAGGCCGGCATGTTCGTCGGCGGCGACGTCGTGCGCCCGCACCTGCTGACCACCGCGATCGGCCATGGTGCGATCGCCGCCGACGGCATCGACCGCCACCTGCGCAGCGAGGCGCTCGACAAGCGGCCGAAGATCGATGTGCACAGCTTCGACCTGACCCGCAAGATGATCGAGAAGGGCCTGAAGATCACGCAGATCGAGGAGCCGACGTGGGGCACCGATGCCAGCACCGGCGCGATCCACAACTACGACAACCGCTCCGACCGCTACGTGATCCCGCACACCGAGTTGTTCCTCGGCCACTTCAACTACACGCCGCGCAACCGGCGCAAGATCGTCTCGCTGACGGCCCAAGAGGCGCTGAACAATTTCGAGGAGCGCATGCTGCCGCTGCTCGAAGCGCAGGCCCAGGCCGAGGCCAAGCGCTGCATGAGCTGCGGCCAGTGTTTCGAGTGCGACAACTGCGTCGTCTACTGCCCGCAGACGGCCGTGTTCAAGGTCCCGAAGAGCAAGTCGACGACCGGCCGCTATGTCGACACCGACTACAGCAAGTGCATCGGCTGCCACATCTGCAAGGATGTCTGCCCGACCGGCTACATCCAGATGGGGCTCGGGGAGTAAGTGGCCCCCCCCCGAAGCGCCTTCGGCGCCTCCCCCCCAGGGGGGCGACGCCAGCGGACCGGCGGAGCCGGATCCGCGGCGTCCGCTTGGTTGCGGCGGGTGCTGTTCGGGCTGCTGGTGGCGGGTTCGCTGCAGCCGGTCTTTGCAGACGACGGTCGCACGCCGCAGGCCGGTGATCGAGGCTGCGGTGGCGGGTACGCAGTGCGTGGAGCCGCCAGCCGTGATGCGGCGCATGCACATGGAATTCCTCAAGCACCAGCGCGACGACACCGTGCGCGGCGGCATCCGCGGTGCGAAGTACAGCCTGAAGGATTGCATCGACTGCCACGCCAACCAGAAGACGGCCAGCGTGGCCAAGGCCGAGACCAACTTCTGCGTCAGCTGCCACAGCTACGCAGCGGTGAAGATCGACTGCTTCGAGTGCCACAGCAGCACCTCGAGCAAGCTGGCGCAGGGAGCGGTGAAGTGAGCCGCCGCGGCTTCCTCGGCGTCGCTGCCGCCGCGATCGGTGGCGTGATCCTTGCGCCGGGCATCCAGCTGATCGAGATCGCGCAGGCCGCCACGCCGACGGCGGGCGCCAGCCCGAAGGTGCGCTGGGGCATGCTGATCGACACCACGAAGTGCGCCAGCGGCTGCAACGATTGCGTGACCGCCTGCAACACCGAGAACGGCCTGGCGACCCCGCAGCGCCCGACCGATGCGCAGTGGATCCGCAAGGTCGAGATCAAGGAGATCAAGACCGGCCGCGCGGCGTCGCTGCCGGTGATGTGCCAGCACTGCGCCGAGCCGCCCTGTGTCGACGTCTGCCCGACCGGCGCCTCGTTCAAGCGCGCCGACGGCATCGTGCTGGTCGACCGCCACACTTGCATCGGCTGCCGTTACTGCGTGATGGCCTGCCCGTACCAGGCGCGCTCTTTCGTTCACGAACCGCTGGTCGACCAGAAGCCCGATGTGCCGCGCGGCAAGGGTTGCGTCGAGAGCTGCACGCTGTGCGTGCACCGCATCGACAAGGGCGCGACGACCACCGCGTGCGCCGAGGCCTGCAGCCAGGCCGGCCACGGCGCGATCCTGTTTGGCGACCTCAACGATCCGGCCAGCGAGATCGCCAAGCGCGTGCGCGAGATCCAGACCACGCAACTGCGCGCCGACCTGAAGCTCGATCCGGGCGTGCGCTATCACGGCGTCTGAGCGATGAACGCAACCGCTGAAGACCGCAATTTCTGGCTGCTGGCCGCGGTCGGCGGCGTGGTCACGGCGATCGGCCTGGCCGCGGCGCATTACATGGAGCTGCACGGTCACATCGTCACCGGCATGAACAACCAGGTCGTCTGGGGCCTGCCGCATGTGTTCGCGATCTTCATGATCGTGGCCGCCTCGGGCGTGCTCAACGTCGCGTCGGTCGGGTCGGTCTTCGGCCAGTCGGCCTACAAGCCGCACGCGCCGCTGTCGGGGCTGCTGTGCCTGGCGTTGCTGGCGGGCGGGCTGATGGTGCTGATGCTCGATCTCGGCCGCCCCGAGCGGATCATCGTCGCCGCGACGCACTACAACTTCAAGTCGGTCTTCGCCTGGAACATCTTTCTCTATTCGGGCATGGCCGGCTCTCGTCGCGGTCTACCTGTGGACGATGTTCGAGCGCCGCTTCAACGGCTACGCCAAGCCGGCCGGCGTCGCCGTGCTGATCTGGCGCTTCGTGCTGACCACCGGCACCGGCTCGATCTTCGGCTTTCTCGTCGCGCGCCAGGCCTACCATGTCGGCGCTGCTGGCGCCGCTGTTCGTCGTGCTGTCGCTGAGCTGGGGCCTGGCGGTGTTCCTGATCGTGCAGTCGGCGCTGACCGGCCCGCAATGGCCGCCCGCTCGCACCCGACACGCAGCGCCGCATGGCGCGGCTGCTCGGCATCTTCGTCGCCGCATCGCTGTACCTGGTGGCCGTGTACCACATGACCAACCTGTACTTCGCGCGCCAGGGCGGCTTCGAGGCCTTCATCCTGCTCGGCCGCGGTGGCGCTGGGCGTGTATCCGCTGCTGTTCTGGGGCGGCTACGTCGCGGTCGGCTCGGTGCTGCCGATGCTGCTGCTGTTCCATCCAAGGCTGGCGAGCCTGCGCGCGACGCTCGCGGCATCGGCGCTGGTCGTGCTCGGCGCCTTCGCCTGGTTGTTCGTCTTCATCATCGGCGGGCAGGCTTTCCCGCTCGAGATCTTCCCCGGCTACCAGGTCAGCAGCAGCTTCGGCGATGGGGCGGTGATGCGCTATGTGCCGTCGCTGCCCGAACTGCTGCTCGGCATCGGCGGCCTCGGTGCCGCGTTCCTGCTGACCCTCGTCGGCGTGCGCGTGCTGGATTTCCTGCCGCCCGACGACGCCGTGTCGACCAAGGCGTGACGACATGACCATCGCCCGCCTGCTCGTCTCCGCCGCGCACAAGTCCTCGGGCAAGACCACGGTCTCGCTCGGCCTGTGTGCGGCGCTGGCCGCGCGCGGCACGGTGGTGCAGCCGTTCAAGAAAGGGCCCGACTACATCGACCCGATGTGGTTGGCGCGCGCCGCCGGGCGGCCGTGTTTCAACCTCGATGCCTACCTGATGGACGACGCCGCGCTCGAGCGCTGCTTCGCCGAGGGCCTGCGCGGCGCCGAACTGGCGCTGGTCGAAGGCAACAAGGGCCTGTACGACGGTCTCGCGCTCGACGGCAGCAACAGCAACGCCGCGCTGGCGCGCCGGCTCGGCCTGCCGGTGCTGCTGGTGATCGACGCCCGTGGCATGACCCGCGGCATCGCGCCGCTGATCCTCGGCTACCAGGCGTTCGAGCGCGACATCCGCATCGGCGGCGTGATCCTGAACCGCCTGGGCGGCGCACGCCACGAGGCCAAGCTGCGCGCGGTGATCGAGCACTACACCGACGTGCCGGTGCTCGGCGCGGTGGCCGAGGACGGGCGGCTGGCCGTGATGGAGCGGCACCTGGGCCTGATGCCTTGCGCCGAGCTCGACGACGCGCAGGCGCGTGTGGAGGCCATCGGCCGCATCGTCGGTGCGCAGGTCGATCTCGATCGCGTGCGGGCGCTCGCGGCATCGGCCGGGCCCGGCCCGCAGACGGCGGCCAGGCCGGTCGTCGGGCTGGCTGCAGCGCGGCCGGCCGACCTGCGCATCGGCGTCGCGCGCGATCGCGCGTTCGGCTTCTACTACCCGGACGACCTGGCTGCGTTGCAGGCGGCGGGCGCCGAGCTGGTGCCGATCGACACCCTGCACGATGCGCAATTGCCTGCGGTCGACGGTCTCGTCATCGGTGGCGGCTTCCCCGAAGCCTGCATGGGTGAACTCGAAGCCAACGCGCCGCTGCGCAGCGCGATCCGCACGGCCATCGAGGCCGGGCTGCCGACCTACGCCGAGTGCGGCGGCCTGATGTACCTGGCGCGCAGCATCACCTGGCAGGGCCGCACGGCGCGCATGGTCGGTGCGATCCCGGGCGATGCGGTGATGCACGAGCGGCCGGTGGGCCGCGGCTACGTCCACCTGCAGCAGACGGCGGCGCTGCCCTGGAGCCCGGCGCCTGCGGACGTGGTGCGCGGGCACGAGTTCCACCATTCGAGCCTCGAGAACCTCGACCCGTCCGTCGCGTTCGCCTACCGCGTGCAGCGCGGGCATGGCGTCGACGGCGCGCACGACGGCGTGCTGGTGCACAACCTGCTGGCGTCCTACGCCCACCTGCGCAGCGCGGCGGGCACGTCGTGGGCGCCCCGCTTCGTCGACTTCGTTCGCCAGCAACGCGAGCGGCGGTCTGCCGCCACGGCCGCGCTGGCGATCGCCGCCTGAGGAGCCAGACCGATGATGAACCTGTTGCAGCGAACCGTGGATGTGCAGGGCCGCGCTGTCGCGACCGACAGCGAGGGTTATCTGATCAACCGCGCCGACTGGTCGGAGGCTTTCGTGCACGCGCTGGCTCGCGAAGAAGGCCTGGTGCTGACCGACGAACATTGGCAGGTGATCCGCTACCTGCGCGACTACTACCACGAGCACGGCGTGCAGGCGCAGGTGCGGGCGATGATCAAGCACTTCGAGCAGGTCTGGGGCCCGGCACGCGGCAACAACCATTACCTGCACGACCTGTTTCCGATCGGGGGCCCGCAGAAGCAGGGCAACCGCCTGGCCGGGCTCTTGCGCACCAAGGGCGAACATTGATCGCCGATGAAAGGATGACCGACGTGTTCTCAGTGACTCCGACCGCCTCGCAGGAAATCCTCGCCGCAGCGTCGCGCAGCGATGCCGCCGGCATGGCGCTGCGCGTCGCCGCGCGCCAGGTCGCCGATGGCTCGATCGAGTACGGCATGGGCTTCGACGAGCCGCGCGAGGGCGACTTGCCGTTGCAGCTGCACGGCGTCGACGTGCTGATCGCGCCACCGAGCCAACCGATGCTCGATGGCGTGGTGCTCGATTTCGTCGAGATCGAGCCCGGCAATTTCAATTTCATCTTCGTGCCCGAGGACGCCGCCGCCGAGCCGCCCGCCAAGGCCTGTGGCAGCGGTGGCTGCAGCGGCTGTTCAGCTTGAGACGCGAGAGGACGACCATGAACTCCTATGTCGACATGACGGCGCTGCTGGCGCGTTATCGCGCGCCCGTGGGCCGCGTCTTCCTCGTCGGCGCCGGCCCCGGCGACCCCGATCTGCTGACGCTGCGAGCGGCGCGGCTGTTGGCGCAGGCCGATGTCGTGGTCTACGACCACCTGGTCGGCGAGGGCGTGCTGGAGCTGATCAACGCGCAGGCCGAGCGGATCTACGTCGGCAAGGAGCGCAGCAACCACAGCATGGCGCAGGACGACATCAACGCGCTGCTGTTGCGGCAGGCCCGCCTGGGCCGGCAGGTGGTGCGCCTGAAGGGCGGCGACCCGTTCGTGTTCGGCCGCGGTGGCGAGGAGTTGCAGGTGCTGGCGGCGCACGGCATCGCCTTCGAGGTGGTGCCCGGCATCACGGCGGCCTGCGGCGTGGCCAGCTACGCCGGCATTCCGCTGACCCATCGCGATTACGCGCAGTCGTGCCTGTTCGTCACCGGCCACCTGAAGGACGGCAGCTGCAACCTCGACTGGCCGGCCCTGGCGCGGCCGCGCCAGACCGTCGTGATCTACATGGGGTTGAACGGGCTGGCCGACATCTGCGCACAGCTGATTGCGCACGGCGTCGCTCCGAGCATGCCGGCGGCCGTGGTGCAGCAGGGCACCACGCTCGACCAGCGGGTCGTCGCCGCGACGCTGGCAGACCTGCACCTGCGCGTCACCGAGGCCGGGCTGCAGTCACCCTGCCTGATCATCGTCGGCGAGGTCGTGCGCCTGCACGACCAGCTGGCCTGGTTCGGCGAACACGCCTCGGTCGCCGTTGCCGCGGCGCAGGACAGCGTGTCGCTGGCGTCGGGCCGTTCCCGCGCGGCCTGAGACTTCGCGCGCTCAGCTGCCCGACGGCGCGTCGCTCGAAGCGCGACCTTCGGCGGCCGCGCTGCGCGACTCGACGGCGAACACGGCGGCTTCGACGCGCGAGCTCAGGTTGAGCTTGGACAGGATGTGCCGCACATGCAGCTTCACGGTGTCGTGGCTGATGTCCAGCGTGCGTGCAATGGCCTTGTTGCTTTCGCCGCGCGCCAGGTGCTCGAGGATCTGGCGCTCGCGCTCGGTCAGGCTGTTGAGCGGATCCTTGCGGCCGGCGTCCTTGAACCCGGTCTGCAGCATCTTGGCCAGCTTGGGCGTCATTGCCGGCGCCACGGTGAGCTCGCCGCGCGCCGCGCGCTCGATCGCCGCGATCACGTCTTCGGGTTCCATGTCCTTGAGCAGGTAGCCGCGCACGCCGGCCCGCAACGCGGCCGCCAGGTCGGCTTCGGAGTCGCTCATCGTGAGGATCAGCACCGGTGTCTCGAAGCCTTCGGCGCGCAGCCGGCGCATCAGGGTCAGCCCGTCGGTCGAGGGCATGCGCAGATCCAGCACCAGCAGATCGGGCTTGTGCTCGCGCAACGCCGGCGCCACGAGTTCCGGGTTGCCCAGCGCGGCGACCACGGCGATGTTGCCGCGGTGGTGCAGCAGGTCGGTCAGGCCGGTGCGGCAAAGCGCATGGTCGTCGACCAGGACGATGCGCGGCGTGACCATCAGGCAGTCCCCATGGCGACCGCAGCCGCATCGACGGCACGCACCGGAAACGTCAGCCGCACGCGCGTGCCGCCGCCCTGGCGGGCGCCGACCTCCAGCGTGCCGGCGAGCCGGCGCGCGCGCTCGACCATGATTTCCATGCCGTAGTGCGTCGTGCCGCCACTGGCAGTCGGTGGCAGACCGGCACCGTCGTCCTCGACCACGATCTCCAATTCGCCCGGCCGGGCCGCTGCAATGCACAGCCGTGCGTGCCGGGCGTGCGCATGGCGCGCCACGTTGTTCAAGGCCTCCTGGACGATGTGGAACACCTGGGTTTCCTGTTCGGCCGGGAGCTTCAGGCCCGGCAACTCGTTGACGAAGTCCAGCTCGGCGCCGGTGCTGCGACGGAAGTTCTCGGCGCTGGCGTCGAGCGCGTGCACGAGGCCTTGCGGGTCCATCGGCGTGCGAAAGTGCGTAAGTATGCCGCGCAGGCTGGCATGGGCCTCGGTCATCGCGCGCCGCACATCGTCGTAGTACTGCTGGGCGCGCGCGTCGTCGTGCGCGAGCATCGCATCGTGCAGCAGCGGCATGCGCATCTTCGCGAAGGCCAGCGACTGTGCCAGCGAATCGTGCACCTCGGCGGCCATCAACTGGCGCTCGGCCGCCAGCGTGCTGTGCAGGCGCTGCTGTTCCAGCCGCGCATTGTTCAGCGCCAGGCCCAGCAACTCGCCGATCGAACGCAGGATGGCCTGGATCTCGGGTGAAGGCTCGTTCTTGCCGGAGAAGAACAGGTTGTAGACGCCCAGCGTGCGACCGCGATGCTGCAGCGGCACGGCCAGCAGGCAGCGGCCGCCATGACCGAAGTAGTCGCTGCCGGTGCGGTCCGAGCAGGTACTGAGGTCCGTCGCCCAGACGATCTGCTGGCCATCGGCCGCGGCGCCGCAGTGGCCACAATGCCGGTCCACCACCGCGCCAAGGCCGCACAGGTCTTCGGGCAGGCCCAGGGTGCTGACCAGTTGCAGCTGGTCGCCCGCATCGGACAGCAACCGCACCGTACCGGCCTGCGCCCCGGCCAGACGGACGATACGGTCGAGGAAATGCGCGACCAACTGGTTGAGGTCGCTGCTCGTGGCCAGTCCGGCGGCGATCTCGGCGAGCAGGCCTGTTTCCGCCGGCGGTGGCTGCGGACGGTTTACGGGCCGATCAGCTTGCATGCGCTGCATTTTGAACCGTTCTGCCGCCGCCACACCATCAGCCCTGACCCGGCTGGGCCACGCCCTGGGGCGCTCGGGACGCCGCCAGCGCGGTCGTCGCGAATGCCGCGCAGTGCCGTACGAAGTTGTCCGTGCCGCGGCCGAGATGCTTGTCGCGGTGCAGCACCATGGCGAGGCGGCGTGTGGCACGCGGCAGCCGCGTCGCGAGCTCGACCAGGGTGCCCTGGGCCAACTCGCGCGCCACGACCTCGCGCGACAGGCATGCCAGCGCACTGCCATTGGCCACCAGCCGCTTGATCGCCTCCGGGCTGCCGAGCTCGAACTCGACGCGCAGTGACCCGACGCGCTCCAGCAACCAGCGATCGGCCGCCTCGCGAGTCCCGGAGCCCGGTTCGCGCAAAGCCCAGGTGGCCTCGCGCAGATGGCGCACACTGACGATGCGGCCGGCCAAGGCATGGCTCGGTGCCGCGACGATGACCATTTCGTCGTTCAGCCACGGCCGCACGATCAACTGCGGATGGGTTTGCGGCCCTTCGATGAAGCCGACATCGGCATCGAACGCCGCCACGGCGGCAATGACTTCGCTGGTGTTGCCGATCGACAGCCGCACCGGGCTCAGCGGATGTTCCAGCTTCCAGCGAGCCAGCAGATCGGGCAGCAGGTACTCGCCGATCGTCAGGCTGGCAGCCAGACGCAGCGGGGCGGCGTGCTCGCCGGAGAACAGGTGTTCCAGTTCTGCGGCCTGATCGAGCAGCGAGGCCGCCAGCGGCAGCAGTGCGCGGCCGTTCTCGTTCAGCGCCAGGTGCCGGCGCACGCGATCGAACAGCTCGACGCCCAGGCACTGCTCCAGCTCGGCGAGCGCGGCACTGGCCGCCGACTGCGAGCGCGCCACATGGTCGGCCGCGGCGCGCGTCGAACCGGCGCGTGCAGTGGCCACGAAGACTTCGAGCTGGCGCAGGTTCAGCCGCAATCGCGCGGCTGCCTGGGTGGCCCTGTAGTTACCTGTTTTTTCGGTCATCGTGACCGCAATTGTCCGCTTTTTCTTTTGAAAGGCCTTGCCTAGGATGCGGCCTTGCGAGGCGCGCCATGTTGGCGTGTCGTGCGTTCCGTCGATCACAGCCATAGACCAATGAGCGAAGCGAAGACCGACCGTCTCCCTGGAGGATGCGCATGAGCCGCCGGGCCGCTCCCAAGGCGAATACCGCGCTGCGCAGCACCGAGGTCGCCCGTTGAGCGGCCTGGTTCGTCCGCACGGCGGCGGTAGCCTCGCGCCCCTGCTGCTCGATGGCGCCGAGCTCGACCACGAGCGCGCGCGCGCCGCTACGCTGCCGCAGGTGCGCGTCAGTTCGCGTGAGCGCGGCGACATCCTGATGATGGGCATCGGCGGCTTCACGCCGCTGGACGGCTTCATGTCGCAGGCCGACTGGCGCGGCGTGTGCGACACCATGCACACCGCTCGCGGCCTCTTCTGGCCGATCCCGATCACCTTGTCGGTCGACGAAGCCGCGGCCGCCTCGATCGCGCCGGGACAGGACATTGCGCTGCACGACCCCGACGACGGCCACTGCCTGGCCACGATGCGCGTGAGCGAGAAGTACCGCATCGACAAGGCGCACGAATGCGCACGCATCTTCAGGACCGTGGACCCCGCGCACCCGGGCGTGAAGATGGTCATGGATCAGCCACCGGTGAACCTGGCTGGCCCGATCAAAGTGCTGTCGCAGGGCGGCTTCCCCGAGAAGTACGGCGACCTGTACATGACGCCGGCGCAGACGCGGGCGTTGTTCGCGTCCTACGGTTGGTCGCGCATCGCTGCGTTCCAGACCCGCAACCCCATGCACCGTTCGCACGAGTATCTGGCCAAGGTCGCGATCGAGGTCTGCGATGGCGTGCTGGTGCACTCGCTGCTGGGCGCGCTCAAGCCCGGCGACATCCCGGCCGAAGTGCGCACGCGGGCGATCGCCGCGCTGGCCAGGAACTACTTCGTGCCTTCGACCATCGTGCAGGCCGGCTACCCGCTGGACATGCGCTATGCCGGGCCGCGCGAGGCGCTGCTGCACGCGCTGTTCCGCCAGAACTACGGCTGCTCGCACCTGATCGTCGGGCGCGACCACGCCGGCGTGGGCAGCTACTACGGCCCCTTCGATGCGCACCACATCTTCGACGAGATTCCGCCCGACGCGCTCGAGACGCGCGCGCTGTGCATCGATGTGGCCTTCTGGTGCTACAAGTGCGGCGGCATGGCCTCCGGTCGCACCTGCCCGCACACCGACGCCGAGCGCCTGCAGGTCAGCGGCACGCAATTGCGCAAGTGGCTGTCCGAAGGCCATCCGGTGCCCGCCGAGTTCAGCCGTCCGGAAGTGCTTGAAATCCTCCGCGCCTATTACGCCGAGTTGGATGCCGGGCCTGTCGGCGCGAGCGCGTCGTCGAGATGAACGCATGAAAGTCTGCATCGTTTCGGACAGCCACGACCGCGCCGACGCGCTGGCCCAGGCGGTGCGCGACGCGAAAGCCGAGGGCGCCGAAGCGGTGATCCACTGCGGCGACCTGATCGGCGCGCAGACCGTGAAGCCCGCGCTCGCGCACGGCCTGCCGGTGCACCTCATCCATGGCAACAACGTCGGCGACCCGCAGGCGCTGCACTTCCAGATGCAGAAGAGCGGCGGTCTGCTGCGCTACCACGGCCCCGACGCGCGCCTGGAGCTCGGCGGCCGGCGCATCTTCGTCGTGCATTACCCCGAGTACGGCCACGCGATGGCCTGCACCGGCGACTGGGACCTCGTGTGCTGCGGCCACTCGCATGCCGCCGGCGTCGAACAGGTGGCGAACGTCAAGGGCGGCAGGACCTGGCTGGTGAATCCGGGGACGGTGGCTGGACTCGCGGGGCCCGCGACCTGGGCGCTCGGTGACCTGGCCGCGATGCGCTTTCAAGTTCTTTCCATGGCCGCATAGTCCTCTTTCTATTGCGTCCGCCGCGTCGTTGCTTCCTAAAATCATCGGGTCGAGGAGAGGATTCAAATGTTCACCAGCAATCCGTTTGCCGCGCTTTCGGCGTCCATTCCGCCTGCGGTCATGCAGACCTACATCGTCGTCATGATCATCCTGGTCGTGGCAGGCACGCTGTTCGACGTCGTGCACAAGGGCAGCGCGAAGTACTTCTTCCAGAACATGCGCAAGGCGAAGGGTGCGCAGCCGGTTGGAGGCGGCGAACTCGTCTCGATCGCCGTGCAGACTGCCGTCGTCGACGTACTCGCCTCCGGGGAGTTCTGCAATCCGCGCCGGCGCATCGCGCACCTGCTCGGCATGTACGGATTCGTCCTTTACGTCGTCGCCACGGCCGTGATGGTGTTCAACGCCTCGGCGAGCGCCCTCTGGGCGCAGCTCTGGTGGCTCGGTGGCTTGATGGTCTGCGTCGGCGGCTACTGGTTCTGGTTCTTCATCCGCGTCGATGTCGCCGCCGAGGGCAACTCGCCCTTGCGCCTCGTGCGCGCCGACCTGTTCATTCTGTCGCTGCTCGCGAGCGTGACGCTGGGCCTGGTCTGGGCGGCGACCGGCGGCGGTGCGGGCGTGCTGTTCGGCCTCTACATCCTGGCCACCACGGTGCTGTTCGCCGGGGTGCCGTGGTCGAAGTTCGCGCACATGTTCTTCAAGCCCGCGGCGGCCTTCGAGAAGCGGGTTTCCAAGGCCAACGGGTCGTGCGCGAATCTGCCGACGCAGACCCGGGACGATCCTGCACAACGGGAACGACACTCGATGGAACTGTTGCGAGACGCCCCGATGGACATGGGGCTCGGCATCAAGCGCGAAGCACCGCGCCACTACTAGAAGACAGCCCGCAGGTTTGAGCGGAACATATCAAGGAGCCAGCTAATGCCTACCTTCGTCTACATGACAAGGTGCGACGGATGCGGACATTGCGTCGACATCTGCCCCTCGGACATCATGCACATCGACAAGACCTATCGGCGCGCCTACAACATCGAGCCGAACATGTGCTGGGAGTGCTACTCCTGCGTCAAGGCTTGCCCGCAGAATGCGATCGACGTGCGCGGCTATGCCGACTTCGCCCCGCTGGGCCACAGCGTTCGCGTCGACCGCGACGAACGCAAGGGCACGATCGCCTGGAGGATCAAGTTCCGCAACGGCACGGAGAAGAACTTCCTGTCGCCCATCACCACCAAGCCCTGGGGACAGGCGATCCCCAAGCTCGCGGATGTTCCCGGACCCAGCAAGGAAATGCGCGACGGCGAATTGCTCTACAACGAGCCGAAATACATCCGCATGGATGAGGGTGGTCTGCGCACGCTCGCGGCCGCGGGTCTCAAGCTCAAGATGGGGGTCACCTACTAATGGCCTACGAAACGATCATCGAAGACGGCATCGACATTCTTGTCGTCGGGGCAGGCCTGGGCGGCACCGGTGCCGCCTGGGAGGCGAGGTTCTGGGGCCAGAACAAGAAGATCGTCATTGCCGAGAAGGCCAATATCGATCGCTCGGGTGCGGTCGCCCAGGGTCTGTACGCGATCAACTGCTACATGGGCACGCGCTGGGGCGAGAACCAGCCCGAGGACCATGTGCGCTACGCCCGCATCGACCTGATGGGCATGGTGCGCGAAGACCTGCTGTTCGACATGGCCCGCCACGTCGACTCCACGGTGCATCAGTTCGAGGAGTGGGGCCTGCCGATCATGAAGGACCCGAAGACCGGGCGCTATCTGCGTGAAGGCCGGTGGCAGATCATGATCCACGGCGAGTCCTACAAGCCCATCGTGGCCGAGGCCGCGAAGAAATCGGCGGACAAGGTCTTCAACCGCATCTGCGTCACCCACCTGCTGATGGACGACAGCAAGGAGAACCGGGTCGCCGGTGCCGTCGGCTTCAACGTCCGCACCGGCAACTACCACGTCTTCAAGTCCAAGGCCGTGATCTGCGGCGCGGGCGGTGCCTCCAACATCTTCAAGCCGCGCTCGGTGGGCGAAGGTTCCGGCCGCACCTGGTACGCGCCCTGGTCGTCCGCGTCTGCCTATGGCCTGCTGATCAATGCCGGCGCCAAGATGACGCAGATGGAGAACCGCATCGTGCTGGCGCGTTTCAAGGACGGCTATGGCCCGGTCGGCGCCTACTTCCTGCACCTGAAGACCTATACGCAAAACGGTCTGGGCGAAGAGTACGAGTCCAAGTGGTTCCCCGAGCTGCAGAAGATGGTCGGCAAGGAATATCTCGACCCGGAAGCCTCGCACCTGACGCATCGGCCCATCCCGACCTGTTTGCGCAACCACGCGTTGATCAGCGAAGTCAATGCCGGCCGCGGCCCGATTCACATGGTGACCATGCGCGCCTTCCAGGATCCTCATCTGGAAGAGGTCGGCTGGGAAAACTTCCTCGGCATGACCGTCGGCCAGGCGGTTCTGTGGGCCGCTACCGATGTGGATCCCAAGAACGAGAATCCCGAGCTGACCACCTCCGAGCCCTACGTCATGGGCTCCCACGCGACCGGTTCGGGTGCCTGGTGCTCCGGCCCCGAGGACCTTTCCCCTCCCGAGTATTTCTGGGGCTACAACCGCATGACGACGATCGAAGGTCTGTTCGGCGCCGGTGACGCGGTCGGCGGCACGCCGCACGCCTTCTCGTCGGGGTCGTTCACCGAAGGCCGTCTTGCCGCGAAGGCCGCCTGCAAGTACATCGACGACGGCAAGGCCGAAGGCATTGTCGTGTCCGATGAGCAGATCAAGCGCCGCAAGGAAGAGATCTACAAGCCCATGGAGCACTACAGGATCTACCGCAACGAGATCGTGGCGGGCGATGTCAACCCGCACTACATCAATCCCAAGCAGGGCCTGGAACGTCTGCAGAAGCTGATGGACGAGTATTGCGGCGGAGTGACCGTCAACTACATGACCAACGAGAAGCTTCTGAATATCGGTCTGAAGAAGCTCAAGATCATGGAGGAAGACCTCGAGAGCCTGGCCGCCAAGGACATTCACGAGTTGCTGCGTGCGTGGGAATTGAAGCACCGTCATCGCGCCGCCGAGTGCGTCACGCAGCACACGCTGTTCCGCAAGGAGACCCGTTGGCCGGGTTACTACTACCGAGGCGACGCCATGAAGGTGGACGACGCGAACTGGCACGTGCTGACGGTTTCGCGTCGCGATCCGAAGACCGGCGAATACACCATGGAGAAGGCGCCTTGTTATCACCTGGTTGGGGATGAGAAGTAGCCAGGATGTGTCGACACTCAACGTGCACGCGCGTGAACATCACTGAAAAAACGGATGACGAGATCCTGGCCATGGCCAAGCCCCTGTGGCGCGACCTCGTCAAGTATTCGAACGAAGGCAAGTACGGAGAATTCGCCAGGAACTTTTCCAGTTCCCTGGCGCGTGCCATCGATCAGGTGGTTGCGGGCCACCAGTTTGCGAACAGCGAGCTGGCGAGGAATCTGTCTGACGAGATCGACTCGCTCGGCATCATCCGCCGCGGCGAGCATGTGACGGTTCTCTACCGGCAGCGGAGCACCAAGAAGCCAGGCGAATGGCTTGGCAGACTGGTCCTCGGCTATGAGGATGGAAAGGTCAGGATCTTCGGTGCATCCATCTTCTGAACACTTCGTCCGGATCTGACGTGAGCGAAGTCATCCGGGACGGCAAGTTTGTCGAGCTGACCTACAAGGTGACCGACAGGAAGTCGGGGCATGTCCTCACCAGGGTCGAGTTCCCGTTGGGCTATGTTCACGGACACAACGAGATCCTGGCCCCTTCGGTCCACAGGGAGCTCGAGGGCAAGTCCGCTGGCGACGTCATCGAAGTGGCGATCGATGGCAACCAGATCTTCGGCCCCAGAGACGAGTCGCTGGTTTTTTCCGATGCACATCGAGAACGTCCCCGAGGAGTATCGGCAAGTCGGCACCTCCATCCTGATGGAGAACGACAAGGGACAGACCCGCAGCTTTCTCGTGACGCAGATGGACGACGAGAGACTGACGGTCGATGGCAACAATCCGCTTTGCGGCAGAGAGGTCGTCTTCACGCTCGAGATACTGACCGTGCGCGACGCAACCGATGCAGAGACAAGAGCGGGCGGGGCAATCAATGCGGGCGCCGCCATCGACCCGTCGCTCTTGAGACCTGTTTGAGCGGCAGCCCTCACTTCATGCCAAGAAAGGTGACTCATGAGCGATCACAAGCCTCCCCCCGCCAAGGTTCCTGACGGCGTTTCGCGTTATCTGACAACGCGTCAGATGCCGCCAAACGAAAAGGGGTTCGTCGGTTACGAAACCGTCTGGAAACCGTTCCAGAAGGAAGCCGAATACAAGACGCCGAAGAAGCCGTAGGCGTCATGCTGCGGCCGATCGTGTATCGACCATCAGCGCTCCTGCCACCACCGCGGTGTTCGGGTCTTCAATGCCTTCGCAGGCGGCGATGTTGGTCGCTGTCGAGGGCGTCGGGTGACCGGCGCAGTGAAGTAGAGGAGGAGACGGCAGTCGCCAGGTCTGCCGTCGGGGGACATGAACGGAGCCGGTCACCTGGCGGCCTCGGCAGCAGCGCGCGGTCTTCGCGGGAGACTGGCCGCCAAATGCTGCGAATGTCACCACTCCACCCCAACGAACAGCGGCAACGGGCCGAATCCAGGTTGTCGATTCCGTGATGATGGAACGCGAAGCCGCATGAGAGCTGTGCAGGAAGCACAGCTTCAGCGAGCCGAGTTGCCGGGCCTGGAAGGCCAAGTTCGGCGGCATGAGAGTCATCGGACGCGCAGCGCCGAAGACCCTGGAGGCCGAGCCCGACCTGCGCCAACCCGCCATCGCTGGCATATGCATATGAGCAGATATTCGAACCCGTGCGCCTGCCGACGATGACAATACGCGCCACACGGAGCGCGCGATGGACAACCTGCACCCCACCAAAGCCTACGAGATCATCACGGAGAACCCGAATGCGCTGCTGATCGACTGTCGTACCGAGGTCGAGTTCTACTATGTCGGCCACCCGGTCGACGCCATCAATGTCGAGTGGAACACGGCGCCCGAGTTCGAGGTGAACCCGCATTTCGCCGACGAGGTGCTGCGCATGGCCGGCCGCAAGGACCGGCCGATCATCCTGATCTGCCGCAGCGGCAAGCGCTCGATCGACGCTGGGATCGAGCTGGAAAAGCACGGGTTCACCCACGTCAGCAACGTGCTCGAGGGCTTCGAGGGTGAGCTCGATTCCGAGCACCACCGCGGCAACCTCGGCGGCTGGCGCAAGCACGGCTTGCCGTGGCGGCAGGTGTGAGTCGCAGCCTGCCCTTGGCGGGTTGTTAGCAGACGGCAAGGCGCCAGGCGCGGCGCCGGCGCCGGCGCGCTAGAGGTCCGAGTGTTTCTTCGCGTTCCCCCTGGCCCGATCGGCGGGGTACTTGAGGGCGTTGGCGGCGAGCTTGCTGCGCACGGCCTCGTCCAGATCCACGTCCAGCACCGCCGCCAGCCGCGCCAGGTACACCAGCACGTCGGCGATCTCGTCGCGCACACGGCGCGCGGTGGCCGGGTCATGCGCCACGCGGTGCGAGGCGTCCTCGCTCAGCCACTGGAACAATTCCACCAACTCGCCCACCTCTCCGGTGAGCGCCATGGCCAGGTTCTTCGGCGAGTGGAACTGGTCCCAGTCGCGCTCGCGCGCAAACAGCGCAATCGCCTCCTGCAGCCTGGAGACATCGACCAACGGGCCGTCGGGCGAGTCTGCACTGGCGATGGGCGAGCGCGCCGCGCTCGCGGCCGCCGGCGCGGGCGATGCGGGGTCGTTCGGCGGCAGCGGGTTCTGGCTCATCAGGGTAGATACGTGCTGCGCACTGCGGGATTCGCGCTTGGGGCGGCCCGGCGTGCGCATCGGCGCTTGCCGGGGGTGGTGCCGTGGCGGGAGGACTGGAAGCCGACGGCCCCGGCGGCGCCATCCTATCCGGCCCGGCCGCAGCCTCGAGCGCATACCCCTGACGGGTAGGTAGCCATACACCTTGTATGGGAATAGACTCGTCCGCCCGGTCTTGTGCCCAATGGCCCCGTTGCCGGACGCGTCGGTGGCGTGTGCGTTTGCGTGCCGCCCCCCACACAAGAACACCCCATCCGACCGACCAGGATCCTCGAACTCCATGGCGCAAGCTCCGCTGCACGACCCCATCGCCGATCCGCACGCCGACGCGGCCCACGAAACACGCAACACGACCTGCTACATGTGTGCGTGCCGCTGCGGCATCCGCGTGCACCTGCGCGACGGCAAGGTGCGCTACATCGATGGCAACCCGAACCACCCGCTGAACCAGGGTGTGATCTGCGCCAAGGGTTCGTCGGGCATCATGAAGCAGTACTCGCCGGCCCGGCTGACGAAGCCGCTCAAGCGCAAGGCCGGCAGCCGAGCGCGGGGCCGGCGATTTCGAGGAGATCGAGTGGGAGGAGGCGTTCGCGACCCTCACCGAGCGCCTGGGCCGCATCCGCGCCACCGACCCGAAGAAGTTCGCGCTGTTCACCGGGCGCGACCAGATGCAGGCGCTGACCGGCCTGTTCGCGCGCCAGTTCGGCACGCCCAACTATGCGGCGCACGGCGGCTTCTGCTCGGTCAACATGGCCGCCGGCATGATCTACACGATCGGCGGCTCGTTCTGGGAGTTCGGCGGGCCGGACCTGGACCGCGCCAAGCTGTTCGTGATGATCGGCACCGCGGAGGACCACCACTCCAACCCGATGAAGATCGCGATCTCGAAGTTCAAGCGCGACGGCGGGCGTTTCGTATCGATCAACCCGGTGCGCACCGGCTACTCGGCCATCGCCGATGAGTGGGTGCCGATCCGCCCCGGTACCGACGGCGCGTTCCTGCTCGCGGTGATCCACGAGATCCTGGCCAAGGGGCTGTACGACCGTGACTTCGTCGTGCAGTACACCAACGGCGGCGAGCTCGTGAACCTCGACGCCGCGCACGACGAGTACGGCATGTTCGTGCGCACCGAGGTGCCGCAGGAGGAGGCCTGCTACGACCCGCAGAACAAGCTGTGGTGGGACCGGCACCAGAACAAGGCCGTGATCTCGCACACCAGAGGCGCCGACCCGTTCCTGCTCGGCGAGTTCACGCTCGCCGACGGCACGGCCGTGAAGCCCGCGTTCCAGTTGCTGCAGGATCGCGTCAAGGACTACACGCCCGAGTGGGCCGCGCAGATCACCGGCATCCCGGCCGACGTGATCCGCCGCCTCGCGCACGAGATGGGCATCACCGCGCGCGACCAGCGCATCGAGCTGCCGATCGCCTGGACCGACGCCTGGGGCAACGAGCACGACACCGTCAGCGGCAACCCGGTGGCCTTCCACGCCATGCGCGGGCTGGCCGCGCACTCCAACGGCTTCCAGAGCATCCGCGCGCTGGCGATCCTGATGTCGCTGCTGGGCACCATCGACCGCCCCGGCGGCTTCCGCCACAAGGCGCCGTTCCCGCGCCCGATCCCACCGTGCGCGCGCACGCCCAACGACTCGCGCGCGGTGCAGCCGAATCGCCCGCTCGACGGCATGGCGCTCGGCTGGCCGGCCGACCCCGACGACCTGTTCGTCAACGACGACGGCTCGCCGGTGCGCATCGACAAGGCCTTCTCCTGGGAGTACCCGCTGTCGGTGCACGGCTTGATGCACAACGTCATCACCAACGCCTGGCGCGGCGACCCGTACCCGATCGACACGCTCCTGATCTTCATGGCCAACATGTCGTGGAACTCCACGATGAACACGGCCGAAGTGCGCAAGATGCTCAACGACCGCGGCGAGGACGGCGAGTACAAGATCCCGTTCCTGGTCGTGGCCGACGCCTTCCACTCGGAGATGACGGCGTTTGCCGATCTGATCCTGCCCGACACCACCTACCTCGAGCGCCACGACGTGATGTCGATGCTCGATCGGCCGATCTCCGAATTCAACGGCCCGGTCGATGCGGTGCGCATCCCGGTCCTGCCGCCGACCGGCGACTGCAAGCCGTTCCAGGAGGTGCTGATCGAACTCGGCACGCGGCTGAAGCTGCCGACCTTCGTCACGCCGCAGGGCCAGCGCAAGTACCGCGACTACCCTGACTTCATCGTCAACTGGGAGACCGAGCCCGGTTCGGGCATCGGCTTCCTGGCCGGCTGGCGCGGCAAGGGCGGCGAGAAGTTCCTCATCGGCGAGCCCAATCCGCGCCAGTGGGAGATGTACGAGCAGCACAACTGCGTCTTCCACTACGAGTTGCCGCGCAGCTACCAGTACATGCGCAACTGGAACCAGGGCTACCTCGAATGGTCGCGCGCCAATCGCATCACGCGCTACGCCGAGCCGATCCTGATCCACCTCTACTCCGAGGTGCTGCAGCGCTTTCGCACCGCGGCGCAAGGCAAGGGGCTGACCCGCAAGCCGCCCGAGCACCTGAAGAAGCGCATCGAGACCTACTTCGACCCGCTGCCGTTCTTCTACGAGCCGCTCGAGTCGCACGTCACCGACAAGCACAAGTACCCGCTGGCGGCGGTGACGCAGCGGCCGATGGCGATGTACCACTCGTGGGATTCGCAGAACGCCTGGCTGCGCCAGATCCACACCTACAACGTGCTGCACATCAACACGCAGACGGCGCGCGCGGCCGGCATCGCCGACGGCGACTGGGTCTGGGTCGAGTCGCAATGGGGCCGCGTGCGCTGCAAGGCGGCGCACTCGCAGGCGGTGGAGCCGGGCACGGTGTGGACCTGGAACGCCATCGGCAAGGCGGCAGGCGCCTGGAACCTGGCGCACGACGCCAACGAGTCGCGCGAGGGTTTTCTGCTGAACCACGTCATCTCGGAGGAGCTGCCGGTGCGCGGCAGCGATGCGCGCGTGTCCAACTCCGACCCGATCACCGGCCAGGCGGCCTGGTACGACGTGCGCGTGCGTGTCTTCAAGGCCGGGGCCGACGAGCCGCAGGTGAGCGAGCCGCAGTTCCAGCCGATGCGCCTGTACCCCGGCATGGCCGAGCGGCCGCACGAGCTGGCCGCGCTCGGCGCCACCGTCCCCGTCGTCAAGAAGTCGCCATGAGCCAGCGCCAGCTCGCCCTGGTCATCGACCTCAACGTCTGCGTGGGCTGCCACGCCTGCGTCACCAGCTGCAAGGAATGGAACACCAGCGGGGCGGCCGGCCCGATGAGCGACCAGGACCCGTACGGCGCCGACCCCAGCGGCACCTTCTTCAACCGCGTGCAGACCTTCGAGGTGGGCGAGTTCCCGCTGACCGAGACGGTGCACTTCCCGAAGAGCTGCCTGCACTGCGAAGACCCGCCCTGCGTGCCGGTGTGCCCCACCGGCGCCTCCTACAAGCGGCCCGAGGACGGCATCGTGCTGGTGGACTACGACAAGTGCATCGGCTGCAAGTACTGCAGCTGGGCCTGCCCCTACGGTGCGCGCGAGCTCGACGAGAACCTGAAGGTGATGAAGAAGTGCACGCTGTGCGTGGACCGCATCTACGACGCGCGCCTGCCCGAGGCCGACCGCAGGCCGGCCTGCGTGATGGCCTGCCCGACCTCGGCGCGCATCTTCGGCGACATCCACGACCCGCAGTCCGATGCCTCGCGCGCGATCCGCGAGAACGGCGGCTACGCGCTGATGCCCGAGTGGGGCACGCAGCCGGCCAACCACTACCTGCCGCGGCGCACGACGCGGCTGCGCATCCACGAGGACGAACTGGTGCGCTCCGACAACCCGCTGCGCGTCGAAGGCCATCTGCCCAAGCCGGCCGACGACGCAGCCACGCTCGACGACGCCAGCTGGTAGCCGCGACCACACCATGCATCCCGCCTTTTCCGTCATCCTGCTGACCACGCTGATCGGCGCCGGGCAGGGCCTGTTCCTCGCGCTGTTCACGGTGCAGAGCCATGCGCTGGTGGGCCTGCTGCCGGCCGTCGAAGGACGCGCCCTGTATGCCCAGGGCGGCGCGATCGCGCTGCTGCTGCTGGGCGGCGGGCTGCTGGCATCGTTCTTCCACCTCGGCCGGCCGGAGCGGGCCTGGCGATCCGCTGCACAGTGGCGCACCTCCTGGTTGTCGCGCGAGGTCATCGTGCTGCCGGCGTTCATGGCGGCTGTCGCGCTGTATGCCGTGGTCCATGCGCTGGGCTGGACGCCGGTGCTCGTCACGCCGTCGCAGGGGCCGGCAATCGACCTCGGCATCGTCATCGGCGTCGCCGGCACGCTGCTGGCCTTCGCGCTGTTCGTCTGCACCGGCATGGTCTACGCGTGCGTGCGCTTCCTCGCCGAGTGGCATACGCCGCTGACGCTGCTCAACTACACCCTGCTGGGCGGCGCCTCGGGCTTCATGCTCGCCGCCGGGCTGGCGACGCTGGCCGCGCCGTCGCTGGTGGGTTTCCTGTCGGGCTGGGCGATCGTTCTCACGCTGCTCGCGGCGATCGGCCGCCTCGCTTCGCTGTGGCGCAACGCCAGGCTCAAGCCACGCTCGACGATCCAGTCGGCGATCGGCATCAAGCACCCGGTCGTGGTGCAGCGGTCGAAGGGGTTCATGGGCGGCTCGTTCAACACGCGCGAGTTCTTCCACGGCGTGGCCGCGCCGCGCCTGCGCCTGGTCAAGCATGTCTTCCTGGTGCTCGCCTTCGTCGTGCCCGTGGTGCTGGCCGCAGCAGGACGTGCCGAGGCCTCCGCGTCGCTGCTGCTGGGCGCGTTCGCGGTGCAGTACGTCGGCCTGCTGGCCGAGCGCTGGTTCTTCTTCGCGCAGGCCAATCACCCGCAGAACCTGTACTACCAGGCGGTGTCGTGATGCGCGCACGTGCTGCCGGCCTGGGCCTGCTGTTGCTGCTGCTGGCGCAGTCGGCACAGGCTGCCGGCGGTGCGGCGGCCGCGACGCCGTGGTGGGTGTGGCCCGCGGCGCTGTTCGCCGCCTGTTTCCTGATGGGCATCGTCGCGGTGCCGGCCGGCATCGGCGGCGGCACGCTGTTCGTGCCGATCATCGGCGGCTTCTTTCCGTTCCACCTCGACTTCGTCCGCGGCGCGGGCCTGCTGGTGGCGCTGGCCAGCGCGCTGGCCGCCGCGCCGATGCTGATGCGCGGCGGACTGGCGAGCCTGCGGCTGGCCTTGCCGCTGGCGGTGCTGGCCTCGGCCAGTTCGATCGGCGGCGCACTGCTCGGGCTGGCCCTGCCGGTGGCGGCCGTGCAGACCGCGCTCGGTGTCATCGTGCTGGGCATCGTCGGCCTGATGCTGGTGGCCAAGAAGTCCGAGTTCCCGCAGGTGGATGCGCCCGACGCGCTGGGCAGCGCGCTGGCGATGCACGGCGTGTTCATCGACGGCGCGACCGGGCGGCGCATCGACTGGCAGGTGCACCGCACCGGCGCCGGGCTGGTGGTGTTCCTGGCCATCGGCGTGCTGGCCGGCATGTTCGGCATCGGTGCCGGCTGGGCCAACGTGCCGGCGCTCAACCTGCTGATGGGCGTGCCGCTGAAGGTGGCGGCCGGCACCTCGGGGCTGGTGCTGTCGCTGGTCGACTCGGCGGCCGCATGGGTCTACGTCAACAAGGGCGCGGTGCTGCCGATGATCGCGGTGCCGTCGGTGGTCGGCATGATGCTCGGCGCCAAGGTCGGCGCGCGGCTGCTGCACGTGCTTTCCGGTGCGGTGATCCGGCGCCTGGTCATCGCGGTGCTGTTGTTTGCCGGCCTGCGTGCATTGCTCAAGGGGCTCGGCCTGTGGCTGTGAATCAGGCCCCCCCGCGCCCGCTGCGCCGACCGCGGTCGCCGTCGACGACAGTGCAGCTGCGCTACGCGCGGCTGCTCGACTGGGGCACACGCATCGGCCTGGCCGCGCTGGTGATCAGCTTCGTGGTCTACAACGCGGGCGTGCTGCCGTCGCAGGTGCCGCGGCACCGGCTGCCCGAGTTGTGGGACCAGCCGGTGGCGCGCTATCTGGAGCTGACTGGCGCGCCGACGGGCTGGCAATGGATCACGATGCTGCAGCATGGCGACGTGCTGGGCTTCGTCGGCATCGCCGTGCTGGCCGGCTGTTCCGGCGTGTGCCTGTTGTCGCTGCTGCCGCTGTATCGCCGGCGTGGCGACCGGGCCTATCTCGGCCTGTGCCTGGCCCAGATGGCCGTGCTGCTGGTCGCTGCGGCGGGCGTGTTCGGCGGGGGGCACTGAAAATGACTGCCGCCACCGCCGTCTTCGCCCGGCCGCTGCTGGCCACCGAGCATTCGGAGTTCGACGTCGGCGCCGAGCGCGTGGCATTGGCGCTGGCCGCGCGCCGCGGCGAGCCGTTGGCCACCGTGCTGCCGATGGTCGGCAACCCGGAGTACGACGCGGTGGCGCCCGAACTCGCGGCGCGCGGCGATGCGGTCGTCGCCGACAAGCTGCATCACCTGCAGGCGCTCGCCGCGGCGCAAGGCGTGCGCCTGGCGGTCCAGGTACGCCGTGGCCCCGAGCCCTACCGCGAGATCGTCGACGAGGCCACGGCGACGCAGGCCGACCTGATCATCATCCGCCGCCGCGGCCGCCCCGGCCTGCTGGCCAACCTGCTGCTGGGCGAGATGGTCAGCAAGGTCGTCGCCCATGCGCCCTGCAGCGTGCTCGTCAACGCGCGGGAGGCGCAGTTCTGGCGCCGGCGCGTGCTGGTCGCCGTCGATCCTGCCGCGGTGGCGTTGGAAACCGTCGCGCTGGCTGCGCGCGTCGCGGTCGATGCCGGACTGCCGCTCGCGGTGGTCTGCGTGGCCGAAGCGGGGCCCGCTGACAGCGGTGCGCAGCGGGCGCTGGCCGCCGCGGTGGCGCATGCGCGCTCACTGGGTGCTGCGGCCGACGGCGAAGTCCTCGCCGGCAAGCCGCACGCACAGATACTCGAAGCGGCGCGCCGTGTCGGCGCCGACCTGATCGTGCTCGGTCGCCATGGCGCGACGCGGCTGTCGCGCGCCTGGATCGGCAGCGTGGCCCAGAAGGTCGTCGGCCTGGCCGAGTGCCCGGTGCTGGTTTGCGTTTCACCGTTACCTGCGGAGAATGGAGTGACATGAGCGACGCGCTGAACTTTCTCGTCAAGGCCCGTCCCGAGGCGATGGGCCACTACTTCAGTTTCCTGAAGGATGCGGGCAAGCACCTCGATCCGAAGACGCGCGACCTGATCTCGGTGATCACCAAGGTGCACGCGCAGACCGAGCGGGGGTTTCGCCAGTACCTGGGTCGTGCGCTGCGCGACGGTTGCACGCCGGCCGAGGTGCTCGATGCGCTGCTGATGGCGTTTCCGGCGCTGGGCCTGGCCAAGATCGTGTGGGCGGTGGACATCATCCTGGCGCTGGACCTGCCGGAGTTCCAGCCCGCGGCACTCGGCGCCGAGGGGCAGTGGCACGACGTGATGGCCACCGCCGATCTCGCGCCTGGTGGCGTGACGCGCGTCGACTGCGACGGCCGTGGCCTGTTCGTGCACCACGCCGACGACGGCTGGAAGGTGTTCGACAGCCGTTGCCCGCACCAGACCACCAACATCCCGCATCTCGCACTGCAAGGTACCACGCTGACCTGTCCGAAACATGGCTGGGTCTTCGACGTTCGCTCGGGGCAATGCACCGACAAGGGTGACAGCCCGCTCAAGCGCTGGGAAAGCAAGGTCGTCGACGGACGCTTGCTGGCTCGATGGTGACCGATGCCACCGCACCGCACCACAACACGTTCCACCACCGATTCGCACAACCAACCTCACCCTATCCCACCCGAGGAGACACGCATGAAACGCTCGCAATCGATCTTCCGATTCCTTCCCGTCGTTGCCGCCTGCATCGCCGGCCCGGCGCTCGCCACCAACGGCTACTTCGCGCACGGCTACGGCCTCAAGGCCAAGGGCATGGGCGGCGCCTCCACCGCGCTGGCGCAGGACAGCCTCGGCGGCGCCACCAACCCCGCCGGGATGGTGTTTGCCGGCAGCCGCATGGACCTCGGCGCCGACGTGTTCATGCCCAAGCGCGACTCCGAACGCAGCGGCTCGCCGATCACGCCCATCAATGGTTTTGTCGACAGCGGCAAGACGGCGTTTCTGGTGCCCGAGTTCGGCTACAACCGCATGATGAGCAGCGACATGTCGGTGGGCCTGTCGGTCTATGGCAACGGCGGTCTGAACACCTCGTACCCGCAGGGCAATTTCCAGTGCCCGACCCCGACCGGAACCTTTGTTCCCGCCAACATCCTGTGCGGCAGCGGCGGGCTCGGCGTCGACCTGATGCAACTGATCATTGCGCCGACCGTGGCCTACAAGCTCAATGCGCAGCATGCCGTGGGTGTGTCGTTGCTGCTGGGGTACCAGCGCTTCGAGGCGACCGGCCTGCAAGCGTTTGGAAGCCTGAGTGGCGATCCGAGCAATCTCACGAACAGGGGCACCGACAGCTCCACCGGCGTGGGCCTGCGCCTGGGCTACCAGGGGCGCCTCACCGACATGGTGACGATCGGCGCGGCCTACGCGCCGAAGATGAGCATGAGCGAGTTCGACAAGTACAAGGGCTTGTTCGCCGAAAACGGTGGCTTCGACATCCCGTCGAACTTCAACCTCGGCGTGGCGTTCATGCCGACACCGGCGGTGACCATCGCGCTCGACTACGGGCGCATCTACTACAGCGACGCCAAGTCGGTCAGCAACCCGAGCCAGCCGCCGGTGGCCCCGCTGGGTGCCGCCAACGGCCCCGGCTTCGGCTGGCAGGACATCGACGTCTTCAAGCTCGGTGTGTCCTGGCGCATGTCCGAGGCCTGGACGCTGCGCGCCGGTTACAACCACGGCGACAACCCGATCATCCCGCGCGATGTCACCTTCAACATCCTGGCGCCGGGGGTGATGAAGGACCACTACACCGCGGGCTTCACCTATGCACTGGACAAGGACAACGAGATCACCGGTGCCTTCATGGTGGCGCCGCGCAAGACCGTCACCGGCGCGTCGTTCTTCGACAACGTGTTCCAGCAAGCAGGCGCGGGCGGCAGCGAGACCATCGGCATGAAGCAATCCAGCATCGGCTTCGCGTGGGGCCGCAAGTTCTGAGCTGCCTGGCAGGCGCGCCGACTACCCGGATGGGCTACGGCCCATCACCCATCGCGGTAATAGACGGGGGCGGCGCGCTCCAACGTAATACTCGGGTTTCGCCAATGCGACGGAGAGATGCATGAACTTTGACAAGGAATTCGACGCTTCGGGCCTCGCTTGCCCGATGCCGATCGTCAAGACCAAGAAGTCCCTGGCCGGCATGACGTCGGGCCAGGTGCTGCGCGTGATCGCCACCGACCCCGGGTCGGTGTGCGACATGGAGGCCTTCGCCGAGCAGACCGGCAACGCCCTGCTGTCGTCGACCACCGAGAACAACAAGTACGTCTTCTTCCTGAAGAAGGCCTGAGCGCCGCAGGTCGCTGCAACCGCGCGCCAATTCACCTGGAGATTCGATGGCTGCAAAGAAAATGGCGATCATCGCCACCAAGGGCGCGCTCGACATGGCGTACCCACCGCTGATCCTGGCCTCGACGGCCGCGGCGCTGGGCTGGGAGGTGCAGGTCTTCTTCACCTTCTATGGCCTGCAATTGCTGCGCAAGGACTTGAGCGGGATCGCGATCAGCCCGCTGGCCAACCCGGCGATGCCGATGCCGGTGCCGATGCCTGTCATCGTGCAGATGCTGCCCGGCATGGAATGGATGGCCACGACGATGATGAAGGCCAAGATGAAGAAGAAGGGCGTGGCCTCGCTCGAGGAGTTGCGCGAAGTCTGCATCGAATCCGACGTCAAGTTCATCGCCTGCCAGATGACGGTCGATCTGTTCGAGTTCGACAAGAGTGACTTCATCGACGGCATCGAATACGGTGGCGCGGCAACCTTCATGGGATTCGCCGGCGAGACCGACGTCTGCCTGTTCATCTGAGCGTTCGGGCCGGCGCTGCGGCACGAGACTCCTGCCGCAGCATCAGCGCGTGCCTGCGGCGCGAACCGCAACCTTGGGGCCGACCATGAGACAGCTCATCGCGGGCGTGCTGCTGACGGTGTCGACCGCCGTCTGCTGGGCGTTGCCGCCCTACGTGAGTGGCGAGAAGCTGCCCGCCGCCGACGTCAAGACACAACTCGCACAGGTCGAGCGCAAGCTGCAGGCCGAGGGTTTCGTGGTCGTCGGCAGGCACCAGCCCAAGGGATTGCCACAGCATGGCAGCCTGGTCGTCACCGACAAGGCACTGCTCGATGCCGTCCGTGCCGCCGGCGGTGTCGCCATCGTCGGCGCCAGCGCTGCGCGTCGGCGTCAAGAGCGACGGCACCGTGTCGTACATGAATCCGGAGTATTGGTACCGCGCCTATCTGCGCGCGGGCTTCGACGCCGCTCAGCCCGCGGTGCGCTCGGCGCAGGAACGCCTGGCCAAGGCGCTCGGTGCCGGGGCGGGCTTCGGTGGCGACGTGCCCGCGGCCGAGCTCGCGAACTATCGCTACATGATCGGCATGGAGCGCATCGACTCGGGGCGCAACGAGCTTGCGCAGCTTCGCCAGCTTCGACGAGGCCTTGCGCACGGTGCAGGACAACCTCGCCAAGAACGTGGCCGGCACGGCCAAGGTCTACGAAGTCGTGATGCCGGAGAGTCGCCTGGCGGTGATCGGCGTTGCGCTCAATGACCCCGAGCAGGGCGAGGCGTGGTGGGCCGGCAAGATCGGCCCGGACCATGTTGCCGCACTGCCCTACGAGATCTACATCGTCGGCAACAACGTCTACGCGCTGTATGGCCGCTACCGCATCGCGCTGTCGTGGCCGGCGTTGGGCATGGGCCAGTTCATGGGCATCGTGCGCGCACCGGATGCGATCCACACGACAATGGGCCGGCTCGCCGGGGTCGCGGGCCCATAGCCAGAGCGGGGGGCGCAAGCGATGGAGGCAGCACCAGGCAACTTCGCGACGATCGTCATCTGGGGCGGTTTCGCGCTGGCGTTCGTCTTCGGCGCGATCGCCAACAAGTCCCATTTCTGCGTCATGGGCGCGGTGGCCGACATCGTCAACATGGGCCATTGGGGCCGCATGCGGATGTGGCTGCTGGCCATCGCGGTGGCGATGCTGGGGGTCACGCTGCTGGCGCTCGCCGGCCAGGTCGATCTGGCCAAGGCCATTGTCCAGCGCCCGACGTTGCCGTGGCTGTCGCTGCTGGTGGGCGGCCTGACCTTCGGCGTCGGCATGACGCTCGGTGGCGGCTGTGCCAACAAGAACCTGGTGCGCCTGGGTCATGGCAGCGTGCGCTCGCTGGTGGTGCTGGTGTTCGTGGCGATTGCGGCGTACATGACGCTCAAGGGCTTGTTCGGGCAGTGGCGTGCCAGCCTGCTCGATCCGGTGGCGTTGAATCTGGCCGATCTCGGCTGGAAGGACCAGAGCCTGGCCACCGCGGTGGCCAAACTGACGGGCATGGCCCCCGCGGCGGCCCACCTCGCCACCGCGGCGGTGCTGGTGCTGGCGTTGCTGGCCTTCGTGTTCGCCGACAAGCGTTTTCGCGCCAACACCACGCAGGTCGTCGGCGCGCTCGTGATCGGGTTGCTGATCGCGGCGGGCTGGTATGTCACCGGTCACCTGGGCTTTGGCGAGAACACCGAGACGCTGGAGTTCAGCTACTTCGGCACCAATTCGCGCACGCTCGAGTCGATGAGCTTCGTCGGGCCGCTGGCCTATGGGCTCGAGTTGCTGATGCTCTGGACCGACAAGTCACTGCATGCCACCTTCGGCATCGCCAGCGTGATCGGCGTGGTGCTCGGTTCCGCGGCCCAATCGCTGCGTGCGCGCACCTTCCGCTGGGAAGGCTTCGCGTCGTTGACCGACATGCGCAACCAGCTGGGCGGCGCCGTGCTGATGGGCTTCGGCGGCGTCACGGCACTGGGTTGCACGGTGGGGCAGGGGCTGTCGGGCATGTCGACGCTGGCGATCGGATCCTTCATCGCGGTGGCCGGCATCGTCGCCGGATCGCTGGCGACGCTGCACTACACGCACTGGCGTCTCGAACAGGAAGACGACTGAGGCGCGAGGCCGGCGGATCCGGTGTCGCGGGGCGGCATGCCGATGCCGCGTCGCGTACACGGCCGATCGCGGGGCATTTGCCCAAGATGGCTTGGGCCGCTTAGGGTTGCCCCGGTTCGGATTCGTTGAGATTGACTCGACCATTTGCGTATTCGGATAAAGGAGATTTCTCATGCCCACGCGTCGAGACATGCTTTCCCATTCGGCCAAGGTCGCAGCGATGCTGGCGTCGATCGGCCTGTTGCCGGGCCTGGCCCAGGCCCAGGCTGCGGCCTACAACGCCAACGCCTTCGCCGCCAAGACCATGGCCGAGTTGATGAAGGCGCTCGGCGCCGGCGCGCCGGTCGAGAGCAAGGACGTCACGCGTGACCGGCCCGGACATCGCCGAGAACGGCGCGGTGGTGCCGATCGCCGCTGCGACGACGCTGCCGGGCGCCAAGCGCCTGCTGGTGCTGGTGGAGAAGAACCCGAACATCCTGGCTGCGATGTTCGATCTCACCGACGCCGTCGATCCCAGCATCTCGACGCGCGTGAAGATGGGGCAATCGTCCAACGTCTATGCGGTGGCGATGATGGGCGACGGCAAGGTCCTGTTCGCGCAGAAGGAAGTCAAGGTCACGCTCGGCGGCTGCGGCGGGTAGATTTCTGCCCCTCGCTCGCTTTACTCGCTGCCCCCCGAGGGGGCGCTCAGGCCGCTTGGGAGCGGCCCGGCGCTGGCCTGAGCCGCGCTGAAACACTATTCGTTGATCAAGGAGACCGAGATGGCAGATCCGATGAAGATTCGCGCTCAAGTGGCGGGTGACAAGGCCACGGTGCGTGTGCTGATGGCCCATGAGATGGAAACCGGTCAGCGCAAGGACGCCGCCGGCAAGACGATCCCCGCCTGGCACATCCAGGACGTGACCGCACAGCACAACGGCAAGACCGTGATGACGGCGCAGTGGGGGCCGGCGGTGGCCAAGAACCCCTTCCTGCAATTCAACGTCAAGGGCGCGAAGGCCGGCGACAAGATCACCATTTCCTGGGTCGACAACAAGGGCGACAAGCGCACCGACGAAGCCACGGTGGCCTGAGGCCCGCGAGGCGAAAGGAATTGCCATGAAGCGAACCTGGGTGGTCTGCGCGTTGCTGGTACCGCTGGCGGCCTGGGCGCAACCGAAGCCGGCACCTGCCGTGGTGCCCGAGTACTACAGGTTGCTGGAGGACGGCAATCCCGCCGAGTTGTTCGAGGCCAAGGGCGAGGCCCTGTGGACGCAGAAGCGCGGCCCGAAGAGCGCTTCGCTCGAGGCCTGTGACCTCGGCAAGGGGCCCGGCGTCGTGAAGGGCGCCTGGGTCGAGATGCCGCGCTACTTCGCCGACACGAAGAAGGTGCAGGACCTCGAGTCGCGACTGCTGACCTGCATGGAAGTGCTGCAGGGCTTCAACGCCGCGGAGATCGCCAAGACGCCATTCGGCCGCGGCGAACAGGTCAGCATCGAGGCGCTGGCGGCGTGGATCTCTGCCGCGTCGCGGGGCGAGAAGCTGGCCCTGCCGCAAGGGCATGCCGAGGAGCGGCGCGTGTACGAACTCGGCAAGCGGGCTTTCTACTACCGCGCCGGGCCGTACGATTTCTCGTGTGCGTCGTGCCATGGCGAACCGGGCAAACGCATCCGCATGCAGGACCTGCCGGAACTGGCCAAGAACCCTGGCGACGCCGTCGGCTTCGCTTCGTGGCCGGCATACCGCGTCAGCAGTGGCGAGCTGTGGACCATGCAACGGCGTCTGAACGACTGCTTCCGCCAGCAGCGTTTCCCGTTCCCCGGCTATGCGTCCGACGTGACTGTCGCGCTCGGCGTGTTCATGGGTGTCAATGCCAAGGGGGCGGTCTCGAGCGCTCCGGCCATCAAGCGCTGAGGACGGAGACAAACGATGAAGAGAGCCATTGCGATCTCCGCACTCGTGGGCGCTGCGGTGATCGTCGCCGGGTGTGCCTCGATGCCATCCCCGGCGGCGCTCGACGCAGCAGGCGCTGGCGATGCTGAAGGCCTCGTTCCGCGACCAGGGCATCGCCAAGGTCGACCGCCTGAACCAGGATCCCGTGCAGAAGGCGTGCTCGTCGGACAAACCGCCCGCCGAGGCGCTGGCCAAGCAGATCGAGGCGAGGCCCTGGCCGCGATCAAGTGGCCCGCCGGGGGCCGCTATCTCGGCGACTGGCGCGAAGGGGAGAAGCTCGCACAAAGCGGCCGCGGCATGACCTGGTCCGATGCGTCGGCGGCCACCGCGGCCAACGGCGGCAACTGCTACAACTGCCACCAGATCGGAAAGCAGGAGATCTCCTACGGCACGCTCGGCCCGAGCCTCTACAACTACGGCAAGCTGCGTGGCGTGAAGGACGTGGCCGACCCGGCCAGCGCGGCGATCGTGCAGTACACCTGGGGCAAGATGTGGAACAGCAAGGCCTATGCGGCCTGCTCGAACATGCCCCGCTTCGGCCACGCCGGACTGCTCGACGAGGACCAGCTGCGCCATCTGATGGCACTGCTGCTCGATCCGAAGTCCCCGGTCAACCAGTAGCCACCTCGAGGGGCACGCGCTGGCGCGTGTCTGCTGTCCTGCCTATGAACAAGCGCGAGTTCCTCCAGGTGCTGGGCGCGGCCTCGGCGGCCGGCATGGGCCTCGGGCGCTATGCCGACGCCGATGCGGCCACTGCGCAACGCGGGCTGTACGACATCGCACCGTTCGGCAACGTGTCGTTCCTGCACATGACCGATTGCCATGCGCAGTTGAAGCCGATCCATTTTCGCGAGCCGAGCGTCAACCTCGGTATCGGCTCGATGCAGGGGCAGCTGCCGCATCGGGTCGGCGAGTCGTTGCTGAAGGCGGCGGGCGTGCGGCCCGGCACCGCACTGGCGCATGCCTTCACCTACCTGGACTTCGAGAAGGCGGCGCGCCGCTACGGCAAGGTCGGCGGCTTCGCGCACCTGGCCACGCTGGTCAAGCAGTTGAAGGCCAGCCGGCCCGGCGCGCTGCTGCTCGATGGTGGCGACACCTGGCAGGGCTCGGCCACGTCGCTGTGGACCAACGCGCAGGACATGGTCGATGCCTGCAAGCTGCTCGGCGTCGACGTGATGACCGGCCACTGGGAGTTCACCTACGGCATGGAGCGCGTGAAGGAAATCGTCGAGAAGGACTTCAACGGCAAGATCGACTTCCTGGCGCAGAACGTCAAGACCACCGACTTCGGCGACCCGGTGTTCAAGCCCTACGTGCTGCGCGAGATCAACGGCGTGCCGTGCGCGATCATCGGCCAGGCGTTCCCGTACACGCCGATCGCCAACCCGCGCTACCTGGTCGCCGACTGGAGTTTCGGCATCCAGGACGACAACCTGCAGAAGATGGTCGACGAGGTGCGCGGCAAGGGCGCGCAGGTCGTCGTGCTGCTGTCGCACAACGGCATGGACGTCGACCTGAAGCTGGCCTCGCGCGTGCGTGGCATCGATGCCATCTTCGGCGGCCACACCCACGACGGCGTGCCGGTGGCGGTGCCGGTCGCGAACTGCATACGGCCGGCGGCAAGACGCTGGTCACCAACGCCGGCAGCAACAGCAAGTTCCTCGGCCTGATGGACTTCGACGTCAAGGGCGGCAAGGTGGTCGATTTCCGCTACCGGCTGTTGCCGGTCTTCGCCAACCAGTTGCCGGCCGACCCGGCGATGGACGCGCTGATCACCAAGGTGCGCGCGCCCTACGAGGCCAGGCTGGCCGAGAAGCTGGCCATCACCGACGGCCTGCTGTACCGCCGCGGCAACTTCAACGGCTCGTGGGACCAGCTGATCTGCGACGCGTTGATGGAGGTGCAGGGCGCCCAGATCGCGTTCTCGCCGGGGTTCCGCTGGGGCACGACGCTGCTGCCGGGCGACGCGATCACGCGCGAATTGATGATGGACCAGCTGGCGATCACCTACCCCTACGCGACCCTGACCGAGATGAGCGGCGAGATGATCAAGAACATCCTCGAGGACGTCGCCGACAACCTGTTCAACCCCGATCCGTACTACCAGCAGGGCGGCGACATGGTGCGCGTCGGCGGCCTGGCCTACACCTGCAACCCGCTCGAGAAGATGGGGCAGCGCATCAGCGAGATGCGCCTCGCGGGCCAGCCGATCGATGCCGGCAAGACCTACAAGGTGGCCGGCTGGGCGCCGGTGGCCGAAGAGGCGCGCACCGCGCCGGGCAACAAACCGGTGTGGGACGTGGTCGAGACCTGGCTCAAGGCGCAGGGCGGGCGCGTCAAGCCGCGCAAGATCAACACCCCCAGGCTGGTCGGCATGGCCGGCAATCCGGCCTCGCTGTTTGATCGCTGCGCCGCGGGCATCGGCCCTTGAGCGGTCGCGGCCGTCATCGTTCACCAACCTTTCTACAGCGCGAGGAATCCACCATGCGAATCACCCGTTTTGCCGTTGCTGCCGTGCTGTGCCTGGCTGCTGCAACCGGCTGGGCCCAGGACAGCGTTGTCTACCACATCGACAACACGGCGGCGCAGGGGCTGAAGGGCCTGCGCAACGTGCGCAACCACCTCGATGTCGATCCGACGGCAAAGGTCACCGTCGTGACCCATGCCGACGGTGTCGACATGCTGATGGAAGGCGAGAAGGCCGCCAACGGCACGGAGTACGCACCCCTCGTCTCGGCGCTGAAGAGCCGGGGCGTCGCCTTCGAGGTTTGCGAGATCACGCTGAAGAACCGTGGACCTGAAGAAGGAGCAGTTCATCCAGGAGGCCACGTTCACGCCGTCGGGGGTCGTGCGCATCGCCAAGCTGCAGAAACAGGGCAGTGCCTACATCAAACCCTGAGCGTTGAACGTGCACTGAACGACGAGCGCACCGCGCATGAAGCTGCGGCACGTTCTCGTCGGCGTCGTTGCCGGAGGCCTGCTCGCCAGCGGTGCGGCCTGGGCGGCGGACACGCCGGTGAAGGCCGTCAAGGTGGCCGAAGACGTCTGGGTCGTGCAGGGCGAGTCGGCGCAGGGGTCGGCCGCCAACCGCAACTTCATCTCCAACGCCGGCTTCGTCGTCACCGGCGACGGCGTGGTCGTCGTCGATGCGCTGGGCTCGCCGACGCTGGCCGAAGAAATGATCGCCGAGATCCGCCGCGTCACGTCGCAGCCGATCCGCCATGTCATCGTCACGCATTACCACGCCGACCATTTCTACGGCCTGCAGGCGTTCAAGGCCATCGGCGCCAGCGTCGTCGCCCACCGTGCCGCCGGCGAGTACCTGAACTCCGACACGGCCCAGCGTCGACTGGCGGTGAGCCGGGAAGAGCTGTTTCCGTGGATCGACGAGCGCACCCGGCTGGTGGCGCCTGACCGCTGGCTCGACCAGCCCGACACCGTGCTGCGCGTCGGCACGTTTGAGTTCCAGATTCGACACGCGGGCCCGGCGCACACCCCCGAGGACCTGGTGGTCTACGTGCCCAGCCGCGGCGTGCTGTTCGCCGGCGACATGGTCTTTCGCGGGCGCATCCCGTTCGTCGGCCAGTCCGACAGCCGGCAGTGGATCGAATCGCTGTCGCGGCTGATCGAATTCAAGCCGAAGATCGTGGTGCCGGGCCACGGTGCGGTATCGACCGACCCGACGACCGACATGGAACTGACACGCGATTACCTGGCCTACCTGCGCAAGACCATGGGCGATGCCGCACGAGACCTCGAGCCCTTCGACGAGGCCTATGCCAAGGCCGACTGGTCGCGCTTCGAGCGCATGCCGCTGTTTCGTGCGGTCAACCGCATGAACGCCTACAACACCTACTTGCTGATGGAGCAGCAGGCCGGTCGCTGAACATCGCACGCCGTCGGTGCATCGTAGAGTTCACGAAGCGGCGGGTTCGGGCGCGCCGACAGGGAGTTGATCGTTGCGATTCAAACCGCTGGTGGTGACGGCGAGCGTGCTGCTCGTTGCAGCGCTGGCCGCGATCGCCATTGCCGTTCATCTGCTGGTTCCGCGCCTGCTCGTTCCTGCGCTGGCCGCGTCCGTCAAGGCGGGCACCGGGCGCGAACTCGGCGTCGGCGAGGTTGGGGTGACGCTGTGGCCGCGGCCGGCTCTGGTGTTGTCGCAGGTGCGCTTCGGCAACGCCCCTTGGGGTTCGCTGCCGTGGCTGGCACAGGCCGGCCGGGCGAGCGCCGAGTTCGACGTGCTGGGGCTGCTGTCGGGTCGGCTGCGGATCAGGCAGGTCACGGTCACCGATGCGAGTGTGCTGGTCGAGACCGATGCCGACGGTGTCGGCAACTGGGTGATGGGCTCGTCGGGTGCGGGCAAGGCCACGTGGCCCGATGCCCTCGAGATCGACGCACTCGCGCTGAAGGCTCTGGCTCTGACTTATCGGGACGGCAAGACCGGCAAGGCGATGGCGGTGCAGATCGACTCGGCCCGCATCGCTGTCGCGTCGCCTTCGCATTCGATCGATCTCAGCGCCCGTGGCACGTTCGATGGCAAGCCCGTCGAGGCGGCCGGCACGACCGGCCCGCTGGCGGCGCTGATCGCGAACGCGCCTTTCCCCGTCGACCTCGAAGGCAAGATCGGTGCGGCCAGCATCGGCGTGCGCGGCAGTGTCGAGAAGCCGCGGGAACTCGGAGGGCTCAGCCTGGCGCTGCGCGCACAGGCAGCGGAATTCGCCGACGTCGCCGCGTTGTTCGGCGCGACCGTGCCGCCGCTCGGACCGGTGCACGGCGCCGCACAGCTGAACGGGTCGGTGGCCGCACCGGCGTTCACCGGCATCGACCTCGTCGTCGGCGCGCCGGCGCGCTTGGGCCTCACGGTGCGCGGAGACCTCAACGGCGCAGCCGCCGCCGCGGGGGGCTACGAATGGCAAAGCGGTGGTATCGACCTGCTCGTCGAGGGCGCGCAGTTCAGCGATCTCGCTCGCTGGCTTGGCATGTCATTGCCGGCGTTGGGGCCGTACCGCATCGCTGCGCGTGTGACCGGCTCGACAGCGGCTCCCGCGCTGCCTGTGATCGACATCGCGCTCGGCGGGCGCGGCATGCCCCAGATCACGCTGCGTGGCAGCGTCGCCGACCTGCGCACAGCGAGCGGCATCGACATGAAGGTGGCGGCATCGGCGACCCATTGGTGGCGCCTCGAGACCGCGACGCAGGGTCCGCGCCTGCCACCGTTTCAGGCCAGCGCTCGCGTGCGCGGCACGCGGCAGGGGTATCGCGTGGACGATCTCGAATTGAAGATCGCCGACAGCGCCGTCAACGCGTCGCTGCAGGTGGTGCAGGGCGGACCGCGACTGCGCGTCGTCGGCAAGGTGACTTCGCCGCTGATCGATCTCGCGCGCCTGCCGCCTGCGCCCGGCGCCACGGCGGCGACCGCGGCCGCGGCCGTCTCCGGCGCCTCGCGCCCGGCCGATCACTGGAAGCTTGCCGACGTCGACCTCGAACTGCAGATCGGGCGGCTCGTGTTGCCCGATGGCCGCGAGCTGCAGTCGGGCAGTGGGCGGCTTGCGCTGGACAACGGCCGGCTGAACGCCAGCGCGCTGCAGGCCAGGCTGGGCGGCGGCACGGCAAGGTTGGACGGCAGCGTCGCCGATCCGGCGAACCTGGCCGGTATCGAGCTGGGCGTCGCGCTGCAGGGCGGTGAACTGGCGGAGCTGTTCAAGTTCTTCGGCACCTCGATGGCGCCGATGGGCCCCTACCAAGGCCAGGCGCGCCTGAGCGGTTCGCTCGATGCGCTGCGCCTGACGGCGATCGATGCCGCCGCCGGCCGGCCTGGGCAGCGCCTGCGCGCCAGCGGGCAGATCGACGACGCGCTCCACTGGCAGGGCATCGCTCTGGCGATCACCGCCCAAGTCAATGACAGCAAGGCCGCCGGACGCCTGTTCGGCGCCGACCTGCCGCGACTGCCGGCCTTGCAGGCCACGGCGCGCCTCAGCGGGCCGCAGGGCGGCTACGTGTTCGACGATCTGAAGCTCGCGCTGGGTCGGACGTCGGTGCAGGGGCGCGTCGCATTCGCGCCCGGCGAACCGCGTCCGCGTGTGACGGCGAGTCTCAGCGGGTCACTGGTCGATCTCTCCGAACTGATGCCCCCGCGTCCCGGGCCCGGCGCGACGAGCCCGACCCTCGCGGTCGATGTCGAGGCCGACTTGCGCCTGGATCGCGTGGTGCTGCCCGACCGGCGTGCGCTCGGTCCGGTGAGTGGCGTGGCGCGGCTCACCGCGGGTGCCGTCGAGTTGAAGCAGTTCAGCGTTGCCGTGGACGGTGCGAGCGCGATCGTGGACGGCACCATCGGCAAGCCGCTGGTACCCGCTGAACTCGATCTCGTCGTCAGTGCCGAGGTCAAGCGCGGTGCCGGCCTCGCGACCTTCACCGGGCTGAACTTGAGGGCGTTGCCGCCATTCACCGCGAGTGCGCGGCTGACCGACGTGCCCGGCGGTTATGCGCTCACCGGCCTGAAGGCGGCTCACGCGGTGACGACGATGGCCGGCGACGTCGCGGTGACGCGGGGTGCCGAACGGTTCAAGGTCAGCGCGACGTTGCGTTCTCCGACGCTGGATGCTTCGGCGCTCGCACAGCCCGACTGCCGCCGGCGGCACTGCGAAACCCGTTGCGGAGGGTGCGCGAGCGATCGCGGACGTGCCGCTGCCGCTGGACATCCTGCGCGTCATCGACGCCGACATCGATCTGCGCGTCGATGCGGTCAAGTTCGGCGACGCGGCCCCGCTCGGCCCCCTGCTGGTGCGCGCGGCCGTTGCCGACGGCCGCCTGAAGGTCGAGCCGATGCAGCTTGCCGGCCCGGCGAACCAGATGCTGAGCGTGTCGGCAACGGTCGACGCAGCGCAGGCGGCTTGGGATCTGCGCATCGACGGCAAGGGGATCGACGCCGGAGCGATGCTCGCGCGCTTCGGGCACCCGGGGGTGGTGACCGGTGGCAGCACCGATCTCGCGTTGCGGCTGCGCGGGCGCGGCAAGACCTTGGCGGCGATCCTCGGCTCGCTCGACGGCGATGCACGCGTGGCGGTGGGCCCGTTGCGCCTGCACAACCTCGCGGTCAACTTCGACCGCGGGATCTTCACGCGCGCGCTGGGCTTGGCGAACCCGTCGCACAAGACGGATCCTGACACCGACTTCGAGTGTCTGGCCGCCCATGTCCCGATCAGCAAAGGCATCCTGACTTCCGACCGCAGTGTCGCCGCCGAGACGGCCAAGTACAACGTGGTGCTGAGCGGCACCGTGAACCTGCGCACCGAGGGCATCGATGCGGCCGTGACGCCGGTCGTGAAGAGCGGCCTCGGGGTCGGGACGGCCGCGATTGCCTCGATCGTTCGGGTCGGCGGCACGCTCGGCGCGCCGGTGGTCGGGGTCGATCCGGTCGGCGTCGCGAAGTCGGCCGTGGCTGCCGGCGCCGCGGTGGTCGCCACCCCATGGTGGCTCGCCGATGCAGCGCTGAAGAAGTTGAGGTCGGATCCGAGTCCCTGCACGACGGCGCTCGCCAAGTAGTCTGCGCCGCGTGCCGCGCTGCACGCGAGGATTTCGGCCTTCACCCTCGGCAGATCAATGGGGTCCGACTTCGCACTGATCGAAGCCGGCACGACAATTACACTGCCGTGCATCGAACGAATCGATCCTGCATTCGATGTCCGCCGTCAACCCCGCATCGCACTCCTATTGGTCGCCTGTCGCCCTGCCACCGCGATGAGTCGCTTCGCCGTGACTGCCGGTGTGGCGCTGCTCGGTCTGCTGACGGCGGCGACGGGCATCTGGGCCACGCTGGCCGTGCTGTATTCGGGGCCGCAGAACGATCTCGTGCGCAACAGTGCGGCCGCGGTCGCTGCGCTGGTGTCGCTGGTGGCGCTGATCGCGGTGGGCTTTCGCCGTTGGCGCTGGCGAGCCTTGGGCACATACCTGGTGCTGTTCGTCGCCCTGGTGGTCTGGTGGCGCGGCATCGAGCCGTCCAACGAGCGCGATTGGCAGACCGACGTCGCGGTGCTGCCCCGCGCCACGATCGAAGGCGATGTGGTGACGCTGCACAACATCCGCAACTTCGACTACCGCAGCGAAACCGACTACACCCCGGCCTACTACGACAAGCGCTTCGAACTGAGCAAGCTGGAGGGCGTCGACCTGGTGGCTGTCTACTGGATGGGGCCGGCGATCGCGCACACCTTCATCAGCTTCGCCTTTGCCGGCGGCGAACATCTCGCGATCTCGATCGAGACGCGCAAGGAGAAGGGCGAGGGCTATTCGACCATCAAGGGCTTCTTCAGGCAGTACGAGCTCCACTACGTGGTGGCCGACGAGCGCGACGTCATCCGGCTGCGCACGAACTATCGCCACGATCCGCCCGAGGATGTGTATGTCTACCGGCTGCAGGGGTCGATCGAGAGCGGCCGGCGCATTCTTCGTCGACTACATGAAGCAGATCAACGCCCTCAACGCCAAGCCGGCGTTCTACAACACCCTGACCACCAACTGCACGACCAATATCTGGATGCACTCCCGGGTCAACGCGGGGCACCTGCCTTTCAGCTGGAAGATCCTGGCCAGCGGCTATGTGCCGGAGTACCTGTACGAAGCCGGCCGGCTCGACACCAGCGTGCCCTTCACCGAGCTCAGGCAGCGCGCCCACGTCAACGCCCGCGCGCAGGCGGCAGACAAGGCGGCGGATTTTTCCCGGCGCATCCGGGATGGCAAATAGAGAGAGCGCGCAGCGTGCACGCCACGGGCCGACCATGATCGAGAGACAAGCGATGGGCATGCGATCTGCCGTCGGGGCCGCCGCAGCCGCGTCGTGGCTGGCGACTGGCCGCGATGCTCGGCGCGCTGGCCCTGCCGGCCCGCGCCGACGAGGCGCCGAAGCCGGCCGCCGGCGCCAAGCGGCCGAAGATCTGCCTGGTGCTCTCGGGCGGCGGGGCGCGTGGCGCGGCGCACGTCGGCGTGATCAAGGTGCTCGAGGAATACCGGGTGCCGATCGATTGCATCGCCGGCACCAGCATGGGCGCGCTGGTCGGCGGCGCCTATGCGACCGGGATGATCTGTCCCGGAGATGGAGGCCATCAACAAGGGCATCAGCGTCGAGCGGCTGTTCAAGGAAGATCCGCCGCGCCATGAGCTGGCGATCCGCCGCAAGATGGACGACTACCTGAACTACATCGGGCCGGAGATCGGCACCAGTGCAGGCAAGGCCACCCTGACCAAGGGGGTGGTCACCGGCGTCCAGCTCGAGACCGTGCTGCGCGAGCTGTCGAGGGTGCAGGGCTACCACCGCTTCGACGACCTGCCGATCCCGTACCGCGCGGTGGCCACCGACCTGGTGACCGGCAAGGCGGTGGTCTTCAGCGAGGGAGAACTGGCCAACGTGATGCGGGCCAGCATGTCGGTGCCGGGCGCCGTGGCGCCGGCGGAGTACGGCGGCATGATGCTGGTCGACGGCATGCTGACCAGCAACCTGCCGGTGGAAGCGGCCCGTGCGATGGGTGCCGACATCGTCATCGCGGTCAATGTCGGCACGCCGCTGCTCAAGCGCGAGGAGTTGAACTCGATCCTCGGCGTGGCCGGCCAGATGCTCAGCATCCTGACCGAGCAGAACGTGCAGGCCTCGCTGGCGTCGCTGAAGCCGACCGACATCCTCATTTCGCCGGAGCTCGGGGACTTCTCGACCGGCGACTTCGACAACCTGCCGAAGATCACGCCGCTCGGCGAGGCCGCGGCGCGCAAGGTGGCCGACCGGCTCGCGCAGCTTTCGCTGCCCGCCGACGAATACGCCGCGCTGCGCAAGCGCCAGCAGGTCGCGATGGCTGCCGGACCTGAAGCCGGTCGACGAGATCCGGTTCAACAAGCTCGAACGCGTCAACCCCAAGGCGGCGCAGGCGGTGATGGAAACGATGCCGTGGGCCAGCCGCTGGTGCAGAGCCAGATCGACGCCGACATGCGCCGGCTGTACGGCATGGGCGACTTCGAGCACGTGAACTACCGCATTCTCGAAGAACCCGGCAAGCGCGTGATGGCCGTCGACGCCGTCGAGAAGGCGTGGGGCCCGAACTACCTGCGCCTGGGCCTCGGGCTGTCCAGCGACTTCACCGGCGAAACCTACTTCAACGCGCTCGCCGGCCATCGCATGACGTGGCTGAACTCGCTCGGCGCCGAGCTCCGCACCGATCTGCAGCTGGGGTTCAACAACAGCCTGCGGGTCGAGTTCTACCAGCCGCTCAGCGTCGAGGGCCGGTACTTCATCGCTCCGCGCGTGTCGATCGCGCAGGAACGCGTGAACTTCTACAAGGGGGGAGACCGTTTCGCCGTCTACAACGTCGGCTCGCGCCTTGCCGCGCTGGACCTCGGCATCCAGTTCGACCAGTACGGCTCGATCCGGCTCGGTGTCGAGGCTGGTCAGCTGATACCCAGGCTCGACACCGGTCCCAGCCTGATCGACCCGTCGGACGTCACCTACTCCCGCGGTGCCGTCACGACGGACCTGATTCTCGATCAGCTCGACAACGTGAACTTCCCGCGCCAGGGCTGGGGGGCCAACGTGTCGCTGTATCACTCGAACACCGAGATGGGCGCAGACGCCGGCTACACCAAATGGCTCGCCAGCGGCAGCGTGGTGCATTCCTTCGGCGAGAACACGGTGCGGTTCAACGCCAAGGCAGGCGGCAAGATCGGCTCGGACCCGCTGCCGGCCTACGACCAGATCCAGTGGGGCGGCTTCCTGCAGCAGTCGGGTTACGCCACCGGGCAGCTGGTCGGCGCGAGCGTGCAGTTCGGCCAGATGATGTACTACCGCCGCATCGTCCGTGGCGGGTTGTTCGACGGTGCCTACGGTGGCCTGTCGCTCGAGGTCGGCAACTACACGAAGCCGCTGGTGCCTGGCAACACGAGCGGGCTGCTGAAGTCGATGGCGCTGTTCGTCACTTCCGACAGCCCGCTCGGGCCGGCGTACCTCGGCTATGGATGGGCGGCCGACGGCACGCGAAGCCTGTATTTCTACCTCGGCCGCCCGTTCTGACAAGCGCGCTGCCGCGACCCGCGACCGGCGCTACAAGTCAAACCGAAGCTGCAGACGCCATCCCGTGCGGGCCCTCTGCGATGGCCCGGCCAGGCCCGCGGCCACGGGATCGCGGGCCGGTGCCGGGGGCCGCATGGCGCTGGGCTGAAATTGCAGCGTTGTCTTCACGCCGAGCAGGCCCTCGATCTGCGCGTTGGCGACGCCCAGCGGGTCGGTGAGCAGCAGGACCGCCTTGTCCGTCCAGTCGAGTTCGCCCGCCTTGGCACGAATCTGCGCGCGCCACGGCATGAACAGGAACTCGCCGACGAGTGACCCGATGATCGGCGTCACGAAGAGATCCTGGGCGGATACCGGCTCGAACAGCGCCTCCGCGCCGTACTCGTACAGCGTCGACAGCAGCGCCGAATACAGGAACGAATAGGCCTGGTCCAATCCGCGTTCACGCCCGCGCACGTAGTAGGTGCCGCCCCAGTAGGGGTGCAGGATGTAATTGACGTACCAGGCGTCGGTGTCCCACACCGGATGGCTGACGTTCTCGCGCCACTTGAAGGTGTGTTTCTGCTCTTCGGTCCAGCCCGAGAAGCTCTCCGGCGCCACGTACAGGACGCCAATCGCGACGAACTGATAGGCGAGGAAATAGCCGGCATCGCGGCGAAGCCCCTGCCAGTCCGGGCGCGCGGGCGCCGGGCCGCGCCAGCGATAGCCTGCGGGCTGCTCGGCGGTGTCTTGCTGCATCGTCGAAGCGGGTTCGACGGGGGGCGCGGGCTCCACCGTGATCGACGGTGTCGACCCGTCGGGCTGTGTCGCGGGCAACGCGCCGCCATCGATACCGATCGCGCTCTCGGCCACCGCCGGCAGGCAGAAGCACACGCTGCACAGCATGCCGAGGGCGAATTGCCAGCCAACGTGGGCCAGGCGGCGAAGCCTCAGGCGCGCATGGCGCACAGCAAGCACCAGAGGTATCACCGGCACGATCGGAGTGCCGGGCGCGGTGTGCGCCGATTCGTCATCTGTTCGAGCCTCCCTCGTCGATCGCAGCCCGCAGCGCAGGCGGTGTCGATGCGTTGTTTCATCGGCGGGCAACATTCTCCAGTCCCATGTCACCCACCGGATCTGCATCTGCGATCATAAGCGGCACCGTCTCGTGCCCTGCGCCGATCGTGCCAACGCGTGGAGCAGGCTCGTCCTGCCGGATTGCCTGAACCAGGAGCGGCTTCCAATGATTGCGTTCACTCCGCTGTCGCCGTTGTTCGGTGTCGAGACTTCCGACATCGATCTCTCGCTGCCGTTGCCCGATGCGGCCTTCCGGGAACTCGAGCAGGCGTTGTACGCGAACCAGGTGCTGGCGCTGCGCGGGCAGCGCATCACGGCGGCGCAATTCGTCGAGTTTGCGCGCCGCATCGGGCCGCCGCAGCCGCACGTCATCGACCAGTTCCATCACCCCGAGGACTCGAACATCCTGATCCTGTCCAATGTGAAGAAGGACGGCAAGCCCACGGGCCTGCAGGACGCCGGATCGTATTTCCACACCGATTACTCGTATCTCGCGGTCCCGGCGCGTGCCACCACGCTGTACTCCCGCGTGGTGCCCAAGGTCGGCGGCGACACCCTGTTCGCAAACCAGCAGGCCGCTTACGACGATCTGCCCGAGGCGATGAAGCGACGCATCGACCCGTTGCTGGCCATTCATCACTACGGAAATCGGCAGGATGTCGACGAGGCGAGCCGCACGGCGGCCTCGGTGCTGAGTGCCGAGCAGAAGGCAAGGATGCCGCTGATCACCCATCGGATCGCGCGCCCGCACCCCGTCACCGGCCGCAAGGCGCTGTATGCCGTATCCGGAAGTTCGTTCGGCATCGTCGGCATGCCCGATGACGAAGCGCGCGATCTGCTCGACGAGTTGGCCGCGCACGCCACCCAGGCCAAGTACCGACTGCGCTTCAGCTACGGTGTCGGCGACATCGTCGTCTGGGACAACGCGGCGCTGTTGCACTCCGCCACGCTGGTCGATCCCGACGACGCCCGCACGTTGTGGCGGATCACGGTGCTCGAGGTGGCAAAGGACGCCGTGGCGCCCGCGGTGCTGGCAACGACGTATGCGACGAACGCCGATGTGAGGGCGCTGCGCCTTCGGCGCGAACGGACAGTCGTCAGAAGCTCACGGCCAGACCCAACGACCATCCCGAGATGTCGGGCCCGAACTTGTAGCGCACCACGCCGCGCCAGCGCGTGGCCCAGATGTCGTAGGCACTGGAGTCGAATTCGATGCCGGCCCCCACCGACGCCATGTGTTCGACGCCGACTTCCACCTGGCTGCCGAGGAAGCGCGTGTAGGCGCCTTCGAGCACGTAGCGGATCGGGCGGTCCCAGGCGGTCCAGCCCGTCGGCACGCGCCGGCGGGCCCAGATGCTGGCACTCTCTGCCGACGCACTGCCCTTGATCCTGTCGGACAGGTCGCCGCTGTTTCGAAGCTTCACGTTGGTGTAGCGCAGCTCGAGATCCACGTCGGCGTCGGGCGCGAACATCTCATAGTCGATCATCAGCGAACCGCCGAGACCGCGAGCGTTCATCTTGCCGTTGTCGAGAAACTCCAGGTCGATATCGGTATTGTTCTCGAGCCACCACTTGGCGATGTTGAGGTCGCTGGTCACGTAGCCGAGCGTGAAGTTGAAGATCGGCCGCAGCGTCCAATGCGGCGCCAGCGGGAAGTCCCAGCCGATGCCGCCGGTGGCCGACAACGCGTTCCACTTCACCGGCAGCGGACGCTGCTCGGTACCGTCGCTGGCGACGAACGTCGGATCGTAGCGAGAGTAGGCGGCGTTGCCCTCCAGGTACAGCGGCGTGTCCTTGCTCCAGGTGAAGCCGCCACCGAACTGCGTCATCGTCAACCCCGGGTTCGACGTCGCCGCGTTCTGGACCGACAGCGAACTGGTGGTGACGTCGGGCGCCACCGTGTAGCTCATGATTCCCAGCACGCCATTGGCCAGACGCTGCAGATCGACCGACGTGATGGCCCTCGCTGCAGGTTGCGCCCAGGCCGGCAGGCAGCACAGCACCAGCGCCGCCATCGGCAGGCAACGAAGAGCGGGGCGGCAGCGCGCAGGCAATGGGCTTGTCATGTTCGTTCGATTCTAAGCAGCGGTGCTGCGGTAGATTGCTGCCCGAATGACGCCACTGCGCCGCCCCATCCCGCTGCTCGCTCGCCTGTGGCTGCTGGTGGCGCTGTGCGTAATGCACGTGGTACCGGCGACCGCTGCTGCCCAGGGGGACGCAACCAGTGCACCGGCGCGCGGGCGTGGCGAGACCGCACAGGTGCTCGTGATCACCGGCAGCGACCCGTACCTGCCCGCCTTCGTGGCCATCGACGCGGCCATGCGCGCGGCCGTCGTGCAGCGTCATCGACGGTCCGTGGTCTGGTTGCACGAGTCGATCGACACGGTGCGGCTCGGCGGCTCTGCCGGCTCGGAACTCGCGAATCTGCTCGCACGCAAGTACGCAGGCGTCCGCATCGACAGCATCGTGCTGGTGACGGAGCCGGCGGTCGACTTCTTCCTGCGCTACCGCGACCGCCTGTGGCCCAACGTGCCTGCGGTCTACAACTTCGTGTCGCCACGGTTTGCCAGGCAATTGCCGCCTGACGCCGGGCTTTCCGGCATTCCCGCCGAGATCGATTTCCCAGCGACGCTGCGCATCGCGTTCGCACTGCAGCCGAAGGCGCGCCGAGTCGTGGTCGTCGGTGGCGTCTCGCTGTTCGACGAGATGCAAGTGGCGAGCGCTCGCGCGGCGCTGCTGCCCTACGGCGATCGGATGCAGGTCGAATTCATCGTCGGCCTGTCGCCGCAGGCGACGGCCGAGCGCCTGGGGCGCGAAACGCTCGACACCATCGTCCTCTACATGAGCCTGTTCCGCGATGCCGACGGCAACGTCCACTTGCCGCGCGATGTGCTGCAGAGGCTCAGCGCCGCCAGTGGTGCCCCGGTGTACGGCGTCTTCGACTCGTACATGGGGCACGGTCTCGCGGCGGGTGCGATGGAGTCCTTCAGCGAGCGCGGCGAGCGCATCGCCGATCTCGTGGTGCGCGCGCTGGACGGCCGGCCCGTGGGCACCAACCGGCATCGAACCCGCACCGCCGTCGAAGTGTCTCGCGGACGGTCGGCAACTCGAACGCTTCGGTCTGAACGCACAGGCCTTGCCCGCAGGCTGCGAGGTCCGTTTCGTCGAGGCATCGTTCCTGCAGCGCTACTGGTGGCAGTCGGTGGGTGTGGTGCTGGCGCTGGCGGCACAGTCGGCATTGATTGCCGCGCTGCTGTTGCAGCGCCGCCGGCGGCGCGCCGCCGAGCTCAGCCTGCAGACCCAGCGCGCACAGCTGCTGCACGCGTCCCGGCTGGCGGTGGCCGGCGAACTGACGGCGTCGATCGCGCACGAGATCAACCAGCCGCTGGCGGCGATCCTCAGCAATGCCGAGGCGGCGGAAACGATGCTCGAGGCCGGCCGGTTGCCGCGCGACGAGCTGGTGCAGATCCTCGGCGATATCCGGCGCGACGATCTGCGCGCCAGCGAGGTCATCAAGCGCCTGCGCGCGCTGCTGGCCGGGCACGATGTCGCAACGGCGCCGGTTCAACCTCAACGGCGCCGTCGGCGACACCGCCGCACTCTTGCGCGCCGAGGCCCGGCGGCGCGCGGTCGCCCTCGAGGATGCCTTGCTGGCGCAACGGGCCGAGGTGCTGGGCGACCCGGTGCAGATCCAGCAGGTGATCATCAACCTGTGCCTGAATGCCTTCGACGCCAGCGAGAACGTGCCCCAGGACCGGCGCCGCGTGCGGATCGAGACCTCCGACACGCCTAGCGGCGTGCAGCTCAGCGTGCGCGACTTCGGCACCGGCATCACCGAGGCCGACCTGCCCAGGGTCTTCGACTCGTTCTTCAGCACCAAGCGCGGCGGCATGGGCCTGGGGTTGGCGATCGCGCGCACGATCGTCGAAGCCCACGGCGGTACGATCGAGGCTGCCGCGTGCGATGTCGGCACCGAGTTCCGCATCCTGCTGCCGACCGCGCCGGCATCAGACACCCCAGAGCCACCCGAGACGAACGCGCCATGACCCTGCGGCCGGTGATCCATGTCGTCGACGACGACGAGTCGGTGCGCGGCGCGATGAAGCGTCTGCTGGTGGCTGCCGGCTATGGCGTCCAGACCTATGCCTCGGCGGGTGAGTTCCTGCTCCATCCGCCGCAAGACACCCCGGGGTGCCTGCTGCTCGACCTTCGCATGCCGGGCCCGTCCGGGCTCGATCTGCAGGAATCGCTGGTCCGGCACGGTGTGCGGCTGCCGGTGATCTTCTTCACCGGCCATGGCGACCTCGCCACCGGCATCCGCGCGATGAAGGCCGGCGCGGTCGACTTCCTCACCAAGCCCGTCGAGCGCAAGCCGCTGCTCGCAGCGATCGAGAACGCGCTGCAGGCCGACGCCGCGCGGCGCGCGAGCCGAGGTGCCGATGCGGATCTGCAGGCGCGATTTGCCCAGCTCACGGCACGCGAGCGCGAGGTCTTCGAGCTCGTCGTCGCCGGCCAGCTCAACAAGCAGATCGCCGGCGCACTGGGCATTGCCGAGCGCACCGTCAAGGCCCAGCGGGCCCAGGTCATGACCAAGCTCGGTGCGGCCACCGCCGCAGAGCTAGGCAGGATCGCCGCCCAGTTGCAGCTGCACAGCGGCTGAACGTGCAACCCACAGACCCCACCATGACCCAGCCCAACGCCCCGCCGGCCGATCGAGCGAGCCGCCTTCTCGATCGCTCCCGGCTTCGGCGCATCGCGCTCTGGCTCGCGGGCATCGTCGCATTCGTCGCCATCGCGGGCTTCGTGGTGGCGCCGCCGATCGTGCGATCGCAGGCCGAGAAGATCCTGACGCGCGAACTCGGTCGCGCGACCACGATCGACAAGGTGGCGATCAATCCGTTCGCGCCGTCGGTGACGATCAGCGGCTTCAACGTCCGCGAGCCGGACGGCACGCAAGCGTTCGTGACGTTCGACGAGCTCCACGTGCGCGCGTCCTACACCTCGCTGCTTCGCTTCGCACCGGTCATCGACGCCGTGCGGCTGTCCAAGCCACACGCGCGCATCGTGCGGACGGCGGCAGACCGATTCAACTTCTCCGACATCCTGGACAAGCTCGCTGCCGCGCCGAAGTCCGACGAGCCGTCGCAGCCGGCGCGCTTCGCGGTCTACAACATCGAAGTGCTCGACGGGCGGATCGACGTCGATGACCGCGTCGTCGCCCGCAAGCACGAGCTCTCGAGCATCGACGTCGGCCTGCCGTTCATCTCGAGCCTCGAGTCGCACCGCGCGGTGTTCGTCGAACCACGCTTCTCGGTCAACGCGAATGGTGCGTCCGTCGTGGCCAACGCGAAGTCCAAGCCGTTCGCAGAAGCGCGCGAGTCGATCGTCAACTTCGAGTTGCGCGATTTCGACGTCACGCCGCTGGTCGTGTACTCGCCGGCGAAGCTGCCGGTCGACCTGACGTCCGCCAGGCTCGACCTCGACCTCGACGTCACCTTCGCGCAGCCTCCCGGCAAGGTGCCGACGATCGTGATCGCGGGCCGGACCGGGCTCAAGTCGGTGGCTGCAGATTTCCCGACCGGCGGGCCGCTGCTGCGCCTGGCCTCGGTCACCGCCGAGACTCGCCGCCATCGAGCCGCTCGCCGGCCGATACGAAGTCACCAGGCTCAAGGTGGCGTCGCCCGAGGTCTGGGTGCGCCGCGACAAGGGGGGCGAATTCGTGCTGGCTTCGCTGTTTCGCGCACCCACGCCCACGAGTGCCGCGAAGCCTGCGCCCGCGCCGGAGAAGCCCCTGACCTATCGGCTCGACGAGCTCGACGTCGAAGGCGGGCTGGTCCACTGGCTGGACGAACGCGGCTCGCGACCGATCGAGCTCGAGCTGCGCGGCCTGCGCAGCGTGGTGCGCAGCATCTCCAGCGCACCCGGATCGCGCCTGACGTTCGAGGCCGCCGCAACGACCGATCTGCAGGAATCGCTCGTGCTGGGCGGTGAGGCGGCGTTGCAGCCGATCGAGGTCAGCGGCAAGGTGCGCATCGAGAAGCTCTCGCTGCCGCGGCTGTGGCCGCTCGCCGAGCCGTTGCTGGCGGCCGAGCTGACGTCGGGCCGCCTCGATGCCGGCACCCGGTTCAATTACCACGGCAAGGACGCCGCGCCGTACCTGGTGCTCGAAGCCATCGAGGCGACGGCGGCGGACATCGCGATGCGGCTGCCGCGCGCGAAGCAGGAGTTCCTGCGCCTGGCGACGTTCGATCTGCGCGAAGGCGCCTTCGACCTCGTGGCACAGCGCGTCACCCTCGGCGACATCGCGTCCAAGGGCCTGCGACTGAACGCGGTGCGCGAGCGCGACGGCAGCATCGATCTCGAGAAGATCCTCGCGCCCGCACGGTCCGAGCCGGCCGGCGCTGCGGCGGATGCCACACCGGGCAAGCCGTTCCTGGTCGAGTTGCGCAAGGCGGTGCTCGACAACTACGCCATCCGCGTCGAGGACCGCACGCGCGCCGAAGCGTTCACGTGGTCGCTGGAGCCACTTGCAGCGACGGTCGAGAACTTCTCCAACGCGCCCGGCGCCAAGGCGAACGCGACGCTGAGGGCCACTGTCAATCGCAAGGGCACGCTGACGGCCGCGGGGCCGTTCGGCGTCAATCCGGTGATGGCCCGGATGCGCGTGGATGCGCGCGCACTGAACATCGCGCCGGTGCAGCGACTCATCGACGACAAGGTCAACGTGACCGTCACGTCGGGACTGCTGTCGACGCGCGGCAGCCTCAGCGTGGACCTCGCGCCCGGCAAGCCGCTGCGTGCCGCGTACACGGGCGAGCTCAACCTCGCCGACTTCGCGGCCGTCGACAAGTCGAGCCAGCAGGATCTGCTGAAGTGGAAGTCGTTGTTCGTCGGCGGGATCGATGTCGATCTCGAGCCGCTGAAGATCGGCGTCGGCGAAGTGGCGCTGGCCGACTTCTATTCGCGTCTCATCGTCAACGCCGACGGCACGCTGAACCTGCAGAACATCATGGTCAAGGAGGGCCAGGCCGGGGTCTCGACCACGGCGCCGACCGCGGCGCCGACGGCGGCCGCGGACGCGACAGCGAAGCCGGCCACCGAACCCGCGACGCCGTCCTCCGCGACGGCCGCGGCCGGCGGCGCCATGCCGGCCCAGGGTCTGCCGCCCAACATCCGCATCGGCAAGATCACGCTGCAGGGCGGCAACGTCAACTTCAGCGACTTCTTCATCAAGCCCAACTACTCGGCGAACCTCACCGGCATCGGCGGCAGCGTCACCGAGATGACGTCGGAGACGGCGGCCGAGCTGGAGCTGCGTGGCAAGGTGGACAACACCGCGCCGGTCGAGATCGTCGGCAGGTTGAATCCGCTCGCGAAGGAACTCCTGCTCGACATCAAGGCCTCGGCACGCGACATCGAGTTGCCGCCCCTCACGCCGTACTCGGTCAAGTACGCCGGCTACGGCATCGAGAAGGGCAAGCTCTCGGTGACCGTGAAGTACCTCGTCGAGAACCGCAAGCTCGCCGCCGAGAACAACATCCACCTGGACCAGCTCACGTTCGGCGAGAAGGTCGAGAGCCCGACCGCCACCAAACTCCCGGTGCTGCTCGCCGTCTCGCTGCTGCAGGACCGCAACGGCGTCATCGACATCGACCTGCCGATCTCCGGCTCGCTCGATGATCCGCAGTTCAGTGTCGGTGGCCTGATCGTGCGCGTGATCGTCAACCTGCTGACGAAGATCATCACCGCGCCTTTCTCCGCGCTGGCCTCTGCCTTCGGCGGCAAGGAGGAACTCTCCTATGTCGAGTACGCGGCCGGCAGCGCGACGATCGACGGTGATTCACGCAAGCGCCTCGACGCCCTCGCCAAGGCGCTCAACGACCGGCCCGCGCTGAAGATGGAGGTGTCCGGGCGCGCCGATGCGGCCGGCGACCGCGAAGGCCTGAAGCAGGCCTACGTCGAGTCGCGCGTGAAGGCCGAGAAGATGAAGCGGCTGACGCGCGAGGGCAAGGCGCCGGCCTCCGTCGACGAAGTGACGGTCGACAAGGAGGAATATCCGGCGCTGCTCAAGGCCGCGTACGGGGCGGAGAAGTTCCCGAAGCCCCGCAACGTCTTCGGCTTCGCCAAGGACCTCCCTGTGCAGGAGATGGAAAACCTGATGATCACGAACGCGCAAGTCACCGAGGAGGATCTGCGCCAACTGGCGAACCGCCGCGCGCGGGCAGCGAAGGAATATCTCGTCGAGACCGGCAAGGTGCCGGCCGAGCGCGTCTTCCTCGTCGCGCCGAAGCTCGGCGGCGAGGCGCCCAAGGACAAGGGCAAACCGACGCGCGCGGAGTTCGCGCTCAGGTAGCGTTCCGCTGCCAACGTGATGGCCTGCTGGCGCGGGCCGAAGACGGTGTCGATGCACCAAAGGGCAGCGGTCGCTGCCCCAGTGAACGATGCGATGAAGTGCGCCATACCGCACATTCGCGCACCGGGTGCGGCACGCGACACCCACGGCGACCCGCACACCGGGACGATTTCCCTTTGGAAGGACCGACATGACCGCCATTCGACGATTCGCAGCACTGGCCGCGCTGGTGCTGGGTGCGCTGGCCGCGCTGCCGGGCTGGGCCCAGGCCCAGGCACCCAGAGCCAAGCCGCCCAACATCCTGATCATCTGGGGTGACGACATTGGCCAGTTCAACATCAGCGCGTACAACCGCGGCATGATGGGCTACAAGACGCCCAACATCGACCGCATCGCGAACGAGGGCGCGCTGTTCACCGATTGGTACGGCCAGCAGAGTTGCACCGCCGGCCGTGCCGCATTCGTCACCGGGCAGTCGCCGATCCGCACCGGTCTGACCAAGGTCGGCCTGCCCGGTGCGCCCGAGGGCATGAAGAAGGACGATCCGACCATCGCCACGCTGCTCAAGGCGCGCGGCTACGTGACCGGCCAGTTCGGCAAGAACCACCTCGGTGACAGCGACGACACGCTGCCGACCAGGCATGGTTTCGACGAGTTCTTCGGCAATCTCTACCACCTGAACGCGGAGGAAGAACCCGAGAACCCCGACTACCCGAAGAACCCTGAGTTCAAGAAGAAGTTTGGCCCGCGCGGGGTGATCCACAGCTTCGCGGATGGCCGCATCACCGACACCGGCCCGCTGACGAAGAAGCGCATGGAGACGATCGACGAGGAAGTCAACGTCAAGGCGCTCGACTTCATGGAGCGCGCCAAGAAGGCCGACAAGCCGTTCTTCCTGTGGTGGAACTCGACCCGGATGCACATCTTCACGCACCTGAAGGCGGCATCCGAGGGCAAGACCGGCCTGGGCATCTACGCCGACGGCATGGTCGAGCACGACGGCCATGTCGGCCAGGTGCTGAACAAGCTGAAGGAACTGGGTCTGGACGACAACACCATCGTCATGTACTCGTCGGACAACGGCGCCGAGACCTTCACCTGGCCCGACGGCGGCACGACCATGTTCCGCGGCGAGAAGAACACGCAGTGGGAGGGCGGCTACCGCGTACCGACGCTGATCAAGTGGCCCGGCGTGATCAAGCCCGGTACCGTCGTCAACGAGATCGGCGCGCACGAGGACATGCTGACCACGCTGGTGGCGGCGGCCGGCGACCCCACGGCCAAGGACGAACTGAAGAAGGGCCGCAAGATCGGCAACGCCACCTACAAGGTCCACCTCGACGGTTACGACCTGGGCCCCGCACTGCGCGGCGAAGCGGCCTGGCCGCGCAAGGAGTTCATCTACTGGACCGACGACGGCAGCGTGGCGGCGCTGCGCTACGAGAACTGGAAGGTCACGTTCCTGAAGCAGGAGGCCGAAGGCCTGAAGGTCTGGCAGCAGCCCTTCACGCCGCTGCGGGCCCCGGCACTGACCAACCTGCGCATGGACCCCTTCGAGCGTGCCGAGCAGGAACACGCGATGGGTTACCAGCGCTGGTACCTGGAGCACATGTTCGCGATCGCGCCCGCCGGGGCCTACGTCGGCCAGTGGCTGCAGAGCTTCAAGGAGTTCCCGCCACGACAGAAGCCCGGCAGCTTCAACCTCGACCGCGTGATGGAGGCGGTGACGAGCGGCTCGAAGCAATGATGCCGACTGTCTGAGGGCTCGAGCGGGTCCAACGGGCCGCATCCGTCATCTGGGACGCGGCTGGACGTGCTCAGCATCAGGCAGGACTGGAAGCAGGTGTTCCCGAGCCGATGACCGGGGAGTAGGCTGCGTGGCATGACACGCTGCCGAGACCGAACTTGCCCAGCAAGCCCCGCCCCCGCCGATGTGGTGACGACGCCCGCGCAGCCGACGGCCGCACGTACCGGCGCGCCGGTGGTCGCCCTGGCTCGCCGTGGCCGTGATGGCGCTGTTGCTCGTCGCCGGCCTGTACTTCGCATTCCACCAGCCTGGCGTGGAATCCCAGGCCCCGCTGGCGGCCAGCGTGCCGCGCCGGCGCCGGCACCTGCGCCCGCGGCGGCCTACGTCGGCGGCGCGGCCTGCGCGTCGTGCCATGCCCGGGAGCATCAGGCGTGGCAGGGCTCGCACCACGACCGCGCCATGGCGGTGGCCGACGAGGCCTCGGTGCGGGGCCGCTTCGCGGGCACGAAGTTCAGCCACCAGGGCGTGACCTCGACGTTCTTCAGGCGCGACGGCAGGTTCTTCGTCAACACCGACGGCCCCGACGGCAGGCTGGCCGACTTCGAGATCAAGTACACCTTCGGCCACACGCCGCTGCAGCAGTACCTGGTCGCCTTCCCCGGCGGGCGGCTGCAGGCGCTGGGCATCGCCTGGGACACCCGGCCGGCGGCCCAGGGCGGGCAGCGCTGGTTCCACCTCTACCCCGACCGCAAGCTCAAGGCCGGCGACCCGCTGCACTGGACCGGCATCGACCAGGTCTGGAACTACCAGTGCGCCGACTGCCACTCGACCAACCTGCGCAAGAACTACGACGAAACGACGAACCGCTACGCGACCACCTGGACCGACATCAACGTCAGCTGCGAGGCCTGCCACGGCCCCGGGTCGAACCACCTCGCGTGGGCGAAGAAGGAAGGCGACTGGCAGAGGTTCGACGCTGCCGGCAAGGGGCTGCCGATCGCGCTGGACGAGCGCCGTGGCGCAGGCTGGGCGATCGACCCCGTGTCGGGCAACGCGGTGCGCTCGAAACCGCGCGACAGCTCGCGCGAGATCGAGGCTTGCGCCCGCTGCCACGCGCGCCGCGGGCAGTTCAGCGATGCCTGGCATGCCGGCAACCGCTTTGGCGACGGCTTTCGCACGTCGCTGATCGAGCCTGGCCTGTTCCACGACGACGGCCAGCAGCGCGACGAGGTCTTCAACCTCGGTACGTTCCTGGGCAGCAGGATGCATGCGAAGGGCGTCACCTGTTCCGACTGCCACGACCCGCACACGCAGAAGCTGCGCGCGCCGGGCAATGCCGTGTGCAGCCAATGCCACGCGCCGGGCAAGTACGACGCGGCGTCGCACCACCACCACGCACCCGCGACCAAAGGCGCCGAGTGCGCCGCCTGCCACATGCCGGCGACGACCTACATGGTCGTCGACCCGCGGCACGACCACGGCTTTCGCATTCCGCGCCCCGACCGCACGGTCAGCCTGGGCGTGCCCAACGCCTGCAGCCGGTGCCACACCGACCGCAAGCCCCAGTGGGCGGCCGATGCGGTGAAGGCCTGGTTCCCGCAACCCAAGGCTGGCTTCCAGACCTTCGCCGAGGCCTTCACCGCGGCCGGCCGCGGCGCGGCGGGCGCCCAGCGCGCACTGGTGGTGGTGGCCCAGGATCGTGAGCAATCGGGCTTCGCGCGCGCCAGCGCGGTGCGCTGGCTCGGTCAGTCTCTGAGCGCAGCGACACTGCCGGCGCTGCGCGGTGCGCTGACCGACCCCGATGCACTGGTGCGCGCCGCCGCGGCCGCGGCGCTGGCCGGTGCCGACCCCGACGCGCGTGCGCAGTTGCTGGCACCGCTGCTCGGCGATCCGATCCGACAGGTCAGGATGGATGCGGCGCGCGCGCTGGCCGGCGAACCGGAATCGCGTCTGTCGCCGCAGCAGCGCGAGAGGTTCGCGACCGCGATCGACGAGGTCGTCGCGGCCGAGCGCTTCAATGCCGACCGCCCCGAGGGGCGCGCGAACCTCGGCAACCTCCACGCGACCCAGGGCAGGTTCGACGACGCGGTGGCGGCCTACCGCGGCGCACTCGCGTTGGATCCGACCTTCGTCCAGGCCGCGCTGAACCTGGCCGACCTGCAGCGCAGCCGCGGCGCCGAGAACGAGGCCGAGAAGACGCTGCGCGAGGCGCTGGCACGCGACCCCCGCTCGGCGCCCGCGCGCCATGCCCTGGGGCTTTCACTCGCGCGCCAGAAGCGCGCCGACGAGTCGTTGAAGGAACTCGCACAAGCGGCGAAGCTGGCGCCTGACAGCGCGCGGTTCGCCTACGTCTATGCGGTCGCACTGAACGATGCCGGCCAGCGCGGGCCGGCGCTGCGCGAGCTCGAAGGCGCACTGAAACGGCATCCGGACGATCGCGATGTGCTGCTGGCGCTGGCGCTGTTCGAGCGCGATGCCGGCAACCGCCAGCGCGCGCTCGGCCACGCCCAGCGGCTGCAGACGCTCGAGCCCGAAAGCCCCGACGTGCGGCAACTGGTGCGCGAGTTGGGCGGCGCCGGTCGCTGACCGATCGGGGCAGGGCGTCGGCGGCAGTTCCTGCCGTGCTGCCGGCCGCGCCGCCGCCCGGTCACGCGCCCGCCGGCGCGCGCTGCAGCAGCGGCGCGTCGTGCGCCAGCAGGTGCGCCTCGCCGCGCTCGATGATGAAGTAGCGAAATGCCTCTGCCGCCGGCGACAGCAGCTTGGACTGCAGGTGCACCACGTTCCACATCCGCATCACCGGCGTGCCCTCGACGTCGAGCACATGCAGCAGGCCGCTGCGCACCTCCAGGCCGATGGTGTGCAGCGACAGGAACGACAGGCCCATGCCGGCCATCACCGCCTGCTTGATGGTCTCGTTGCTCGACATCTCCATCGTGATGCGCGGCTCGAAGCGGTGTTCGGCGAAGAACGCCTCCATCGCGGTGCGCGTGCCCGAGCCCTGCTCGCGCACGATGAACGGGTAGCCGGCCGAGCGCCGACACCGGCGGGTGGCCGATCTTGAGCAGCGGGTGCCCGGGCGGGCAGACGAACACCAGCGGATGCGCGGCGAAGGCCTCGGCGCGGGTGGCGATCTCCTTCGGCGGCCGCCCCATCACCGACAGGTCGACCTCGCCGGCCTGCATCAGCGCCACCAGTTGCTCGCGGTTGCCGACCACGCGCAGGCGCACGTCGATGCCCGGGATGCTCCTCGTGGAAGCGGGCCAGCATCTGCGGCACGAAGTACTTCGCGGTGCTGACGATGCCGATCGTCAGCAGCCCGTGCTCGAGCCGCTTGAAGCGCGCCATCGCATCGTCGGCGTCCTTCAGGTTGGCGAGCAGCCGCCTGGCATGGACCAGGAAATATTCGCCGGCCGTCGACAGCGAAACCTGCCGCCCGTGCCGCTCGAACAGCGCCAGGCCGACCTGCGTCTCGATCTCCTTGATCTGCATCGAGATCGCCGGCGGCGTCAGGTGAAGGCTGGCGGCCGCGCGCGCCATGCTGCCCTGCTGGGCCACCTCGACGAAAACCCGCAACTGGCGGAAGGTGATGTTCATAGATCAGGTAAACCTTAACTAAGTGACAAACAAAGTCTGACTATTCCTTAACTCAGTCGCAAACTTATATTGGCCTGGTCCCGTCGTCAAGCACTGACCCGCAGCCAAGGAGCCCTCGTGAACAAACCCGTCGAAGCCGGCGTGATCACCGATGCCAAGACGCGCTACAGCGCCGGCGTTCTCAAGTACCGCCAGATGGGCTATTGGGACGCCGACTACGTGCCCAAGGACACCGACACCATCTGCCTGTTCCGCATCACGCCGCAGGAGGGTGTCGACCCGGTCGAGGCCGCCGCGGCGGTGGCCGGCGAGTCGAGCACCGCGACCTGGACCGTGGTCTGGACCGACCGCCTGACCGCCTGCGACAGCTACCGCGCCAAGGCCTTCAAGGTCGAGCCGGTGCCCAACACCCCGGGCCAGTACTTCGCCTGGGTGGCCTACGACATCATCCTGTTCGAGGAAGGCTCGATCGCCAACATCACCGCCAGCCTGATCGGCAACGTCTTTTCCTTCAAGCCGCTGAAGGCGGCCCGGCTGGAAGACATCCGCATGCCGGTGGCGCTGGTCAAGACCTTCAAGGGCCCGCCGACCGGGCTGGTCGTCGAGCGCGAGCGCCTGGACAAGTTCGGCCGCCCGCTGCTGGGGGCGACCACCAAGCCCAAGCTCGGCCTGTCGGGCCGCAACTACGGCCGCGTGATCTACGAAGGGCTGAAGGGCGGCCTCGATTTCATGAAGGACGACGAGAACATCAACTCGCAGCCCTTCATGCACTGGCGCGACCGCTTCCTCTACGTGATGGACGCGGTGAACAAGGCCAGCGCCGCCACTGGCGAGGTCAAGGGCAGCTACCTGAACGTGACCGGCGCGACGATGGAAGACATCTACGAGCGCGCCGAGTTCGCCAAGGAACTGGGCTCGGTGGTGATCATGCTCGACCTGATCATCGGCTGGAGCGCGATCCAGAGCATGGCCAACTGGGCGCGCAAGAACGACATGATCGTGCACATGCACCGCGCCGGCCATGGCACCTACACGCGGCAGAAGAACCACGGCGTGAGCTTCCGCGTGATGGCCAAGTGGCTGCGCCTGGCCGGCGTCGACCACCTGCACACCGGCACCGCGGTCGGCAAGCTCGAGGGCGACCCGATGACGGTGCAGGGCTACTACAACGTCTGCCGCGACAGCTATACGAAGCAGGATCTGCCGCGCGGCCTGTTCTTCGACCAGGACTGGTGCGACACGAAGAAGGTGATGCCGGTGGCCTCGGGCGGCATCCACGCCGGCCAGATGCACCAGCTGATCGACCTGTTCGGCGACGACGTGATCCTGCAGTTCGGCGGCGGCACGATCGGCCACCCGGCAGGCATCCAGGCCGGTGCGGTGGCCAATCGCGTGGCGCTGGAGTGCATGGTCAAGGCCCGCAACGAGGGCAAGGACATCAAGAACGATGGCCCGGAGATCCTGCGCAAGGCGGCGCAGACCTGCACCCCGCTGAAGCAGGCGCTCGATACCTGGGGCGACATCAGCTTCAACTACACGTCCACCGACACCAGCGACTACGCCGTCACGCCTGGCGTCTCGACCTGAGGAGCACACCACCATGATGACCAACCCGACCGGCCGCCTGACGCAGGGCCAGTTCAGCTTCCTGCCCGACCTGACCGACGCCGAGATCACGCTGCAGATCGACTACGGCCTGGCCAAGGGCTATGCCTGGAGCGTCGAGTACACCGACGACCCGCACCCGCGCAACACCTACTGGGAGATGTTCGGCATGCCGATGTTCGACCTGAAGGACGCGGCCGGCGTGATGCTCGAGTTGCAGCACTGCCGCAAGACCTTCCCGAACCACTACATCCGCCTGATGGCCTTCGACTCGACGCGCGGCGTCGAGTCGATCGCGATGAGCTTCATCGTCAACCGCCCGGCCAACGAACCCGGCTTCGGCCTGGTCCGGCAGGAGGGCGCGGGCCGCTCGATCCGCTACACGGTGCACAGCTACGCCACCGACAAGCCCGAAGGCGAGCGGGCCTGAGCGCCATGCACCGCATCGCACCGTCGATCCTCTCGGCCGATTTCGCGCGCCTCGGCGAGGAGGTGCGCGATGTCATCGCCGCCGGCGCCGACTGGATCCACTTCGACGTGATGGACAACCATTACGTGCCGAACCTGACCATCGGCCCGGCCGTCGCACAGGCCATCAAGCCGCACTGCGTGCGCGCCGACGGCACGAAGGTGCCGCTCGACGTCCACCTGATGGTGCAGCCGGTCGATGCGCTGGCCAGCGCGTTCGCCAAGGCCGGTGCCGACTTCATCAGCTTTCACCCGGATGCCAGCGCGCATGTCGACCGCACGCTGCAGCTGATCAGGGGCGAGGGCTGCCAGGCCGGGCTGGTGTTCAACCCGGCCACGCCGCTGGATGTCCTCGAGTGGGTGATCGACAAGGTCGATCTGGTGCTCGTGATGAGCGTCAACCCGGGCTTCGGCGGGCAGAGTTTCATCGACTCCGCGTTGCGCAAGTGCGAGGCGGCGCGGCGCATCATCGAAGCCAGCGGCCGCGACATCCGGCTCGAAGTCGACGGCGGCATCAAGGCCGACAACATCCGCCGCGTCGCCGATGCCGGTGCCGACACCTTCGTGGCCGGCAGCGCGATCTTCGGCCAGCCGGACTACCGGGCGGTGATCGACGCGATGCGGCGCGAACTCGACGGCGCGATGGCGCTGAAGCGGGCGGCGTGAGATGGTGCGCTCACAGGCACGTCTTGTACTACGTTGCTTGCCGGGTCCCGGCCCGGCGGCCGGGTAACTTTCATTTGCGGGGCTCAAATGAAAGTCACCAAAGCAAAGAGCCCTCAATGCAAAACCTTTCAGCTGCGTTCTGCACGCTGCGCACCCCGGCCCAGCGGGCCACTTGGAGCCGACCGCGGCACATCGAAGCCGCAGCGCACTCGACGGCGCGGGCCTCGCTACGCTTCGGCCCGCGCAGATCCAGCTGGACCTGCGCGGGCCAAAGCGAAGCGAGGCCCGCGCCGTCGAGTGAGTTGCCAGCTTCGATGTGTCGGCGGTGGTTCCAAGTGGCCCGCCGGGCCGGGTGTGCGCAGGCGAGCAGAACGGCATGAGAGGGTGTTGCATTGAGGCCCTTTGCTTTGGTGACTTTCATTTGGCGCCGCAAATGAAAGTCACCCGGCCTGCCGGGCCGGGACCCGGCAGGTTGGCAGCCGACCAAGCATCTCGAAACAAGACGCACCTCACATCCGCAACGGGCGCGCAACGCGGCAGGGCAACAGCAATGACCACCACCCCGCTGTACTCGATTCCCGGCTCGACGGCACCGGTCGCCGAGCCGGCGGCACCTGCCGCGCCGAAGAGCAGCGCGCGCACCGTCGCCGAGGTGCTGGCCGAGAGCCAGGTCGAGGCGGTGATGGACGAACTCGACCGCGACCTCGTCGGCCTGGCGCCCGTCAAGCAGCGCATCCGCGACATCGCCGCGCTGCTGGTGATCGACAAGCTGCGCCTGAATCTCGGCCTGCAGGCCGGTGCAGACGCCCAGCCTGCACATGAGCTTCACCGGCAACCCCGGCACCGGCAAGACGACGGTGGCGATGCGCATGGCACAGATCCTGCATCGCCTCGGCTACGTGCGCAAAGGCCATCTGGTGGCGGTGACGCGCGACGACCTGGTCGGCCAGTACATCGGCCACACGGCGCCCAAGACCCGCGAAGTGCTGAAGAAGGCCATGGGCGGCGTGCTCTTCATCGACGAGGCCTACTACCTCTATCGCCCCGAGAACGAGCGTGACTACGGCCAGGAGGCGATCGAGATCCTGCTGCAGGTGATGGAGAACCAGCGCGACGACCTGGTGGTGATCCTGGCTGGCTACAAGGACCGCATGGACACCTTCTTCCAGTCCAACCCCGGCCTCAGCTCGCGCATCGCGCACCACCTCGACTTCCCCGACTACAGCCACGACGAACTGCTGCAGATCGGCGACAAGATGCTGGCGGGCATGAATTACCGTTTCGACGCCGGTGCGCGCGAGACTTTCTCCGAGTACCTGACGCGCCGCCTGGCACAGCCGCACTTCGCCAACGCCCGCAGCGTGCGCAACGCGCTCGACCGCATGCGCCTGCGCCAGGCCAGCCGCCTGTTCGCCGAGCGCGATCGCGAACTGACGCGCGAGGACCTGACCACGCTGACGGCCGCCGACATCCGCGCCAGCCGGGTGTTCGGCGCCAGCGCCACCTGAACCTGTCTCTGGAAAGACGACCATGCCCCTGTCGCACCGCTGGACCCTGACCCGCTACCTGATCGAGCAGCGCCGCCGCTTCCCGCAGGCCAGCGGTGACTTGAACGCGCTGATCCTCGACCTCTCGCTGGCCTGCAAGGCGATTGCGCGCATCGTCGCCTTCGGCGAACTCGGCGATGGCCTGACGGCTGCGCCGGCCCCCGAGGCTGGCGGCGTGAACGTGCAGGGTGAAGTGCAGAAGCCGCTCGACGTGCTGAGCAACGAGATCTTCATTCGCATGAACGAGTGGAGCGGCCATCTTGCCGGCATGGCATCGGAGGAGATGGAAGAGCCCAGGCAGATCCCGGCGGCGTATTCGCGCGGCAAGTACCTGCTGGTGTTCGACCCGCTGGACGGCTCCTCCAACATCGACGTCAACGTCTCCGTGGGCAGCATCTTCTCGATCCTGCGTGCGCCGCAGGACGTGATCGACAGCGGCCGCGACGTCACCGAGGCCGACTTCCTGCAACCGGGCGCGACACAGGTCGCCGCCGGCTATGCGCTGTACGGGCCGACGACGATGCTGGTGCTGAGCGTCGGCAACGGCGTGGCCGGCTTCACGCTGAACCCGAACCTCGGCGAGTTCGTGCTGACACATCCGCAGATCCAGGTGCCGGCCGACACCCACGAGTTCGCGATCAACAGTTCCAACAGCCGCTTCTGGGAGCCGCCGGTCAAGCGCTACGTCGACGAATGCCTGGCCGGCAAGACGGGGCCGCGCGGCAAGGACTTCAACACGCGCTGGATCGCCAGCATGGTGGCCGAAGCGCACCGCATCCTGATGCGCGGCGGCGTGTTCCTGTACCCGCGCGACACCAAGGACCCGAGCAAGAGCGGGCGGCTGCGCCTGCTCTACGAAGCCAATCCGATCGGTTTCGTGATCGAACAGGCCGGCGGTCGCGCCAGCACCGGCCGGCAGCCGATGCTCGGCGTCAAGCCCAGCGCGCTGCACCAGCGCATCGGCCTGGTGTTCGGCTCGAAGAACGAAGTCGAGCGCATCGAGCGCTACCACCACGAACCCGCCACACGCGACCCCGGCACACCGCTGTTTGCCGAACGCAGCCTCTTCAGGGACTGACCATGTCTGAACGACACCCCATCATCGCCATCACCGGTTCGTCGGGCGCCGGCACCACGTCGGTGACGCGCACCTTCGACAACATCTTTCGCCGCGAGGGCGTGACCGCCGCGATGATCGAAGGCGACAGCTTTCACCGCTACGACCGCAAGGAGATGAAGCTGCGACAGGCCGAAGCCGAGCAGGCGGGCAACGAGCACTTCAGCCACTTCGGCCCCGAGAACAACCTGTTCGCCGAACTCGAACAGCTGTTCCACAGCTACGCCGAGTCGGGCACAGGACGGCAGCGCAAGTACCTGCACAACGCCGAGGAGGCGGCGCCGTACAAGCAGGAGCCGGGCACCTTCACGCCCTGGGAGCCGCTGCCCGCGCAGACCGACCTGCTGTTCTACGAGGGACTGCACGGCGCCGTCGTCACGCCCGAAGTCGACATCGCGCGCCATCCCGATCTGCTGATCGGCGTGGTGCCGGTGATCAACCTCGAATGGATCCAGAAGTTGTGGCGCGACAAGAAGCAGCGCGGCTACTCGACCGAGGCCGTCACCGACACGATCCTGCGCCGCATGCCCGACTACGTGAACTACATCTGCCCGCAGTTCACGCACACCCACGTGAACTTCCAGCGCGTGCCCTGCGTCGACACCAGCAACCCGTTCATCGCCCGCGACATCCCGTCGCCCGACGAGAGCCTGGTCGTGATCCGCTTCGCCAACCCGAAGGGCATCGACTTCCAGTACCTGCTGAACATGATCCACGACTCGTTCATGTCGCGCGCCAACACCATCGTCGTGCCGGGCGGCAAGATGGAGCTGGCGATGCAGCTGATCTTCACGCCCTACATCTGGCGAATGATGGAGCGGCGCAAGCGCGCGCTCGGTGCACTATGACGACCCCCAAGTCCGCCGCTTTGCGGCGTCCATCCCCCCGAGGGGGAGCAGGAAACTTGGGGCGGCCCGGCGTTTCCTTGACCGCGCGGAGACAACCATGAGCTCGAATGCCAACGACCGCGTGATCCGCGCCGGCAACGGCGCCAGCGACCCGATGGCCAACGCATTGCGTGCGCTGGCGATGGACGCCGTGCAGCAGGCCAACTCAGGCCACCCCGGCGCGCCGATGGGCATGGCCGAGATGGCGGTGGCGCTGTGGGGCGGCCACCTGCGCCACAACCCCGCCAATCCGCAATGGGCCGACCGCGACCGCTTCGTGCTGTCCAACGGGCATGCGTCGATGCTGCTGTACGCGCTGCTGCACCTCGCCGGCTACGACCTGCCGATCGACGAGTTGAAGCGCTTTCGCCAGTTGCACAGCAGGACGCCGGGGCACCCCGAGGTCGGCGCGACGCCCGGTGTCGAGACCACCACCGGACCGCTCGGGCAGGGGCTCACCAACGCGGTCGGCTTCGCACTGGCCGAGAAGCTGCTGGGCGATGAATTCAACCGGCCCGGGCACACCGTGGTCGACCACCGCAGCTACGTGTTCCTCGGTGACGGTTGCCTGATGGAGGGCATCAGCCACGAGGCTTGCGCGCTGGCGGGCGCATGGCAGCTCAACAAGCTGATCGCGCTGTACGACGACAACGGCATCTCGATCGACGGCGCGGTGAAGGGCTGGTTCATCGACGACACGGCGGCGCGCTTTCGCGCCTACGGCTGGCACGTGATCGGTCCCGTCGACGGCCACAGCGTGGTCGCCGTCGGGCAGGCGATCGCGCAGGCCAGGGCGTCGACCGACAAGCCCACGCTGATCGTCTGCCGCACCACCATCGGCAAGGGCTCGCCGGCGCGCGAGGGCAGCGCCAAGGCGCACGGCGAACCGCTGGGCGCCGACGAGATCCGCGCGACGCGCGAAGCCATCGATTGGCCGCATGCGCCGTTCGAGGTTCCGGCGGCCATCGCGGCACGGTGGGACGCGCGCCCGCTGGGGGCTGCGCGCGAGGCCGAATGGCAGGCCCGTTTTGCCGCCTACCGTGCCGCGTACCCTGAACTGGCGCGCGAGTTCGAGCGGCGCATGGCCGGCGAGCTGCCGCACGACTTCGAGGCCACGCAGCTCGCCGTGGTGGACGAGTTCGCGGCAGCGCGCGAGACGGTGGCCACGCGCAAGGCCTCGCAGAAGGTGCTCGCGCTGCTGGCGCCGAAGGTGCCCGAACTGATCGGCGGCAGCGCCGACCTGACCGGCTCGAACCTGACCGACTTTCCGGGCTGCGGTGCCGTGCGTGGAGGCCAGCGGGGCGGCCGCCACATCAACTACGGCGTGCGCGAGTTCGGCATGGCCGCGGTGATGAACGGCGTGGCACTGCACGGCGGCTTCATCCCCTACGGCGGCACGTTCCTGACCTTCTCCGACTACAGCCGCAATGCGATCCGCATGGCCGCGCTGATGAAGCAGCGCGTGGTGCATGTGTTCACCCACGACAGCATCGGACTGGGCGAAGACGGCCCGACACACCAGCCCGTCGAACACGCCGCGAGCCTGCGGTTGATTCCGGAGCTCGATGTCTGGCGGCCCTGCGACGGCGTCGAGACCGCGGTGGCCTGGGCCCACGCGCTGGCGCAGCGCGGGCGGCCTTCGGCGCTGCTGCTGTCGCGCCAGAACCTGCCGGCGCAGCCGCGCGAGCCGGCGCAGGTGCGCGGCATCCAGCGCGGCGGCTATGTGCTGAGCGAGCGCAATGCGGCCGTCGCGGTGATCCTCGCCACCGGCTCCGAGGTGTCGCTGGCGATGGCGGCGCAGCAACTGCTGGATGCACGGGGCATCGCCGCGCGCGTCGTGTCACTGCCGTCGTCGACGGTGTTCGACCGCCAGGACCCGGCGTACCGCGATGCCGTGCTGGGCCGCGGACTGGTGCGCATCGGCGTCGAGGCGGGCGTCACGCGCTGGTGGGGCCAGTACGGTTGCGTCGCGGCGCTCGGCGTCGATCGGTTCGGCGAATCGGCGCCCGCTGCGCGCCTGGCCGAGCACTTCGGCCTGACGGCGGCAGCGCTGGCCGATCTGGTGCAGACGCATTGCGGTGCCGAGTGCGCAGCGGCTGGCCAAGCCATCGTCTGACGCTGCAGCACGACCAGCGGGGTGACGATGACTGAACTCTCGGCGTTGCTGTGGGATGTCGACGGCACGCTGGCCGAAAGCGAGCGCGACGGCCATCGGGTGGCGTTCAACCTCGCGTTCGAGGCCTGTGGCGTGCCGTGGCGCTGGGACGAGGGCCGCTACGGCGAGTTGCTGCGCATCACCGGTGGCCGCGAGCGCCTGCTGCACGACATGCAGCATCAGCCCGACGCACCCACGATGGCCGCGGAACGCGCGGCGCTGGCGGCGGCGATCCATCAGCGCAAGAACATCTTCTACGCCGAGCTGGTGCGCAGCGGTGGCATCCCGCTGCGCGAAGGCGTGGTCGAGCTGATGCAGCAGTGCCACGCCCGCGGCGTGCGCATGGGCATCGCCACCACGACCAGCCGGATCAACGTCGACGCGCTGATGCGCCAGCACCTCGGCGAGCGCTGGACCGACGGCTTTGCGGTGCTGGTCTGTGGTGAAGACGTGCGGCACAAGAAGCCCGACCCCGAGGTCTATGTGCGGGCGCTGCAGGGGCTGGGCATCGGGCCGCTGCAGGCGGTGGCGATCGAGGATTCGCCCGGCGGCGTGGCCGCGGCGCGCGCCGCCGACATCCCTGTGGTCGTGACGCTCAGTGCCTACTTCGCCAGCGCCACGATCGAGGGTGCGGTCGCGATCGGCCCCGGGCTGCACACGCGTCAGGGCTGGCGGCCCGATCTCGGCGCGGCGGCGGACGATCGCCGCGGGGTCGGCCTCGACGATATCGCCAGCTGGTGCGCGCAGCGGGACACCGTGTCGCAGTACGCGTAGGCGGGATCCAGCGCCTCCATCGGCGGCAACACCGCGGCGATCTGCGGTCCAGCCAGTGCCCGCGCCAGTGGGGCGGATTGAAATATCGGTCGTTCCGAATAGAATCGAATCCGTGCCCATTGCCCGAGGTGATCCATGGACCGCAAGAACTGCGAAGACCAGGTGTTCGAATCTGTCGCCGAGCTGTTCTCCGTGCTGTCGACACCGATCCGCCTGAAGATCATCAGCGCGGTCTGCCAGGGCGAGAAGAACGTGTCGGAACTGCTGGCCGAGATCGACACCACGCAGCCCAACATGTCGCAGCACCTGAGCACGCTCTACCGCAGTGGCGTGCTGGCCAAGCGCCGTGACGGCACCCAGATGTACTACCGGCTGCAGAGCGAGCGTGTGGCCACGCTGTGCCGCGCGGTCTGCACCCAGGTCGCGATCGAGCTCGAGGGCGAGGCGGCCGTCAACCCCGCGGACCGCCTGCTGCCGGCCATGCACCGCTGAGCGCGGCGGGCGGCGCCCCGCCCGCGCAGCTCAGGCCTGCTGGCCGATCTCGAAATTGGCCAGCTTCTCCAGCGCCCGCACCATCGCCGAATGGTCCCAGGCCTTGCCGCCGTGGGCGACGCACGAATTGAACAGCTCCTGCGCGGTGGCGGTGTTCGGCAGCGACACGCCGAGGGCGCGGGCACTGCTGAGCGCCAGGTTCAGGTCTTTCTGGTGCAGTTCGATGCGGAAGCCCGGGTCGAAGGTGCGCTTGACCATGCGCTCGCCATGCACTTCGAGGATCTTCGACGATGCGAAGCCGCCCATCAGCGCCTGGCGCACGCGCGCCGGATCGGCGCCGGCCTTGGCGGCAAACAGCAGCGCCTCGGCCACGGCCTCGATGTTCAGCGCGACGATGATCTGGTTGGCCACCTTGGCGGTCTGGCCGTCGCCGTTGCCGCCGACCAGCGTGATGTTCTTGCCCATCAGTTCGAACAGCGGCCTGATCTTCTCGAACACCGCCGGGTCGCCACCGACCATGATCGACAGCGTGGCGTTCTTGGCCCCCACCTCGCCGCCTGACACCGGCGCGTCCAGGTAGTCGCAGCCCAGTTCGTTGATCTTCCTGGCGAAGGTCTTGGTGGCGATCGGCGAGATGCTGCTCATGTCGACCACGGTCTTGCCCTTGCTCAGCCCGGCGGCGATGCCGGCTTCACTGAACAAGCGCCGCTTCGACATCGGGGGTGTCGGGCACCATCGTGATGATGATGTCGGCCCGCTCGGCCACGCCGCGGGCGCTGGCGCACTGCGTGGCGTTGCTGGCGGCGATCGCCTCCGGCATCTTGCCCAGCGTGAAGACGAAGAGCTGGTGGCCGGCCTTGATCAGGTGGCCGGCCATCGGCGCGCCCATGATGCCCAGGCCCACGAAACCGATCTTGAGGGGGGATGAAGTCACGTCTTTGTCCTTGTTGAGTGGAATGGCGCTCACTGTGCCAGCTTTTGGCGCCAGCCCAGGCCGGCTTCGGTGGTCGTGGCCGGCTTGTACTCGCAGCCGATCCAGCCGCGGTAGCCGATGCGATCCAGGTGCGCGAACAGGAAGGGGTAATTGATCTCGCCGCTGCCGGGCTCGTTGCGACCCGGGTTGTCGGCGAGTTGGATGTGGCCGATGCGTGCCAGGTGCTTTCTGCATCGTCGCGGCGAGTTCGCCTTCCATCCGTTGTGCGTGGTAGATGTCGTACTGGACGAAGGCGTTGTCGGCGCCGACCTCGTCGAGGATGCCGATCGCCTGTGCCGTGCGGTTGAGGTAGAAGGCGGGGATGTCGTAGGTATTGATCGGCTCGATCAACTGCTTCAGGCCGGCCTTCTTCAGCTCCGCGGCGGCGAATCTGAGATTCGCGACGAACGTCTTGCGCAACACCGCGTCGTCGGCACCGATCGGCGCCTTGCCGGCCAGGCAATTGAGTTGCGGCACCCCGAGGGCGGTGGCGTACTCGATCGCACGCGCCACGCCGCTGCGGAATTCGTCGGTGCGGTCGGGCAGGCAGGCGATGCCGCGTTCACCCGCCTCCCAGTCGCCGGCCGGCAGGTTGTGCAGGACCAGCTTCAGGCCGTTGGCGTCGAGCCGCTGCTTGATCTCCTGCGCACTGAAAGCGTAGGGGAACAGGAACTCGACGGCTTCGAAGCCGGCCTTGGCGGCAAGGCCGAAGCGATCGAGGAACGGCGCCTCGGTGAACAGCATCGACAGGTTGGCGGAGAACTTGGGCATGGCGCTACTCCAGCAGGCCGGCCATCTCGAGGCCCTGGCGCCCTTCGGGGTGGCGGCAATCGATCTCTTCGAACTCGTTGATCTTGTCGATCTCGGTGCCCATCGCGATGTTCGTGACCTTCTCGAGGATCACTTCCACCACCACCGGCACGCGGTACTTGCTGCGCCATGGCCCGCGCCTCGATCATCGCGGCCTCGATCTTCTCGGGGTCGGTCACGCGCAGGCTCTTGCAGCCCAGGCCCTGCACCACCGCCTGGTGGTCGACGCCGTAGCTCTTGAGCGCACCGTCTTCCACGTTCTGGTTCTCGAACGCCAGCTGCACGCAGAAGTCCATCTCGAAGCCGCGCTGGCTCTGGCGGATCAGGCCGAGGTAGCTGTTGTTGACCAGCACCTGCACGTACGGCAGGCGGAACTGCGCGCCGACCGCCAGCTCCTCGATCAGGAACTGGAAGTCGTAGTCGCCCGACAGGCCGACCACGGTGCGGGTCGGGTCGGCGGCAACGACGCCGAGCGCGGCCGGGATGGTCCAGCCCAGCGGGCCGGCCTGGCCACAGTTGATCCACTGGCGCGGGCCGTAGACGTTCAGGAACTGCGCGCCGGCGATCTGCGACAGGCCGATCGTCGTGACGTAGATCGTGTCGCGCGGGAAGACCTTGTTCATCTCCTCGTACACGCGCATCGGCTTGATCGGCGTCTCGGTGTAGTGCGTCTTGCGGTGCATCAGCTTCTTGCGCTCGGCGCAGCGGCTGGCCCAGACGCCGAAGTCCTTGAGCGACTTCGCCGCCTTGCGTTCGCGGGCCACCTGGACGAACAATTCGAGCGCGGCCTTGGCATCGCTGACGATGCCCAGTTCGGGGTTGAAGACACGGCCGATCTGCGTCGGCTCGATGTCGACGTGAACGAAGGTGCGGCCCTTGCAATACACCTCGGGGCTACCGGTGTGGCGATTGGCCCAGCGGTTGCCGATGCCGAGCACGAAGTCGCTCGCCAGCATCGTCGCGTTGCCATAGCGGTGGCTGGTCTGCAGGCCCACCATGCCGGCCATCAGCGGGTGGTCGTCGGGGATCGTGCCCCAGCCCATCAGCGTCGGGATCACCGGCACGCCGGTCAGTTCGGCGAACTCGACCAGCAGGTTCGATGCGTCGGCATTGATGATGCCGCCGCCGGCCACGATCAGCGGCTTCTCGGCCGCCATCAGCATGTCCAGCGCCTTCTCGATCTGCTTGCGGCTGGCGGCAGGCTTGTACACCGGCAGCGGCTCGTAGGTCTCGATGTCGAACTCGATCTCGGCCATCTGCACGTCGAACGGCAAGTCGATCAGCACCGGCCCCGGGCGGCCCGAGCGCATCAGGTGGAAGGCCTGCTGGAAGGCACGCGGCACCTGCGCCGGCTCGCGCACCGTGACGCTCCACTTCGTCACCGGCTTGGAGATCGACTCGATGTCGACCGCCTGGAAGTCTTCCTTGTAGAGCCGCGCACGCGGCGCTTGGCCGGTGATGCAGAGGATGGGGATGCTGTCGGCGATGGCCGAATACAGGCCGGTGATCATGTCGGTGCCGGCCGGCCCCGAGGTGCCGATGCACACACCGATGTTGCCGGCCTTGGCGCGGGTGTAGCCCTCGGCCATGTGCGAGGCACCCTCGACGTGGCGGGCCAGGATGTGGGCGATCGACTCGCGCTCGCGCAGCGCCGCATACAGCGGGTTGATCGCCGCGCCGGGCACACCGAAGGCCTGCGTCACGCCTTCCTTTTCCATCACCAGCACCGCGGCCATCGCCGCCTTCATCTTGGCCATCAGACTCTCCTGTTATCGATGGCGTGCATCGTCGACGGTGGCGCGGCGCCTGTGAATCCCAGCCAGGGGATAACTGCTATTCCGCCAAGGAATAGTGGAGGCGATTGCGGCTAGAGTGCGGGCATGGACCGCGTGACCGCCGTGCAACTCTTCATCCGTGTCGTCGAGACCGGCAGCTTCAGCAAGGCCGCGGCCGAACTCGGCATCACCCAGCCGACGGCCACCAAGGCCGTGGCCGCGACCGAGAAGCGCCTCGGCGCCCGGCTGCTGCACCGCTCGACGCGCGGCGTCACGCCGACCGAGGTCGGGGCGCTGTACTACGAGAAGTGCAAGCTGATCGCGCGCGAGATCGACGAGGCCGACAACCTGGCCACGCTGCTGCAGAGCCAGGTCGGCGGCACGCTGCGCATCAGCACTTCGGTGGCGTTCGGGCGCCGCGTGCTGGTGCCGCTGGTGCTGCGCTACATGCGCCAGCACCCCGAGGTCACGATCGACCTGGCCTTCGACGACCGCTATGTCAATCTGGTCGAGCAGGGTGCCGACCTGGCCATCCGCATGGGCCGCCTGGCCGACTCGACGCTCGGGGCGCGCTACCTCGGCACCAACCCGTGGCTGATGGCGGCCTCGCCGTCATACCTGCGTGAGCGCGGCACGCCGCGCACGGCCGCCGACCTGGCGGCGCATGCTTGCCTGGTCTACAGCAGCGTGCAGGGCGACGACCGCTGGAGCCTGGCCACGCCGGACGGCGTCGAACTGGCGGTGCCGGTGAAAGGCCCGCTGCGCTCGAACAACCTGTCGGCCGTGCTGGCCGCCGCGCGCGCCGGACTCGGCCTGGCGGTGCTGCCGTGGTACGTGGCTCGCGAGTCGGTCGCCGACGGCAGCGTGGTGCAGGTGCTGGCCGACCACAGCCTGCCGGCGCAGGAAGTCCATGCCGTATTCCCGTCGCCGAAGTGGGTGCCGTCGAAGGTGACCAGCTTCATCGCTTTCCTGCAGCAGTCGCTGGCCGGCGACTGGTGGCGCAAGGCACCCTGATCCGAATTCGCGTTCGCTCGTCAGGCACAACCCATCGCGCGCGAACGCCCCACGGCCGGTGCCGCGTCAACCCGCAGGCTTGGGCGGCGCCTTGTCGCTCCACAGCACGCCGCCGGTGGCCCAATCGTGGCGGGCGACGTCCTGGAACACCACGTCGACGCCGTCGGCACTGCCGCCGAGCACGCGCACGCAGGCATCGGTCAGTTCCTTGGCGAGGGCGGCCTTCTGCTCGGGCTTGCGGCCCTCGAAGAGTTCAACGCGAATCGTCGGCATCGGTGGTCTCCTTTCAGTCCTTGAATCCGGGCGACAGGCGCTCGGCGCGGCGCAACAGTGCCGGCCACTCGGCGTCGCCGTCCCATTCGCTGCCGTCGCCGACCCATTGTCGGTGGGTGCGCGCCGCCAGTTCGTCGCTCGCGACCACCAGGCCCGTGGCGCCGCCAGCCATCGCGCGCAGCTGGGCCTGCGCAGCGCGCTCGAGCAGGTGCATCAGCATGAAGGCCTCGGCCACCGTGCGGCCGACCGTCAGCGTGCCGTGGTTGGTGAGGATCAGTCCGTCGAGCGCACCGAGACTGGCTGTCAGCCGCTGTTGCTCGTCGGTGCCCAGTGCGAGCCCTTCGTAGGGGTGGCGGCCGAGGCGGCCGTGCAGGCGCATCGCCCACTGCGAGGTCGGCAACAGGCCTTCGGGCCGCATCGACAACGCCACACCCCACGGCGCGTGCAGGTGAATCACGCATTCGACCTCGGGCCGCGCCGCGTGCACCGCGCCGTGGATCGTGAAGCCGGTCGGGTTGACCGGGCGGCCGGAACCGTCGACCACCTCGCCACGCAGGTTGACCTTGACCAGGTTCGACGCCGTGACCTCGTCGAAGCCGAGGCCGAACTGATTGATCAGGTACACGCCCGGCTCGCCGGGCACGCTGGCCGAGAGGTGCGTGTAGACGGTGTCGTCCCAGCCGGCCAGCGCCGTCAGCCGGTAGGCGGCCGCGAGATCGATTCGCACGGCCTGTTCGGTGCGTGGGGGGCGGGCGGTGGTCAAGTGCAGTCGGGCGATGGCGGGTCGGCGCCGGCCATTGTGCCGCCCGCGGTTGCACGCCGCCAACCGCTGTCGAGTCAGCGCACGCTCAGTGGGCCACGGTCGTCTTGGTGGCCTCGACGCCGTCGGAGGTGTCGCCCTTCGCGCCGTTGAAGAACAGGTTCAGCAGCACGGCGGCCACCGCGGTCAGCAGGATGCCGCTGTCGAGCAGCGGATGCAGGCTGTGGGCCATGTGCTGCGTCCAGCGCGGCGCCACCAGCGGGACCAGGCCGAAGCCGATCGACAGCGCAACGATGTAGAGGTTGTCGCGGTTGTTCCTGTAGTCCACTGTCGACAAGATGCGCACGCCGGTGGCGGCCACCATGCCGAACATCACCAGGCCCGCGCCGCCGAGCACGAATTGCGGAATGGCCTCGACGAAGGCGGCCATCTTCGGCAGCAGGCCGAGGACGATCATGATCACGCCACCGGCCACGCAGACCCAGCGGCTCTTCACCCCGGTGACGCCGACCAGGCCGACGTTCTGCGAAAAGCTGGTGTGCGGGAAGGTGTTGAAGATGCCGCCGATCAGCGTGCCCAGGCCGTCGGTGCGCAGGCCGGCGGCCAATTCGGGTTGGCCGATCGCCTTGTCGGTGATGTCCGAGAGGGCCAGGAACATGCCCGTCGATTCGATCATCACGACGATCATCACCAGCGCCATCGTCAGGATCATCACGATGTCGAAGGTCGGCGTGCCGAAGGCGAACGGCGTGACGATTTCGAACCAGCCGGCCTGGGCGACCTTGTCGAAGTTCATCTTGCCCATTGCCATCGCTGCGGCGCAACCGATCACGATGCCCAGCAGCACGGCGATGTTGGCGACGAAGCCCTTGGCGTACTTCACCATCAGCACGATCGCCAGCAGCACGAAGCCGGCGATGGCCATGTTCTCGAGCGAAGCGTAGTTCGGGTTGTCGAGCATCGGGATCGGACCGACGAGCTTGACCGGCGCGCTGGCGGCGGCGGCCGCGGCCTTGGCGCTGTCGACCATCGCCACGAGCTTGGGCACGTCGGTCGATTGGGCCAGGAATGCCGGCCCGCCCATCGCCCAGGCCACGCCGACGCGCATCAGGCTGATGCCGATGATGGTGATGATGGTGCCGGTGACGACCGGTGGAAACAGGCGCAGCAGCTTGCTGACGATCGGCGCGATCGCCACCGAGACGAGGCCTGCGCCGATGACCGCACCGAAGATGGCGCGTGCCCCGTCGACGCCCGGCACCGCGCCGGCAAACGCCACCATCGGGCCGACGGCGGCAAAAGTCACGCCCATCATCACCGGCAGCTTGATGCCGAACCACTTCGTCACGCCCAGCGACTGGATCAGCGTGACGATGCCGCTGACGAACAGGTCGGCCGAGATCAGCAGCGCCACCTGCTCGGGCGTCAGATTCAATGCGCGGCCGACGATCAGCGGCACCGCCACCGCGCCGGCGTACATCACCAGCACATGCTGCAGGCCGAGCACGGCGAGCCGCCCGCCGGGCAGCCGTTCGTCCACCGGGTGAACGGTCACCGCACTCATGGATGTCTCCCGCGTTCAGTTGACCGGCGCGCCGGCCTCGAACCAGCGCTTGATCAGCGCGCGTTCGTCGTCACTGATCTGCGTCGCGTTGTTCATCGGCATCAGCTTCAGCACCACCGCCTGCTGGTACATGGCCTGGGCGTGCTGCTGGATCAGCGCCGGGGTGTGCAGCGCGACGTTCTTGCTCTGCAACTGGGCGTTGTGGCACAGCACGCAGCGCTGATCGATCACCGCCTTGACCTCGGCGAAGCCGACCGGCCTGGCGGCTGCCGCCTGGGCCGCAGCGCTTGGCGGCGGCGGTGCCAGCCAGACGGCCAGGCCGACCAGCACCAGCGTGCCGATCACCGCGTGCTCCCAGGGCACCCGCTTGCCCTGCACCAGTGCCTTGTGGCGGGCGACGAAGCTGTGGCGGATCAGCGCGCCGGCCAGCATCAGCAGCACCAGCACCAGCCAGTTGTGCTTGCCCGTGTAGAGCCAGCCGTAGTGGTTGGACAGCATCGCCACCAGCACCGGCAGCGTGAAGTAGGTGTTGTGCACGCTGCGCTGCTTGGCGCGCCAGCCGTGGATCGGGTCGACCGCCTGGCCGGCCTTGAGTTGCGCGACCACCTTGCGTTGGCCGGGAATGATCCAGACGAACACGTTGGCGCTCATCGCGGTGGCCAGCATCGCGCCGACCAGCAGGAAGGCGGCGCGTCCGGCGAACAACTGGCAGGCCAGCCACGAGGCGAGAACGACGAAGGCGAAGACGCCGGCACCGACGATCAGGTCGCCGTTCTTCTTCTGGCCGAAAGCCCGGCAGATGACGTCGTAGACGAACCAGCACGCGACCAGAAAGCCGAGCGCGGCGCCGATCGCGGCGCCGGCCGGCCAGTCGTACACGCTCTTGTCGACCAGAAAGGTACCGGCATTGAACAGGTACAGCACCGTGAACAGCGCGAAGCCGGTCAGCCAGGTGCTGTAGCTCTCCCAGTAGAACCAGTGCAGATGCGCGGGCATCTGCTTCGGCGCGACGAGGTACTTCTGCGGGTGGTAGAAGCCACCGCCGTGCACCGCCCACAACTCGCCGTCGACGCCCTTGGCCAGCAGCCCCGCGTCCTCGGGACGGGTCAGGCTGTTGTCGAGGAAGACGAAATAGAACGACGAGCCGATCCAGGCGATCGCCACGATGACATGGGCCCAGCGCAACAGCAGGTTGGCCCAGTCGAGCAAGTAAGCATCCATCGCGTTCCCCACAGGTTTGGCAGGCGCAGCATGAACGCTGCGCTTGCCTCTCACCACAGCGGGCTCTGTGAGGGCGGACGTCGCGACCGTGCGCCGTCGCCCGGGGGGCGTATGGCGCGCGGGCTCCGCGGCGACGTGACAAAAGTGTATACACCTGCCACACCGGAAAGATGCGGGGATACCCGCATTCATGCGAGGGTCCGGCGCCGCTCCCGCAATGCAGTCTGAACGCGGCGACGGCCAATGTGTATGCACTTTGGCGTACACTTTTGCGCGAATCGCTCCCCATCCCACCGGCCATGTCTCGCCCTCGCGCCAGCCTCCAGGTCATCGAACCGTCGACACCGTCACCACGTCGTGCACGCCGCGGTGCGACCGCCGATCGCCTGCCGGCCGGAGCCACCCAGCGCATCGTCGAGTCGATCACCACCGCCATCGTCGAGCGCCGGCTGATGCCCGGCACCAAGCTGGCCGAGCAGAAGATCGCCGACATCTTCAAGGTCTCGCGCACGCTGGTGCGCCAGGCACTGAACCAGTTGAGCCGCGACCGTCTGGTCTCGCTCGAGCCGGCACGCGGTGCGTTCGTCGCCATGCCCAGCGTCGATGAGGCGCGACAGGTTTTCGAGGTGCGCGCGATGGTCGAGGCGGCGATGGTGCGGCAACTCGTCGCACGCATCACCGACGCCCAGATCGCGCAGTTGCGCGTGCACCTGTCGGCCGAGCGTGAAGCCATCGCACGCACCGATGTCTCGGGCCGCACGCGGCTGTTGGCCGACTTCCACGTCGTGCTGGCGCGGCTGCTCGGCAACGAGGTGCTGGCGCAACTGCTGGCCGATCTGCTCAGCCGCTCATCGCTGATCTCGCTGATGTACCAGTCGGCGCATTCGGCCGAGCACTCGCAGGACGAGCACGCGCTGATCGTCGATGCGCTCGAGCGGCGCGACATGCGCGCTGCCGTGCGGCTGATGGAGCAGCACATCACCAGCGTCGAGCGCAACCTGCGGCTGGACCCACGCACGCCCGACCTGGCTGCCGCACTGCGCGGTGGCGCCTGAGAGCCAGATGTCCGACGCCGCCATCCCCCGCTATCCGCGCGACCTGAAGGGCCATGGCCGCACGCCGCCGCAGGCCCGCTGGCCTGGCAATGCGCGTGTCGCGCTGCAGTTCGTCCTGAACTACGAAGAGGGCGGCGAGAACTCGGTGCTGCACGGCGATGCCGGCAGCGAGCAGTTCCTGTCCGAGCTGTTCAATCCGCCGGCATTCGCGGCCCGGCACCTGAGCATGGAGGGGATCTACGAGTACGGCTCGCGGGTCGGCGTGTGGCGGCTGCTGCGCGAATTCGAGCGGCGCGGTCTGCCGCTGACGGTGTTCGGCGTGTCGATGGCGCTCGAGCGTTGCCCGGAGGTCACCGCGGCGTTCGTCGAACTCGGCCACGAGATCGCGTGCCACGGATGGCGCTGGATCCACTACCAGCACATCGACGAGGCCATCGAGCGCGAGCACTTGCTGCGCGGCATGGCGATCATCGAGCGTCTGACGGGTGACAGGCCGCTGGGCTGGTACACCGGCCGCGACAGCCCCAATACGCGCCGGCTGGTGGCCGACCACGGCGGCTTCGAGTACGACAGCGACTACTACGGCGACGACCTGCCGTTCTGGTTGCAGGTGAGAAGGACGGACCGTTCGCTGGCGCCGCACCTGGTCGTGCCGTACACGCTCGACTGCAACGACATGCGCTTCGCGTTGCCGCAGGGCTTTGCGCAGGGCGATGACTTCTTCACCTACCTGCGCGACGCCTTCGACGTGCACTATGCCGAGGGTGACGAGTGCCCGAGCATGATGAGCATCGGCATGCACTGCCGCCTGCTCGGCCGACCCGGCCGCATGCGCGCGCTGCAGCGCTTCCTCGATCACGTCGAGCGCCACGACCGGGTCTGGATCGCGCGGCGAATCGACATCGCCAGGCACTGGAAAGCAGTGCATCCGTTCGATGCCGGCACCGCCTTCTTGTGGGAGTGAACCGCGTGAGCCTGACCCTGGCCCAACTCAATGCCGCGGCGCCCGCCGAGTTCGTCGCACTGCTCGACGGCACCTACGAGCATTCGCCGTGGATCGTCGAGCGCGCGCTGCCGCTGCGGCCGTTCCAGAGCCTGGCGCAACTCAAGCTCGCGCTGGTCGAGGTGGTGCGCGCTGCCGGCCGCGACGCGCAACTGGCGCTGATCCGGGCCCACCCCGAGCTCGCCGGCAAGGCGATGGTCACCAGGACGCTGACCGCCGAGTCGACCCACGAGCAGGGCAAGGCCGGTCTGACCGATTGCACGCCCGAGGAGTTCGCGCGCATCCAGCAGCTCAACGCCGACTACAACGCCAAGTTCGGCTTTCCGTTCATCCTGGCCGTGCGCGGGCCGCGCGGCAGCGGCCTGGCCAAGGCCGAGATCATCGCCACCTTCGCGCGCCGCCTCGACAACCACCCCGACTACGAGCGTGCCGAGTGCCTGCGCAACATCCACCGCATCGCCGAAATGCGCCTGGACGACAAGTTCGGCCACACGCCCGAGCTCGGCAACCAGGTGTGGGACTGGGCCGAGCGCCTGGCGCAGCACAGCGACCCCGGCTACGCCGAACGCGGCGAGCTGACCGTCACCTACCTGACCGAGGCGCACCGCGCGGTCGCGCAGCGCCTGGCGCACTGGATGCGCGCCGACTGCGGCTTCGACGAGGTCGCCATCGATGCGGTCGGCAATGTCGTCGGCGTCTACCATGGCACCGACCGCGAGGCGAAGCGCCTGCTGACGGGCTCGCACTACGACACGGTGCGCAACGGCGGCAGGTACGACGGCCGGCTCGGCATCCTGGTGCCGATGGCCTGCGTTCGCGAGATGAGCCGGCAAGGGCGCCGGCTGCCCTACGGCCTCGAGGTGGTCGGCTTCGCCGAAGAGGAGGGCCAGCGCTACAAGGCGGTGTTCCTCGGCTCGGGGGCACTGACGGGGCACTTCGACACCGCCTGGCTCGATCAACAGGACGCCGACGGCGTGACGATGCGCGATGCGATGCAGCATGCCGGGCTGTGCATCGACGACATCCCGAAGCTGCGGCGTGATCCGGCGAAGTACCTCGGCTTCGTCGAGGTGCACATCGAACAGGGCCCGGTCCTGAACGAACTCGACCTGCCGCTGGGCATCGTGACGTCGATCAATGGCAGTGTGCGCTACCTGGGCGAGGTGATCGGGATGGCCAGCCACGCCGGCACCACGCCGATGGACCGCCGCCGCGATGCCGCTGCCGCGGTGGCCGAGTTGGTGCTGCACGTCGAGAAGCGCGCCGCCAGCGTGCCGCACCTGGTCGGCACCGTCGGCATGCTCGAGGTGCCCGGCGGCTCGATCAACGTGGTGCCCGGGCGCTGCCGGTTCAGTCTCGACATCCGCGCCACCACCAACGAAGTGCGTGATGCCTGTGCTGCCGATGTGCGCGCCGAACTGGCGCGGATCTGCGAGTGGCGCGGGCTGCATTTCACGCTCGAGGAAACGATGCGTGCGGCGGCCGCGCCGAGTGATGCGGCCTGGCAGCAGCGCTGGGAGCGCGCGGTGCAGTCGCTCGGACTGCCCCTGCACCGCATGCCCAGCGGTGCCGGCCACGACGCGATGAAGCTGCACGAGGTGATGCCGCAGGCGATGCTGTTCATGCGCGGCGGCAACGCCGGCATCAGCCACAACCCGCTCGAATCGATCACCAACGACGACACCGATCTCGCGGTGCGCGCCTTCCAAGCCCTGCTCGACCAACTGACCCTGGAACCCTGATGGCTGACTACGAACGACTCGACGCCTGGATCGACGCGCATTTCGACGACGAGGTGCGCTTCCTGCAAGCGCTGGTTCGCGTGCCGACCGACACCCCGCCAGGCAACAACGCGCCGCATGCCGAACGCACCGCGGAGTTGCTGCAGGGGTTCGGCTTCGAGGCCGAAAAGCATGCCGTCCCGGCCGCGAAAGTCCAGGCCTGCGGGCTCGAGTCGATCACCAACCTGATCGTGCGCCGTCGCTACGGCACCGGCCCGACGATCGCGCTCAACGCCCATGGCGACGTGGTGCCGCCCGGCGAAGGCTGGAGCCACGATCCCTATGGCGGCGAGATCGAAGACGGCCAGCTGTACGGCCGCGCCGCCGCGGTGAGCAAGTGCGACTTCGCGACGTTCACCTTTGCCACGCGTGCGATCGAGGCGTTGAAAGCGCCGCTCAAAGGCAGCGTCGAACTGCACTTCACCTACGACGAAGAGTTCGGCGGCGAGCTCGGACCCGGCTGGCTGCTGCAACAAGGCCTGACCAAGCCCGATCTGCTGATCGCGGCGGGGTTCAGCTACCAGGTCGTGACCGGGCACAACGGCTGCCTGCAACTGGAGGTCACGGTGCACGGCAAGATGGGTCACGCGGCGGTGCCCGAGACCGCCGTCGATGCGCTGCAGGCCGCGACGTTGATCCTCAACGCCCTCTATCACCAGAACACGCTGTACAAGCAGGTGACGAGCCGGGTCATGGGCATCACGCATCCCTACCTCAACGTCGGCCTGATCCAGGGCGGCACCAACACCAACGTGGTCCCAGGCAAGGTGGTGCTGAAGCTCGATCGCCGGATGATTCCCGAGGAGAGCCCCGACGAGGTCGAAGCCACGCTGCGCCGTGTGATCGGCGAGGCCGTGGCCGGCTCCCGAGGCGTCACGGTGGACGTCAAGCGCATCCTGCTGGCCCGCGCACTCAAGCCGCTGGAGGGCAACCGGCCGTTGGTCGACGCGCTCTGCCGCCATGCCAGCAGCGTCTTCGGCGAGGCGATCCAGGCCTCGGGCACGCCGCTTTACACCGATGCGCGGCTGTACTGCGAACGCGGCATTCCGGCTGTGCTCTACGGTGCCGGGCCGCGCACCGTGCTCGAATCGAACGCCAAGCGCGCCGACGAACACATTGCACTCGAAGACCTGCGTCGCGCCACCAAGGTCGTCGCACGCACGCTGCTCGACCTGCTGTCATAGGTGCCGCGCCGGCGCTGCGGCGACAATCGGCCGATGGCGTCATGGATCTCGATCGCCCAGCTCGTGCTGCTGGGCCTGGTGGTGGTGTTGCTGCTCTGGCTCGCGCTGCGTCGCGGCGACGCCGACGCCACCGATCGGCTCGAACGCAACCTGCGCGCCGATGTGCAGGACAGCGCGCGCGGCACGCGCAGCGAGCTGTCGCAGTCGCTGGCCACGTTCCAGCAGACGCTGCTGGCGCAAGCGAGCGACGTCGCGCGCACGCAGAACGAGCAGATCGATTCGTTCCGCACCCAGCTGGCGGCGATGCAGCAGCTGGTCAGCGACACGCTGGCCACGACCACGCATGCGCTGGCCGGGCAGGCCCAGGCCGCGCGCGAGGCGCAGGACGCGGCGCTGCACCGCTTCGGGCAGGCCCAGGCCGAGCAATTGCGCACGCTGGCCGACACCAACGACAAGCGGGTCGCCGAGATGCGCCAGGCGGTGGAGGACAAGCTGGCGGCGATCCAGGCCGACAACGGCCAGCGTCTCGAGCAGATGCGCGCGACCGTCGACGAGAAGCTGCACGCCACGCTCGAGCAACGCCTGGGCGAGAGCTTCAAGCAGGTCGCCGACCGTCTGGAGCAGGTGCACAAGGGCCTCGGCGAGATGCAGGTGCTGGCGCGCGATGTCGGTTCGCTCAATCGCGTGCTGACCAACGTCAAGACGCGCGGCATCTTCGGCGAGGTGCAACTCGCCGGCCTGCTCGAGCAGGTCTTCACGCCCGAGCAGTACGCGACCAACGTGGCCACGGTGCCGGGCAGTGCCGAGCGCGTGGAGTTCGCGATCCGGCTGCCGGGCCAGCGCAGCGACGGCGCGCCGCTGTGGCTGCCGATCGACGCGAAGTTTCCGCGCGACGACTATGAACGCCTGCTCGATGCGCAGGAGCGCGCCGACCCGGTCGCCGCCGAAGTCGCGGCCAAGGCGATCGAGAACCGGCTGCGGCTGGAGGCCAGGACGATCAGCGAGAAGTACGTCGCGCCGCCGCACACCACCGACTTCGCGATCCTGTTCGTGCCGACCGAGGGCTTGTATGCCGAGGCCTTGCGCCGCCCGGGCCTGATGGAGTCATTGCAGCGCGAGCACAAGGTCATGCTGGCCGGGCCGACGACGTTGCTGGCGACGCTGAACAGCCTGCAGATGGGCTTTCGCACGCTGGCGCTCGAGAAGCGCTCGGCCGAGGTCTGGGAGGTGCTGGGCGCGGTCAAGACCGAGTTCGCCAGCTTCGCCGCGGTGCTGGCCAAGACCCGGAAGAAGCTCGACGAGGCCAGCAACACGATCGAGCTGGCCGAGCGCCGCACGCGCGTGATGGTGCGTGAGTTGCGTACCGTGGAGGCGCTGCCCAGCGATCGCGCGCAGGCGTTGCTCGGTGCGCCCGACCGCGACGACGCCGACCTGCCGCGCGACGACGACTCCGAGCGCGGCGGCGGATGACCGCCGGCAACGCCTTGGCCGCACCGCGCAGCGCGTTCGTCCTCGTCGTCACGACGCTGGTCGGTCTGCACGCCTGCATGGCCGCCACGCGCGTCGCCGCCAGCCTGTCGGTGCTGGCGCAGGGGTACCCGGAGTGGGTCGTGGGCGTGCTGCTGAGCCTGTACGCGGTGGCGCCGATCGTGCTGTCGCTGTGGGCGGGACGGCTGGCCGACCGGTTCGGCTTCCACCGCCCGGTGACCTGGGCCGTCGGCATGGCGCTGACCGGCGCGGCGCTGCCGGTGGCCACGCAGCACCTTGCCGCGCTGGCCGTCTCGGGCGTGCTCACCGGCGGCGCCGTCAGCGTGGCGGCGGTGGCGATCCAGCGCGAGGCCGGCCTGATGGCGCGCGACGCGGGCGACTTGAAGCGCGTGTTCAGCTGGGTCTCGCTCGGACCGGCGCTGTCGAACATGCTCGCGCCGGTGATCACCGGGTTGTTGATCGATCACTTCGGCTACCGCAGCGCCTTCGCGTTCGGCGCGCTGTTGCCGTTGCTGGCGGTGGCCGCCGCCTGGCGCGTGCCGCGCACGCCACTGCCGGCCGACGCCGACGGCGCGCGGTTGCCGCAGAGCGGCGCCTTCGAACTGCTGCGCCTGCCGGTGCTGCGCAACCTGCTGCTGGTCAACGTCGCGATGGCGGCCTGCTGGGATGCGCACAGTTTCACGGTGCCGGTGGTCGGCCATGCCCGCGAACTGAGCGCCTCGGCCATCGGCCTCGTGCTGGGCGCCTTCGCGCTGGCTGCCACCGTGGTGCGCCTGGCCATCTCGGCCTGGGCCGACCGGCTCGACGAGGGCCGCGCGCTGCGCGCCGCGATGATGCTGGCAACGGCCGTGCTGCTGGTCTATGCCTGGTTGCCCGGGGCGGCGGGCATGATGATCGGCTCGGCCCTGCTCGGTCTGGCGCTCGGTTCGGTGCAGCCGATGGTGTTGTCCGCCTTGCACCAGGCGGCACCGCCGGACCGTCAGGGGCAGGCGCTGGCGTTGCGGATGGTCTTCACGAACTTGGCGACGATCGCGATGCCGGCCGGCTTCGGCCTGCTGGCCGTGCTCGCCGGCAACGCGGCGCCGATGTGGCTGATGGCGGTGCTGCTGGTGGCCGCGCGCTGGCCGGCCAACCGGCTACTGCTCCACGCCGGCGCCTCAGAACCGGATGCCCGTCGGGCTTGACGCCGTCTCTGCGGGAGGCAGCACCGCGCGCTGCGGTTCCGGTGGCGGTGGGCGCCGCTCGCTCAGCGGCAGCGGCGCCGGCGCCTGATAGTTGGGCGGCAACATCGACTGGCGCGGGTAGCCGGCCGTATCGAGGGTCTCGTCCCAGGCCGCCGGCGCGAAGCCGCGCAGCATCTGCCCGCCGACCTTCAGGACTGGCGCTTCGAGCCCGCCGACGATGCGCGGCCAGGCTTCGCGCTCCTCGTCGGTCTCCGCGACGCGCTCGGTGTACGGCACCCCTCGCTTGGCGAGCCAGCTTCGCCCCTGCGCACAGGCGTCACTGCAGTTGCTCGCGGTGTACAGCGTGACCGGGAAGCGCGTCGCCACCTGGCGCAGCGCAAACGGCAGCGCCGCCTCGACGGCCCGACCGGTGTCGGCGCTCACCGGTGTCACGCGGCTGTCGCTGGTCGAGGGCGCCCGGTCGGTGTAGGTCACCTTGCCGTCGGGGCCGACGACCTTGAACAGCGCGTGCGCCGCGGGTGCCGAGAACGCCAGTGTGGCGGCCAGGAGGGCGAGCGGAAAGGGCAGTCGTGTCATGAGCCCGAATCTAACCGCCCGCGCGCTTGTCCTCAAGCCATCCCTTGATGGCGCAGCAGCGCATCGATGCAGGGTTCACGGCCGCGGAAGGCCGTGAAGTTCTCGATCGCGGTGCGGCTGCCGCCCGCTTCGAGAATTTCTTCACGCAAACGCCGTCCGGTGGCGACCGACAGCGCGCCGGCCTCCTCGAAAGCGCTCCAGGCATCGGCCGACAGCACTTCGGCCCACTTGTAGCTGTAGTAACCGGCCGAGTAACCACCGGCAAAGATGTGCGAGAAGCTGTGCTGGAAGCGGTTGAAAGCTGGCGCAGTCATCACCGCGACTTCGTGGCGCACTTCGTCGAGCACCTGTTGCACGCGCTCGGCCGCATCCAGCTCGGCATGGATGCGCATGTCGAACAGGCCGAACTCGATCTGGCGCAACGTGGCCAGGCCGCTCTGGAAGTTCTTCGCCGCGACCATCTTGTCGAACAACGCACGCGGCAGCGGCTCGCCGGTCTCGGCATGCGCCGTCAGGCGCTGCACCACGGCCCACTCCCAGCAGAAGTTCTCCATGAACTGGCTCGGCAGCTCGACAGCATCCCATTCGACGCCCGAAAGCCCCGACACGCCGAGATCGTCGATGCGCGTGAGCATCAGGTGCAGGCCGTGGCCGAACTCGTGGAACAGCGTGATCACGTCGTCGTGGGTCAGCAGCGCCGGCTCGTTGCCGACCGGTGGCGTGTAGTTGCAGACCAGCGTGGCCACCGGCGTCTGCAACGACCCATCGGGCCGCACCCATCGCAGGCGCACGTCGTCCATCCAGGCGCCGGGCTGCTTGCCGGCGCGGGCGTAGGGGTCGAGATAGAACTGCGCCAGCAACTGCCCGTCGCGCTCGATGCGGTAGAAGCGAACGCTGTCGTGCCACACCGGCGCACTGTCGGGGCGAATCGTCACCTCGAACACCGTTTGCACGATGTCGAACAGGCCGGCCAGCACCGTGTCCTCGGTGAAGTAGCGCTTGACCTCCTGGTCGCTGAAGGCATAGCGCCGCTCTTTCAGGCACTCGCTGGCGTACGCCACGTCCCAGGCCTGCAGGTCGGGCAGATTCAGTTCCGCCGCGGCGAAGCGGCGCAACTCGGCCAGGTCGCGTTCGGCATGCGGGCGGGCGCGTGCGGCAAGGTCGCGCAGAAAAGCGCGCACCTCGGCCGTCGAGCGCGCCATCTTCGGCACCAGCGACACCTCGGCGTAATTGGCATGGCCCAGCAATTGCGCGGCCTCCTGGCGCAAGGCGAGCAACTCCTGCATCAGCGGGCCGTTGTCGCGCTCGCTCGGACCGAACTCGCTGGCCCGGGTGACGTACGCGGTGTAGAGCGTTTCGCGCAGGCGGCGGTTGGTCGCATATTGCATCACCGGGCCGTAGACGGGGTAGTGCAGCGTCAGCCTGTGGCCCGGCTTGCCCTCGGCCTCGGCGGCTTCGCGCGTGGCCTGCTGCACGTCGGCCGGCACACCTGCCAGGTCTTCGCTGTTCGCGTAATGCGTGAAGCCGTCGGTGGCGTCGAGCACGTGCTCGCGGTATTGCTGCTCCAACGCAGCGGTGTGCTCCTGGATCACGGCAAAACGGGCCTTCGCGTCGCCCTGCAGTTCGGCCCCCGACAGCACGAAATCGCGCAGCGCATTGGCCAGCGCCTTGCGGCGCGGTGCGGCCAGCACGGCCGCCGTCGGGCTGGCTGCAACGGCCTTGTACTTGGCGTACAGGCGTTCGTCGGCACCGAGCCGGGTGTGGAATTCGGTCACCCGCGGCAGGTTGTCGTTGTAGGCGGCGCGCAGCGCCGGCGTGTCGGCCACCGCGTTGAGATGCGACACGGCGCCCCACGCGCGGCCGAGCCGCTCGGTGGCCACGTCGAGCACCGCCGACATCGCCTCGTACTCGGCCGGCACCGCAGGCCCGACGACCCTCTCGAGCGCCGCCTCGGCCTCGGCGAGCAGGGTGTCGAGCGCCGGCGTGACATGTTCGGCGCGGATGGCGTCGAAGGCCGGCAGGCCGTCGGTTTGCAGCAGCGGATTGTTCATGGGCTCTTGGTGCTCAGCGCGAGGCCGCTTGTTCCGCGGCCTGCAGTGTATTGGCCAGCAGCATCGCGATCGTCATCGGGCCGACGCCGCCGGGCACCGGGGTGAGCCAGCCGGCCACCTCGGAGACGCCGGCGAAGTCGACGTCGCCGCACAGCTTGCCGGCCTCGTTGCGATTGATGCCGACGTCGATGACGATCGCACCGGGCTTGACCATCGCGGCGGTCACGGTGTTGCGCCGGCCGACGGCAGCGACGACGACGTCGGCCTGGCGCGTGTGCAGCGACAGGTCCGGCGTCGCGCTGTGGCACACCGTCACGGTGGCGTGGGCCTGCAGCAGCAGCAGCGCCATCGGCTTGCCGACGGTGTTGCTGCGACCGATGACCACCGCGTGCTTGCCACGCAAATCGACGCCGGTGCTCTCGATCAGCTTCATGCAGCCCAGCGGCGTGGCCGGCCGCAGGCCCGGCAGGCCGGTCATCAACTCGCCGGCGCTGCGCACCGAGAAGCCGTCGACATCCTTGGCCGGCGCGATGGCTTCGATGACGCGGTGTGCGTCGAGGTGCTTGGGCAGCGGCATCTGCACCAGGATGCCGTGGATCGCCGGGTCGGCGTTCAGCGCCGCAATGCGAGCCAGCAGATCGGCCTGCGACATCGTCGCCTCGTAACGCTCCAGCACCGAGTGCAGCCCGCTGTCGTGGCAGGCCTTGACCTTGTTGCGCACGTACACCGCGCTGGCGGGATCGTCGCCGACCAGGATCACCGCCAGGCCCGGCTTGGTGCCGCGCGCGGCGAGTGCGGCAGCGCGCTCGGCGACCTCGCGCGGATCCGTTGCGACAACGCAGTGCCGTCGATGATCTTTGCAGTCATGGGCATGTCCAGAAAGAAACAAGGCCGCTAGCAGCGGCCTTACCAGGTGAACGCCGCGGAGCCGGCTCTGCCGGGCCGCCGGCGTTGCCCCTCGAGGGGGAGCGGCGAAGCCGCTGCGGGAGTGATCCCAATCAAGCCTTTGCCGTCTGGGCACCGAGCGCAATCTTCAGCAGGTCGGCCACGGTGTTGGCGTTCAGCTTCTCCATGATGTTGGCGCGATGCGCCTCGACCGTCTTGATGCTGATGCCCAGGTCGTCGGCGATCTGCTTGTTGAGCCGCCCGGCGACGATGCGCTCGAGCACCTGGGCTTCCCGCGTGGTCAGCCGCGACAGCAGGGCATCGCGGCTGGCCTGCTCCTGGTGCTGGCTGAAGGCGCTGCGTGCGGTATCGAGCATGCGCTCCACCAGCGTCAGCAGCTCTTCTTCCTTGAACGGCTTCTCGATGAAATCCATCGCGCCCTTCTTCATCGTCGTCACCGCCATCGGCACGTCGCCGTGGCCGGTGATGAAGACGATCGGCAGCGGGCTCTTGCGCTCGACCAGGCGGTCCTGCAGCTCCAGCCCGCTCATGCCGTCCATGCGGATGTCGGCGATCAGGCAGGCCACCTCGCGAGGATCGAAACGCGACAGGAACGATTCCGAGGAATCGAAGCACTTGACACGGTAGTCCTTGCCCTCGAGCAGCCATTGCAGCGAGTCGCGCACAGCCTCGTCGTCATCGACGACATACACGGTGCCCTTCTTGGGAATCAAGCTCATGGTGTGACGTTCGCGTTAGCGTGTTCATGCGCGGATTGCGCATTCGGGGCGGCGGGGACGGATTGCGTGGCAGGTCGGCTGGCTGCTTCGCTGCGGCCGGCAGTGTCGACCGGCAGCGTGAAGGCGAAACGGCAACCCACCACGGCGTCGCCATTGTAGAGGTTCTGCACCTTCATCCGGCCGCGGTGCGACTCGACGATCGAGCGGCACAAGGCCAGCCCGATGCCCAGGCCCTCGGCCTTGGTCGAGAAGAAGGCTTCGTACAGGCGCGCCAACACGTCTTCGCGCACGCCGGGGCCGCGGTCGGTGACGCTGAACTCGATCACGCCGCCCTCGTCGGGCGTGTGGCGTGGCACCACGCGCAGCTCGATGTGGCGGCGCACGCCCGGCAACTGCGCAGAGTCGATCGCCTCGGCCGCGTTCTTCAGCAGGTTCAGCACCACCTGCTCGATCAGGATCGGGTCGCACAGCAGCGGCGGCAGGCGCTGCGCGACGTAGGTCGCCAGCGCCACGTTGCGCCGGCGCAGCTCGATGCCCGCCAGTTCGACCGCGTCGTCGACGATTGCGCGGGCATCGGCGTGTTGGCGTTGCGGTTCGCTGCGTTTCACGAAGGCGCGGATGCGGTGGATGATCTGGCCGGCACGTTCGGCCTGGCGCGCCGTCTTCTGCAGCGCCGCGACCAGATCGTCCTTGTTGATCGAATCGGCGCGCACTCGAGAAACCATGCCGTTGCAGTAGTTCGTGATCGCGGTCAGCGGCTGGTTCAATTCGTGCGCCACCGAGCTCGCCATTTCGCCCATCGTCACCAGCCGGCTGGTGACCTGCGCCTTCTCGGCCTGCTGCGCAGCCTGCTCCTCGATGCGGCGCCGCGCGGTGATGTCGGTGGCGATCAACATCTGGGCCAGCCGGCCATCGGTCCACTGCAGGTAGCGCGAGCGCACATCGAACCACTTGCGCAGCGACTCGACGTAGACCTCGTGCGGGTCGGCACCGGTGGCGATCAGCGATTCCGCGGGCAGGCCCGACAAGCTGTCGACGGCGTCGAAGGCGTCGTCGTCATGCGGCGTCGATGGGCAGCAGGGCGCTGCTGCTGGCCAACTGGGCGTGGCCCTTCGGGTCGGCGCCGAACCACAGGCGGTACGAGCGGTTGGCGAACAGCAGTTCGTTCTGCTGCACCGACAACACCGACACCGCAGCATCCAGACCTTCGAGCACGGTGGTGAAACGTTCGTGCGAGGCCGAAAGCTGATCGCGGATGCGCTTGGCCTCGGTGATGTTGGTCATCGAGGTCATCCAGCCGGCGTGCTGCCCGCGCGCATCGATCAGCGGCGAGACATACATCCGTGAATCGAACAACGAGCCGTCCTTGCGCATGACCTTGACTTCGATGCCGCCGGACGGGCTGCGACCCTGCAGCTCTTGCTGCAGCAGCCGCGTGTTCTCTTCGATGCGGTCCGCGGGCCAGTACGGGAACGGCGGCAGGCGCCCGACCAGGTCGGCTTCGGAGAATCCGGTCATCGCGCAGAAGGCCGGGTTGACGTACGTGATGCGGCCGTCGGCCGCCATCGCGCGCATCCCGGTCAGCATCGAGTTTTCCATGGCGCGCCGGAAGTTGGTCTCCTGCACCAGCGTGGTCTGCATCTGGCTGCGCCGGCGCATGTGGCGCCATGTGCCGAGCAGCATCCACACCGTCAACACCGACAGCGCCACGACCATCCAGAACAGCGTGTTGCCGATCAGACCCACCGACGTGCGCCAGCCCTGGCCGCGCAGGACCAGACCGTTGGCGGCTGGTGCCAGTGGCAGGTCGTGGACGATGGTCGGGCGACTCGCGCGCTGCCCGGGCATCTGCAGCACGCTGCCGGCGAGTTCGACGCCTTCGTCGTCGATCACGGCCACGGTGTGACGTTGCGTGACCTCCGGCGGCACCGCCGAGCGCAGCAGCGAGTCGATCGAGTATTCGGCAATCAGTGCACCGGCGAATACGCTGCGCTCGAGCAGCGGCACCTGCAGCTGGAACACGGGCGATCCGCTGGCATTGCGGAAGGCGCGCGAAAACACCGCGGTGCGTCGCTCGCGCACCGCGGCGAACGCTTTTTCGGGCTGACTGGCTTCACCTGCGACGGGCAGCGCGGGCTGCATCGTGTCACCGCTCGGATTGGCCTCTGGGTGGAACACCGCGACGGCGTGGCTCGCGCGCACGCTGCGATTGGCCGTGACCCAGGACAGGTGCGTCAGCGCCGGGCGCTCGCGCGCGAAAGCCACCGCACGCGCCAGGAACGCCTGGTCGTTGAACTCGCCACTGACGATGCCACGTGCGAGACGCCGCACCTGTTCCTCGTCGTCCTGCAGACGCAGGCGGATCTGCTGCTGGGCAATCTCGGTGTCACGCTGGACCGCGTCGGCTTCCCTGGCGATTTCCTCGTTGCGCAGGTACCAGAACGCCGCAATGATCGCAGCCAGGAACAGCAGCACCGACATCAGTGGAGCAAAGGTGGCGAAGCGATCCTGGCGGCTCGGCGACTGGCGCCGCCACCAGCCCCCGAACAGCCGCTGCGTGCGCGAGAACGGCGATTCACTGGTGCGGGACGGTTCGGGGCGTTGCTGCATATCTGACGAATTATCGAGGCCCGATCGAACGAAAGGCTGATTCAGATATTTCACAATATGGGATCAATAGCCACCATTTGAAAAATGGATTATTTGTGCGACACTGCGCGCCGGCAGCCCCGGCGCAAGACCGCAGGGCGCAAAACGGCCCTCACGACGCCTTCAGGAGACAAGCATGTCAGCGCTTCCCCAGATTCCGTTCGATGCCGCAGGCGGCAGCCAAGCGGGCGACACCGACGCCCAGGAAACCCGCGAGTGGCTCGACGCGTTGTCGGCCGTGATCGGCGCCGAAGGTGAAGAGCGCGCCCACTTCCTGCTCGAGCAGCTGATCGATCACGCCCGCCAAGCCGGCATCGACATGCCGTTCTCGGCCAACACGGCCTACGTCAACACCATTCCGACCGACCAGGAGGAACGCACGCCCGGCAACATCGAGATCGAGGAGCGGCTGCGCACCTACATGCGCTGGAACGCGATGGCGATGGTCGTCAAGGCCAACCGCCTGCATCCTGCCGACGGCGGCGACCTCGGCGGACACATCTCGAGTTTCGCGTCGGTGGCGACGATGTTCGGCACCGGCTTCAACCACTTCTGGCACGCCGAGAGCGAAGGCCACGGCGGCGACCTGCTCTACATCCAGGGCCATTCGTCTCCTGGCATCTACGCACGCGCCTACATGGAAGGTCGCCTCAGCGAGGAGCAGTTGCTGAACTTCCGCCAGGAAGTCGACGGCAAGGGCATTTCCAGCTACCCGCACCCGAAGCTGATGCCCGAGTTCTGGCAGTTCCCGACCGTGTCGATGGGCCTGGGCCCGTTGATGGCGATCTACCAGGCGCGCTTCCTGAAATACCTGCACGCCCGCGGCATCGCCGACACATCCAATCGCAAGGTCTGGGTGTTCTGCGGCGACGGCGAAATGGACGAGCCCGAATCGCGCGGTGCCATCGGCCTGGCCGCGCGCGAGAACCTCGACAACCTGATCTTCGTCATCAACTGCAACCTGCAGCGCCTGGACGGGCCGGTGCGCGGCAACGGCAAGATCATCCAGGAGCTCGAGGGCGAGTTCCGCGGCGCGGGCTGGAACGTCATCAAGCTGCTGTGGGGCAGCTACTGGGATCCGCTGCTCGCGCGCGACAAGGAAGGCCTGCTGCGCAAGGTGATGATGGAGGTCGTCGACGGCGACTACCAGGCCATGAAGGCCAACGACGGTGCCTTCGTGCGCAAGCACTTCTTCGGCCGTCACCCCAAGCTGCTGGAGATGGTCGCGAAGATGAGCGACGAGGACATCTGGCGCCTGCAGCGCGGCGGCCACGACCCGCAGAAGGTCTATGCGGCGTTCCACCGCGCGAACAGCCACCAGGGCGAGCCGACCGTGCTGCTGATCAAGACGGTCAAGGGCTTCGGCATGGGCAAGAGCGGCGAGGGCAAGAACACCGCGCACCAGACCAAGAAGCTGATCGACGAGGACGTGCGCGCCTTCCGCGACCGCTTCGACATGCCGATCCCCGACCACCAGCTGGCCGACATCCCGTTCTACAAGCCGGCCGACGACACGCCGGAGATGCGCTACCTGCACGAGCGCCGCAAGGCGCTGGGTGGCTACCTGCCGCACCGCCGCACCAAGGCCGACGAACAGTTCACCGTGCCGGCGCTCGACACCTTCAAGGCCGTGCTCGAACCCACCGCAGAAGGCCGCGAGATCAGCACCACCCAGGCCTACGTGCGCTTCCTGACGCAACTGCTGCGCGACCAGGCGCTCGGCCCGCGTGTCGTGCCGATCCTCGTCGACGAGGCGCGCACCTTCGGCATGGAAGGGCTGTTCCGCCAGATCGGCATCTACAACCCCGCAGGGCAGAACTACACGCCGGTCGACAAGGACCAGGTGATGTACTACCGCGAAGACAAGGCCGGCCAGATCCTGCAGGAGGGCATCAACGAGGCCGGCGGCATGGGTTCGTGGATCGCGGCGGCGACGAGCTACAGCACCAACAACCGCATCATGGTGCCGTTCTATGTCTACTACTCGATGTTCGGCTTCCAGCGCATCGGCGACATGGCCTGGGCCGCGGGCGACATGCAGGCGCGCGGCTTCCTGCTCGGCGGCACCTCCGGCCGCACCACGCTGAACGGCGAGGGCCTGCAGCACGAGGACGGCCACAGCCACATCCTGGCCGGCACGATCCCCAACTGCATCAGCTACGACCCGACGTTCGCGCACGAGGTCGGCGTGATCCTGCACCATGGCTTGAAGCGCATGGTCGAGAAGCAGGACAACGTCTTCTACTACCTGACGCTGCTCAACGAGAACTACCCGATGCCGGGCCTGAAGGCGGGCACCGAGGAGCAGATCCTGAAGGGCATGTACCTGCTCGAGGAGGGCAGCAAGAAGACCCCGCGCGTGAACCTGCTCGGCAGCGGCACGATCCTGCGCGAGAGCATCGCCGCGAAGAAGCTGCTCGAGGCCGACTGGGGCGTGGCCGCCAACGTCTGGAGCTGCCCGAGCTTCAACGAATTGGCGCGTGACGGCCAGGATTGCGAACGCTGGAACCTGCTGCACCCAACCGCGAAGCCGCGCGTGCCGTTCGTCGCGCAACAACTCGACAAGCACACCGGTCCGGTGGTCGCGTCGACCGACTACATGAAGAACTATGCCGAGCAGATCCGGGCCTTCCTGCCCAAGGGCCGCACCTACAAGGTGCTGGGCACCGATGGCTTCGGGCGCAGCGACTTCCGCAGCAAGCTGCGCGAGCACTTCGAGATCGATCGCCACTACGTGGTGGTCGCCGCGCTGAAGGCCTTGGCCGACGAAGGCACGGTGCCGGCGGCCAAGGTCGCGGAAGCGATCGTCAAGTACGGCATCAAGGCCGACAAGATCAATCCGCTCTACGCCTGACAAGAACACCGGAGACACGACATGGCATTGGTGGAAGTCAAGGTCCCGGACATCGGTGACTTCAAGGAGGTCGAGGTCATCGAGTTGCTGGTCAGGCCGGGTGACACCGTCGCCGTCGATCAGTCGCTGCTGACGGTCGAGTCGGACAAGGCGTCGATGGAAATTCCGTCATCGCACGCCGGCGTCGTCAAGGAGATGAAGGTCAAGCTCGGCGACAAGGTCAGCGAGGGCACGTTGGTGCTGATGCTGGAGGCTGCCGGCGCAGCCGCTGCGGCCGCCGCGGCACCTGCACCGGCCGCGATTGCTGCGTCGGCGCCGGCGGCAGCAGCCGTTCCCGCACCTGCGGCACCGGCAGCGGCAGCAGCGACCGGCCCGATCGAAGTCCGTGTGCCCGACATCGGCGACTTCGACGAGGTTGCCGTGATCGAGGTCTTCGTCAAGCCCGGCGATGCCGTCAAGGTCGAACAGAGCCTGATCACGGTCGAGAGCGACAAGGCCTCGATGGAGATCCCGTCGTCGCATGCCGGCGTGGTCAGCGATGTCAAGGTCAAGTTGGGCGACAAGGTTGCCAAGGGCAGCCTGATCGCCATCCTGCAGGGTGCCGTGGCGTCCGCGGCGGCACCGGCAGCAGTCGCGCCGGTCGCGACTGCCGGCATGCCGGCTCCGGCCGCACCGTCGGCGTCCGTCGCGCACACGCCGCCCACGGCTGCGCTGCCGCCGCATGAACCGACGGCGCCCACCGCGACGCTGCCGCATGCGTCGCCATCGATCCGTCGCCTCGCCCGCGAATTGGGCGTGCCGCTCGACGAGGTCAAGGGCACCGGTCCGAAGGGCCGCATCACGCAGGCGGACGTCGAGTCGTTCGTCAAGGGCGTGATGGCCGGCGCGGTGCAGACCGCGGCCCAGAAGGCCAAGGCGCCGGCCGCGGCCGGCGCGGCTGGCGGGGGTGCCTTCCCGGGCCTGCTGCCGTGGCCGCAGGTGGACTTCGCGAAATTCGGCCCGGTCGAGCGCAAGGATCTCTCGCGCATCAAGAAGATCAGCGGCGCCAACCTGCACCGCAACTGGGTGATGATCCCGCACGTCACGAACAACGACGAGGCCGACATCACCGACCTCGAAGCGTTGCGCGTGCAGCTCAACAAGGAAAACGAGAAGAGCGGCGTCAAGATCACGATGCTGGGCTTCGTGATCAAGGCCGTCGTGGCCGCGTTGCAGAAATTCCCGCAGTTCAACGCCAGCCTCGACGGCGACCAGCTCGTCTACAAGCAGTACTTCCACATCGGCTTCGCCGCCGACACGCCGAACGGACTCGTCGTGCCAGTGCTGAAGGATGCCGACAAGAAGGGGCTGATGCAGATCAGCCAGGAGATGAGCGATCTGGCGAAGAAGGCGCGCGACGGCAAACTCGGCCCGGCCGAGATGACCGGCGGCTGCTTCTCGATCTCGTCGCTGGGCGGCATCGGTGGCACCCACTTCACGCCGATCATCAACGCGCCCGAGGTCGCGATCCTCGGCTTGTCGAAGGGCACCATGAAGCCGGTGTGGGACGGCAAGACCTTCCAGCCGCGGTTGACGCTGCCACTGTCTCTGTCGTATGACCACCGCGTCATCGATGGCGCTTCGGCGGCGCGCTTCAACGCCTACATCGGCCAGATCCTCGCCGACTTCCGGCGTGTGCTGCTGTAAGGCATAAGGCCGCACGATGACGACCGTGGCGGTGGTGCGCAAGGGCGCACAGGTGGCGATTGCCGCCGACAGCCTGGTGACGTTCGGCGACACCAAGCTGCCGCATGGCTATGAGACCAATGCCAAGCTGTTCAAGGTCGGCGATTCGTACTTCGGCATGGCCGGCACGACGGCGCATTTCCCGGTGCTGCGCAAGGCACTGGCAGCGATGCCCGCCGATGAACTGAAGCTGCACTCGCGCGACGAGGTCTTCGACACGTTCCTCAAGCTGCACCCGAAGCTCAAGGAGCAGTTCTTCCTCAATCCCAAGGAAGAGGACGCCGACCCGTACGAGAGCAGTCAGTTCACCGTGCTGATCGCCAATGCGCACGGCCTGTTCGGCGTCTACTCGTACCGCGAGGTGTTCGAGTTCGAGCGCTTCTGGGCCATCGGCTCGGGTCGCAGCTTTGCGCTCGGGGCGATGTACGCCGGCTACGACAAGCTGAAGACAGCGCGCGAGATTGCCGCGCTCGGTGTCGAGGCCGGCAATGAATTCGACAAGAACTCGGCCGCACCGGTGCGGCTGCACACGATCAAATTGAAGGGGTGAGCGCGATGGCTTCGATCGACATCAAGGTGCCCGACATCGGTGACTTCAAGGACGTGGCCGTGATCGAAGTGCTGGTCAAACCCGGCGACACGGTGAAGGCCGAGCAGTCGCTGATCACCGTCGAGAGCGACAAGGCCTCGATGGAGATTCCGTCGTCGCATGCCGGCACGGTGAAGGAGCTGAAGGTCAAGCTGGGCGACACGGTCAATCAGGGCACGGTGATCCTGGTGCTGGAGGCGGCAGGTGCGTCGGCCATGACGCCGGCGGCCGCGCCATCCGCCAGCGCACCGGCGCCGGTGCCTGCACCCGCGGTCAGCGCGGCAGCGGCGCCCGCTGCCGCGAGCTACGCCGGCGGTGCCGACCTCGAGTGCGACATGCTCGTGCTCGGCGCTGGGCCCGGCGGCTATTCGGCAGCCTTCCGGGCCGCCGATCTCGGGTCTGAAGACGGTGCTCGTCGAGCGCTACGCGACGCTCGGCGGCGTGTGCCTGAATGTCGGCTGCATCCCGAGCAAGGCGCTGCTGCACGTGGCCGCGGTGATGGACGAAGTCAATCACTTTCACGACCTCGGTGTCACCTTCGCCAAGCCGCAAATCGACCTGCCAAACTCCTGGCGCACAAGAACAAGGTGGTCGGCAAGCTCACCGGTGGGCTCGCGGCGATGGCCAAGATGCGCAAGGTGACGGTGGTGCGGGCTACGGGCGAGTTCGCCGATCCCGCATCATGTGCAGGTCGAGGCGATGGCCGACGGCAAGCGGCAAGACGCAGACCATCCGCTTCAAGAACGCCATCATCGCCGCCGGCTCCGAGGCGGTGAAGCTGCCCTTCCTGCCCAAGGATGACCCGCGCGTCGATGATCTCGACCGGCGCGCTCGAGTTGCGCGCAGAAGCCCGAACGCATGCTGGTGATCGGCGGCGGCATCATCGGCCTCGAGATGGCGCACCGTCTACTCGACTCTCGGCGCCACGCGCTCGATGTCGTCGAGATGCTCGATGGGCTGATGCAGGGCGCCGACCGCGACCTGGTCAAGGTCTGGCAGAAGATGAATGCGCCGCGCTTCGACAAGTCATGCTCAAGACCGCAAGACCGCGGTGCGAGGTCGAAGCACGACGGCATGCTGGGTCAGTTTCGAAGGCGAGGGAGCGCCGGCCGAGCCCGAGCGCTACGACCTGTGCTGATGTCCGTCGGCCGCGTGCCCAACGGCAAGAAGATCGGCGCCGACAAGAGCCGGCGTGATCGTCGGCGAGCGCGGCTTCATTCCGGTCGACGTGCAGATGCGCACCAACGTGCCGCACATCTTCGCCATCGGCGACATCGTCGGCCAGCCGATGCTGGCGCACAAGGCCGTGCACGAGGCGCATGTGGCGGCCGAGGTGGCCGCCGGTGACACCAAGGCGCAGTTCGATGCCCGCGTGATCCCGAGCGTGGCCTACACCGATCCCGAGGTGGCCTGGGTCGGCTTGACCGAGGATGAAGCGAAGGCCAGGGGCGTGAAGATCAAGAAGGGCCTGTTCCCCTGGACCGCCTCGGGGCGCGCGATCGCCAACGGCCGCGACGAGGGCTTCACCAAGCTGCTGTTCGATGCCGAGAGCCACCGCATCCTCGGCGGCGGCATCGTCGGCACCCATGCCGGCGACATGATCGGCGAGATCGCGCTGGCCATCGAGATGGGCGCCGACGCGGTCGACATCGGCAAGACCATCCACCCGCACCCGACGCTGGGTGAATCGATCGGCATGGCCGCCGAGGTCGCGCACGGCTCGTGCACCGACCTGCCGCCGCCGCGCAAGTAGCCAGGCCAAGGGCGCCGCCGATCGCCTGCCTGCGCTGCTTCGATCTGCCGGCGCTGCACTCCTCGCCGCGAGCCGGATCTGCGATCGCTGTGGTGGTCAGCTGCCGTTGCGCTGCCAGGTGTGGCTGTCGCCCGGGTTCCTTGTCCCTGCCGATGCCTTCCACCTCAGGCCGCGGGCGCGCGACAGGAACGACCGGTCCTCGAATCTGGCGCCTCCGTGACCTTGTTCACTTCACGAGGACAAACCCAATCGGTGATCGACCGCCATCGTCTGGGTTCGCACCTATAAAGCGCGCATCAACTTTCGAGAGCGGGAAATTCGATGAATTTGCAGAACTTGAGTGTGCACGTCTTGAAATGGGAGCCAGACGAGCGCTCCAAGGATATCGGCGCTCGCATTGGCGCTCGCGCTGGCTGCCTGCGGCGGCGGTGACGATGGAACAATTGGGCCGAGCGGCAGCGATGGGCGCGAAGCGCTTGCCTCGGTGAGCATCGAACCTCTGGGCGTCAATTGTCCCGCCGGCGGAACAAAGATCAGTGCAGGCCTGGATGCAGATGCAGATGGCGTACTCGACGCCGCCGAGATCAGCAGCACGCAATACGTCTGCAATGGAGCGACAGGTGCGACAGGTGCGACAGGTGCGACGGGTGCACGGTGCGACGGGTGCGACAGGTCCGGCAGGGGCAACCGGCGCGACAGGCACGAATGGGTTGACCACGCTGGTATTGATGAGCGACGAGGCCCCGGGCACGAACTGCACCAGCGGCGGCAAGCAGGTCAACGTCGGCCTCGATGTCAACCTCAGCGGCGTGCTTGATCCGGCCGAGATAACCTCGACCAGCTATGTCTGCAATGGTGCAGCCGGTGCGATTGGCGCCAGTGGCCTCAACAGCCTGATTTCCAGCGCGCTCGAGCCGACCGGGGCGAACTGCCCTTACGGCGGCATCAAGACGACCTCCGGGCTTGACTCGAATGCCGACGGCGTGCTTGACGCCGCAGAGATCAGCGGCACGCAGTACGTCTGCAATGGCGCGACGGGTCCGGCAGGGGCGACCGGTGCGACTGGCACGAATGGATTGGCCACGCTGGTGTCCATGAGCGACGAGAGTCCGGGTGCCGATTGCACCAGCGGCGGCAAGCGGGTCGACGTCGGTCTCGATGTCAACCTCAGCGGCGTGCTCGATGCCGCCGAGATAGCCTCGACGAGCTATGTCTGCAACGGAACTGCTGGCGCGACGGGCGCGGACGGTGCGACGGGCGCGACAGGGGCGACGGGGCGACAGGGCAACAGGTGCGACAGGGCGCCAATGGCCTCAACAGCCTGATCGCCATCACCGCAGAACCGGCCAATGTTCTCACTTGCGAGTTTGGTGGCAACAAGGCGGCTTCCGGGCTCGATGCAAACAGCAACGGCATTCTCGACGCGGCCGAGATCAGCAGCACGCAATATGTCTGCAACGGCGCCCCTGGTGCGACCGGTGCGACCGGTGCGAATGGTCTCAACAGCCTGATCAGCATCACGACGGAAGCGCCGGGATCGAATTGCCCGAATCGGCGGCGTCAAGACCGCCGCCGGGCTCGACGCCAACAGCAACGGCACACTCGACGCGGGCGAGATCAGCAGCACGCAATACGTCTGCAACGGCGCCACGGGCGCAACGGGGGCCACGGGTCCGGCGGGCCCTGCTGGCTTGAGCGCGCTGAGCGGCGTCACGGGCAGCATCGGCGGCTCGACCGCCCGGGATGCTTGCAAGGTCGGCACGGCCACCGTGACCGGCGCGACCACCTCGATGGTCGCCGACGCTTCGCCGACCACGTATCCCGGCGACGGTTTCGTGTGGTTTGCCTATGTCTCGGCTGCCGGCACGGTGACGGTCAAGGTCTGCAACTTCACAAACGGTACCAAGACCGCCGCGGCGAGCACGTACAACGTGCGGGTGTTTCAATAGATCGAGCGCGCTGCGAGTGCGGTAGCGGACAGAGCAGTGACGGGGCCCCACCAAGGGTCTCCATCACATCGACCTCACGTCGAACCAGCGGCGTTGCAGTTCCTTCACCGTCCTGTGCCTGCCGCGATGAAGTCGCGGCCGCGGGCCGCGATCGATCAGGCCCTCGTGCACGACGGTGACGGCGCGTGGTCGTGGACGAAGGTCTTGGCGGTATCGGTCATGTCCGGCAATCGACCGTCAGCCAATGTCGGCGCAATGCATGCCGAACTGGCCGCGACGTCGATCGTCGAAGAAGAAGCGCAAGGTCTCACGGACCGTGCGAAAGGCGATCTCGTCCCACGGCACCTCGTCCTCGCGAAACAACCGCGCTTCGAGCGTTTCGCTGCCCGGGTCGAGGGCCGGCGAGGTCATCCGGGCCAGGTAGAAGAAATGCACCTGGCCGACGCGCACGACGTTGAGCACCGAGAAGAGCGCGCCGAGTTCGATCTGTGCGCCGGACTCCTCGTCGGTTTCACGCAGCGCGCCCTGGGCGGTGGATTCGCCGAGTTCGAGAAAGCCCGCCGGCAGCGTCCACAGGCCGCGGCGCGGCTCGATCGCGCGCTTGCACAGCAGCACCTGATCCCCCCACACCGGAACCGTGCCCACGACGTTGAGCGGGTTCTCGTAGTGCACCAGGCCGCACGCCGGACACACCGCGCGTTCGCGGTTGTCGTCTGCCGGAGTGCGGTACGCGACGGGCGTACCACAGGCGCGGCAATACTGGATCCTGGCGCGCTCGGTCAGCAGCATGGCGCCCCAGTTTAGCGGTGGCATCATGCCAGCCAGACACCCCAGGGAGACGCTCGATGGATACCGTGATTCCCGCCCCCCAGGCCCCCACCGTCCCGGTCGCCGGTGGCGGCGTGTTTCCGGTGCGGCGCATCTATTGCGTCGGTCGCAACTATGTCGAGCATGCGCAGGAGATGGGCTTCACCGGCCGCGAGCCGCCGTTCTTCTTCATGAAACCGGCCGACGCCGTGGTGCCGGTGGCCGAGGGCGAAACCGGCGTGATCGAGTACCCGTCGCTGACGAAGAACCTGCACCACGAGATCGAACTGGTGGTGGCCATCGGGGTGGGCGGCCGCAACATCGCGGCGGGCGACGCGTTCAAGCACATCTACGGCTACGCGGTCGGCCTGGACATGACGCGGCGCGACTTGCAGGGCGAGGCCAAGAAACTGGGCCGACCCTGGTGCATCGGCAAGGGTTTCGACCAGTCGGCGCCGATCGGCCCGATCCATCCGGCGGCCGAGACCGGTGAGCTCACCCGTGGCGCGATCACCCTGTCGGTCAATGGCCAGTTGCGACAATCGGGCGATTTGAGCCAGCTCATCTGGAGCGTCGCCGAAACGATCGAACATCTCAGCATGGCGTGGGCGCTGGCGCCGGGTGACTTGGTGTTCACCGGGACACCGGCCGGCGTCGCGGCGGTGGTGGCCGGCGACGTGATGGAGGGTGCCATCGCCGGTGTCGGCGGTTTGCGGGTCGCCGTGCGTTGACAGCAGGAGATTGCCGATGATGGAGCTCTACAACTACTCTCGTTCCTCGGCCTCGTACCGGGTGCGCATCGCGCTGGCGCTGAAGGGTCTTGCCTACGACTACAAGTCGGTGCGCCTGACCAAGGACGAGCAGTTCAGGGAGTCGTATGTCGCGGTCTCGGCATCCCGCCTGGTGCCGCTGCTCAAGGACGGCGACGCCGTGGTGACGCAGTCGCTGGCAATCATCGAGTACCTCGACGAGACCTACCCGACGCCGCCCTTGCTGCCGCCCGATGCGCTCGGCCGCGCGCGCGTGCGTTCGCTGGCCTACGACATCGCGTGCGAAATCCACCCGCTGAACAACCTGCGCGTGCTGCGTTACCTGGTGCGTGACCTGAAGTTGAGCGAAGACGACAAGAACCGCTGGTACCGGCACTGGGTCGAGACCGGGCTCGAGACGCTGGAGCGCCAGCTGGCCGATCCGCGCACGGGCCGCTTCTGCCATGGCAATGCGCCGACGCTGGCCGACGTGACGCTGGTGCCGCAGATCTTCAACGCCCGGCGCTATGACTGCCGGCTCGAGCATGTGCCGACCGTGATGCGCGTGTTCGAGGCCTGCATGCAGCTCGATGCCTTCGAGCAGACGCGCCCGGAGAAATGCCCGGATGCGGCTTGAAGGGGCGCTCGAGGGCGCGCTGATTCCGCGCTGGCCGGCTGGCGCCGGCGTCGGTGCACTGATGAGCACGCGCGCCGGCGGTGTCAGCGGCGGGCCCTGGCGCTCCCTCAACCTGGGTGATGCGGTCGGCGACGAGCCCATTGCCGTGGCGGAAAACCGGCGCCGATTCGAAGCTGCGCTGGGTGTGCCGGCGGTCTACCTTCGCCAGGTGCACGGCGCGCGCGTCGTGCGGCTCGCCGCGGCCGACACGCGGCGCGGTGAGGCGATCGAGGCCGATGCTGCCATCACCACCGTCGCCGGCGTCGCCTGCGCCGTGCAGGTGGCGGACTGCCTGCCGGTGCTGCTTGCCGCACCCGATGGTCGTGGTGTCGGCGCGGCCCATGCCGGATGGCGCGGCCTGGCCGGCGGCGTGCTCGAGGCCACGGTCACGGCGCTGTGCGCTGCCGCGGCGTGCGAGCCGCAGAGCCTGGTCGCCTGGCTCGGGCCATGCATCGGTCCGCGTCAGTTCGAGGTCGGCGCCGAGGTGGTCGCTGCGTTCGGCGACAGTCCGCATTTCGTGCCGCGGCCGCGCGCCGACGGCTCGATGCGCTGGCTGGCCGATCTGCCCGCCCTCGCGCGCGACCGATCTGCAGGCCGCAGGCGTCGTGCAGATCAGCGGGGGCGCCTGGTGCACGGTCGAGGACGAGTCACGGTTCTTCTCGTTTCGCCGCGATGGCGTCACTGGGCGGATGGCCGCCGCTGTCTGGCTGTTCGACTGACGCGTCGGCCGCACGGCGCGCACGCCGCCGCGCCGGGGTGCCGCCGATGTACAGCACGATCGCGAGCGGCAGCATGCCGTAGAGGACGAAGGTGACGAAGGCACCGAGCAGGCTGCCGTTCGGCGCCACTGCTTCGGCCAACGCCATCATCAGCACCACGTACGACCATCCGATGACCACCACGTGCAGCACGGTCGAGTCGTCCGGTGAATTTCAGGAAACGAAAGGCAATGTCATGATGCGGTAAGCGGTGCCGCGTACAACGTGGCATTGTTCACGACTTCGCAGGGATCCGGGAGACAACGCAGCCATGAGCAAGAACACCGCGCACGCGCCGCACATGGCGCACGCCCAAGCCTTCGGCAATGCGGTCGGCGAGATCTGGAAGTCGATGCAGGGCCTGGAGCTGCCGTTGCCGGCGCTGAATGCGCTGCAGGCGGAGTATCTGAAAGAGGCCACTGCGCTGTGGAACAGTGCGATCGAGCGGGCACCCGGCGACAAGCAGGCTGCCGCGCCGTCCCTCGGCGATCGCCGCTTCTCCGCCAACGACTGGGCCAGCAATCCGACCGCGGCGTTGACGGCGCAAACCTACCTGCTCAATGCGCGCACGCTGATGAAGCTGGCCGAGGCCGTGCAAGGCGATGCCAAGACCAAGGCGCGCATCCGCTTCGCGGTGCAGCAGTGGATCGACGCCGCCAGCCCGAGCAACTATCTGGCGCTCAACCCCGAGGCGCAGCGCAAGGCGCTCGAGACCAAGGGCGAGAGCATCGCCCAGGGCCTGAAGCACCTCTGGCAGGACATCCAGCAAGGCCATGTGTCGCAGACCGACGAAAGCGTGTTCGACGTCGGCCACAACGTCGCCACCAGCGAGGGTGCCGTGGTGTTCGAGAACGAACTGTTCCAGTTGCTCGAATACAAGCCGCTGACGCCCAAGGTGCATCAGCGGCCGATGCTGTTCGTGCCGCCGTGCATCAACAAGTACTACATCCTCGACCTGCAGCCCGAGAATTCGGTGATCCGCTACACGGTCGCTCAGGGCCACCGCGTGTTCGTGATCAGCTGGCGCAACCCCGACGCGTCGCTCGCCGACAAGACCTGGGACGACTACATCGAGGACGGTGCGATCCGCGCCATCCGCGAGGTGCAGTCGATCAGCGGCCAGGGCACCATCGACACGCTGGGTTTTTGCGTCGGCGGCACGATCCTGGCCACGGCGTTGGCGGTGTTGGCCGCACGCGGCGAGCAGCCCGCCGCCAGCATGACGCTGCTGACCACGCTGCTCGACTTTTCCGACACCGGCGTGCTCGACGTCTTCATCGACGAGGCCGCGGTGCAGTTGCGCGAGATGACGCTCGGCGAAAAGGCGCCGCGCGGACCGGGCCTGTTGAAAGGCAGCGAGCTGGCCAGCACTTTCAGTTTCCTGCGGCCGAACGACCTGGTGTGGAACTACGTCGTCGGCAACTACCTGAAGGGCGACAAGCCGCCGCCGTTCGACCTGCTGTACTGGAACAGCGACTCGACCAACCTGCCGGGGCCGATGTTCTGCTGGTACCTGCGCCACACCTACCTGCAAAACGAATTGCGCCAGCCCGGCAAGCTCACGGTCTGCGGCGAGAAGGTCGATCTCGGCAAGATCAAGGCGCCGGTGTTCGTCTACGCCTCTCGCGAAGACCACATCGTGCCGTGGCAGGCCGCGTTCGAGAGCACCCGGATCCTGAAGGGCAAGACACGCTTCGTGCTCGGCGCCTCGGGCCACATTGCCGGCGTCATCAACCCGCCCGCCGCAAAGAAGCGCAGCCACTGGGTCGACGGCAAGCTCGGTGGCACGGCCCAGCAATGGTTCGATTCGGCCAAGGAAGTGCCGGGCAGTTGGTGGGGCGATTGGGCCGCCTGGCTCAAGCCGCACGCCGGCAAGCTGGTGCCTGCCCCCAACGGCTATGGCGACCGTACGCACAAGGCCATCGAACCGGCGCCCGGTCGCTATGTCAAGGCCAAGGCCTGACCGCTGACCCGGCAAGGGTTTTTGCTGGTGAGGTATTGGGGGTGGCCAGGGTGTCGCCTCGTCTTTCGAGCGTTAAAGTTCTATCCAGACTACTCAGGAGCAGGCAATGGCACAGAAGGTGGCGTACGTGACGGGTGGCATGGGTGGTATCGGTACCGCCATCTGCCAGCGACTGGCCAAGGAAGGGTTCAAGGTCATCGCCGGCTGCGGCCCGAGCCGTGATCACGCCAAGTGGTTGGCCGAGCAGCAGGCGCTGGGCTACACGTTCTATGCATCGGTCGGCAACGTCGCCGACTGGGATTCGACGGTGGCAGCGTTCGCCAAGGCCACCGCCGACCATGGCCCGATCGACGTCCTGGTGAACAACGCCGGCATCACGCGCGACCGCATGTTCCTGAAGATGACGCCGGAGGACTGGAAGGCCGTCATCGACACCAACCTCAACAGCATGTTCAACGTCACCAAGCAGGTCGTGCCTGGCATGGTCGAGAAGGGCTGGGGGCGCATCATCCAGATCAGTTCGGTCAACGGCGAGAAGGGCCAGTCGGGCCAGACCAACTACTCGGCCGCAAAGGCCGGCATGCACGGCTTCACGATGGCGCTGGCGCAGGAAATGGCGAGCAAGGGCGTCACCGTCAACACGGTCAGCCCCGGTTACATCGGCACCGACATGGTCAACGCGATCAAGCCCGCCATCCTCGAAAAGATCATCGAGACGATCCCGGTCAAGCGCCTCGGCAAGCCCGAGGAGATCGGCTCGATCGTGGCCTGGCTGGCCGGCGAGGATTCCGGCTTCACCACCGGTGCCGACTTCTCCTGCAACGGCGGGTTGCACATGGGATGAGCGGCTTCGCCGTTCATCGCAGGTGCAACCCTGCGGGTGAATGTCGGGCTCCCCCTGGCCCCCTCCGGGAAGGGGTTCCAGCATGAATGACGAGCCGGCGCGAGCCGGCTTGTTTCATTGCAGCGCCGGGATCACGAAGCGACGCTCGATCAGGTCGGCATCGTCGAAGTGACGCCGGCCGACGAACGCGGTCGCGTGGTGGCCCCATTGGCGCATCGCGCCTGCGCTGGCAATGCCCATCGGCCAGAACAGCCAGCGTTCGGCGCGTTCGCTGCCCGCGACCAGGCCGTCGGGGCCGAACACGCTCTTCGACGCGCCTGCCGACGTGGGCAGGGCGCGCAGCATCTGCTCTTCGCGCAGCACGTAGGGCGTGCCGGGCGCACCGCCATCGCGGTCGACACCGACCACATAGTGTGTGGCCGAGGCCAGCCGCACCACGATGCGCTGGCCCGGGCTCAGTGCCGGCAGGGTCGTCGGTGTGAAGGCCCACTCGACGTCGGTCGGCGCCGGCGTGCGCAAGGCGACCTCGGCGGTCGGGATGAAGAGGTGGTAGCAGCCGCAGCCATGGATCGTGTCGACCAGCAGCGGGCGGCCGTCATCGGGCGCCAGCGTCACCCGCAGCACGACCGCATCGAGCGCGCCGGCCAACAGGTCGGCACGGCCCAGCGGCGGGCGTTCGGGAAACCAGAAGCTGTAGACCAGCTGCACCAGCACCTGATCGCCATAGCGGGCGTAGGCGATGCGCTGGTAGGCCTGCGGTGGCGCTGCCCTGTCCACGGCAGGCACCGCAGCGCCGTTCCAGGCAAGGGCGCCGAATCGATCGGCATCGCCGCGCGTCTCGACCTCCAGCGCGGGCGCGTGGGCGGCGAGCAATGCAGCGACCTCGGCGTCCGAGAACTGCGGCACGCCGAGCGCATCGCGCGGCCGGTCGTGCCAGAGCGCTGCGGTCGGCGCTGCGCGGACCGGCACGAAGCGTTGCGTCGGCGCTGGCGACGTTGCCCATCGCGACATCGCCTCTTCATGGCTGCGCTGCCAGTTCTGAACGCCGGCAAAGAACGGCCAGCGCACCAGCGGGTACAGACCCACTGCACGCTGCCAGGTGGCATAGCGGTCGGGCACCTGGGCGCGCTCCAGCAGCGTGCTGCGCAGTGCAGGATCGCTTTGCAGCGGGCCGCGCCATGCCTGCGCGCATCGCTCGGACTGCCGTGCGTGCCGCGGCCGCATCGGGTGCGGCGCCGATCGGGAACGCCGTGCGCGGCAGGTTTGCGATCTCGAACCCACGGCCATCGAGTTCCAGGCGCTGCAGGCGGGCCAACCAGGTGTCGAAGGCCGCTGCGCTGGCGTTGGCGCGGTCGCGCAGCGACGCGGTGAAGCGATCGACGCGCAGGCCGGCAAAGCCGGCAACGCGCTCGGTCTCGGCGTCGCGCACGCCGGCCCGGTCGATCGCGGCATCGAGTTGTGCGAACCAGCGCGCGCAGGACGCTGTCTCGGGGCTCGCCGCGGTGGGCTGTGTCGGCGAGACCAGGCTCGCGCAACCGCCCAGCAGTGCCGTCGCCAGCAGCGCGGCGAGCGCCTTCATGCGGTGCGGATCACCGAGATGTGCTCGGTGCCGCTTTCGGGCAGCCAGACCTCGCCGGGCCGGCCCAGGATCTGGCGGATGCCGGTTGCCTCGCGCGGGAAGCCGAAGCGCTCGAAGCGTTCGGTCGCCGGATCGAAACGGAACACGGCGTTGCCACCGAAGTCGCTGCACCAGACATGGTCGCGCTCGTCGACATACACCGCATAGCAGCGCGGTGCTTCACCCGACGGGCCCGTGGGCAGCTTCCACGCCCGCCAGGCCTGGGCCGCGGTCTTGGCCGCCGGATCGTGCACCGACAGGTTGCCGCTGTTCCACTCGCTGACCCAGATGCGGCCGCGACTGTCGCTCCAGACGCGGCGTGCACCCTGGTTCCTGGTCGGCGGCTCGACGACCACCGAGTCGCCTGTCTTGCGGTCGATGCGTGCGATGAACGAACCGGCCAGCGAGCACCACCACACCTCGCCGGCGGGCGTGGCGCAGATGCCGTAGGGGCCACGGCCGCGCGGCGCGTCCCTGACCGTCACCGCGCCGGTCTTCACCGCAACCTTGCCGACCACCCCGCTCTGACCGGTGAACCACAGGTCGCCATCGCCGTCGAAGGCGGCGGTGTTGAGGTTGGCGTAGGCGCTGCCCTCGGGCAGCGCAAACACGCGCAGCGCGCGGTCGGGCCAGCCGACGCGGACGATCGCGTTGAGTCCGCTGTCGGTGATCCAGGCCGCCTTGTCGGGCCCCTGGATCACGCCATGCGGCGACGACCCGCGGCCGAGCGCCACCAGTTCGGTGCGGCCGCTGCTCGGGTCGAACCAGCCGAGGTGGCCGCTGTGCTGCGCCGTGAGCCACACGCCGCCATCGGGCGCGGGCGCGACGTCGTGGATGCCGGTACGGCTCGGCGTGTTCAGCGGCCACGACTGCAGGCGCGCTGGTTGGGCAGCAGCGAATGGCAGGTGCATCGCGAAGCTCGCGGCGCCGATGCGGCGCAACACGTCACGGCGGGTCGAGTGAGGCATCTTGGGCTTCTCCTGGATCGAGCGGCGGCCAGCGCCGCCGCGCCGCTATCATCGCGCGCTTCGAAAACCCAGGCTGCCCCGCCGTGGTTTTCGGCAGGGAGGTGTCGATGTCCGGACTCAAGTGGGTGCTGCTGGTGGCCGGCGTGCTGGTGGCGGCGGCGTTTGTCGTTGCCGGCTACGGGGCGTCGCGCTGGGCCCAGGCCACGCACGCACTGCTGGCGCGATTGGAGGCGGCTCGGGTGGCAGCCCCGGTGCGCGTGTTCGAGGCCGCCGAACTCGAAGACCTGCCGCCACCGGTGCAGCGCTACTTCCGCGCCGTGCTGAAGGAGGGCCAGCCGATCGTTGCCGCCGCCAGCGTCGAGCACCGCGGCAGCTTCAACATGAGCGCGGGCGGCGAGCAGTGGAAACCGTTCACATCGACGCAGCGTGTCGTCACCCAGCGCCCGGGCTTCGTCTGGGACGCGCGCATCGCGATGCTGCCGGGGCTGGCGGTGCATGTGCACGATGCGTATGTGGCTGGCGAAGGCATCCTGCATCCGGCCATCCTGGGCCTGTTCACGCTCGTCGATCTGCGTGGCGGCGGCGAGGTGGCCCAGGGCGAGCTGATGCGCTACTTTGCCGAGGCCGCGTGGTACCCGACGGCGCTGCTGCCGAGCCAGGGCGTGGCGTGGGCGCCGGTGGACGACCGCTCGGCCCTTGCCAAGCTGGACGACGGCCCGCTCAGCCTGACGCTGCTGTTCCGCTTCAACGACGACGGCCTGATCGAATCGATACGGGCCGAAGCGCGCGGTCGCACGGTCGGCCGCCAGATCGTGATGACGCCGTGGCAAGGCCGCTGGTCCGACTACCGCGAACACGGCGGCATGCGCGTGCCCTTCAGCGGCGAGGTGGCGTGGCTGTTGCCCGAGGGCGCGAAGCCCTACTGGCGCGGCACGATCACCGCGCTGTCGTACGAGTTCGCCCGCTGACAGGCGTTGCGCCGGTCAGGTGCCGGCGATGAACCACTTGATCACGCCCTTGGCGGCGAAGCCGACCAGTCCGAAGCCGAGCGCGAGGAACAGCACGAAGGTGCCGAAGCGGCCGGCCTTCGATTCGCGCGCCAGCTGGAAGATGATGAACACCATGTACAGCATGAACGCGCCGACGCCGAAGGTCAGGCCGAAGGCAGCGATCTCTTCTTCGCTGAAGCCGAACATGGCTTGATCCGCTCAGCGCTGCGGCGGCGTTGCCGGCGCGAGGCAGTCGCGGTAGGCGTGCCAGCTGGCATGCGCCAGCCACGGCACCACGGGCACCAGGCCGATCAGCAGCGTGGCCATGCCGATGGCGGTGAGGACCATGATCAGCAACGCCCACAGCGCCATCGACAGCGGGTTGGCCAGCACCACGCGCCAACTGGCGAGCACGGCGGCCAGCACGCCGACGGGGCGGTCGAGCAGCATCGGGATCGCGACCACGCTGCTGGCGAACACCGGTGCGGCCAGCACGCCGCCGAGCAGCACCCAGGCCTCGAACAGCCAGCCGGTCTCGGCCAGCACGACGTGGCGCACGAAGTCGGCCGGGCTGTTGACGACTTCCGGGACGAACCAGGTGACCAGCGAGGCCGAGGTCAGCACCCAACCGGTGCCGGCCAGCGCGAGCAGGGCACCGAAGCGCATCAGGCGCCACGCCGTCGGGCCGCGTGGCCACCAGGCGCGCACCGCCACGGCCATCATCGAGGCCAGCGTTGCGGGCTCGCCGCGCTCGAGCGCGCGGCTGACGGCATACAGCCCGGTGGCCAACACCGGCGCCACCAGCAGGAAGCCACTGAAGGCGCCCGCCAGCAGCCAGAAGTGTTCGTGCGCGACGATGAACAGCGCAACGCCGAACAGCGCCAGCGTCAGGCCGTGCGAGAGCCCTGGCCCGGGCGCGCGGGCGAGGTCACGTGCACCGAGCGCGAGCCAGCGCAACGGCTGCGTCAGGCCGATCGGGCGCACCTCTGCAGCAGCGGTGTTCGGGGCAAGGGCGGGGTCGGGATCGGCCATCGGTCGCCATCATGCCCCGAGTCGAGCGCCTGTGGCACTCAACGCAGGATGGCGCGCGCCCGCTCGCCCGCGCCGCGACCGACGCGACCGACGATCGCCGCCGAGGGCCCGGCAGCGAGCATGCGCTCGAAGGCCGCACGCACCTCTTCGCCGGTCACCGCCGACAGGCGCGCCAGGGTTTCGCTGCGCGGGCGGATGCTTCCACGCACGAAAAGCTCCAGCGCCGCGTCCTCGAGCCGGCGCAGTGGCTTCTCTGCCTCGTGCAGTCGCCGCACTGCGATCTGGTTGCGGGCCCGGTCGAGATCGATCGGGTCGATCGCGGTGGCATGCGCTGCCAGCAGCGCGGCGACCTCCCGCAAGTACTCGTCGGCCTGTTCTGGTGCCGTGGAAGCTTCGATCACCATCTGGCCGCACATGTCGAACACGTCGGCGGTGCACGACGCGTGGTAGGCGAGCCCGCGTTGCTCGCGCACGCGGTCGAGCAGCGGCGAGCTCATGCCCTCGCCGAACAGCGTCGCCGCGACCGCGCTCGCGGCATCGTCGTCACGCAACGATGGGATCGGAAAGCCGAGGACGACATGAGTCTGGCTGCTGCCGGCCAAGGCGCGCGCGCGGATGGCGCCGGCATACACCGGGGCGACGACGACGTTCGGCACGCCCGCCCGGAGCCCGCCGAACGAGGCCTCGACGGCACGCAGGATCGCATCGGGATCGATGTGGCCGGCCGCACCGACGACCAGGTTGGTGCCGGTGTACTGGCGCTCGACGTAGCGCACCAGGTCGTCGCGCTGGAAGCGCTCGATGTTGCGGCGGCTGCCGATCACGGGTTGACCGACAGGGTGCAGGCCGTAGCAGGCGCGATCGAACAGCCTGTAGCCGGCCGAGACGGGGTCGTCGTCGTCTTCGGCAAATTCCTGCAGCAGTACCTGGCGCTCCCGTTCCAGCTCGGCTTCGGGGAAGGTCGAGGCGAGCACGATGTCTCCGAGCATGCGCACGAAGTCGCCGGCGTGCGCGGCCAGGCCGCGCATCTGGTAGGCGGTGTGGTCCTTGTCGGTGTGCGCATTGACCTCGGCGCCCAGGCGCTCGGCATCCAGGTTGATGCGCCGCACATCGCGCTCGGTCGTGCCCTTGAAGGCCATGTGCTCGATCACGTGGCTGATGCCGTTGATCGCCGCCGATTCGTGTGCACTGCCCGTGCGCACGAAGACGCTGACGGCGGCAGTATGAAGGTGCGGCATCGGCATCGCGATCACGCGCACGCCGTTGGGCAGCGTGGCGACGATGGTGTCCCGCTCGGCGCCGGGGCCCGGCCTGGGTGTCGACATCACAAGGGCGGCCGGTGGCGGGCTTCGGCGTCGATCGGAGCGAGCTCGCTCCTCAACAACGCCGTCGCCGCCATCCGCATTGCCGGTGGGCTGCCGTCGCCGAGTTCGATCGGCTGCGCGCTGCCGATCCGGGCGAAATTGCGCTGCATCGATTTCAGGTACAGCGGGTCGTAGTGGCAGTGCATCAGATCGGCGAAGACCTCGGTCCACCGGCCCTCGCGAGCGAGTGCTTGCCAGCGCCGCACCGTTTCGCGGCCGCGAAGATCGACCAGGGTGTCGAGGTGGCCGCAGAAGCGCTCGACCTGCCCGGCGAAGAAACCGTACTCCTCGATCAGCAGTTGGATGCGGGCCTCGTCGGGCATCGTCACCATCACCACGCGGCTGGCACTGCGCATGCGCTCGAGCAACACGGTGGGCACCTGCAGTGCACCGATCTTGCGGCTTTCGCTCTCGACATGGACCGGACGCGACGTGTCGAACCGAGACAATGTGCGCCAGAGCTGGGTCTCGAAGGCTTTTTGCGTCGGCTGCGGTTCATCGGCCAGGCCACCGAGCACCGAGCCGCGGTGACGGGCCAGGCCCTCGAGGTCGAGCACCTGCGCGCCGGCGTCGGCCAGCGCCTGCAACAGCCTTGTCTTGCCGCTGCCGGTGCGCCCGGCAATCACGACGAACTCGAAACGCGACGGCAGCGTCGTCAGCTGCTCGCGAACCTGTTCGCGGAAGGCCTTGTAGCCGCCTTGCAGCAGCGTGGTGCGAAAGCCGATCTGGTCGAGAAACCAGGCCAGCGTGCCGCTGCGCTTGCCGCCGCGCCAGCAGTAGACCAGTGGTTGCCAGTCGCGTGGCTTGTCTTGCACATGGGCGTCGAGCAGTTCGCCGATGCGCCGCGCCACCATCGCGGCACCGAGCTTCCTGGCGTCGAAGCCCGACACCTGCACGTGCTCGGTGCCGACGACGCGGCGCTCGTCGTCGTCGAGCACCGGCCAGTTGACGGCGCCGGGCAGGCGATCGTCGGCGAACTCGGCCGGCGAACGGGCGTCGATGATGGCGTCGAAGCTGTCGAGCCGCGCCGCGGCGTCGGCGGCAGTGATCGAGTGCAGCGTCATGCAGTCGCCCCTTCGGGGGCCAGCGCGTCGAGCAGCTCGCTCTCGATCGCCAGTTGGGCGCGGTTGTGCTGCAGCTCCGCGCCGTCGATCAGGAAGGTGTCCTCGACGCGCTCGCCGAGCGTGCTGATCTTGGCCAGCTGCAGGTTGATGTGGTGGCGCGCCAGCACGCGGGCGATGCCGTAGAGCAGGCCGGTGCGGTCGCTCGCGCTGACCGACAGGATCCAGCGTTGCGCGCGCTCGTCGGGCCGCAGCGCGACGCGGGGCGTGACCGGAAAGCTGCGCACGCGGCGCGAGACGCGTCCGCGTCGCGGCTCGGGCAGCGGGCCCTGGGCCCCCAGCACTTTGGCCAGTTGTGTCTCGACCAATGAAATCAGGTCGCGGTAGCCGCTCTGGTCGCCGGCGTCGATGTTCGGGTGCACGAGCTGGAAGGTATCCAGCGCGTATCGATTCCGCGTCGTGTGCACCTTGGCGTCGAGCACCGAAAAACCGGCACCGTCGAAGTAACCGCAGATGCGCGCGAACAGGTCGGGCACGTCGGGCGTGTAGACCACCACCTGCAGTCCCTCGCCGACCGACGACGCCCGCGCGCGCACGACGGGCACCGCGGTCTTGACATGGCGCCACAGCACGCGTGCATGCCAGGCGATATCGGCCGGGTCATGGCGTGCGAAGTAGCCCACGTCGAGCGTTTCCCAGAGTGGCTTCTCGGTGTCGGGCAGCTGCGAGGCCAGCGCCAGCAGCGCGCGCGCGTCGGCCTTGCGCGTTTCCAGTTCGGCTTCCAGCGCCGGATGGGCGCCGCCGAGCGCGCGCAGCGCCAGGCGGTACAGGTCCTCGAGCAGCTTGCCCTTCCAGGCATTCCAGACTTTCGGGCTGGTGCCGCGGATGTCGGCCACCGTCAGCAGGTACAGCGCGGTCAGCGTGCGTTCGTCGCGCACCAGGGCCGCGAAGCTGCTGATCACCGCGGGGTCCGACAGGTCTTCCTTCTGCGCGATGTGGCTCATCGTCAGGTGATGGCGGACCAGGAACTCGATCAGTCGGGCATCGTCGCGTTCGATCGCGTGCTCGCGGCAGAAGCGCCGCACTTCCGCGCCGCCGAGCACCGAGTGGTCACCGCCGCGGCCCTTGGCCACATCGTGGAACAGTGCCGCCACGTACAGCACATAGGGCCGCTCGAACTGCGCCCCCAGTTGCGAGCAGAACGGGTACTCGTGGGCGTGCTCGGGGATGAAGAAGCGGCGCATGTTGCGCACCACCATCAGGATGTGCTGGTCGACGGTGTAGACGTGGAACAGGTCGTGCTGCATCTGGCCGACGATGCGGCGGAACACCCACAGGTAGCGGCCGAGCACCGAGGTCTGGTTCATCAGCCGCAACGCATGCGTCTGACCTACCGGCTGGCGCAGGATCTCGATGAAGCGTGCCCGATTGACCGGGTCACGGCGGAAGGCGGCACTCATCAGGTGGCGGGCGTTGTAGAGCGCACGCAGCGTCCGCGCCGACAGGCCCTTGATGCCCACCGTCTGCTGGTAGACCAGAAAGGTCTCGAGGATCGCGTGCGGCTCGCGCTCGTAGAGGTCGTCGCTGGCCACCTCGAGCATGCCGGCGCGGTCGAGGAAGCGCTCGTTGATCGGCCGCATCGGCTGGGCCTCGTTGCCCGCCACGCGGGCCTCGATGTTGAGCAGCACGATCTGGTTCAACTGCACCACCGCCTTGGCCGCCCAGTAGTAGCGCCGCATCAGCAGTTCGGAGATGCGCTGCTCCTTGCTCGCGGGCAAGCCGAAACTCTCGGCGACCGCGGTCTGCAGGTCGAACACCAGGCGATCCTCGCGCCGCCGGCGACCATGTGCAGGCGGGCCCGGATCAGCTTCAACTGGCCCTCGTTGCGCTGAAGCTGCTTGGCTTCGAATGGCGTCACGATGCCGTTGGCGGCGAGCTCGGCCCAGGAGCGGCCGAGCCCGGCAGCGCGCGCCACCCACAGCAGCACCTGCAGATCGCGCAGGCCGCCCGGGCTCTCCTTGCAGTTGGGCTCGAGCGAGTACGGCGTGTCTTCGTACTTGGTATGGCGCTGGCTCATCTCCAACGTCTTGGCGCGCAGGAACGCACGCGGGTCCATGTCGGCGGCCAGGCGCTTGTGCAGCGCGGCAAACAGCTTGCGTGGGCCGTGCACCAGCCGGCTCTCGAGCAGCGCGGTCTGCACCGTCACGTCGCGCGCCGCCTCGGCGGCGCATTCGTCGATGTTGCGCACCGACGAGCCGATCTCCAGGCCGATGTCCCAGCAGGCGGTGATGAAGCGCTCGACGGCCGGCCGCACGCTCTCGGCGGCCAGGCCCTCGGGCAGCAGCACCAGCACGTCGACATCGGAGAACGGGAACAGTTCGCCGCGGCCGTAGCCGCCCGCCGCCACCAGCGCCGCGCCGGCAGGCATGACACTGGCGAACCACAGCTCGATCAGCGTGGCGTCGACCAGACGAGCCAGGCCACGGATCAGTGTCGAGGCGGCGGTGGCCGTCGGCCGAGCCGCGGCGAAGCGCTCGACCAGGCCCGACTTCTCGCTCGCCAATCGCAGCCGCAGCCGCGCCACGCCCACGGCCACGCCGCTCGCGGGCTGTGCGGCAATGGCCATGACCTCAGGCCGCCACGGTGGCGGCAGCGCCGGACCCCGCGGTCACGAACGCAGGCAGCGCAGGGCTGCCGGCCGACAGCGTCAGCACTTCGTAGCCGCTGTCGGTGACCAGCACCGTGTGCTCCCACTGCGCCGACAGCGAACGGTCGCGGGTGACGATGGTCCAGCCGTCGTACTGGCCGCCCTTGCGGTCTTCACGGATGTCGCGCCGGCCGGCGTTGATCATCGGCTCGATCGTGAAGACCATGCCCGGTACCAGTTCCTCGAGCGTGCCGGGGCGCCCGTAGTGCAGCACCTGCGGTTCTTCGTGGAAGCGCTTGCCGATGCCGTGGCCGCAGAACTCGCGCACGACCGAGAAGCCCGCGCTCTCGGCGTAGGACTGGATCGCATGGCCGACATCGCCGAGGCGGGCCCCGGGACGCACCTTCAGGATGCCCTTCCACATCGCCTCGAACGTCACCTGGCACAGGCGCCTGGCGGCGATGCTGCCTTCACCGACGATGTACATGCGGCTGTTGTCGCCGTGCCAGCCTTCCTTGGTGATCACCGTGACGTCGATGTTGACGATGTCGCCGTTCTTCAGCGGCTTGGCGTTCGGGATGCCATGGCAGACCTCGTGGTTGATCGAGGCGCACAGCGAGGCCGGGTACGGTGGGTAGCCCGGCGGAGCGTAGTTCAGCGTCGCCGGCACCGTGCCCTGCACGTTGACCATGTGCTCGTGCGCCAGGCGATCGAGCTCGAGCGTGGTCACACCGGGTCTGATGTGTGCGGCCAGCAGATCGAGCACCTCGGAGGCCAGCCGGCCGGCGATGCGCATGCCCTCGATGTCGGCCGCGGACTTGATGGTCATCGTCATGGGCGCGAATTATCCCACCCGACCCGTAAAATCGTTGCCTTCGCCCCGATGCCCCGACGGCTGGGGCTGGCTTCCTTCCTCCAAGCTCCGATGTCCGCTTCGCCCAAGCATCTGCTGCATTTCGAGGGCGGCAATGCCCTGTCTGCGTTCCGGGCGCAAGCCCTGCTGACGCGCCTGAGCGCGGCCTGCCCACGCATCGACGGCATCGGCGCCCGCCATGTGCACTGGGCCTGGAGCGACGCGCCGCTCACTGCCGCCGCGCGCGACAAGCTCGGGGCGTTGCTGGCCTACGGCGAGCCCGCGGCGGCCGACCGCGACGGCGTGCTGGTGGTGGTGATGCCGCGGCTGGGCACCGTGTCGCCGTGGGCCAGCAAGGCCACCGACATCGCACACAACTGTGGCCTCGCGCTGCACCGCGTCGAACGCGTCACCGAATTCCGTTTGCAGGTGAAGACAGGGCTGCTCGGTGGCCGGCCGCTCGATGCCGACGAGTTGCAGGCTGCCGCGGCCTTGCTGCACGACCGCATGACCGAGAGCGTGGCCTTCGAGCGCGATGGGGCGCGGCACCTGTTCGACGAGCGCGAAGGGGTGCCGATGGCGCACGTCGATGTGCTCGGCCGTGGCCGCGTCGCGCTCGAAGCGGCCAACGTGGATTGGGGCCTGGCGCTGTCGGCCGATGAGATCGACTACCTTGCGGCGGCCTTCGCCAGGCTCGGCCGCAACCCGACCGATGTCGAACTGATGATGTTCGCGCAGGCCAACAGCGAGCACTGCCGGCACAAGATCTTCAATGCCGATTTCGTCATCGACGGCCAGCGCGCAGCCGCTGTCGATGTTCGGCATGATCCGCCACACCGAGAAGACGTCGCCGCAGGGAACGGTGATCGCCTACAACGACAACGCCGCGGTGATGACCGGCGGGCGCATCGAGCGCTGGCTGCCGCAGGGATTCACGAATGCCCCGGCCTACGGCGCGCGCGACGAGATCGCGCATGTGTTGATGAAGGTCGAGACGCACAACCACCCGACCGCGATCTCGCCGTTTCCCGGCGCATCGACCGGCGCCGGTGGCGAACTCCGCGACGAGGGCGCGACCGGCCGGGGCGCGCGGCCGAAGGCCGGCCTGACCGGCTTCTCGGTCAGCAACCTGCATCTGCCCGGCACCGACGAGCCGTGGGAGCGCGCGCCGATCGGCAAACCCGGCCACATCGCGTCGGCGTTGCAGATCATGACCGAGGGCCCGCTCGGCGGGGCCGCCTTCAACAACGAATTCGGCCGCCCCAACCTGGCCGGCTATTTCCGCGTCTACGAACAGACGGTCGCCGGCATTCGACGCGGCTACCACAAGCCGATCATGATCGCCGGCGGCATCGGCACCATCAGCGACACGCAGACGCGCAAGAAGACTTTCGCCGCCGGCACGCTGCTGATTCAGATCGGCGGGCCGGGCATGCGCATCGGCATGGGCGGTGGCGCGGCCAGCTCGATGGCCGCGGGCAGCAACGCCACGGCGCTCGATTTCGATTCGGTGCAGCGAGGCAACCCGGAGATCCAGCGCCGCGCGCAGGAGGTCATCAACCACTGCTGGGCGCTCGGTGAACACAACCCGGTCCTGGCGATCCACGACGTCGGCGCCGGCGGCATCAGCAATGCCTTTCCCGAGCTGGTCGACGGCGCCGGCCGTGGTGCGGTCTTCGATCTGCGCAAAGTGCCGCTCGAGGAGAGTGGCCTGGCACCCAAGGAGATCTGGTGCAACGAGAGCCAGGAGCGCTATGTCGTCGCGCTCGATCCGGACGGGCTGCCGCTGTTCGAGCAGATGTGCGCGCGCGAGCGCTGCCCGTTCGCGGTGGTCGGCGTGGCCAGCGAGGCGACGCAACTGGTCCTGGAAGACGGTGCCGGTGGCGAACGCGTGATCGACATGCCGATGGACGTGCTGCTCGGCAAGCCGCCGAAGATGCAGCGTGACGTGCGGCGCATCGCGCGCGCCGAGCGGCCGCTGCAGCTCACCGGCGTCAAGCTCGAACACGTCGCGCTTCGACGTGTTGCGTCACCCGACGGTGGCCAGCAAGCGCTTCCTGATCACGATCGGCGACCGCACGGTGGGCGGGCTGTCGCACCGCGACCCGATGGTCGGCCCGTGGCAGGTCCCGGTGGCCGATTGCGCCGTGACGCTGGCCGACTACCGCGGCTTTCGCGGCGAGGCCTTTGCCATCGGCGAGCGCACGCCGCTGGCGGCACTCGATGCGCCGGCATCGGGCCGCATGGCGGTGGCCGAAGCGATCACCAACCTGCTCGCAGCGCCGATCGAGCTGTCGCGCGTGAAGTTGAGCTGCAACTGGATGGCCGCCTGCGGCGAGCCGGGCGAGGATGCGGCGCTGTACGACACCGTGCGCGCCGTCGGCCTCGAGCTCTGCCCGGCGCTCGGCATCGGCGTGCCGGTCGGCAAGGATTCGCTGTCGATGCGTACGCGCTGGACCGACGCCGGCAGCGTCAAACAGGTGACGGCGCCGGTGTCGCTGATCGCGACCGCGTTTGCGACGCTGGACGACGTGCGCAGCACGCTGACGCCGCAACTGCAGCCAGGCGACACCACGCTGATCCTGATCGACCTCGGTGCGCGGCCGCATGCGCCTGGCGGGTTCGATGCTGGCGCAGGTGCTGGGACAGTTCGGCTGCCGTGATCGGATGGCGTGCCCGATCTCGACGACGCGCAGATGCTCAAGTCGCTGGTGGCTGCCATCAACCAGCTGCGTCGCGATGGCCGATTGCTGGCCTACCACGACCGCAGCGACGGCGGCTTGTGGGCGACGGTGTGCGAGATGGCTTTCGCAGGCCACTGCGGCGTCAGCCTGAACGTCGACCTGCTGGTCACCGAAGGCGACGGCATCGCCGACAGCCGTGCCGAGGTGGGCGACTCGAAGAACTGGGCCAGCCAGGTGGGTGAGCGGCGCAACGAGCGCACGCTCGCGGCGCTGTTCAATGAAGAACTCGGCGCCGTGATCCAGGTGCGTACGGCCGAGCGCGATGCGGTGATGGCGGTGCTTCGCGCGCATGGCCTGTCCCGGCACTCGCACGTGATCGGCAAGCCCGACGACCGCGCTGTGATCGAGGTGTGGCGCGATGCGAGACCGGTGTTCGCGGCGCCGCTGGTGGCGTTGCACCAGGCCTGGGACGACGTCAGCTGGCGCATCGCTCGCCAACGCGACAACCCGGCCTGTGCCGAGGCCGAGCACGTTGCGGCCGGACGGGCCGACGACCCGGGTCTGCACCTGCACCTGACTTTCGATCCGCTCGCAGCGCCTGCCGTGCACGGCGCGCGCCCCAAGCTCGCGATCCTGCGCGAGCAGGGGGTCAACTCGCAGGTCGAGATGAGCTATGCGATGGCACAGGCCGGCTTCGAGACCTTCGACGTGCACATGAGCGACCTGCAGGCGGGCCGTGCGCGGCTCGATGCCTTCGTCGGCCTGGTCGCCTGCGGCGGTTTTTCGTACGGCGACACCCTCGGCGCCGGCGAGGGCTGGGCGCGCTCGGTGCTGTTCAACCCGGCGCTGGCCGAGCAGTTCGCGGCGTTCTTCAATCGCACCGACACCTTCGCGCTCGGCGTCTGCAACGGCTGCCAGATGATGGCGGCGCTGTCGCCGATCATCCCGGGCGCCGCGGCGTGGCCGAGGTTCACGCGCAACAAGAGCGAGCAGTTCGAGGCGCGGTTGTCGCTGGTCGAGGTGCTGGACAGTCCGAGCCTGTTCTTCGCCGGCATGGCCGGCAGCCGCATCCCGATCGCGGTCGCGCACGGCGAAGGCCACGCCGATTTCTCGCAGCGCGGCGATGCGAAGGCCGTGCACCGTGCCATGCGCTTCGTCGATCACCGCGGCAACGCCACCGAGAGCTATCCCGCCAACCCGAACGGCAGCCCCGATGGCCTGACGGCCGTGACCACCGCCGACGGCCGATTCACCGTGCTGATGCCGCACCCCGAGCGCGTGTTCCGCAATGTGCAGATGAGCTGGAGCGGCGGCGACGTGAATGCGCCGAGCCCGTGGATGCGCATGTTCCACAACGCTCGTCGCTGGGTCGGCTGACGCACCTCGTCCTGCGGTTGCTGCGGCCAGCCGCCAAGACGCCGCCGCGGCGCGCCCGTCGCGCTGACAGCCATCGATGTCGAGGGCTACGCCTTCGATGACCGAGAGCCGACATCGGGGCGGCTGGTCTGGCGCCGCCGCATCGCCCGGGCAACCCGTGCTATTCGCCGCTGGTCAGTACCACGCTCTGTTTGCGTGTCTGGCCATTGCGCCAGAGGGTCAGCGTGACGCTGTCACCCGGCTGGCGCCGCTCCAGCGCGGCCAGCATGTCGTCGAGGTCGGCCACCGGTTCGTCGTTGATCGCCGTGATCACGTCGCCGCCGATCACGTCGCCATCGGCAGCGCGCCGGAACGGCTGCAGCCCGGCACGCGCGGCCGGGGTGTTCGGGGCCACCTGCACCAGCGCGACACCCTTGGGCAAGTTCAGCGCACGCTGCAAGCCTGCCGGCCCTGCGGTGACGCCGATCGCCGGGCGCACGTAGCGGCCGTCTCGGATCAGCCGCGGCACGATGCGGTTGACTTCGTCGGCCGGGATCGCGAAGCCGATACCGGCGCTGGCCCCGCTCGGGCTGGCAATCTGGGTGTTGACGCCGATCAGCCGGCCGGCCGAATCGAGCAGCGGACCGCCGGAGTTGCCGGGGTTGATCGCGGCGTCGGTCTGGATCACGCCGCGGATCGTGCGCTGGTTGAAGGATTCGATCTCGCGATTGAGCGCGCTGACGATGCCGATGGTCAGCGTCTGATCCAGGCCGAACGGGTTGCCGATGGCGTACACGCGCTGGCCGACTTGCAGTTCGCGGCTGCTGCCCAGAGCGATCGGCGGCAGCTTGGCCGCCGGTGCGTCGATCTTCAGCACCGCCAGGTCACGGTCGGGGAACGCGCCAACCAGCTTGGCCGGGTAGCTGCTTTGGTCCGCCAGCGTCACGCGGGCGCCGCTGCCCCCCTGGATGACATGGAAGTTGGTGACGACATGGCCGCGCTCGTCCCAGACGAAGCCGGTGCCCGTGCCGCGCGGCACCTGCTGGACGTTCATCGAGAAGATGTCGCGCTGTGTTCCCAGCGTCGTGATGTGCACCACCGAGGGCGAGGTCTTGCGAAAGACCTCGATGTGGGCCTGCTCTTCGGCGTCCAGCGCGCCGCGCGGTGACACCGCGCGTGGCCCGGCGTCGGTGCGGCCGTGCGCCAGGCCCGGCAGTGCCAGCAGGCCGGTCACGGCGAGCAGTATCGCGGCGCCGAGGGCAGCCCACAGGCTGTTGGCTGGATGTCTTTGCAGGTTCATGGCGGAGTCGAGCGAGGGCGACGATTGGTTGGAGATGGGGGCGGATCGCATGGCCTCAAGAAGGGCCGCAGGAGCCGTGCAGAGGCTGCCAAAATGTCGCGTATGACCATGCAGCAGATCACGCCTGCATTGCGCCAGTGGATCATTGACCAGGCGCGGGCCGGCCACAAACCCGAAGCCGTGCTCGAGGCCATGCGCGCCAGTGGCTGGCAGACCGACGTCGCGGTCCAGGCGATGGAAGACACGTTGAGTGGCTTCCTGGTCGAGCAGTCCAAGGCGATGGGCATTCCGGAACCGGTGCCGGTGCCCGAACCCGACCTGACCGATTCGCCGTCGTGGCTGGACGCCGGCGATCGCCGCGTGCAGGTGCTGGCAACGATGCGCAATCCGCGCGTGGTGGTGTTCGGTGGCTTGCTGTCGGATGAGGAGTGCGATGGCCTCGTGGCTTTGGCGCGCCCGCGCATGAGCCGTTCCGAGACCGTGCAGACCGACACCGGTGGCAGCGAGGTCAACACCGCGCGCACCAGTTCGGGGATGTTCTTTGGTCGCGAAGAGAACGCTCTGTGCGCCTGCATCGAGGCGCGCATCGCGAGGCTCGTGAACTGGCCGCTCGAGAACGGCGAGGGTCTGCAGGTGCTGCACTACCTGCCCGGTGCCGAGTACCAGCCCCACCACGACTACTTCGACCCCGCGAAGGCGGGCACGCCGGCGATCCTCAAGCGCGGCGGCCAGCGGGTCGGCACGGTGGTGATGTACCTGAACACCCCCGAGCAGGGTGGCGCGACGACGTTTCCGGACGTGGCGCTGGAGGTGGCCCCGATCAAGGGCAACGCGGTGTTTTTCAGTTACAACCGGCCGCACCCGGTCACCCGCTCGCTGCACGGTGGCTCACCGGTGATCGCAGGGGAGAAATGGGTCGCCACCAAGTGGCTGCGTGAGGGCCGGTTCGAATAGATGAACCGCGCTGTCAACCACCCCTCCAGCGCGGCCGTTATTCGAGCCGAGCGCCTTGCTCAGCACTTATTCGACAAACCCATATGAACAAGCTCCTGACCGCCCTGGCCGCCCTGGCCTTTGTTGCTGCCACCCAAGCCCAAACCGCTGCGTCGGCGGCTGCTCCGGCCAAGCCGGCGGCCCCGGCTGCTGCTGCCAAGCCGGCCGCCTCGGCGGCTGCCAAGGCCGAAGCCAAGCCGGCCGCTGCGGCTCCGGCTGCCTCGGCGGCCTCGGGTGCCAAGACCGACGCGAAGAAGGCCGAGAAGAAGAAGGTCTGAGCCTCGCGTCGGCTCAGCCAGAAAGAACCCGGCCTCGGCCGGGTTCTTTCTTTTCAGCGCTTCACTTCATCGTCGGGGCTGCGGTCGGGCGGCGGCGTGCGGCAACAGCCGGCTGCGCACGATGTTGGCCCACTTGCGCTGCTCCCAGCTCTGCGGCCCTTCGAGGGGCCACTGCTCGATCACCCCGCCCAGTTCGCTGTGCGGCAAGCGCATGTAGCGCGGCTGCTGCCGGCGCAGCAGCCACACGCCCGGCAACAACCGCCGCGGCAGTGGCGCCCGCGCCTCGTCGACCCAGTACACGCACGGGCGATGCGTCCAGAAACTCTGGCGTTCGAAGTGCACGCGCCCGGCGATGCCACTGGCTGCGGGCAACAGCACGTGGTCGGCGGTGGTCTCGACCACAGCGAAGCGCAAGTCCCTCGGCGAGTCACCGCGATCACAGACCAGGATCACACGGTGGATGTCGCGCGAGGCGATGCGGTCGATTTCGTGGTCGTTGCGCAGCACCAGCAAGTCGGTGCCTTCCCAGCGGGTGTCGACGCGTTCTCGGCGCATGGTGGGCTCTCGGAAAGGGAGTTGCGACCTTAGGCGCAGCGCGGCCCGGTGGCTGTGAGCAGGCACGACAAACTGCAAGCAGATCAGCGGTGGCGTCATCGTCGGCCGGGTCTCGATGCTGCAACCTCACGACGGTCCATGCGGCCAGGCCTCACGTGCAGTGGCCTGCATCGACCGGATCGCCAGCGCCGGTGCGTCTCGTGGTTCCGGACTGTTCAGTCACTCGGGGGTAACCGGAGCATGCCGTCCCGCTCGCGTTCAATGCCGACCCGCAGGGCCGCGGCCCGGCGCCACCAAGAGGCCGACCCCTGGTGCCAGTCAGATTTCGACCGTCTGCGCGTGCGGCGGCACGCTGGCACGCCAGCCCATCTCGTGCCCGAGGCGAAAGCGCAGCCGGTCGGTGGCGTCGGGGTCGCCATGGATCACGAAGGTGTGGCGCGGTGGCCGTTGGAAGCCGCCGGCCCACTGCATCAACTCGTCGGCATCGGCGTGGCCCGAAAAGCCTTCGAGGTGGCTGACCTCGGCGCGCACCGGCACCATCTCGCCGAAGATCTTGATTTCGCGCTCGCCCGCCACCATGCGTGCGCCGCGCGTGCCGGCAACCTGGAAGCCCGGGAACACGATGTGGTGGTGCTCGTTGGGTGCCATTGCCTGCAGGTGGTGCAGCACGCGCCCGCCGGTGGCCATGCCGCTCGCGGAGATGATCACCGATGGGTAGCGCGAGCGCGACAGGCGTTGCGACTGCGCGCCCGTCTCGATGAAGTGCACGCCGTCGGTCAGTGTTTCGATCTCGCGCCTCGGTACGGCCAGCAGCCTGCGGTGGCGCAACGTCACGTCGGTGGCGGCAATCGCCATCGGGCTGTCGAGGAAGATCGGCAGCGAGTGCGGAATGTCGCCTGCGCGCCGGAGGCGCTGCAGCACCAGCATCAGCGCCTGCGCACGGCCGACCGCGAACGCCGGCAGCAACACGCTGCCGCCGCGCTGCACAGTGCGGCGAATGATGTTGCCGAGGGTCACCTGCACGTCGTCACGCGGGTGGACCCGGTCGCCGTAGGTGGCCTCGATCAGCAACACGTCGGCGCGGGCGATGCGTTCGGGTGGCGGCAGCAACAAGTCGTGCTGGCGGCCGATGTCACCCGAGTAGACGACGCGCTCGCGGCCGGCGGCGAGGGTGACCGCGCCGGCGCCGATCAGGTGGCCGATCGGCGTCAGAGACACTTCGACCCGGCCGACGTTGACGCTGCGGCCAGCTGCCAGCGGCGTGATGCGCTGGACCGCACGCACTGCATCGGCGCCGGTATAGAGCGCCAGGGCCTTGCCGTGTTTGGAGATGCCGTAGCGGTTGATGCGTCGCGCGTCTTCTTCCTGCAGATGCGCGCTGTCGCGCAGCAGGACATCGGCGAGGTCGCGCGTGGCCGCGCTGGCATAGATCGGTCCACGGTAGCCGTGCTTGACCAGCACCGGCAGCCAGCCGCTGTGATCGAGGTGGGCGTGGCTCAGCACGACGGCATCGAGGCTGGCGATGTCGATCGGCAGCGGCTGCCAGTTGCGTTCGCGGTGCAGCTTCAGGCCCTGGAACAGGCCGCAGTCGAGCAGGATGCGCGAGCCCGCGAAGTCGATCAGGTGCTTGGAGCCGGTGACGCCGTCGGCGGCACCGTAGCTGGTCAGTTTCATGGTGTTCCTCCGAGTGTGTGCAATTCGGCCGACTCGATGATCTGGACTGCCGGGCCGTCACGGCGCACCGCCATGCGCATTGCCCGGGCGACGACCGCGGCGTCGATCGGGCGCACGCGCGCGGGCATGAGACCCCCGAGGGGCTCGAACAGCATCAATGCCAGTTGCTCGCCCCAGCGCCGCGGCTGGCCGAGCCGGGCGCGTCCACCGGCCAGCAGCGACGGCCGCGCAAGCACCAATCGCGCGAAGCCGAGCGCGGCGAGTTGCGCTTCCATTTCGCCCTTGATGCGGCTGTAGAACACGTGCGAAGCGATGTCGGCGCCCATTGCCGAGACGACAGCTGCCCGTTCCACGCCTGCCTAGCCGCGCCGCGCGCGCTACGGCGACCACGGCATCGAGATCGACCGCGCGAAATGCGGCCTTCGAGCCGGCAGTCTTGAGGGTGGTGCCGAGCGCGATGTACACCGTGTCGGCAGTTGGCAGGGAACCCTGGCCGCGCGAAGTCGATGACGTGGCGCTTCAGATGTCGTGACACCGGCAGATCCGGCACCTCTCGGCGCAGCAGCGCGTGCACCGTGGTGCGCTCTTCGGCCAACAACTGGGCCAGCAACTCGCGGCCGACCAGGCCGCTGGCACCGGCCAGCAGCACGCTGCGCGGAAACTCGTCACGGCCGTTGTTCAAACGGCGAGGCTACGCTGGCGCTTGGCGCCGGCCCTTGATGCGAATCAAGACGCGCCGGTCGGTGCGGGCGCCCAGTGCCCGCACCATGGCCCACCGTCAGCGCTTGGGCGGGCCCGCACGGGTGCCGGATCGCGGGCCACCGGCGACACTGCCCTGGGGTCGGCGTCCCTGCGGCGCCGGATGCGAACGTGCGCCACCACTGCCGGGCCTGCCCGTGCGCGCGCCGGCACCACCGCCACCGCCGTTGCGGCGCGTGCCGCCGACGCCGATGGTCATGCGGCCGAGCACGATCGGTTCGGCCTTCTCGTTCGGCGGCGGCTCGAAGCCGGGCACCACTTCGCGCGGAATGCTGCGCTTGATCAGGCGCTCGATGTCGCGCAGGAAGATGTCCTCGTCGACGCAGGCCAGCGAAATCGCTTCGCCGGTGGCGCCCGCGCGGCCGGTGCGGCCGATGCGGTGCACATAGTCCTCGGGCACGTTGGGCAGTTCGAAGTTGACGACGTGCGGCAACTGGTCGATGTCGATGCCGCGCGCCGCGATGTCGGTGGCCACCAGCACCTGCAGGTCGCCCTTCTTGAAGTCGGCCAGTGCCTTGGTGCGCGCGGTCTGGCTCTTGTTGCCGTGGATCGCCATCGCGCTGATGCCGTGGTCGTTGAGGTATTCGGTGAGCCGGTTGGCGCCGTGCTTCATGCGTGTGAAGACCAGCACCTGGTGCCAGTCGCCGCTCTTGATCAGGTGCGCCAGCAACTCCTTCTTGCGCTCGCGGCCGACCGGGTGGACCTTCTGCACGATGGCCTCGACCGTCGAGTTGCGCCGAGCCACTTCGATCAGCGCCGGTTGATTCAGCAGCTTGTCGGCCAGGGCCTTGATCTCGTCGCTGAAGGTGGCTGAGAAGAGCAGGCTTTGCTTCTTCGCCGGCACCACTGCCAGCACCTTCTTGATATCGTGGATGAAGCCCATGTCGAGCATGCGGTCGGCTTCGTCGAGGACGAAGATCTCGACATGCGACAGGTCCAGCGTGCGCTGGCCATGGTGATCCAGCAGGCGGCCGGGCGTGGCGACGAGGATGTCGACGCCCTTCCTGAGGCGGTCGATCTGCGGCTGCATGCCCACGCCGCCGAACATCACCATGCTCGTCAGCGGCACGTGCTTGCCATAGGTGCGCACGCTCTCTTCGACCTGCGCCGCGAGTTCGCGGGTGGGGGTGAGGATCAGCGCGCGGATGGCGACGCGGCCACGCGCATCGCGCTTGGAGGGTACCGCCATCAGCCGTTGCAGCATCGGCAACACGAAGCCGGCCGTCTTGCCGGTGCCGGTTTGCGCACCGGCCAGCAGATCGCCGCCCTTCAGCACGGCAGGGATGGCTTGCGCCTGGATCGGGGTGGGGGTGTCGTAGCCCTGTTCGCGAACAGCGCGCAGGAGCGGCTCGGCCAGGCCGAGGTCAGTGAAATGCATTTCTTTGGGGGCCCCGTGTTTGTGGTGCGGGGCCGTGGTTCGCTGCCTGCGGTCACCCGTTGCGGGTGCACCAGTCGCCAGGTGCGAGAGATTTAAGGCGTCGGAATCGACTGCGTCGCGATGACTGGAAGCCGCAACGCAGCGCGCATTGTACCGGTTGCGCGTTCAAGCGGGCATCGGCTGGTGTGCATTGAGTCGCAGCCAGCCGCGCGCGATGCGGTAGATCGCCCACGCACCGAGCGCGAACAAGCCGAGTATCCAGGTGCCGAAGCCGACGATCACCAGCGTCAGTGGGATCGACACGACGGCCACCAGTGCGGCCCAGGCCAGCGCAAACCAGAAGGTGCGGATCTGCCAGCCGAAGTGCGACTCGAGCCAGCTGCCGCGCGCATCGCCGCGGTAGATGTAGTTGATGATCACCGCAATGATCGACGGCCAGCCGAACAGGAACGATCCGACCACACTGGCCGCGCCGAACGCACCGAGGGCCAGGCCGATCGCATGCAGTGCATAGACGATGTGGGTGATGCGCACCAAGGAGGGAGTGGCTTCGACGGTCATCACGGGGTTGTTCATGCTGCGCGCTCCTGGGCGGAAGATACCGATGGCCGTGAAGTGTGGCTGAACCACAGCAATGCAAGGCCCGCTGCGACGAACGGCACGCCGGCCCAGGCCAGCCGCTCGAAACCGAGGCTGGACGCCAGCGCGCCGCCGACGATGGCGCCGGTGGCTGTACCGAGGTAGAGCATCGAGGTGTTCAGCGACAGCAGCAGTGGCGCCTGCGCGGGCGCCAGCGCGGCCAGCCGCGATTGCTGCGGCGCCATCATGCCGAAACCGGCGGTGCCCCAGACCAGCAGCACTGCGATCAACAGGCCCCAGGAGCCGGCGGCCAGCGGCAGCGCGACCATCGTCGTGCCCAGCACCGAGAGTTGCACGAGCAGCGTGCGCCGGCTGCCGAAGTGGTCGTTGGCGGCGCCACCGATCAGGGTGCCGGCCACGCCCGACAGGCCGAACAGCGCCAGCGTCACTGACAGGCGCGCGCTGCTCATCGGCACCAGCGCCTGCAGCACCGGCCCGATGTAGCTGAAGACGGCGAAGATCGCGATGAAGTAGAGCAGCGTCAACGCCAGCGCGGCGAGCACGTCCCGGCGCGCGAGCAGCGCGCCGATCCCGCCGAAGCCGGCGCCGGGCGCGGCGATCACGGCCGGCACGCGCACTGCCACCGCCACCAGCGCCACGCCCGACAGCGCGACGACGACCCAGATCGGCGTGTGCCAGCCATACGCGAGGCCAAGCCAGGCGCCGAGCGGCACGCCGACGACATAGCTCAGGCTGATGCCCAGGAAGACGAAGGCCAGCGCTTTGCCGCGTTGCGCCGGCTGTACCAGGGCCACTGCAATGCCCGCGGAGATCGGCGTGAACACCGCGCCCAGACCCATCAGCACGCGGCCGACCAGCAGCGCGGTGAGGCTGTGCGCCAGAGCGCAGAGCACGTTGCCGGCGGCGAACAGGGCCAGCGCGAGCAGCAGCGCGTTGCGGCGCGGCCAGCCCCCCGTGGCCAGCAGGACCAGCGGGGCGAGCAGGGCCGTCGACAGCGCATAGGCCGTCATCGCCTGGCCGGCGGTCGGCACGCCGATGCCGAGGTCATGCGCCAGCGGCGCCAGGATGCCACCGATGACAAAGGCCCCGGTGCCGATGACCAGGTTGACGAGCGAAAACAGCCAGAGCGGGCGCGGCATGGGCACGATTGTGGGCTGAACCCGCCACACGCCTGCAGGCACCGTTGGAAGCGGCGACAATGGCGCCTGTTGCGGGCCGCGGGCCCGCGTTGTCATTTCACGCGCAAGAAAGCCCATGGCCCAGTACGTCTTCACCATGAACCGCGTCGGCAAGATCGTCCCGCCGAAGCGTCAGATCCTCAAGAACATTTCACTGTCCTTCTTCCCCGGCGCGAAGATCGGCGTGCTCGGCGTCAACGGCTCGGGCAAGAGCACGCTGCTGAAGATCATGGCCGGCCTGGACAAGGACATCGAGGGCGAAGCCACGCCGATGCCCGGCCTGAAGATCGGCTATCTGCCGCAGGAGCCTCAGCTCGATGCGAGCCAGACCGTGCGCGAGGCGGTCGAGCAAGGCATCGGTGGCGTGCTCGCCGCCAAGAAGCGACTCGACGAGGTCTATGCCGAATACGCCGACGAGAACGCCGACTTCGACAAGCTGGCGGCCGAACAGGCCGAACTCGAAGCGATCATCGCCGCGGCTGGCAGCGAGAACACCGACCTGCAGCTCGAACTGGCTGCCGATGCGCTGCGCCTGCCGCCGTGGGATGCGCACATCGAGGTGCTGTCGGGCGGCGAGCGGCGCCGCGTCGCACTGTGCCGGCTGCTGCTGTCCAAACCCGACATGCTGCTGCTCGACGAGCCGACCAATCACCTGGACGCCGAAAGCGTCGACTGGCTCGAGCAGTTCCTGCAGCGCTTCCCCGGCACCGTGGTGGCGATCACCCATGACCGCTACTTCCTCGACAACGCCGCCGAGTGGATTCTCGAGCTCGACCGTGGTTCGGGCATCCCGTGGAAGGGCAACTACTCCGACTGGCTCGACCAGAAGGAGCAACGCCTCGAGCAGGAGCAGAAGACCGAAGACGCGCGCATGAAGGCGATGAAGGAGGAGCTGAAGTGGGTGCGCTCCAACGCCAAGGCACGGCAGACCAAGAGCAAGGCGCGACTGGCGCGCTTCGAGGAGCTGAGCGACGTCGAATACCAGAAGCGCAACGAAACCAACGAGATCTTCATCCCGGTGGCCGAGCGGCTGGGCAACGAGGTCATCGAGTTCAAGGGCGTCAGCAAGAGCTTCGCCGACCGGCTGCTGATCGACAACCTCAGCTTCAAGGTGCCGGCGGGTGCGATCGTCGGCATCATCGGCCCCAACGGTGCCGGCAAGTCGACGCTGTTCCGCATGATCCAGGGCGTCGAGAAGCCCGATTCCGGCGAGGTGCTGATCGGCAAGACCGCGCAGCTGGCCTTCGTCGACCAGAGCCGCCAGGCCCTGGCCGACGACAAGACGGTGTGGGAGGACGTGTCCGGCGGGCTGGACAACATCGTCGTCGGCAAGTTCGTGATGCCCAGCCGCGCCTACCTGGGCCGCTTCAACTTCAAGGGCAACGACCAGCAGAAGCGGGTCGGCAGCCTGTCGGGTGGCGAGCGCGGCCGCCTGCACCTGGCCAAGACGCTGGCCAAGGGCGGCAATGTGCTGATGCTCGACGAGCCATCCAACGACCTCGACGTCGAAACCCTGCGCGCGCTCGAGGAGGCGCTGCTGGAGTTCGCCGGCAGCGCGATGGTGATCAGCCACGACCGCTGGTTCCTCGACCGCATCTGCACCCACATCCTGGCCTGCGAGGGCGACTCGCAGTGGTTCTTCTTCAACGGCAACTACCAGGAATACGAGGCAGACAAGAAGAAGCGCCTGGGCGAAGAGGGTGCGCGGCCGAAACGGGTGCGCTTCAAGCCGATCCACTGAGCGCAGGTGCCGCGCCCGACCAGGGAGGCGCGACAGTCGCCCTCACGCCGCAGCGGGTCGGCCCCCGAATGGTCCCGATTCGCCAAGGCCCCGGCGGGCGGGGCCCCGGGTGCACTCGGTGCCGCCTTCAGGCGGGATTGCTGGTGTGCCTCCAGACCACCACGGCAAAGCACAGGATGGCTATACCGACCAGCGACGAAGTCACGCCCAGCACCGGATCCATCGCCGCGTTGCCGCGGTACAGCAAGGCCAGCGCCACCATCTGCACGAAGTGTGCGGGCAGGTAGATCCAGAAATGGGCCTTGGCCAACTTCGTCTCCGCGGCGGCCGGTACCACGCGATAGAACAGCCCGAACAGCGTCATCAGGACGAAGCCCAGCAAGTTCAGGTGCGCGTGCACCGGGTGGAATGAATGGTCGCCGCTGGCGGCCATGCCTATGCCCAGGGACACGCCGGCAATCAGGTACAGCACGGCAAAACGCAGGAACCAGTTGCTCATGTCTCTCTCCACCTTGGTTTGTTGGACTCCTCAGGGAGTCGGTCTTTGCACCCGTCCCGGCGGTCGGGAAGGGTGCCGCAGGCTATCCCGATCCCTGCTGCACCGCACCCGGGTCGGCCCTGATCCCGGACGGCGGAACCGCCGACGGTGCCGAGGCTCTGATCGAAAGTCGGCGCCTCTTGGCTCGGTCGTGCCCTTGGGGCCCACCACGGGCGACACAATGGCCGCCACTCGTCGGGCAAACTCGGCCGCGACGCACGCATGCAGGGAAAAGTCATGTCACGCTTGATCGTTGTTCGCGCCTGTTCCGCCCTGAGCGCAGTCATGCTGGCGGGCTGCGCACAGTTGGCACCGACCCGGGGGCCTGCGCCCTCTGCCGCGGCAGGCGGTGGCGCGTCCGCGGCAGCGGCCGCATCGACTGCCGCGCCGTCGTCGTCGGCCGCCACGGCCGCACGTGCGAGTGCCGGGGCCAGCGCGCCAACCGGCGGCGCCTCGGCGCCCGCGGCCGCGGTGGCGCCAGGCCAACCGCCGGCGTTCGCCACGGTGATCAAGGACGCCAAGCAGACCGAAGGCCTGATTGCCTATTGGCAAAAGGACGACAAGGTCTGGCTCGAGCTCAAGCCAGAGGACTTCAACAAACCGTTCTTCCTGTCTCCCAAGCTGGCGCGCGGCATCGGCGAAGCCGGCATCTTCGGGGGATCGATTTCGGTGCCCGGCAGCCGCATCGACGAGCGCATCGTCGAATTCAGGCGTGTGCACAACCTGATCCAGTTGGTGGCGGTGAACAGCAGCTTCGTCGTGCGCGACCCGAAGGCGCCCGAGGCGCGCGCGGTGGCCGCGAGTTTCGCACCGAGTCTGCTGTCCAGCACGACCGTCGCAAGCCAGCCGCATCCGGAGCGCAAGACGGTACTGGTCGATGCCGGGCCGCTCTTCCTCAACGACATGCTCGGACTGGGCGCCGCGCTGCAGCGTGCCTACCGCCAGGGTTACGCGCTCGAGAGTCGCAACACCTATTTCACGACGGTACGCGGGGGCCCCGACCACCTCGTGCTCAACGTCAATGCGCATTTCTACACCGCCAACATCGCGGCGCCGCAACCGGGTGCACCAACCGGGGCACCAGTGCCGACCGCGCCGCGCACGGTGCCCGATCCGCGCAGCATCATGCTGGGCCTGTACTACGCGATCGGCAAGCTGCCCGAACAGCCGATGTCGCCTCGCGCGGCTGATGCCCGCATCGGCTACTTCACCACCATCGTCGACGACTTCAGCAACGACCTTGCCCGCTCGCCGCGCCAACGTTTCGTCAACCGGTGGCGGCTGGAGAAGAAGGACCCCGAGGCATCGTTGTCCGAGCCCGTCAAGCCCATCACGTTCTGGCTCGACAAGACGATTCCGCTCAAGTATCGCGACGCGATCAGCCGCGGCGTGCTCGAGTGGAACAAGGCCTTCGAGAAGATCGGCTTCAAGGACGCGCTCGTCGTCAAGGTGCAACCCGATGACGCCGATTTCGACACCCTCGATGTCGGTGCGGCGTCGGTTCGCTGGATGACGAACGCCCGTCCCAGCTTCGGTGCGATCGGCCCCAGTCAGGTCGATCCTCGCAGTGGGGAAATCCTCGATGCCGACATTGCCGTCGAGAGCCTGACGTCGCGCTCCTTGCGCGCCTTGCGCGCGCAGATCCTCGGCGGCCGCGCGGCGGTCGACTGGCCGGCGTTGATGCAGTCGCCCGACGCCGATCCGCAGGGCCCGTCGGCCAGCGAACAGCGTCTGGCCGAGTTGATGCGCGCACGCCGCGGCGGTGATGTCTGCCAGCATGCCGAGTTCGCTGCCGAGCAGCTGTCGTACGCGCTCGACGTGCTCGAGGCGCGCGGTGACCTCGATCCGGCCGGCCCGGAGGCGCAGCAGTTCGTGCTCGACTACCTGACCGACATGACGATGCACGAGGTCGGCCACACGCTCGGCCTGCGCCACAACTTCCGGTCGTCACGCGTGTACACGGACAGCCAGTTGTCCGACCGCGACTTCACGGCCAGGAACGGCCTCGCGGGCTCGGTCATGGAGTACGCGCCGATCAACCTGCCGCGGCCCGGCGAGGCAGGCGGTGCGCCGTTCCAGACCGCACTCGGGCCCTATGACTACTGGGCCATCGAGTACGGCTACAAGCCGATTGCCGCGACCGACGAAGCCGCCGAGCTGCAGCGCATCGCGGCGCGCAGCGCCGAGCCGCAGTTGGCGTACGGCACCGATGAAGACAACTTCCTCGGCATCGACCCCGAGTCGCTGCAGTTTGACCTCGGCGACGACGTCATCGCATTTGCCAAGAAGCGCATCGAGATCGCGCGTGACCTGCTTGCGCGACAAGAGGCGCGTGTGCTCAACCCGGACAGCGACTACTCGGTGCTGCGCCGCTCGGTGAGTTACGCCGTGCGCGATGCCGCGCGTGCGGTTGGCCTGCTGGCACGCCAGATCGGTGGTGTGCGCACGCTGCGCGATCACCCGGGCAGCGGACGCGACCCGCTCGTGCCAGTGGCTGCGGCCGTGCAGCGTGACGCGCTCGACACGCTGGCGCGCGGCGTGCTCAGCGCCGACAGCCTGCGACTCTCGCCGGCGCTTCAGCGCAAGCTTGCGCCCGACTTCAACGAACGCGGCGAGGCCTTGTTCAGCGGTGAAGGTTCGGTGGCCACGGACTACTCGATCGTCGGCACGGTCATCGACATGCAGCGTGCACTGCTGGCGCAACTGATGAGCGACGGCGTGGCCTCGCGGCTGCTCGACAGTGAAGGCAAGGTCGATCGGGTGGCGAATGGCGCGTCCGCGGACCTCTTCCGCCTGTCCGAGTTGCACGGTCGCCTCGCGCGCGAGATCTGGAGCGAGGTCGGCACCAAGAGCGATATCCCGGTCGCGCGGCGCGAGTTGCAGCGTGACCACGCGGGTCGATTGGCTGCCATGCTGCTGCGCCCTGCAGGATCGAGCCGCGCCGATGCCAAGAGCTTGGCCCGCGCCGAGGCCCAGAACCTGGTGGCGCGCATCAATGCAGCCGTCAAGCGGCCTGGCCTGAGCGCCGAGGCGCGCGCGCACTTGGCCGAGAGCGCCGAAACGCTGACCCAGGCGCTGGCTGCGCGCCTGCAACGCGCGGGCGTTTGAAAGCTCGCCGCTGAACACCGACGAAGGCGACGGCTAGATCGGCTGCGTACGTGTCGTCAGCCAGGCCAGGGCATCGCCCTGCACGCGCGGTGCGAGGCGTTCGCGCACAGTCGCGTGATACGCGTTGAGCCAGGCCACTTCGTCGGCGCGCAGCAGTGCCGCCTCGATGCAGCGGGTGTCGATCGGGCACAGCGTCAGCGTCTCGAAGTCGAGGAATTCGCCGAACTCGGTGGTCGGTCCGGCGATGTTCATCACCAGGTTCTCGATGCGCACGCCCCATTGGCCGGGCCGATACAGACCGGGTTCGATCGACGTGACCATTCCCGGCTCCATCGCCATCGTGGGTTCGGGAATCACCTTGCTGATGCTCTGCGGCCCCTCGTGCACCGCCAGGAAGTAGCCGACACCATGGCCGGTGCCGTGGCCGAACTCAATGCCTTCGGCCCACAGCGGTGCCCGTGCAAGGGCATCGAGGGTGGGCGACAGCGTGCCGCGCGGGAAGCGCGTGCGGGACAGTGCGATGGTGCCCTTCAGCACCAGCGTGTAGTCGCGCTTCATCGCTGAGGTCACTGTGCCGATCGGCCACACGCGTGTGATGTCGGTGGTGCCGCCGAGGTATTGGCCGCCGGAATCGATCAGCAGCAGGCCGTTGCCTTCGATCACGGCGTGCGAGGCGGGCGTGGCGCGGTAGTGCGGCATCGCGCCGTTGGCGTTGAAGCCGGCGATGACCGGGAACGACAGGCCGACGAAGTTCGCGCGCCGGGCGCGCTCGGCGCTGAGCTTCTCGTCGATCGTCAACTCGGTGAGGCGCTCGCCGCGCGCCAGTGCCGTTTCGAACCAGGCATAGAAGTGGCACATCGCCGCACCGTCCTCGGCCATCGCGTCGCGGATGAACTGCGCCTCCTCGGCGGTCTTGCGGCTCTTGGCAAGCGTGCTCGGGTTGATGGCCTCGAGGACCTGCACGCCGGCCGCGACCCGTTCGCGGAACCCCAGCGTGATGCGGCGCGGATCGATCAGCAGCGTGCTGCCGCTCGGCAGGGCGGCCAGTGCGGCCCCGGCGTCGGCATAGTCGGCCAGCGCGACGCCGTCGGCCGTCAGTTCGGCGGCCAGCGCCGCGTCGACCTTGCCGGCACCGACGAACAGCGTGGCCCGCGTGGCGTCGATCAGCAGGTGGGCCAGGAACACCGGGTTGTAGTCGACATCGCTGCCGCGCAGGTTGGTGATCCAGGCCACGTCGTCGACGGTCGAGACAAAGTGGTGCGTCGCCCCGTGGCGGGCCATCGCTTCGCGCACGCTGGCCAGCTTGGCCGCGCGGTCGGTCGCGGCCTGCGGTGCGCGGTGCGCGTAGACCGCTGCGCGCGGCGGGGCCGGGCGCTCGGGCCAGACGCCGTCCAGCAGATCCAAGTCGGTGCGCAGGGTCACGCCGGCCTTTTCGAGCCCGCTCTTCAGCGCCTGGGCGGCCGCCAGGCCGATCACCTGGCCGTCGACGGCCACGGCACCGCCCTTGGGCACATGCGTGGCCAGCCACTCGATGTGGTGGCCGGCCGCGCCGGTCGGGATCTTCACCAGATCGATGCCGCTGCCGCGCAATTCGGCCTCGGCCTGCACCCAATAGCGGCTGTCGGCGAACAGTGCAGCGCCGTCGGTGGTGATGGCCAGCGTGGCCATCGATCCGGTAAACCCGGACAGCCACACGCGCCCCTGCCAGCGTTCGGGCAGGTATTCCGACAGGTGCGGGTCGCTCGACGGCACCAGCAGTGCGGCGAGGCCGTGCTGTGCGAGGGCATCGCGCACCCGCGCCAGACGCAGTGGGATCGGTGAAGTGCGGGTGTCCATCGTGCGGGGCTCCGGCTCAGGGGTCTGCGGGCGTCATGGGCCGGCAGCGGGGCGGCTTTCGGGGTGGGCGGATTCTAGGCGGCTCCCGGTTGCAGAATGTGGCACGACACCGAAGCCCTCGAACTGACCACTGCCATGCAAGACCACAACGAAAGCCTCGACGAAGCCCTGGCCCGCAACGTGCGCGACGCGCTTGCCGAAGACATCGGCCGCGGTGACTGGACCGCGATGCTGGTGCCGGCAGGGCGTCGTGCGAACGCTGCCGTGGTGGCCAAGGAGGCGGCCGTGCTGTGCGGCCGGCGCTGGTTCGATGCCTGTGTGCAGGCACTCGATGCCGGCGCCTCGGTGACCTGGGCCGTGGCCGAAGGCGCGGCGTTCGGTGCGGGCACCACGCTGTGCCGCATCGAAGCCGATGCGCGGGCCCTGCTGTCGGCCGAGCGGCCGGCGCTGAACTTCCTGCAGCTGCTGTCTGCGGTGGCCACCGTCACGCGCCAGTATGTCGATGCCATCGCGGGCCTGTCGCCCAACCCGAAAGGCTGCGCGATCCTCGACACGCGCAAGACGTTGCCGGGTCTGCGCCAAGCGCAAAAGTATGCGGTGCGCGTCGGTGGCGGCCAGAACCAGCGGCTGGCCCTGTGGGATGGCATCCTGATCAAGGAGAACCACATCGCCGCGGCGGGGGGCATCCGTGCCGCGCTCGATGCGGCACGTGCGCTCGGCGCCGGCGTCGCGGTGCAGATCGAGGTCGAGAGCCTGGCCGAGTTGGACGAGGCGCTGGCTGGCGGTGCCACCAGCGTGCTGCTCGACGACTTCACGTTGGCCGACATGCGCCATGCCTACACCGTCAACCGTGGCCGCGCCTTGCTCGAGGCCTCCGGCGGCGTCGATCTCGACACCGTGCGCGACATCGCACGCACGGGCGTCGACCGCATCTCGATCGGCAAGCTGACCAAGGATGTGCGGGCCGTCGACCTGTCGATGCGGATCGCGGGTGCCGGCTGATTGGTGTGCGCGCCGGGCGCCGGCTCAGGCCGGCGGCGGCGCCTGCAAGCGGCGCCGCACGAACTGGATGTGGCTCTTCAGCGCATAGAGCTCGTCGGCGTAGGACAGCGGCAGCTGAACTGTGTTGACCTTCGATTCGATCTCGTCCAGCGTCGCCAGCAGTGCTGCCTCCGGCCGCACGCCGGTCGCCGCCTCGACCTCGCGCAGCTGGCCGTACCAACGGAATACGCGCGAACGGATCCGCAACTCGACCAGCGGCGGCACCACGCGCGTCAGCGGGATCAGCACCGCGACGATCGACAGCAGCGCCAGCCACATGCGGTCGATCAGGTTCGCCAGCCAGAACGGCAGGTAGCGCTGCAGCCAGGGCACGCCGCTGCGATAGAAACGCTGGGCCTCGGCATCGAGTTCGCGTTCGCCGTCGCGGGCATTGGGGAAGTCGCCCTTGCGCTGGAACCATCCGGGTTCGCCGTGCACCTGCTGGGCGGCCTGGACGAACAGTTGCGCCAGCGCCGGGTGCAGGTTGTCACGGGCGACCAGGGTCGCGGTCGGCGCGACCATGCGCACATCGGCGGCAGGCAGGTCGCGTGCCAGGTCGACCACGCCACGCGGCAGCGTCACCGCCGTCAGGAAGCCGAAGCGGCGCGTGTAGGCATCGGCCTGCGCGAAGTCGAACAGCTGCACGCCCGGGGTCTGCAGCAGCATCTGCACCATCAACGATTCGGGCGCAGAGGCCAGCACGATGGCGTCGAGCCTGCCTTCGAGCAGATCGGCGACGGCTGGCGTCAGCGGCTGCTGCACCAGCGTGATGGTGGCCGCATCGATGCGGTTGGCGTCGAGAAGGCGCCGCGCCAGGTTGGGCACACCGCTGCCAGGTGCGCCGATGTTGACGCGCCAGCCGGCCAGCTGTGCCAGGCTGTCGAGCTGCTTGCTCCTGAGCAGCCGGGTGGCGCTGTCGGCACGGTAGAACAACCACACCGGCTCGTAGAACATGCTGCCCAGCGAAGCCAGGCCGGCATCGGCCCCCTGGCTGGTGTCGCGCGCGGCATCGGCGCCGCCTTGCACGAAGGCCAGATCGATGCCGGAGTGCGGGTCGCGCAACAAGGCCAGGTTCTCGGCAGCGCCCTGCGTCGCACGCAACTCGACATGGATGCCGTGCGCGGCCAGGCGTTCGGCATAGCGCTTGCCGAATTCACTGTAGGCACCTTGCGCGACGCCGGTGGCCAGCACCACGCGTTTGGGCGGCGTCGGCTGCAACCACCAGTAGGCCAGCGCCAGCAGCCCCAGCGCCAGCAGTACGAAGGGCAGCGCCGTGCTGGCCATCACCCGCCAGGCGGGCAACGCACCGCCGTCGGCGTCGGTCGCGTCGGCGGGGGCCAGGCCTGTCATCGGTGCGGCGCTGCCATCACAGCGCCGTGCGCAGCGTCCAGATCTCAGGGAACAACACCACGTCGAGCATCTTGCGCAGGTAGCCGACGCCGCTGGTGCCGCCGGTGCCGCGCTTGAAGCCGATCACTCGCTCGACGGTCGTGACGTGACGGAAGCGCCACAGGCGAAACGCGTCTTCCAGATCGGTGAGTTCTTCGCCGAGCTGGTAGAGGTCCCAAAAGCGCGCCGGGTTGCGATAGACGGTGAGCCAGGCCGCTTCGACATCCGGGCTGGCAGCGTAGGGTTGCGTCCAGTCGCGCTCGACATGGCTGGCCGGCACCGCGATGCCACGGCGCGCCAGCAGGCGCAGGGCTTCGTCGTAGAGCGATGGGCGCGTCGTAGGCCGCACGCACCTGTGCCAGCAGGTCGGCGCGGTGCTGGTGGGGCGACAGCATCGCTGCATTCTTGTTGCCGAGGCTGAACTCGATGCAGCGGTACTGCCAGCTCTGGAAGCCGCTGCTGTTGGCCAGGTACGGCCGGATCGCGGAGTACTCGGGCGGCGTCATCGTGGCCAGCACGTCCCAGGCATGCACCAGCTGTTCCATGATGCGTGAAACGCGCGCCAGCATCTTGAACGCGGCGCCAAGCTCGTCGCGCGCGAGCGCGGCAATCGCGCCGTGCAACTCGTGCAGCATCAGCTTCATCCAGAGCTCGCTGGTCTGGTGCTGCACGATGAACAGCATCTCGTTGTGGTCGGGCGAGCGCGGGTGCTGCGCATTCAGCACGGCGTCCAGATGCAGGTAGTCGCCGTAGCTCATGTCCTGCGAGAAATCGAGCTTGGCGTGCTCGTCGTAGACGATCTTCTCCGTGCTCATGTGACGGCTGCCTTGCGATGGAAGCGGACGTCGCGCCATTCAGCGTTGACCAGCACCTGCTGCAGGTGCTCGACCGCGTCCCACACGTCGACATGGCGCAAGTAGAGCGGCGTGAAGCCGAAACGCAGCACGTCGGGGGCACGGAAGTCGCCGACCACGCCGCGCGCGATCAGCGCCTGAACGATGGCGTAGGCCCCCTCGGGGTGCGACAACGCGACCTGGCTGCCTCTCAGGTGATGCTCGCGAGGCGTGATGACGGCCAGGCCGTGCCCCGCAGCGCGCTCGTCGACCAGCGCGATGAACAGGTCGGTCAGTGCCAGCGACTTGCGCCGTAGCGCCGCCATGCCGCCGAGCGGTTCGGCGGCCAGCACGCTGTCGACGCCGCATTCGAGCGCCGCCATCGACAGCAGCGGGGGCGTGCCGCACAGGTAGCGCGCGATGCCGGCAGCGGGCCGGTAGTTGGGCGTGAACTCGAACGGCGCGGCATGCCCCATCCAGCCCGCCAGCGGCTGCCAGAAGCGTTCGGCATGGCGCGGGTGGACCCAGACGAATGCCGGCGCACCGGGGCCGCCGTTGAGGTACTTGTAGCCGCAGCCGACGGCGAAGTCGGCGCCGTCGGCCTTCAGCGACACCGGCAGTGCGCCGGCCGAGTGGGCGAGGTCCCAGACCGCGAGCGTGCCGTGTCGATGTGCCGCTCGCGTCACGGCGGCCATGTCGTGCAGGCGGCCGCTGCGGTAGTTCACCTGCGTGAGCATCAGCACCGCAACGCGGCCACCGGCCAGCTGCCTGTCGATCTCGTCGGGCTCGTCGACCAGCACCAGCTCGCAGCCGCGTTCGCGAGCCAGGGCCTCGGCGATGTACAGGTCGGTCGGGAAATTGCCGCGTTCGGACAGGATCACGCGGCGCTCCGGCGCGTCGGCCTGGGCGATGGCCAGCGCGGCGGTCAGCACCTTGAACAGATTGACCGAGGTCGAGTCGGTCGCCACCAGTTCGCCGGGATCGGCACCGACCAGCCGCGCGATCTTGTCGCCGATGCGCAGCGGCAGATCGATCCAGCCGGCCTTGTTCCAGCTCTCGATCAGGTCGTTGCCCCACTCCTGCTGCACCATCTGGGCCACGCGCTGCGGCGTTGCGCGCGGCAGCACGCCGAGCGAATTGCCATCGAGGTAGATCGTGCCGGCAGGCAGTGCGAACTGCTCGCGCAGCGGCGCCAGCGGGTCCGACGCGTCGAGCGCGAGGCAGTCTTGTCTGGTGGTCATCGCAGGGCTCTCAGTATGGCGCGCACGGGCGAGGCGTCGGCGGTGGTCAGTTTCAGCGGCAGGGCGATCAGTTCGTAGTCGCCTTCCGGGACCTCGTCGAGCACCAGGTTCTCCAGCACGCGCAGGTCGCGCCGGCGAATGACCTGGTGGGCATCGAGGGTCTTGCTGTCGGCGGGGTCGATGCTGGCCGTATCGATGCCGATCAGCAGCACGCCGTGATCGGCCAGCCTCTCGACGGTCGCCGGCGCGAATCCGGTCAGCGCAGCGTCCCAATGCGTGACAGGCATGCGCTCGTAAGTCCGCACCAGCACGCGGGGCGGCAGTGCGCGGTCGATCGCATGCTCGACGTGGCGCCAATCGATCAGTTCGCCGCAGCCAATGGCGTGCACGACGCGACATGGGCCGAGGTACGGCTCGAGGGCGAGCGCACCGACGGGCGCGCCCTCGGCGTCGTAGTGCAGCGGTGCGTCGGCGTGGGCGCCGGTGTGTGGCGACAGGGTGAGCGTGCTGACGTTGACCGGGCAACCCGGCCCCAGCGTCGCTGCCCAGCGCTGCTGGTAGCGCGCGTCGCCAGGAAACACCGGCGAGCCGCCATGCACTGGCGGCGAGATGTCCCACAAGCGTGTCATCGGGGCCCTCGGCAGGGCGTGCGCCGCGCCAGGGCGGCGCATTCGACGCCACCACCGCGCCGGCGCGCCCTCACGCACTTCGCGGTCGTGTCGATCGTCAGATACATGCTGTCGGCGATGATAGAACCGTTCGCGGCACCGGGGTTGCACCGACACGTTGCACCCCCGCTCGGCGCTACAGTGGCCAGACCCGTCCTGCATGACCATGAGCCGTCCGCCCTTCGACTCCTTCGCCCGCGACAGGGTGCCACCGCCCGAGCAACTGCCGCGACTGATCTTCGGGTTGCCCGAGCTGCAATTCGGCTTGCGACTGAACTGCGCCAGTGAACTGCTCGACCGCTGGGTCACCAACGGGGATGGCGAACGAATCGCTGTGCTCGGCGCTGCACCCGACGGCGCGCCGATCCGCTGGACCTACGCCGAACTGCAGCGTCGGGCCAGTCGCATCGCGCGCGTGCTCGTGGAGGACATGGGTCTCGTACCTGGCAATCGCGTGCTGCTGCGCGGCGCCAACAGCCCGATGTTGGCGGCATGCTGGTTTGGCGTGGTCAAGGCCGGCGGCATCGCGGTCGGCACGATGCCCCTGCTGCGCGCGCGCGAGCTGACGACCATCGTGGCCAAGGCTGAAATCACGCATGCCCTCGTCGATGCCCGGTTGGCCGAGGAGCTCGAGTTGGCTCGCGCGCAGTGCCCGACACTGACGCAGTTGCGGCTGTTCAACGGGGCAGCCGGCAGCGGGCTCGAGGCCGCGATGGCGGCCAAACCGGACAGCTTTGCCAATGTCGACACGGCCGCAGACGATACGTGCATCATCGCCTTCACCTCTGGCACCACCGGTCAACCGAAGGCCGCGATGCATTTCCATCGCGACGTGATGGCCGCCTGCGCCTGCTGGCCGCCGCACGTGCTGCGTGCTGCGCCGAGCGATGTCTTCATCGGCAGCCCGCCGCTGGCGTTCACTTTCGGGCTTGGTGGTCTGCTGCTGTTCCCGATGAGCATTGGCGCCGCCTGCGTGCTGGTGGAGAAGGCCGGCCCCGACGCGCTGGCGGCGGCGATCGGGTCGTACCGCGCAACGGTGTGCTTCACGTCGCCAACCGCGTACCGCGCGATCGCGCTGCAGGCGGCCCAGCATGACCTGTCCAGCCTGCGCAAGTGCGTGTCGGCCGGCGAGGCGCTGCCGGCGGCGACACGCAAGTTGTGGCACGACGCCACCGGCATTCAGATCATCGATGGCATCGGTTCGACCGAACTGCTGCACATCTTCATCTCGGCGACCGAAGAGCAGGCGCGGGGCGGTGCGACCGGCTACGCGGTCCCGGGCTACGAGGCCTGCGTGCTTGGTGACGACGGCCAGCCGCTGCCACCAGGTCAGGTCGGGCGGCTGGCGGTGCGCGGGCCGACAGGGTGCAAGTACCTGGCGGACGAACGGCAGACGACCTACGTGCAGGACGGCTGGAATCTGACCGGTGATGCCTACCTGATCGATCCGGTCGATGGCCAGTTCGTCTACCAGGCACGCACCGACGACATGATCATCAGCGGCGGCTACAACATTGCCGGGCCGGAGGTCGAGAGCGCGCTGCTGTTGCACCCGGCGGTGGCCGAGTGCGGCGTGGTCGGGGTTGCCGACGAAGAGCGCGGGCAGATCGTCAAGGCCTTCGTCGTGCTCAAGCCCGGTCAGGCGCCGGACGCTGCGATGGCCAAGGCCCTGCAGGACTTCGTCAAGCAGACCGTCGCGCCGTACAAGTATCCGCGCGCGATCGAGTTCCGCGACACGCTGCCGCGCACCGAGACCGGCAAGCTGCAGCGGTTTCGCCTTCGCGAAAGCCGTTGATGGCCGGTGTGGAGTTCATCCACGAGGAGACGGTGCGCTTTTCCCACTGCGACCCGGCAGGCATCGTGTTCTTCCCACAGTACCTGGTGATGTTGAACACCCTCGTCGAGCGCTGGTTCGACGATGGCCTTGGCGTTCGCTACGCCGACTTCATCATGCAGCGCCGGCTCGGCCTGCCGACTGTGCGGCTGGAAGTGGACTTCACCGCCGTGTGCCACATCGGCGATCGCCTGACGCAACGGCTGGCAGTCAAGAAAGTCGGCTGCAGTTCGCTCGAACTGCAGGTGGTGTTCGTCGCTGACGACAGCTTGTGTGCACGGCTTCGACAGGTGCTGGTATGCACCTCGCTTGACACGCACCGGCCGCAGCGGTTGCCCGACGATGTGCGTGCCGGCCTCGCTCGCTACGTGATGGCGTGACGCGACCGGTCTGCCGCCAGTCGCGTCAACCGATGCGGCCCAGCAGCAGGTACTCCATCAGGGCCTTCTGCACGTGCATCCGGTTCTCGGCTTCGTCCCAGACCACCGACTGCGGGCCGTCGATCACCGCTGCCGAGACTTCCTCGCCGCGGTGCGCCGGCAGGCAGTGCATGAACAGTGCATCGCTGCGTGCCGCGGCCATCAGGCGCTGCGTCGACGCACCAGTTGGCGAAAGCCTTCAGGCGCGCGGCGTTTTCGGCCTCATAGCCCATGCTGGTCCAGACGTCGGTCGTCACCAGGTGCGCGCCGCGACAGGCCTCGAACGGATCGTCGAAGACCTGGTAGCAATCGCTGCGCGAAACGCCGGCCACCGCGGGGTCGACCTCGTAACCACTGGGCGTGCTGACGTGCACCTTGAAGCCGAGGATCTCGGCGGCCTGCAGCCAGGTGTTGGCCATGTTGTTGCCGTCGCCGACCCAGGCCACCACCTTGCCCTGGATCGCACCGCGGTGCTCGATGAAGGTGAAGACGTCGGCCAGAATCTGGCACGGGTGGTATTCGTTGGTCAGACCATTGATGACCGGTACGCGCGAGTGCGCGGCAAACCCTTCGATCTTCTTCTGCTCGAAGGTGCGGATCATCACGATGTCGACCATGCGGCTGATCACGCGCGCCGAGTCCTCCACCGGCTCGGCGCGTCCGAGTTGGCTGTCGCCGGTGGTCAGGTGGACCACCGAGCCGCCCATCTGGTACATGCCCGCCTCGAAGCTGACGCGGGTGCGGGTGCTGGCCTTCTCGAAGATCATCGCCAGCGTGCGGTCCACGAGTGGCTGGTACTTCTCGTAATTCTTGAAGCGAGTCTTGATGATGCGCGTGCGCTCGAACAGGTAGGCGTATTCCTCGGCACGAAGATCCTTGAACTGCAGGTAGTGCTTCATCAGTGCGTCACCGGGTTTCATGGCTTGGGCGCAGCGAGGAACTGCCGCACCAGCGGCGCGAGCCGAGCCACGATCTCAGCCGCCTCCTCGGGCGACAGGATCAGTGGCGGCACCAGCCGGATCACACGGTCGGCCGTCACGCTGATCAGCAAGCCGGCCTCGCAGGCACGACCAAGCAACTCGCCGCAGGGACGGTCGAGTTCGATGCCGATCATCAGCCCGGCGCCGCGGATGTCGGCGACGCCCGCCACGCCCGAGAACTCGCGTTCGAGCCCGGCCTTCAATGCGGCGCCGACGTTGTGGGCATTGGCCAGCAGGTCGTCTTCTTCCATGATCCTGAGGGTTTCGACACCGGCGCGCATCGCCAACGGATTGCCGCCAAAGGTGGTGCCGTGGTTGCCCGGACCCAGGACCTCGGCAGCTTTCGGGCCACAGACGACTGCGCCGATCGGTACGCCAGAGCCCAGGCCCTTGGCCAAAGGCATCACGTCGGGTCGGATGCCGGCCCACTGGTGTGCGAACCACTTGCCGGTGCGACCGATGCCGCACTGCACCTCGTCGAGCATCAACAGCCAGTCCTGCTCGTCGCAGACGCGGCGCAGCCCCTCGAGGTACTCCCAGCGCGCGGGATTGATGCCACCTTCGCCCTGGATCGTCTCCAGGAATACCGCGACGACGTTGGGGCAGGTCTCGCACACCTCGTCGATCGCCGCCAGATCGTTCAACGGCACGCGCACGAAACCCTCGACGAGCGGCCCGAAGCCGGCCTGGATCTTCGGATTGCCGGTCGCCGACAACGTGGCGATGGAGCGGCCGTGGAAGGCCTTTTCGTAGACGATGATCTCGGGCCGCTCGATACCGCGGTCGTGTCCGTACTTGCGCGCGATCTTCAGTGCCGCCTCGTTGGCCTCCAGCCCGCTGTTGCAGAAGAACGCGTTCGTCAGCCCAGACAGCGCGGTGAGCCGGGCGGCGAGTTGCTCCTGCAGCGGCACGTGGTAGTAGTTGCTGGTGTGGATCAGCTTGGCTACCTGCTCCTGCAGCGCGGGAACCAGTCGGGGGTGGGCGTGCCCCAGCGTGTTGACGGCAATGCCGCCCAGCGCGTCGAGGTATTCGCGGCCGTCGGTGTCCCAAACGCGGCAACCGCGTCCGTGGGTCAGGGCGATCGGCAGCCGCCCGTAGGTCTTCATCACGTGCGGCTCGGCGGGGGCGGTCATGGCGGGCTCCATGGCAACGATATCGGACTGCGAAAAACGCAAAGGCCGGCAGCGTCACTCCTCTCACGCGCCGGCTCAGGGCCATTCTACGGGTCGGCCCCTGTGCGCCGCGATGGCATGGAAGCGCTGCCCGCCGGCACCAGCGTTTGCTGCACCGCAACAACCTCCAAGGCACAATAGCGCCTGCGCCCCAACAGCGACCGGCATTGGTGCTGGCAGCTGTTGGCCCACAAAGCCGAGGCGCGCCAGCAATGCATCGCCTGCTGCCCCGAACATGACCATCCCACCCGGTGCCGAGCGTTCGCGCGAGTTCATCATCCAAGGCATCACCAAGGACGGCCGCAGGTTCCGACCCAGCGACTGGGCCGAGCGACTGGCCAGTGCGATGTCGTGCTTTCGTCCCGAAAGCGGCGGTAGCGGGATCGGCGCGTTCATCGGCTACTCGCCCTACTGCGTGCCGACGGTCGTCGATGACATCAAGTGCGTGATCGTCAGCGAGGCCCTGCGCGGTGTTGAGCCGATGGCTTGGGACTTCGTGATGAATTTCGCCCGCGACAACGAACTGCAATTCGGCGAAGTGTGCGTGTTGCCGGCGCCCCCGACCGCGCAGAAATGACAAAGCCCGCCGAGGCGGGCTTTTGTGCAGAGTGCCGAACGTCAGGCGGCCGTGGCCAGTGACTTGACCTTCGCGGCCAGTCGGCTCTTGTGGCGGGCGGCCTTGTTCTTGTGGAACATGCCCTTGTCGGCCACCGAGTCGATCACGCTCTGGGCCAGTTGGAACAACTCGCCGGCCTTGCCCTTGTCCCCCGTCGCCACGGCCTTCTGCACGTTCTTGACGACGGTGCGGAACTTGGAGCGCAGCGCCGTGTTCCCCGCATTGAGCTTGACGTCCTGGCGCGCACGCTTGCGGCCAGAGGCGAGGCGAACGGTCTTCTTCTTGGCTTTGGACGAGGTGGCCATGCTGAAAAGGGTAGCAGTTAAGGCAGCCGGAAACTATAGCACGACCGACCCCGCAGCCGCAAACAGCGCAGCCGAGACGTTAGTAGGTGCTATCTATAATCGCGTTGCTTCGGCCTTGCACGGCCCATCGGCTTGCGTGCAGCCACCATCGCATGAACCTGCTCAAGGCTGCCTCCACCGTCTCCCTGTTGACCCTGGCATCGCGCATCACCGGCCTCGTCCGCGAGTTGCTGGTGGCAGCGACCTTCGGCGCAAATGCCACCACCGACGCCTTCAACGTTGCCTTCCGCATCCCCAACCTGTTGCGGCGGCTGTTTGCCGAGGGCGCCTTTTCTCAGGCGTTCGTGCCGATGCTGGCCGCCAGTCGCGCGCGTGATGGCGAAGCGGTCACGCACCGGCTGATCGACGCTGTCGCGACCGTGCTGGCCTGGGCGCTGCTGGTCACCAGCGCGGCAGGCGTGGTAGCCGCACCGGTGATCGTGTGGCTGATGGCGTCGGGCCTCGCGCGTTTCGACGATGCCGTGCTGATGACCCGCTGGATGTTCCCGTACATCGCATGCATGTCGCTGGTGGCGCTGGCGGCTGGCATCCTCAACACCTGGAAACACTTTGCGGTGCCGGCTGCCACGCCGGTATTGCTGAACCTTGCCGTCATCGCCGCGGCGTGGTGGGGCGTGCCCTGGTTCAGAGCCTGGGGCATCGAGCCGATCTACGCGCTGGCGGCCGGCGTGATGGCCGGTGGCGTGCTGCAGCTGGCCGTGCAGGTGCCGGCGCTGGCCCGCATCGGCTGCTTCCCGCGCATCGGGCTGTCGCCTTCGGGCGTGCGTGAGGCCTGGCGACACCCAGGCGTCGGTGGCGTGCTCAAGCAGATGGCGCCGGCACTTCTGGGCGTGTCGGTGGCGCAGATCTCACTGCTGATCAACACCCAGATTGCGTCGCATGTGGGTGTGGGTGCGGTCTCCTGGCTGACATACGCCGACCGCTTGATGGAGTTTCCGACCGCGCTGCTCGGCGTGGCGTTGGGCGTGGTCCTGTTGCCGCAGTTGTCAGCCGCGCAGGCACAGGACGACGCGGGCCGCTACGCCGGTCTGCTCGATTGGGGTCTGCGCTTGGTGTTGCTGCTGGCCTTGCCCTGCGCAGCGGCGCTGATCGTGTTTCCCGAGCCGCTGGTGGCGGTCCTCTATCACTACGGAGCATTCACTCCCCGCGACGTTGCCCAGACCGTGGCGGCGCTGCGCGGCTACGGCGTCGGCTTGATCGGGCTGGTTGCCGTGAAGGTGCTTGCGCCGGGCTTCTATGCCCGGCAGGACATCCGTACGCCGGTGAAGATCGCCGTGGCCGTGCTGCTGGCCACGCAGGTGATGAACGCGATGTTCGTGCCCTGGCTCGGCCACGCTGGGCTGGCCCTGTCGATCGGACTGGGGGCGTTGGTCAACGCCGGCTGCCTGCTGATCGGCCTGCGTCGCGGCGGCCTGTACACGCCGTCACCGGGCTGGGGCCCCTTCATTGCGCGCCTGCTGCTGGCCACGTCAGTGCTGGCGGCGTGGCTCGGCTGGGCGGCCTGGCGCATCGACTGGATCAGCCTCGCTCCGCGGTGGGGCTGGCGGATTGCGGCGCTGGCGGCGGTACTCGTCGGCGCGGCGCTGTTGTACTTTGCGCTGCTTGCGTTGTGCGGCATGCGGCCGCGGCAGTTCATGCGCCACGGCTGACCTACACTGAAACACATGAGTTCGCTGCGCTTCGATGCGCCCACGGTGCTGGATTACTTCGCGACCTTGGTCGCCGATGACCGACAGTTCACGCAACTTGAAGCGGCCATCGCGATTGCCCAGGACGACGAGCCGACGCTTGACATCCAGACCGTGCTGGCGCAGATCGACGTGCTGGCGGTCAAGCTCAAGCAGCGCATTGCGGCCGACACCAGCCCGCTGCAGAGACTGCGTTACCTGAATCGCTACTTCTTTCAGGAACTGGGTTTCGCCGGCAATGTCAACGACTACTACGACCCCGATAACAGCTATCTTCACCGCGTCTTGGCAACGCGGCGGGGCATTCCGATATCACTGGCACTGCTGTACATCGAAATTGCGCAACAGATCGGCCTGGATGCGCGGCCGGTCTCCTTTCCGGGCCACTTCCTGGTCAAGGTGAAGATGCCGCAAGGCGAGGTGGTCATCGATCCGTTCTCTGGCCAGTCGCTATCGCGTGAGACGCTCGAAGAGCGCCTGATGCCTTACCGTCATCGGCAGGGGCTGACCGGGGAATTCGACGCACCGCTGGGCTTGTTCCTGCAGGCCGCGAGTGGTCGAGACGTGCTGGCACGTTTGCTGCGCAATCTCAAGGAGATCCATCGCAGCGCAGAGGACTGGCCACGCTTGCTGGCCGTGCAACAGCGGCTGGTCGTGTTGCTGCCCGAAGCTTGGGATGAGCGCCGTGATCGAGCCTTGGTACTCGCCGAACTGGGTGACCACGCCGCTGCTGCTGCCGATCTCAGTGCCTACCTTGAACGACATCCCGTGGCCGACGACGCCGGCGCGCTCCGCGAGCGGCTGGCCGAATTGCGGCGTGCAGGTCGACCCCGTCTGCATTGAGCCTGCCAGGTCTTTCGATGCCACTTGAACCTGCCCAACCACGAGGCCTGGCCCGGGCGGCTTTGGCACGAATTGCCGTGCGGCTGTTCAGGATGTCGTTCCGCGTGCTGACAGCGGTGGTGCTGCGTCGTTTGAGCGCGGCCCAGGTCGCAGGCCGATTGCACCTGGGCTGACGCCATGCGCCAAATTCCCTTGGCCATCGCTCCCGCGCCTTTGCACACGTTCGACGGCTACGTGCCTGGTGCAAACGGCGCTGCCCTGGCGCACCTGCGTACGTTGGTGGGTGCCTTGCCGCATGCAGTGCAGCAGGCGCCAGCGCCGGTGTACCTGTGGGGGCCGCGCGGCTGTGGCAAGACGCATCTGCTGCGCGCACTGGCTCATGCGGCGCAAGAGCGCGGCCTGCGGGTCGCCTGGTACGACACGCGGAGCGCCCCGCCCTGGCCCTTCGATGAACACGCCGCGCTGCTGGTGTTGGACGGTTGCGAGGGCTTCGACGATGCCCAGCAGCAAGCCGCTTTCGCGTTGTTCATCGAGGCCGGCGCGCACGGTGTGCAGATCGCCGCGGCGGGCAACTTGCCGCCGATCGACTTGCCGCTTCGCGATGACCTGCGCAGCAGGCTCGGCTGGGGCCATGTCTTCGCGCTCGAGCCGCTGGGCGAGCACGATGCCCGCGCGGCCTTGCGGCGAGAGGCTGATCGCCGGGCGGTGTTCCTGTCCGATGAGGTGATGGACTATCTGCTGACCCGCTTTTCGCGGGACCTGCAGCACCTCATGGCGCTGCTCGAGCGACTCGACGAGTTCTCCTTGTCCCAGCGTCGTGCGATTACCGTGCCGCTGCTCCGACGCATGTTCGAGGAAGAGGGCGCCACGCTGTGAACCTGACGCTGTTCGACCTCGACGGCACGCTGATCGAGACCGATTCCGATCATGCTTTCGGCGAGTTCATGGTGGCAGTCGGCTGGGCTGATGGCGACGCTTTCCGCCGGCGCAACGATGCCTTCTACGAGGACTACCAGGCGGCCCGACTCGACATCGACGCCTACATCGATTTCGCGACGGCAGCCTGGCGCGGTCGCACCGAGGTAGAAGCACTCGCGATGCGTCAACGCTTCATGCTCGAGGTGGTGCAGCCGGTGCTGGACCGGCGTGCCCTGGCGCTGGTGCGCCGCCACCAGTCGGCGGGCGATCTGATGGCCATCGTGACCGCGACCAACGAGTTCATTACACGCCCGATCGCCGATGCCTTCGGCGTGGCCGAGCTGATCGCGGTGGAGTTGGTGCGCAACGGTGACGGTCGCTATACCGGTGCCGTGCGGGGTGTACCGTCGTTTCGCGAGGGCAAGATCGTGCGCGTCGAGCAATGGCTGGCGATGCAGGGCCGCCGGCACGCCGACTTCGATCGAGTCACCGTCTACAGTGACTCCACCAACGACCTGCCCCTGCTCGAGTGGGCGACCCACCCCGTGGCCACCAACCCCGGCCCCGAATTGGCCGCCATAGCGCGCGAGCGCGGCTGGCCCGTCTTGAACCTCTTCAAAGAAGAACAAGCATGATCCGCAAGTTCATCGACAAGCTGCTCGGCAAGGCGCCAAAGGGCGCAGGCAAGGGCTCACGCATCCCGCTCGGCAGGCGGGTCGAAGTGCCCGCCACCGAGCATGGCATCGACCCCGAGTTGCTCGACGAGCGCGCCGTCAAGGTGGTACGCACGTTGCAAGACGCAGGGCACACGGCCTACATCGTCGGCGGCGCGGTTCGCGATCTGCTGGTAGGGCGCAGGCCGAAGGATTTCGACGTTGCCACCGACGCCACCCCCGAGCAGGTCAAGAGCCTGTTCCGCCGCGCCTTCATCATCGGCCGGCGCTTTCGCATCGTGCACGTGATCTTTGGCCGCGGTCGGGACCACGAGGTGGTCGAGGTGTCGACGTTTCGCGCCTACCTCGAGGCCAACCAGGCCGAACAGGTCGAAGGCAACGAGAAGACTTCCAGGAGCGAACTCGTTGGCAAGAGCCACGTCGTCGATGCGGCCGGTCGCGTGTTGCGCGACAACGTCTGGGGGCCGCAGATCGAGGATGCCGCGCGACGCGACTTCACGATCAATGCGATGTACTACGACCCGGTGACGCAGGTCGTCATCGACTACCACGGCGGCATCAAGGACATCAAGAATCGCGCACTGCGCATGATCGGCGACCCGGTTACCCGCTACCGCGAGGATCCGGTGCGCATCGTCCGTGTGGTGCGATTCGCCGCCAAGCTCGGCTTCGACATCGAGCCGGCCACGCGGGCGCCGATCAAAGAGATGGCCGCATTGCTGGACAACGTGCCGGCCTCAAGACTGTTCGACGAGCTGTTCAAGTTGCTGCAGACCGGCCATTCGCTGGCCAGCGTGGCCGAGTTGCGCAAGCAGGGATTGTTGCGACTGTTCCCGCTGCTCGACCCGTTGATGGCCGACGGCGTCAAGCACAAGAACCAGCGTGTGCAGTTCATCGAAGCGGCGCTGGCCGACACCGATGCGCGTGTCGAGCAGGACAAGGGCGTGGCCCCGAGTTTCCTGCTCGCCTGCCTGCTGTGGCACGAGGTGCGCGAACGCTGGCAGGCCGCGCGACAGACCGGGGCCCATGCGGGGCCCGCATTGCAGCAGGCCATCGACGCCGTATTCGATGCCCGCATCGGCGACATTTCGGGGCGCGGCAAGCTGGGCACCGACATGCGAGAGATCTGGATGATGCAACCGCGTTTCGAGCGACGCAGCGGCACGACGCCCTATGCGCTGATCGAGCAGCCGCGCTATCGCGCGGCCTATGACTTCCTGCGGTTGCGTGCCGACACAGGCGAGGTTGACGACGAGTTGGCCGACTGGTGGGAAGACTTCGCCCTCGGCTCGGCGGAGGACCGCGAGGCCTTGATCGCCGCAGCGCGCGAGGCGCAGCGGGCGCAGCCGCGGGAGGGGCGAGAGGCCGGCGTGCCGCACGAGCCAGGGAAGCCGAGGGAGCCTCGCGAAGGACGCGACAGCGGCCCTGCAGCGCACCCGACGGAGGCCACCGTCGGTGACGCGCCAGCCAAGAAGCGCCGCCGTCGCCGCCGCAAGCCGGCCGTGGGTGGCGCCGTGCCGGCCCCGCCGGGCGACGCGCTCTGACGGGATGGTCGCTCGATGGGCGACGCGGAGCGGGTCTTTGTCGGCCTCGGGGCCAATCTCGGTGATGCCCAGGCCAACCTCCGCGAGGCGCTGCGCCGTCTCGACGAAGCGCTGCAGACACGGGTCGTCGCGGTTTCGTCGTTCTACCGCAGCGCGCCAGTCGACGCTGGAGGGCCGGACTACGTCAATGCCGTCGCCGAACTGCGCACCCAACTGACGCCGCAGGCGCTGCTTGCGGAACTGCAGGTGATCGAGCGGCACGCCGGTCGCGAGCGGCCGTATCACCATGCGCCACGCACGCTCGATCTTGACTTGCTGTTCTTTGGCGAGCGCCGCGTCAATTCGCCCGGCCTGGTGGTGCCGCACCCGCGACTGGCGCTGCGCGCGTTCGTGCTGGTGCCGCTGGCTGAGTTGGCGCCGCAGTTTGCGCCTGGCCGATGGCCGCAATGTGGTCCAAGCGTTGGCAGCGCTGACCGGCCAGCGCGTCGACGTGATCGGTCGATGAACCCCTTGCCGGTGCGGACGGTCGGCGTGGCTCATGCTTTCCAGCGTCTTGATCGCGAGGGTGCGTCAACGCCGCTCTTCGCGACTGAGGCGAGCGGGGTGGCGAATACACTGTCAGCCAGACCGATGGGGCGAGAACGCACACCGGCGAACGGAGGTCTCCATGCTGTTTGGCAAGCTGTTGCCGCGTGAAGGAAATTTCTTTGTGCTGTTCAATGAACATGCCGCACGCATTGCCGATGGTGCGCGCGCGTTCATGTCGATGATCAGCAACTACGGCGATCCGGCGCTGCGCCAGAAGCACGCCGACGAAGTCGACGCGGCGGAGCGCCAGGCCGACAAGATCACGGCCGAGGTCAACCGCCTGCTGCACAAGACCTTCATCACCCCGATCGATCGCGATCAGATCCACGGTCTGATCAATGCGATGGACGATGTGCTCGACCTGCTGCAGGACGCCACCGAAACGATGTCGCTGTACGACGTGCGCGAGATCACCACCGAGGTCGTGCGGCTGGGCGAGTTGGCAGTTCGCTGCTGCGAACGCGTCGTCCATGTGGTGGCGCTGCTGCCCAAACTCGGCCAAGCTGAGACCAGCGAGGCAGCGCTGAAGACCTGCGAGGAGATCGATCAGCTCGAGTCCGATGCCGATCGCGTGATGCGTGCCGCGATGAGCCGTCTGTTCCGCGAGCAGGCCGATGTGCGCGAGCTGATCAAGCTGAAGGCCATCTACGAGCAGTTGGAGTCGATCACCGACCGCTGCGAGGACGTGGCCAACCTGATCGAGGGCGTGGTCCTCGAGAGTTCCTGAGTCGGCGCGGCGCCTGCGCATGGAAGCGGTCCAGGTCTCCTTCTGGGTGATCGCCCTGCTGGTGCTGCTGGCAGTGGCGTTCGATTTCATGAACGGATTCCACGATGCGGCAAACTCGATTGCCACAGTCGTCTCCACCGGCGTGCTGAAGCCGCACCAGGCGGTGGCCTTTGCCGCCTTCTTCAACTTCGTTGCCATCTTCGTTTTCCAGCTGAAGGTGGCAGCGACGGTCGGCAAGGGCATCGTGATGCCCGGCGTGGTCGACCACTACGTGGTCTTCGGTGCCCTGATCGGCGCGATCATCTGGAACTTCGTGACCTGGTGGTACGGCATCCCATCGTCGAGTTCGCACGCGCTGATCGGCGGCATCGTCGGCGCGGTCATGGCCAAGGCCGGCGCCGGTGCCTTGATGGCGGCTGGTGTCTGGACGACGGTGGCTTTCATCCTGGTCTCGCCGCTGCTCGGCTTCCTGCTCGGTTCGCTGTTGATGGTGGCTGTGGCCTGGCTCTTCCGCGATACGCGGCCGCAACGGATCGACAGCAGCTTTCGGCGGCTGCAGTTGATGTCGGCGGGGATGTACAGCCTGGGCCATGGCGGCAACGACGCGCAAAAGACCATCGGCATCATCTGGATGCTGTTGATCGCCACGGGCTACGCCAGCGCCGCCGACAAGCTGCCGCCGACATGGGTGATCTGGAGTTGCTACGTCGCGATCGCGCTGGGCACGATGTTCGGCGGTTGGCGAATCGTCAAGACGATGGGGCAGAAGATCACCAAGTTGAGGCCGGTGGGTGGTTTCTGCGCCGAAACCGGTGGCGCGATCACACTGTTCCTCGCCTCCGGACTGGGCATCCCGGTATCCACCACACACACCATCACCGGCGCGATCGTCGGTGTCGGCTCGACGCGCAGGGCTTCGGCGGTGCGTTGGGGGGTGGCCGCCAACATCGTCTGGGCCTGGGTGTTCACGATTCCGGCCTCGGCCCTGATGGCCGCGTTGGCCTACTGGGCCGGCCGCGGCCTGCTCTGAGCCTGGGCTCTACTGACTGATCTTGCGTGCTTCTTCGACTTGCCACTCGAAGTAGCGTTGGCCGCTGAATGCGATCGTGGCCATCAGCGCGGTGGCGCCGACCATCAAGGCCACGATCACGCCGAGCACTGGGCCCCAGCCGGTGGGGTGCGCCGGCGCGCCAGGGTTGTGTCGCTGATCCCACTGTGCGTCGGGGGTCAGTCCATAGAGGATGGCAAATAGCGCGGCCTGCGCCAGCATCAGGCCCAGCAGTGGCAGCAGCAACCACGACAACCGGTCATCCTGGCCGAGTTCGAGCGCGCGGCGCACGCCCATCAGCCCGGCCAGCGTGGGCACCGCGTGCACCCAGCCGAGAGCGTCGCGCCAGCCATGCAGGTAGAACCGGTGCCAGCCGAGGCTGCCGCCGAGCAGAGCGATCCAGGTCGCCAGCGTCTTTGACTTGTAATGCATCAGCGGTCGTCCGGTGCGCTCGTGCTGCCATCGCCGAGGCTCTTCTGCATCAGCACCACGTCCAGCCAGCGATTGAACTTCCAGCCCGCCGCCTTGAGCATGCCGGCGGACTCGAATCCGCAGGCCAGGTGCACGCCGATCGAGCCCGCGTTGGCCGAGTCCCCGATCACCGCCAGCATCTGCCTCGCGCCGCGCGCCTCGCACTGTGCCAGCAGCTCAGCCAGCAGCACGCGGCCGACGCCCTGACCCTGCGTGGAGGCGTCGAGGTAGATCGAGTCTTCCAGGCAGAAGCGGTAGGCGCGACGTGGTCGAAAATGGTTGGCGTACGCGTAGCCGATCACGACACCGGCGCGCGTCGCAACCAGCCACGGCAATCCCTTGGCCAGCACGTCGCCGCGTCGGCGCGACATTTCTGCCTCGTCGGGGATATCGAGTTCGAAAGTACCCGTGCCGTGCGCGACGGCGTGGCCGTAGATGCGGGTGAGGTCGGGCAGGTCGGCGGCAATGCTGGGGCGGATGATCAGCGGCGGTGTCATGGCAGGTGGCTGTCGCAAGCACCAAGTCTATAATGCGCGGTTTCGGCGGCGGCTGGTCGGGTGACTGGCGTATCTACGGCGCCGAGTCGCGCGTGCTATCGCAACTCCGGTGCGCAGCGCATGAACGATCTGTCCGACCTGTGTGTCTCCTGGTGCGGCGGACGAACGAGCTCAAGTTTCAAGGAAACGCCATGGTTGTCATCCGTCTGTCCCGTTCCGGTGCCAAGAAGCGCCCCTTCTACAACATCGTCGTTGCCGATTCGCACGAGCGCCGCGATGGCCGCTTCATCGAACGCGTCGGCTTCTACAACCCGGTCGCCGCCGGTGGCGAACAGCCGCTGCGCGTCGCGACCGACCGCGTTGCCTACTGGACCGGTGTCGGCGCGCAGGTGTCGCCGACCGTGGCCCGCCTGATCGGCCAGGCCAAGGCGAGCGCCTGATCTAGGACGTCAAGCGCGGCGGCCGCATGGCCAAGCAGCTGACGCCGACCGCCGACACGGCAGCGACCGATCAACCGGCCTTCCCGGTCGACGCGATCGAGGTCGGTTGGATTGCCGGCGCGTGGGGTGTCAAGGGCGGCTTCAAGGTGCAGCCGCATGCCAGCGACCCGCAGGCACTCTTCTCGTCCAGACGCTGGTTCCTCTTGCCGGCAGCCGGCCTGCCGCGACCGCAGGCCTTGCCGCCGCTGCTCCGCATCACCCAGGCGCGCGAGCATGGCGGTCTGGTCGTCGCCATGGCACAGGAAGTGGCCGACCGCTCGGCTGCCGAAGCACTCCAAGGTGCGCGTGTCTTTGTCTCGCGCGGCAGTTTCCCGACCGCCGGCAAGGACGAGTACTACTGGGTTGACCTGATTGGCCTGTCTGTCGTCAATCGCGATGGCGTGATGCTCGGCCATGTCACGGGCCTGATCGACACCGGCGCGCACAGCGTGTTGCGTGTTCGTCCGCTCGAGGCGGCCGCTGATGTGGCGCCGGAACTGGCCGAGCGCCTGATTCCTTTCGTCGCCGCCTACATCGACGCAGTTGACCTGATCGCAAAGCAGATCCGCGTCGACTGGGGCCTGGACTACTGATGCGATGCGCTTCGATGTCCTGACCCTGTTCCCCGAGTTGTTTGCGCCCCACTTGACGCTCGGCGTGACGCGCCGCGCGTTCGAGTCGCGCCTGGTCGACGTGCGGCTGTGGCCACTGCGGGACTTCGGTGAGGGCACCTACCGGCGTGTCGACGACCGGCCGTTCGGCGGCGGGCCCGGCATGGTGTTGCTGGCCGAGCCACTCGAGCGCGCGCTGGCGGCGGCGCTCGCCGACCGTGGTGGCGTCGCGCCACCCGTGGTCCACTTCACGCCGACGGGGCGGCGGCTCGACCAGACGGTGGTGCGCGAGTTCGCGGCCGGCATCGGTGCAGTGCTGCTGTGCGGCCGCTACGAGGGCATCGATCAGCGTTTTCTGGACCGCCACGTCACGCACGAGCTGAGCCTCGGCGATTTCGTTCTGTCGGGCGGAGAACTGCCCGCGCTGGCGCTGCTCGACGCCGTGGCTCGTCTGCAGCCAGGCGTGCTCGGCGATGAGCAGTCGCACCGGCAAGACAGCTTTGGCGACGACGGTCTGCTCGATTGCCCGCACTACAGTCGGCCAGAGAGCCTGGCCCCTGCCATGGGCGGTGCGACGGTGCCCGCGGTGCTGCTGTCTGGCCACCATGCCGAGATCGAACGCTGGCGCCGTGAACGTTCGCTCGAGCTCACGGCCCGGCGGCGCCCCGATCTGATCGCCGCCGCGCGCGCCGCTGGCCGGCTCGGCGCCGCCGACGAACGCTTTCTGGCCTCTCTCGGGCTATAATTTGCGGCTTTTCGATCCTCTGCCGGGATCCGAATGCTGCCGATGCAACGCATGGCAGCCATGCACCACCCCCCAACAAGCCGCCGGCACGATCAACAGGAGTACCTCAAGTGGATCTGATCCAAACCCTCGAGCAGGAAGAAATCGCTCGCCTGGGCAAGAAAATCCCGGCCTTTGCCCCCGGCGACACGGTGATCGTCAGCGTCAACGTCGTCGAAGGCACCCGCAAGCGGGTGCAGGCCTACGAAGGTGTCGTGATCGCCAAGCGCAATCGCGGCCTCAATTCCAGCTTCATCGTGCGCAAGATCTCCAGCGGCGAAGGCGTCGAACGCACGTTCCAGCTGCACAGCCCGCTCATCGCCGCTATCGATGTCAAGCGTCGTGGTGATGTTCGACGCGCCAAGCTCTACTACCTGCGCGATCGCTCGGGCAAGTCGGCGCGCATCAAGGAGAAGCTCGCCTGAGCTGCCCCGACTCGCCGTCACAAAGCCGCCTTCGGGCGGCTTTGTCGTTTGCGTTCTATGCTTGGTGCCATGGCTGCCGCCACGACTTCCCGCCCGCTGATCCTGAACCCGCGCGCCGTTCCGGTTCTGGGTCGTGACCTCCACTTGCCGGCAGTCGATGCGGGTCGGCTCGATGCGCATGCGTTGCGCCAACGCTTCGCATCGCCGCCGCGCTGGGAGCCGGAGACGCGGGGTGATGGTCGCATCTTCGAAGGCCGCGACAGCGCGCCAGCTTCTGTGCTGGTGCCGCTGGTCCTGCGGGACGAGGGTCTCACGGTCCTGCTGACGCAGCGCACGGCCCACCTGCGCGACCATGCCGGCCAGATCAGTTTTCCCGGCGGCCGCGCCGAGGCTGGCGATGCCGACGCGGTGGCCACGGCGTTGCGCGAAGCCGAAGAGGAGGTCGGCCTGGCGCGGCATCATGTCGAAGTGATCGGCTCGTTGCCCGAGTACCGGACCGTGACGCACTACACCGTCACGCCGGTCGTGGCATTGGTGCGGCCGCCGTTCACGCTGGCGTTGGATGCGCACGAGGTTGCCGACGCCTTCGAGGTGCCGCTCTCTTTCCTGATGACACCGGCGCACCACCAACGGCACGCGTTTGAGTTGGCCGGTCAACGACGCGAGTTCCTCTCGATGCCCTGGCCGCGACCGGACGGCAGCGGCGAGCCGTACTTCATCTGGGGCGCGACCGCCGCGATGCTGCGCAACCTGTACCGTTTCCTGTCGGCCTGAGAGCTCATGAACATGCCTGCGTATCATCGTGGTCGATGAGCTTTTTCGCCGTTCTCTTCGCGCTGCTGATCGAACAACTCAGGCCACTGCCGCGTGACAACTGGGTTCACGATGCACTGGTTTCGTGGGTCGGTTGGACGGGACGCAACTTCGACGCTGGTCGAGAGCGGCACGCTGTCGTGGTCTGGTGCATCACCGTCCTGGCGCCGGCGCTGGCTTCGTCTGCGGTGTACATCGCGGTGGCCCGATACAGCCTGCTGCTGGCACTGGCGTTCAACGTGCTGGTGCTATACCTGACATTGGGTTTCCGCCAATTCAGCCACTACTTCACTGACATTCGCGACGCATTGGACCGGGGCGAGGAGGATCTGGCGCGCCGCCTGCTTGGCCAGTGGCGTCATCTCGACGCCAGCGAGTTGCCGCGAACGGAACTGCTTCGCCATGTCATCGAGCATGCGCTACTGGCGGCGCACCGCCATGTGTTCGGCGTGTTCTTCTGCTTCGTTGCGCTGTCGGCGCTCGGGCTCGGGCCGGCCGGCGCGGTGGCCTACCGGATGGCCGAGTTCACCAGCCGTTACTGGGCCTTCAAGAGCCGTACCCTCGATGCACCTGCCAATGAGCGGCTGATGCAGCTGTCCCAAAGGCTGTTCTCGTTGATCGATCACCTGCCAGCACGCCTGACGGCTTTCGGCTTCGCGGTCGTCGGCAATTTCGAGGAGGCGGTCAACGGCTGGCGACGCGATGCCGGCCTATGGCTGCATCACAACGAAGGCATCCTGCTCGCCGCGGCGGCCGGTGCGATCGGCGTGCGGCTTGGCGGCCAGGCGGCGCCGGGCGTCACGCCAGACCGGACGAAGACCTTTGATCGCGGCAGCGACCCGGAGGCCGCCGGGGCGTCGGGCTCGACGGCAGGCGCGTTGCCCCAAGTGGGCCATCTGCAAAGCATCGTCGGCCTGGTATGGCGCTCGGTGGTGTTGTGGATGCTGCTGGCCGCGCTGCTGTCGCTGGCCAACGTGCTGGGCTGATCGACCGACATGCTGCCTGCACGGGCGCCCGGTCGATCAGCCGTTCACCAATGCTGGCGCGCCAGTTCGTCGCAGATTTCGCCGTAGATGCGCCAACGTGAAGCGCTGATGTCACCGCTCTGGACCGCGGCGATGACGCCGCAGCCGGGTTCCTGCCGGTGCGTGCAGTTGTAGAAGCGGCAGCTGCCGATGTGTGCCCGAAGGTCCGGCATCAGCATTGGCAGCTGCTGGGCATCGACTTGGCGCAAGCCGAATTCCTGGAACCCCGGCGAGTCGATCAGTGCGCCGCTGCGTTCGGCGTCGAGCCAGTACCAACGGGTGGTGGTCGTGGTGTGCCGGCCCGAATTGAGCGCCAACGAGACTTCGCCGACCTGCGCCGTGGCGTCGGGCACCATCAGATTGATCAACGTGCTCTTGCCCGTGCCGCTGGGCCCGAGCACCAGCGTCGTGCGCCCGGCCAACTGCGGTGCCAGCGAAGCGACTGCCTCGTCGGGCCGCGTCTTCAACGCGGCCTCGATCACCGCAACACCCATCGCCCGATAGGGTTGCAGGCGCTCACGGGCCGTCGCGGACTGCGGCAAGTCGGTCTTGTTGAGCAGGACCTTCGCTGCGATACCCGCGCTCTCGGCCGCGATCAGCGCCCGAGCGAGCTGGGATTCCGAAAACATCGGCTCGCCCGCCACCATCACCAGGATCTGGTCGAGGTTGGCGGCGAAGGACTTGGTGCGCCAGTCGTCCTGGCGAAAAAGCAGGTTGCGGCGCGGCTCGATGCGTTCGATCACGCCCTCATCGCCGCTGGGCTGCCAGCGCACCAGGTCACCGACGACACAGTCGCTCTTCTTGCCCCGAGGGTGGCAGGTGACTCGCTTGCCAGCGGGCGTCTCGACGATGAAGTGGCGACCGTGCGCCGCCACCACGCGGCCGACCTCGAGTGCAGCGAACTTGCTCAAGCGTTCAGTGCATCCACTTTGGCTGCGCAGATGAAGTCGTTCAGCGAGAGGCCGCCCACCGCATGGGTGGCAAAGCGCACCGTGCAGCGGTCGTAGCCAAACGCGACATCGGGGTGATGGTCCTCGCGATGGGCGATCCAGGCGACGGCGTTCACAAAGGCCATCGTGCGGTAGTGATCCGCGAAGCGAAACGTCTTCTCGATGGCGCCTCCGGCCACCGACCAGCCTTCGACCTGCTGCAGGTGCGCCGCGACCTCGGCTGCGCTCATCGCTGCGTGGCCTTCGAGGGAGCGGCAGTGCAGGGACGCCAGGGCGTTCATGCCGGCTCCATCTTCAAGGCGGCCAGACGCTCGCTCGCTGCCGGGTGCGAGTAGTAGAAGGCCACGTAAACCGGGTCGGGGGTCAACGTGCCAGCGTTGTCTTCGTGCAGTTTCAGCAGCGCATTGGCCAGGTCTCGCCCACTGGCGTGGGCGCAGGCGTAGGCGTCGGCCTCGAACTCATGACGGCGCGACACGCGGGCGGCCAGCGGCATCAGCATGAACCCGAACGGCGGCAACGCGAGCAGGAACAGCAGCAGCGCCAGCGCGTCGTTGGGGGCGCCGAGGTTCGGCGTGACACCGAGCCCGGTGTAGAACCACTGCTGCTGCGACAGCCAGCCCAGCAGGGCCAGTGCGGCCAGGCTGGCGGCGAAGATCGTGGCCATGCGCTTGGGGACATGGCGCAACTTGAAGTGACCCAGTTCGTGCGCCAGCACGGCCTCCACCTCGCCGGCGGTCAGGCGCGCCAGCAGCGTATCGAAGAACACCACCCGCTTGGCGGCACCGAGCCCGGTGAAGTAGGCATTGGCATGGGCCGATCGGCGGCTGCCGTCCATCACGAAAAGGCCCTTGGCGGCGAAGCCGCAGCGGGCCATCAGGGCCTGCACGCGCTGCTTCAGCGATTCGTCGGGCAGCGGCTCGAACTTGTTGAACAGCGGCGCGATGATGGTGGGGTAGATCACCAGCATCAGCAACTGGAAGGCGACCCAGGCCAGCCATGCCGCGAGCCACCACCAGGCACCGGCGCTGGCCATCAACCACAACACCAGGGCCGCCAGAGGCAGACCGATGGCGGCGCCGATCAACAGGCCCTTGGCGACGTCGACCAGGTAAAGGCGCCAGGTCATGCGGTTGAAGCCGAACCGCTGCTCGATGCGAAACGTGTTGTAGATCTCGAGCGGTGCATCGAGCAACCCGCCGATCAGCACGAAGGCTACCAGCAGGGCGAGCTGATAGGCCATGCTGCCGAAGCGGGGTTGCACTGCGTCGCGCACGCACCGTGTTCAGCACGTCGAGGCCGCCAAGCAGCGTCCAGCCCAGCAACACCGCGCTGCCGAGGGCCAGCGACAGCAGCGCAAAGCGCGAGCGCACCAGCGTGTAATCGGCGGCCTTCTGGTGCGCGGCCAATGGCACCGTGGCGGCGAACGCCGCGGGGACCGCGGCGCGGTGGGCAGCCACGTGGCGCATCTGCCGCGTTGCCAGCCAGAACTTCAGGGCAACGCTCACCAGCAGCGCGGCGGCGAAGGTCACGGACAGCCAGAGGGATTGCATGGGGGCGCAGTGTAGGGCTGACGCGGGCGCGGCGCCGGGCTGCGACAATTCACCCAACGCCCCCACACGCTTGACCATGACCGACACCGCACTTGCCAAGGACGACAGCAACTTGATCTGGATCGATCTCGAGATGACCGGTCTGTACCCCGACCGCGACCGCATCATCGAGATCGCGGTCGTCGTCACCGATGCGCAGGTCACCACCCGCGTCGAAGGCCCTGTGTTCGCGATCCACCAGAGTGACGCCACGCTCGATGCGATGGATGCGTGGAACAAGGGCACCCACGGCCGCAGCGGGCTGGTCGAACGCGTCAAGGCCTCGGAGATCGACGAAGCGCACGCCCAGGCGCAGGTGATCGAATGGTTGTCGCAGTACGTGAAGGCCGGAAAGAGCCCGATGTGCGGCAACTCGATCTGCCAGGACCGGCGCTTCCTGGCCAACCACATGCCGGCGCTGGAGGCTTTCTTCCACTATCGCAACCTCGATGTCAGCACGCTGAAGGAGTTGGCGCGGCGCTGGAAGCCGGCCGCGCTCGAGGGCATCAAGAAAGCACAAGCCCACACGGCGCTGGCCGATGTGCACGAGTCGATCGACGAATTGCTGCACTATCGTCAGCACCTGCTGGCCGCGTGAGCCCGTCCGCGCTGCGGGCAAACCCCAATCTGCGCTACAATGCGCGCTGCGGCTTCGATGAGTTTCGTCGAAGCCGTTCGTTCATCCCCTCTGGCCTGGTGCACCCGCCTTCTCGGCGTTTGGTGCGTGCCGCTCGAACTCGATGCGGACGTTGGTTGGCGGCGATGCCGTCGCTTGGACCCGTCCGTTGTCGGTGCCGAAACTTGGCACCCACGTTCAGCCTGCCGCGACTTGACCTGAAGCGCTGCCCCGTGTAGCGCCGGTGTGTGCTTGCGCGCGCCTGAACATGAAAAGAGATGCGATGTTTACCGAGAACCAGAACCTGCAAGACCATCAGGACGCCAATCCGGCGCCAATCAACACGCCCCCGAGCGGCTTTGCCGCAATCGCGCTGCACGCTGGCCTGCACCAGGCGCTGGCCGATGCCGGCTACACGACGCCGACCGATGTCCAGTCGCGCGCCATCCCCCCAGCGCTGGCCGGCCGTGACCTGCGTGTCTCGTCGTCCACCGGCAGCGGCAAGACTGCATCGTTCGTGCTGCCGGCACTGCAAGGCGTGCTCGACGTGCGTGCCAGCGGCGTGCGCCGTGACAAGGGCGTCGTCTATGGCCCGCGCGTGCTGGTGCTGACACCCACCCGCGAGCTGGCGATCCAGGTCTCCAAGGCGACGGACACCTATGGCCGCCACGTGCAGGGTCTGCGCGTGGCCACTGTCGTCGGTGGCGTGCCCTACGGCGCGCAGCTGAAGGCGATGCGGGGCCCGCTGGATGTGCTGATTGCGACCCCCGGCCGCCTGATCGACCACGTCAAGAGCGGCAAGCTGGTGCTCGACAACGTGGCCATGCTGGTGCTCGACGAGGCCGACCGCATGCTCGACATGGGGTTCATCGACGACATCCGCTTCATCGCCGAGTGCACGCCGAAGACGCGCCAGACGATGATGTACAGCGCCACGTTCGCCGGCAATGTCGGCCGCCTGGCCGCCGAGTTGCTGAAGCCCGACGCGCAGAACATTGCCGTCACCTCGCACACCGACACGCATGAGCACATCGAACAGCGCCTGCACTGGGCCGACGACGGCCGCCACAAGCAAGCCCTGCTCGACCACCTGCTGACCACCCGCGAAGTCGACCAGGCGCTGGTCTTCACCAGCACCCAGCGCGACGCCGACTGGCTGGCCGACCGCCTGGCCGACATGGGTCACGCCGTCGCATCGCTGCACGGCGGCCTGCCGCAGGGCCGGCGCAACCACGTGCTGCAGGGCCTGCGTTCACGCAAGCTGCGGGTGCTGGTGGCCACCGATGTGGCCGCACGCGGCATCGACGTGCCGACCATCAGCCACGTGATCAACTTCGGCCTGCCGATGAAGGCGGAAGACTATGTGCACCGCATCGGCCGCACCGGCCGCGCAGGTCGCCAGGGCTTGGCGGTGACGCTGGCCGAAGCGGCCGATGCCGGCATGATCCGCCGCATCCAGCAGTTCACGACGCAGTCGATCCCGGTGGCCACGATCACCGGCCTGGAGCCGAAGAAGGCCGCCCCGCGCACGACCGGTGGCGGTCGCAGCGAAGGCGGCTTCGGCAGCGCGAAGCCATTCGACCGCAAGCCGCGCTTCGGCGCTGGCCCGGCCGGTGCGCGCAAGCCCAGCGGCGCGTTCAAGTCCAAGCGTCCCAGTGCCTTCAGCCGCTGAACGTCGCTGAACTTCGCTGCGCAACGAGCCCCTGCCACGTGCAGGGGCTCGTTTCGTTTGGGACCCGACCAATGCTGCCTGTCGATAATGGCGCGCCGGTGAGGAGTGGTCTGGCAGCAAGGACCGCCGCGGCGGGACCAAGGAGCATGGCATGGCGAATGAACTCATCACCCTCGGTGGTGGCTGTTTCTGGTGCACCGAGGCGGTATTCGAGCAGGTCGACGGTGTCGTTGCGGTCGAATCGGGCTACAGCAACGGCCACGCCGTTGCGCCGAGCTACGAGCAGGTCTGCAGCGGCGAGACCGGCCACAACGAGGTGGTGCGCGTCACCTTCGACAACGCGCGCATCACGTTGCGAGAGGTGCTGGAGATCTTCTTCCACATCCATGATCCGACCACGTTGAACCGGCAGGGCAACGACACCGGCACGCAGTACCGCTCGGGCATCTACTTCCACACGCCGGAGCAGGAGCCCGTGGTGCGTGAGGTGCTGGCCGAGGCGCAGGCCGCGCACGGTGGCCGCGTCGTGACCGAGGTCAGGCCGCTGGCCAACTATTCGCGCGCCGAGGACTATCACCAACACTATTTCCTCAACCATCCCGGCCAGGGCTACTGCGCGTTCGTCGTCGCGCCGAAGGTGGAGAAGTTCAAGCGCACGTTCGCGTCGCGCCTGAAGCGCGCGTAACGCCGCTCATGTTGGCGCTTCGCAGCCTCGAGTTCGCCTGGGCGCCGGGATCGGTGCTGCGCTTTGCGGATTTCGAGCTTGCCCAGGGAGGGCAGGCGCTGCTTGTCGGTGCCTCGGGCAGCGGAAAGTCGACACTGCTGGCGTTGATCGCCGGCCTGTTGACGCCGAGTGCGGGGCGGGTCGTCGTGGCCGGCGCCGACATGGCTTCGTTGCCGAGCGGCGCACGGGACGCCTGGCGCGGCGCAACGCTGGGCTTCGTGCCGCAGCGCCTGCATCTGTCCGAGAGCCTCAGCGTGGCCGAGAACCTCGCGCTGCCCTATGTTGCTTGCGGGGCCGCAGTCGATCACCGCCGCATCGCGGCGCTGCTCGATCGGCTGGATCTCGCTGCGCTTGCGGCGAGACGGCCGCACGAGCTCTCGGTCGGCCAGGCCCAGCGGGCGGCGCTGGCGCGCGCGCTGCTGCGGCGCCCGCGCGTGCTGCTCGTCGACGAGCCGACGGCCAACCTCGACGATGCGATGAGCCGGGCCGTCGTCGAACTGCTGGTCGAGGCCGCGCACGAAACTGCCGCCACGCTGGTGATCGCGACGCACGATGCACGCGTCAGGGCGTGCCTGCCCAGCGCGCAGGTGTTGTCCTTGGAAGCGGCGCGATGAGGCTCGTCGCGCTGGCATGGCGCTACCTGTGGGCCAGGCCGCTGGTGGCGGCACTGAACCTGGCGTTGCTGGCGCTCGGTGTCGGCGCGATGAGTTTCGTGGTCGTCGTCAGCGAGCAGATCGAGCGCAGCGTGCAGCGCGACCTGGCCGGTGTCGACCTCGTCGTCGGCGCCAAGGGCAGCCCGCTGCAGCTGATCTTGGCCGGCGTGTTCCACCTCGATGTGCCCACCGGCAACATCCCACTGGCGACGGCGAAGCTGCTGAGCGACCACCCGTTGGTCGAGCGCGTGGTGCCGGTGTCGCTGGGTGACAGCTTGCGGGGTTTTCGCATCGTCGGCAGCACGTTGCAGTACCCGGCGCTGTACGGCGCGCAGTTGGCCGAGGGCCGGTATTGGCAAGGCGCGTTGCAGGCCGTGCTCGGTGCCGATGTCGCGCGCGCCACCAGTCTGGCCGTTGGGGCGCGATTCGTCGGCACGCATGGCCTGGGCAACGTCGGCGAGGCGCATGGCGAGACGCCCTACACGGTGGTCGGTCGCCTCGTTCGCTGCGGCTGCGTGCTCGATCGCCTGGTGCTGACCGACCTGGCATCGGTGTGGGCGGTGCACGAGGGTGCCACTGCCGTCGACGAGGCCGACCGCGAGGCGCTGGCTGCCGAGCGCGAGGTCACGCTGCTGCTGGTCGCCTACCGCACGCCGCTGGGCGCCGTCACGTTGCCGCGCTGGGTCAACGCGCAGGCCGGCTTGCAGGCGGCCGCGCCGGCGCTCGAATCGGCGCGGTTGCTGCGGATGGTCGGCGCCGGTACCGAAGTGCTGCGCGGTTTCGGCATGGTGTTGTTGCTGGCGGCGGCCGCCAGCGTGTTCGTCGGCCTGGTGCACGCGGTGCGAGAGCGCGAACCCGACCTGGCCATGCTGCGCATGCTCGGCGCGCCACCCTGGCGTGTGGCCGCGCTGGTGTTTGCCGAGGCCACGCTGCTGGCGTTGGCGGGTGTGGCCGTCGGCCTGGCGCTGGGGCAGGGCTTGACGGCCGTGCTGGGCTGGAAACTGGCGCAGCAAAGATCGCTCCCTGTCACGGCGATGTGGGTTTCCTGGCATCAGTTGGCGCTGGCTGCAGGGACTCTGCTGCTCGCATGGCTGGCCGCGGCACTGCCGGCCTGGCGCGCGCTCCGCCTGGATGTGTCGCGCCTGATGCAGGCACCGCGTTGAACCATCGATCCAAGAGCAAGACATGAAGAGCTTTCTTCTCGCCGCACTGGTCGCAGCGGCGTCCGCTTCGGCCATCGCGCAGACCGGCGCGCCGGCCGGCAAGCCGCAGAATCTGTCCGACCACGTCAAATCCGACATTGCACGTCACCGCGCGATGGCGCAGGCGCACGAGGCCGCGGCACGCTGTCTCGAGTCGGGTCAAGGCGAGGAGAGTTGCCAGACGGCATTGCAGGCCTCGTGCAAAGGTTTGGCCATCGGCAAGTACTGCGGCCTGCGTCACGAGCATTGATCGATCGGAGCCAACCATGATGAAGCCCCTGCGCTGGATCACCTCGCTGGCGTTCGCAGCTGCGGCACTGGGCGCCGCAGCCCAGACCTTGGCGCCGCCGATCGCTGGACAGGGGCCGGGCTTTCACGATCCGCGCAGCCCGTACAAGCCGCTCGAGGAGCGCGAGGGCGTGCTGTCCTGGAAGCTGCTGTCGTCGGTGGAGACGCGCATGGAGAAGAACCGGCTCGTGCCAACCTATCCGGCTGCGGTGCAGGCCCTCAACGAGCGCACGGTGCGCGTGCAGGGGTTCATGCTTCCGCTCGAGCCGGGCGACAAGCAACGCCATTTCCTGATCTCGTCGGTGCCCACCACTTGTTCGTTCTGCGTGCCGGCGGGCCCCGAGGGCCTGATCGAGGTGCGCAGCAAGACGCCGGTCAAGTACACGCTCGAACCGGTGTTGCTCGAGGGCAAGCTGGCGGTCCTGCGCGATGACCCGTACGGCCTTTTCTACCGCATCGCCGATGCGGCGCCGTTGCCGTAGTCCCTGTCGGCAGGCATTCGTCAGGGCGCGAGGCGCTCGCGCACCCAGCCGGCGCTGCCGGGCTCGCCGCGGCGGTAGCGCAGCCGGTCGTGCAATCGGCTCTTGCGGCCCTGCCAGAACTCCCAACAGTCGGGCGCCATCCTGAATCCGCCCCAGTGCGGCGGGCGGGGCGGGTGGAGGACGTATCGCGCTGCCACCTTGGCCGCGTTCGCGACCAGCACCGCGCGCGAAGCGATCACCTCGCTTTGCGGCGAGGCCCACGCCCCGATCCGCGAATCGAGCGGGCGTGACGCGAAATAGGCGTCGCTTTCGGCCGTGCTGACGCGTTCGACCTGGCCTTCGATGCGCACCACGCGTTCCAGTTCGACCCAGTGGAATTGCAGCGCCGCGACGGGGTTGGCTGCCAGATCCCGGGCCTTGCGGCTCTGGTAGTTGGTGTACCAGACGATGCCACGCTCGTCATAACCCTTGAGCAGCACGACCCGCGTCGACGGCCGGCCGTCGGCGCCGACGGTGGCCAGCGTCATCGCATTGGGCTCGGGCAGCGCGGCGTTGATCGCCTCGTGAAGCCAGCGCTCGAACTGCTGCAGCGGATCGTCGTGCGAAGCAGATTCATCGAGTTCGGCGCGCTCGTAGGTCTTGCGCAGCGCCGCAATGTCCTTGCTCGGTGAGAAATCCATGTGCACAGCATAAGCCGGTCGGACGGCTCACGGCGACGGCGTGCCGCGACGCCCGAAGTCATCTACCCATTACTGCTTACGTGGAAGGCCTTAGGTGATGGCCCCACTTACGGCCCATGCCGTCCGCGACCGATTCTTGATGGCATCGTCACGTCGATTCGATGTCGCCGACCCACTGCGCCGCTGTTGCTTGTCGACCATGAACTTCGCCCCCGTTGTGATCGTGCTGGCCGCCGGGCTGGGCAGCCGCTTCGGCGGCTCGGGGCACAAGCTGGTTCAGCCCCTGGAGGGCAACGACGACGCGGGCACGGTCCTCGGTGTCACGCTGCGCAATGCCCTTGCCAGCCGGCTGCCGGTGCGGGTTGTCGCCACCGCCGCTCTGGCGCCACTGATCTACCAGCAGGTGGCGGCCTGCGACGTGGTGATCGTGCCCGCGCAGGCGCCCGGTCGCGGCATGGGCGATTCGATCGCGGCGGGTGTCTCGGCCAGTGCCGACGCGCCGGGCTGGCTGGTGTTGCCGGGCGACATGCCCGAAGTCCGCCCCGCCACGCTGCAGAAGGTGGCCGAGGCGTTGCGCGTCAGTGCGGTGGCCTATGCGCAGCACAACGGCCGGCGGGGTCACCCGGTCGGCTTTGCCGCGGAGCTGTATTCGGAGCTGGTTGCGCTGAGCGGTGACGAAGGCGCACGTCGTCTGATCGCACGCTACCCTGCACAGGCGGTCGATGTCGATGACGCTGGCGTGCTGATCGACATCGATACCGTACAGGACCTGGCCGCGCTGCGCGCGGTGCACGGCGGCAATGGCAGTGCCAGCGCGTGCGCCTGCCGCGGCGTACTGAGCGCCGCCGGCTGCCCCGCCCGTACCCCCGCGGTCCTTGAGAGCTGCCCTAGACCAGGCGATGGCGCCGCGCCAGCGCCACCAGGCGTTCGATCTCGCGGTCGCGCACACCGCGTTCTCGCAGCGCACGCGCCGTTTCGAGCAGGTATTCCAGCGTCGTGCCGAAACGGCCGCGCGCGTGGCGCAGGATCTCGAGCAACTGGGCTTCGGCCAAGTGACCGGTGTGCTGTGGGCTGCGTCGCGACAGCGTGAACGCGAGTGCCTGCACGACGCCACCGGGGGTGCGACAGGCCAGCCAGCGGGGGTCGTACACGCCGGTGGGCATTTCACGCTGCCACAGGCGCTCGAGTTCTCCGGCCGCGCGTGAGCGTGCGATGCGATACACCGCGCCGTGACATGAGCCGCCGGACATCAGCGCGAACACCAGGCCGGGTCGCTCAGGGGTCCCGCGGTTGACGCGCGACGCCATCCGCAGTGCACGATGCCAACCGTGCACCTGTGCGGGGCGATGCTCGAGAGCCTCGAACTCCGGACGCCAAAGCAGTGATGCATAGCCGAACACCCACAGGTCACTGCGACCACCCCACTCGCGGCGTGTGCGCACGAGCAGTGCCTGCGGGTCGCGCAGCGGCGGCACGCGGATCGGGGCGTCGGTGGCCGGCTCCATGCGCGCAAATGATGACACCTGCGGCGGATTGACGATGTAACCTTGTTACTCGAAGATGGAAAACGGCAGTTACCTGCGCTGTCCATGCGATGAAGCCTGTCCTGAACGAAGTCACCGCGCGAATCCGCGCGCGCAGTGCGCTGCGGCGCCAGGCCTGCCTGGCGCGCGTTGCAGCGCGGGCGTCGCAGTCGCGTGGCAGCGATCGCGTCGGCTGCGTCAACGCGGCCCACGGCTTCGGCCGCGAACTGTCCGGCGGCATGCGCAAGACCATCACCAGCGCCGAGCAGGGCGCCTGTACCCGGCTGTGAGGAGCCTTTCGATGATCCACAACACGCTCGAACTGGCGGCCCTGGGCCCGGTGATCCCGGTGATCGTGCTGCAGGACGTGGCACACGCCGTGCCGATGGCGCGCGCATTGGTCGAGGGCGGCGTGCGCGTGCTCGAGGTGACGCTGCGTACGCCGGTGGCGCTGGCCTGCATCGAAGCGATCGCGCGCGACGTGCCCGAGGCCATCGTCGGCGCCGGCACGCTGCGCACGGTGGCCGACGTGCGCGCAGCGCGCGATGCTGGCTGCCGCTTCGGCGTCAGTCCGGGCTACACGCTCGAGATCGGTGCAGCATGCCGCGAGGCGCATGTTCCGCTGCTGCCCGGCGTGGCCACCGCCGGTGAAGTGATGGCGGCCAATGCCGATGGTCTTGCGTTCCTGAAATTCTTCCCGGCCACCGCCGCGGGCGGCGTACCGATGTTGAAGGCCCTCGCCGGGCCCTTTCCCGACGTCGTGTTCTGCCCCACCGGCGGCATCACGGTCGAGACCGCGCCCCAGTTCCTGGCGTTGCCCAATGTCAGGGTCTGTGGCGGCTCTTGGCTGACGCCAGCCGACGCATTGGCCGCGGGCGACTGGGACCGCATCACGCGGTTGGCGCGCGAGGCTGCGGCGCTACGTTGACGCGGGCGGGTTGCGCACCAGCGCGCCCATCGGGTCGTCACGCAGCCCGTCGGCCACGCCCTGGCGATCCGCCGCGCTGCGGTTCTGGCTCACCTTCCACTTGCCGGTCAGCGTGGTGAGTCGGATCTCGATGCCGACGATCGCGCGCAACATCTGCTGCACGTAGTCGTCGGGGGCGTCGTCGACCGCCCACGGCGAGGCTTGTGCGGCCTCATGGCGATCGGTCAGCCGGCGCACCAGCGCATGCAGCCATGGCGCATCGTCGACCGCGTGCAGCGTGCCGTGGGCCTGCACCATCGTGTAGTTCCAGGTCGGTACGACCTTGCCATGCTCGCGCTTGCTCGGGTACCAGTTCGGCGAGACATAGGCCTGCGGGCCCTGGAACACCGCCAGTGCCGCAGCACCGGCGTGATGCCACAGCGGATTGGCACGCGCCACGTGGCCGCGAAGCGTCCCGTGCGGGCCGTCGTTCGCGTGGTACTCGAGCGGGATCAGGTCGGCCGTCGGGCCGTCAGGCGTCGCGACGATAAGCGTGGCCAGCGGATGGTCGTGCATCAGCGCCGCCAATGCGGCCGGGTCGCTCTGCTCGAAATGCTTGGGCAGGTACATCGCCGATCAGCGCTACCAGGCACCGACGTTGGGCATCGACTTCCACGGCTCTGCGGGGGCCAGCGCGGCGCCGGCCTGCAGCAACTCGATCGAGATGTTGTCGGGCGAGCGCACGAAGGCCATGCGGCCGTCGCGTGGCGGGCGGTTGATCGTCACGCCATGGTCCTGCAATCGCTGGCAGGCGGCGTAGATGTCGTCGACCGCGTAGGCCAGGTGGCCGAAGTTGCGGCCGCCGCTGTAGACCTCGCCAACACCGTCATTGGGCCAGTTGTAGGTCAGCTCGACCTGCGCCGAAGGGTCGCCGGGCGCGGCCAGGAACACCAGCGTGAAGCGGCCGGCTTCGTTGTCGCGCCGCGAGAGCAACTCAAGGCCGAGCGCATCGCGGTAGAAGCGCAGCGACTGTTCGATGTCCGTGACCCGGACCATGGTGTGCAGGTATTTCATGGCGTCATTGTCGCGTGTAGCCTCAGCCGGCGGCTCGTGCCGGCAGGTCGAAGACCAGGCAGGTGGTGGTGGCGTGGGCGTAGAGTTTGCCGTCGGCGCCGACCAGGCGGCACTTCGGCGATGGCCACCTGGCGGCCGACGTGGATCGTGCGGCCTTCGGCGCGCACCAGCGGCACGTCGGGCCCGATCGCCCGCACCAGGTTCAATTTCAATTCGAGCGTGGTGTAGGCGCGGCCGGGGGGCATCGTGGTGTGCACCGCGCAGCCGACAGCCGAGTCGAGCAGCGTCGCGTACCAGCCGCCGTGCAGGCCGCCCATCGGATTGAGAAAGCGCGGGCCGGGACGGCCCTGGAACGCGGCCTCGCCATGCCCGACATGCACCAGCAGGAAGTCCAGCGCCTCGGCCATCGGCGCTGCGGGCAGGTGGCCGTCGAGCATGTCGTGCAACACTTCGAGGCCGGGTCGGCCGAGGGTCTCGGCGGGCGCCAACACACCAGCGGGGCGGGTTCGGCGCGCGCGTACCGCGGCTTCGTCGGCCTGCCATTGCGCCAGGCGGTCGTTGCTCATCGCTCGTCTCTCGTCGCGGCGAGACCGGGCTCGACCCCCTCGCCATAGGCCTCGCGCCAGCGCTGCGTAATGCGTTCATTGGCATCCAGCCGAGATTCGGGCAGGCCGTCGGGCACATGCCAGGCGGCGATGCGCGACTCGACAGCGAAGTGCTCGGTGGGCTTCATTGCCGACGGGTCATCGAGGCTGCCGACCGAGAGGTCCATGCGGTCGCTGGCGAGGAACTCGAACGACAGCGGCGTGCCGCAGTGGCTGCAGAAACCGCGGCACGCGATCTTCGACGACGCGTAGTGGGCCGGGGTGCCGAGCCATTGCACTTCGCTCTTGCGCAGGTTGAAGTACGCGGCGCGCGTGTTGCCGAAGGCCAACTGGCACATGCGGCAATGGCAGTAGTAGCCGTCGCGGTGATCGGGCGTGGCGCGGTAGCGCACGCGGCCGCACAGGCAACCACCTTCGAGCGCGGGCAAGGCTGTGGGGTCCACCATGCGTACAGAATAGGCCTAAGCGCCCACGCCTGCCAATACCGCCACGCCGATCGCAGCGAACACCACCGCGGCGATGCGGTGCACCCACGCGATCGGCACGAACTTCACGGCCCGGTCGCCCAGCAGCACCGCGGGCACGTTGGCAATCATCATGCCCAGCGTGGTGCCCGCGGTGACCGTGAACACGTCGTCGTAGCGGGCGGCGAGCATCACGGTGGCAATCTGCGTCTTGTCGCCCATCTCGGCGAGAAAGAAGGCGATCACGGTGACGCCGAACACGCCGAGCCGGCGGCTGCCGTGGCCCTCGCTCTCGCCGTCGACGCGGTCGGGAATCAACATCCACAGCGCCACGCCGATGAACGAGGCGCCGAGCGCCCAGCGCATCCACCGCGGCTCGATCACCTGCGTCAGCCAGGCGCCGAGTGCGCTGGCCGCCGCGTGGTTGGCCAGCGTGGCCACCAGGATGCCGAGGATGATGGGCCGCGGCGCCCGAAAGCGCGCGGCCAGCAACAGGGCCAGCAGCTGCGTCTTGTCGCCCATCTCGCCGAGCGCGACGACGCCGACGCTGACCGCGTACGCTTCGAGGCTCAAACCGTGTAGTTCAGTGTCATGCGGCCACCGTCGACGAGCACGGTCTCGCCGGTCATGTAGCTGGCGGCGTCGCTGAGCAGGAATGCCACCACACTGGCGATCTCGGCCGGCTCGCCGAGCCGCTTCATCGGCGTGCGGCTCAGGATGCGGGCCTTGGCCTCCTCGCTGGTCAGCACCGCCTTGGCGGCCAACTCGGTCGCGATCGTGCCCGGTGCGACGCCATTGACACGGATGCCGTGGTCGGCCAGCGCCAGCGCCATCACCCGCGTCAGCTGGTCGATGCCGCCCTTGCTGGCGTTGTAGCTGGCGATCGAAGCGATCGCCAGGCGCGCATTGACCGAACTCATGTTGACGATGGCGCCGCCACCACCTTGGTTGACCATCTGCTGCGCCACCGCTTGGCCGACCAGGAAGTGTCCCTTCAGATTGACGTCGATCACTGCGTCCCAGTCGGCCTCGGTGATCTCCAGGAACGGCGCGGCCTTGAAGATGCCGGCGTTGTTGAACAACCCGTCGACACGGTTGAAACTGGCCAGCGTGGCTGCCAGCGCGGCATCGACCTCGCCCTTGCGGGCAACGTTGCAGTGCTGGTACGCGACCCGTGCACCATGGCTCTCCAGCGCCGCGGCCAACTCACGGCCATGCGCATCGTCAACGTCCCACAATGCAACCGCGGCGCCATCGGCCACCAATGCGCGCACGCAGGCCTCGCCGATGCCCTGCGCGGCGCCGGTCACGACGACCACGCGGCCCGCAAGGCCGAAACTGGCGCGGTTGCTCATGCCTGGCTCTCCTTGTCTGCATTGGCCTGGCGGTCCAGCCAGACGGCGATGCCCTGCGCGTTGAGTTCGATGTCCATCGACAGCAGGTCGAGCACCTGTGCGCGTCGGCTCGACCCCGTGCTCGGCCAGGCTGGTCGCATACAGCTGGGTCAGTTCGTGCTTGAGCACGGCATGGCGATCGGCTGCACCACGCACGCGTCGGCCGATCAGCACCATCGCGTCGAGCAGCGAAAGCATTCGCGTGGCCAGCCGTGGCACATCGCCGACCCGACCGTAGTGCGTGAGGTACAGCCACTCCGGCGTGAACGACACCAGCCGCTGCACCGACGCGCGCAGGGCCAGCGGCTCGAACTGCGTCGGCGGGCTCGTCGGCACGATCCAAGCCCCGCGTTCGGTTTCGAACTCGCGGCACGACAGGCCGAAGGCATCGCCGGTGAACCAACCCCGCGTCACGCCATCCCAGATGCAGTGGTGATGCCGGGCGTGTCCCGGCGTGTCGACCAGATGCAGCACGCGCTCGCCGCCGAGCACCACGTCCATGCCATCGTGACTGGGGCGCACGCGCGCCGCGTCGATACCGACCAGCCGGCCGTACGAACGCTCCATCTCTTCGGGGCCATAGACCGCCAGTGCACCCTCGTACAGCGCCGTCGGGTCGATCATGTGGCGCGCGCCGCGCGGGTGCACGACCATCGTCGCGCACGGCAGGCGCGACATCAGCAGGCCGGCCCCGCCGGCATGATCAAGGTGCACGTGGGTCGGGATCACGTAGTCGACGGCCTCACGCGGCAGGCCGATCGCCTCCAAGGCGGCCAGCAGTCGTGGCACGGCGTGGTTGTTTCCGGTGTCGATGAAGGCTGCACGACCGTTGTGGGCGAGGAGGTACGCGGCGTCGAAGCGGGGGCGCAGAAAACCGGTGTCGACGGCGAAGACACCACGACCGAGGTCGTCGATGAAGTCGGGCAGGGGGGCCATGGTGGCGATTCTAGGCAGCCCCCCGCGCGGCAGCCGGCGGGTCTCAGCCCTGCTGCTGCACCACTGCCGCGTAGAGTTTCGCGACGTCGGCCGTGCCGTCCGTGCCACCGACGCTGCGCAGCATCTGCAGCCCTTTGGCGCGCGTCTTCGGCGACTGCGCGAGCGCGAGCGCCAAGCGCAGCTTGGCATCGTCCGGACGCTTCAGGTCGCCCTTCGCGATGCCCTTCTCGATCAGCTCGACGGCCTTGTCGAGTTGCCCCATCGACGCATAGACGGTGCCGACCTTGACCAGGTCGTTGCCATCCTTCATGGCAGCGGCCTCACTGGCGGCCCGCTCGATGCCCGCCGCGCTTTCAGCTTGTTGCTTTGCCACCAGATCTTTCAGCCGCTTGTGACGCTCGGCCTGGTCGCCCGCACCGAGCGCGCCGGCAGCATAGCCCTTGTCGACGATCTTCTGGGCCTCGACCGGCAGACCGGCCTGCAGTGCCAGTTGTGCCATCTCCATGAAGTCCTCGGTCTTGGTGATCAAACCATTCGCGAGCTTCAGGCGCATCACGTCCAGGCCCAGGCGATCGGCAAAGGCGGGCTTTCGTTGCAGGCTGGACAGGTGTGCGTTCCAGTACTCCTTCTTGGCGTAGTACAGCACCAGCTTTTCCAGTGCGCTGGAGTAGGCCGCGTTGTTGTTCAGGCGCTTGGCCGCATCGGCCAGTCGCAGCAGATCTTCCTCGGCGGGTCGGCGGCCGGCCTGCTCGGCAGCGCTCACCTGGGCCTGCGCATCCTTGAAGATCTGCGAATAGTCGCCGCTTTGTGACTGCACGTAGGCGATCAGCTGGTTCAGTTGCGCGCTGTTGCTGCCGGCAGCGCGCGCGCGGTTGGCCCACTCGGTGGTCTTGGCCCAGTTCTTCTGTTGCGAGTACGCGAAGGCCATCGATTCGGCGATCTGCGCTTGCTCGGGGCTCGACAGGCGGCCGGAAGCCATTGCCGAATCGAACGCTGCGATCGCGGCGCCGATGTCTCCGGCGCGCTGCGCCGCCGCGCCCTTCATGCGATCGATCATTAGCTGTTCGGCGGGGGTCTTGCCAGGCACGGCATCGGCCTCGCGCGCCTTGGCCAGCGCTTCCTTGGCCTTGCCGGCCTTGAGCAGATCGCTGGCCTGTTGCAGCGGCTTGCCGACTTCCGGGCGGACACCTTGCGCCATGGCGGTACTGATGAGGCCGGCAGCCAGCAGGGCGGTGGTGAGGACGCGGATCGAATTCATGGTCGGTGCTCTCGCTGCAATCGCGCTAATGATCGCGGTGTTGAAGAATGGGAAACGGGGATCGGCCGCTTGCCGGCAACGATCCCCGCATGGCAGGCGTTGACGCCGGCGCCGTGCCGTCAGTTCATGAACTGCTCGTTACCCACCAGGCCGATCTTGACCACGCCCAGGCGCTGGGCGCTGGCCATCACGAAGGCAACATCCTTGTAGGTCACCAGCTTGTTGGGGCGCAGGTGCACCTCCTGCTGGTCGGGTTCGGCCGCGACTTCGCGAAGCTTGCCCTGCAATTCGTCGCGCGTCACGGCCACGCCGTTCCAGCCGATCGTGCCGTCGAAATCGACGTCGATGCGGATTGGCGGGCGAGGCTCCTTGGGCGGCGCGTTGCTCGGAATCGGCATGTTCATCTTGACCGCATGGGTCTGGATCGGGATCGTGATGATGAACATGATCAGCAGCACCAGCATGACGTCGATCAGCGGCGTCATGTTCATTTCGATCATCGGCGCGTCTTCACCTCCGCCGCCGCCAACTTGCATGGCCATCGTCATTGCTCCTTAGCGCGACACCACGCCGGCGGGTGGTTCGGTGATGAAACCCACCTTCAGAATGCCGGCACGCTGGCAGGCCACGACGACGCGGCCCACCGATTCGTAGCGCACCTCGGCATCACCGCGGATATGGATCTCGGGTTGAGGCTCCTTGACGGCCTCGATCTTCAGCCGCGCGACCAGGGTCTCGATGTCGGGCAAGCGCTCGAGTCCCCAGTGCACTTCGCCGTCGCGGTTGACTGCGACGATGATGTTCTCCGGCTTGGTCTGCGTCGGCACGTTCCGCTCTTTGGGCAGTTCCAGCTTGATGCTCTGGGTGACCACCGGAATGGTGATCAGGAAGATGATCAGCAGCACCAACATCACGTCCACCAGGGGCGTGGTGTTGATGGTCGAATTCATCTCGTCTTCGTCGCCGTCGGCCGACGCTACGTTCATGGCCATGAGCCGTCTCCTCGTTGATCGTTGCGATGAACGATCAGCGCTTGCCCGCCAGCAGTACGTTGTGAACGTCGCCCGAGAAGGCGCGCACGCGCTCCATCGCGCTCTTGTTGCGGCGAATGAGCCAGTTGTAGCCCATCACCGCCGGCACCGCGACGGCCAGGCCGAAGGCGGTCATGATCAGCGCCTCACCCACCGGGCCAGCGACCTTGTCGATCGACGCTTGCCCGGAGACACCGATGGCGGTCAGCGCGTGGTAGATGCCCCACACCGTGCCGAACAGGCCAACGAACGGCGCCGTCGAACCGACGGTGGCCAGGAATGCGAGGCCGTCCTGCAGCCGGCTCTGGATGTTCTCGACCGAGCGCTGGATGCTCATGCCGATCCAGGTGTGCTTGTCGATCGTCTCCACCAACGTGCCCTCGTGGTGATCGCTGGCCTTCAGCCCGCTTTCGGCGATGTAGCGGAAGGCGCTGCGTTCGTCGAGAGCCTCGGCGCCCTTCGCGATCGAACCGGCGCTCCAGAATCCCTCGGCCGCCTTGGCACTGCGCATCAACTTGCTCTGCTCATACACCTTCGTGAAGATGATGTACCAGCTGCCCATCGACATGATGACCATGATGATCAGCGTGCCACGGGCGACGAAATCCCCCTGTTTCCACAGCGCTTCCAGGCCATAGGGGTTGGCGACCGCCTCCTTCGACACGGTGGCCACCGGTGCCGCAGGGGCAGCCGTTGCCGCTGGCGCTTCGGCGGCCGGCGCCGAAGCGGCCTGGGCCAATGCCGCGGTGGGCAGGCCCAGCGCCACGGTGGCCAGGGCGATCAACGCGGCAGCAAGCGGCGCGCGAACAAGTTGGGTCAAAGACATGTTTCCTCCAAGAAACGAACGCGCATGGTGGCTTGCGCCGCGCTGATACCGAACAACAGTGAACTGATCTGAGTTGGCGCGGGCGTGTCAGCTCAGCTTCCACACATACTCGACGTCGAACGTGCCGCCGACGGCCTTCCCGTTCTCGTCGATGCCGGGCCGGAAGGTGCACTCGCTGAGCTTCTGCAGAGCAACCCGATCGAGCGCCTTGTGGGCGCGTGACGCCCCTGCGGACTTCACCACCTCTGCGCTGGCCAGCTTGCCCGAGGCGTCGACGGTGAAGCGCACCTTCGTTGTCCCGGTGGCTTCTTCCTTGATGGCGATGGCCGGATAGTCGTCGCCCTTGGGTGCACAAGTGCTCACGTTGCCGATCGCCGGCCGGGCCGCCACCCGCGGCGGAGCGGGCGGCGCCTCGGCCACCGGCGCTTGCGCCGGCGCGATCGCGACCGGGGGCGCCGGCGGCGGCGCGATGGTCGTCGCGGTGATGGCCGGCGCCGGTGTCTGCGGTGCATTGACCACGACCTCGGGCGGCGGAACGAAACTCGGCGGCGGCGGGGCGAACTTCGGCGGCGGCGGCAGGTTCTCCGGTGGCGGCGGAGGCGGCTTGGTCTCCTGGATGATCTTGGTTTCGATCGGCCCCTTGATGACCTCGATCACCGTGCGCGCAAGGCCGTTCACCAGGGCCCAGCCCAGCAGGACGTGCATCACGATGACGATGCCGATCCCGATGGCATGCTTGCCGGGATCGCGTTGTTGCTCGGCGTAGTTCAATCCAGTCCTCCAGACGTCCCGATGCAAGGACGCTGCATCTGCAAACCGTGGGCCTTGTGGGCCGGCGCAACGCCAAGCGCTGCAAAGGGCGGAAATATATCTCCAATGGGCCAGGTCGCCCCTCGGGGCAATACCTTAGCGGCGGTCGCGCGCGCCGCAACGACAGCGGTGGTGTCGCAACAGCACCTTCGCCAGCATCGACAATTTGCGATCTTGCGGACGATCAGCGAACTGATGGCGACCGCCACCTTCGCCAACGTCGGGAACATGATTGCCGTCGCTCTTGCAACATGGCCGGGTCGCGAAAGCGGACCGTGATCGTCTCGGCAAGGATGGCCGCGGTCTTGAATTCCGCCGACGCGAACATGCTCGGAAGTTCATCGACATCGCTCACTGCAAACGGCCGTGCCGCGAATAGCGGGTGTCGATTGAGCGCTTGCAGGACGAGCACCAAGGCCCGCCCACCGGGGCCAGTGCGCCGCGCATCTCGCGCGCTGCGGCGCCGCGTGACGCCGGAGTGTGTTGGCCCAAGGACGGCACATGGCCGGCACGAAACGCCTTTCATACGTTTCAGCCAGCATTGATGGACGCCGGTGACGCCCACGCTGTGACAGTCGCTTCCCGCCAACTCGAGTTTGCGCGAGGTCAACCGGGCTAGACCCCTGTCACTAAAATGCTGCAATGCAGCAAAAACCGCTTGCATTGGCGCAGTCATCGACTAGATTTGGCGCATGCTGCGGCGCAGCAACATTTTGGAGATCAGCGCATGCTGAAGACCGGGCAACTTGCCCGCACGGACAAGGCCATCTTCGATGGCCTGATGGGCCTGGACCTCAACACCAGCCGCGGCCAACTCCGCAAGAGTGCAAGATGAACACTTCATCGCTGCAACTGCAGCTGGGACTCGAGGATCTGCTCGGCGACCTTCACCATGCCCGCAGAAGCGGCGACCTCGGTCGCTTGGCATTGCTGATGTATTGCGAAGTGCGGCGTTGGGCCCGCATGGCGGGGGACCAGGGATTGGCTGATCAGTCTTCAGAGTTGATCACGCACGGCCCACATGCCAGCCGGGACGAGTTCCTGGAGCAGGTCGACAAACTCATCGGCGAGCTGGAGCGGGCCCGCCCCTGACCTGGACGCGGCAAGCTCGCGTCCGCCGACATCCCCGGCACCTGTACCCCGGCTGCCGGTCGGCGGAGATCTCTCAAGCCTGTGTTCGTTGGCGAGCCCAGCGAGCCGGGGGATGCCAGCCGCAGCGCCGCGACGACGGCACGCAGGCGTTCGCGCTGCAGCGGCGTGAGGCCGCTCTGCCGCAACATCGCCAGCAGCCACTCGGCTTGCTGGGCTGGGCCATGGTCGTGCGTCGCGCGCCCCTCCATCGAATCCTTCAACGCACGCAGCTTCAGGTTGCGTCGTTCGGCCTGCCGCTCGGGCGCGATGGGCAGGTCCAGAGCCGTCTCGAGTCGAAGCAGCAACTCGTCGACTGCGGCCTCGGCCAGCGGACCCGACTCGCCCGGTTGCGCGCAGCGCAGCGTCAACGTCCGATCCCACGTCGCGGGCAACGCGGCTTGCGCAGCCCAGCGCTGGCTGAAGTCCGCGATGCTGCCGTTGGCGGTTTCGCGTTCCTCGCAAAGTGCCAGTCTGGCTGCCAGCGCGTCACACTGGACCTGCCAACGCTCGCGCGCAGCAGCCTTCAGGCGTTCGGCCGCGGCGACGCGTGCCTCGCGAAAGCGCCTTTCGATCACCTCGCTTGCGCCGCGCGGCACGTCACCGGCTTGGCGCCACGCTCGATCGACTTCGGCGAGCGCCCGCTCGATCTCGGCCACCGGCGTATCGACGCGCAGGGCCGACAGTCGATCCAGCAACGCCTCGCGCGTGGCCAGGTTCGTGGCCAGTTCGGCGTCGAGGGCGGCCGATGCGGCCTTTCGCTGTGCGAACACGGCGTCGGTCGCCGCCTTGAATCTGGCCCACAGCGCGCCCTCTGTCGCTCGGGGCATCGGCAGTTGACGCGCGTGATGTTGCCATTCGGCTTGAAGTTCGCGCACTTGCCGGGCGGCGTCGGGCATGTGCGGATGCCGACCCACTTCCGGCACGAGCGCTTCCGCGCGGCCGATCAGTTGCTCGCGCAACGCGGCGGCCGCCTGCCAATACGACTGCAATGGTGCTTCGATGCGGTCGACACATTCGCGCAGGCGCTGCTGCAGTGAGTCGCGCGCCTCGGAGGGTACGGTGTGCTCGATCGGACCGAGCTTGCGCCACGCCAGCTTGAAGCGGTCCAACTCACGCATCACCGACTTCCAATCCGCGGCAGGATCGCCAGCTTGCGCTGACGGCTCCGGCAAGGGCAGGGCGTCCAGCGCGGCGAGCAGCGCCTCGCGGGCCACCAGGTTGTCCTGTCGCGCCACCTTCAGCGCGGCGTGCTGCGCCGAGATCGGCCGATAGGCCAGCTGCAGTGCCGCATCGAATCGTTGCCACAACGCCAGGCTGGACGCCGCGCCCAGACGATCGAGTTCCTTCCAACGCGCGCGCAGTGCATGAATGCGTTCCCCATGCGCCTTCAGATTCAGCTTCGGCACCTCGGCCGCACTGGGATCGGTGGTCGCCAGCGTGTGCCGGGCGAGGTCCTCTGCCTCGGCAGTCAGGTCGTCTCGCGCGCGCCCCCCGCCCCACTGCTGCCAGCCTTTCAGGCGTGCACCTTCTGACCGCAGGGCCTGGAGTCGTGCACGCGACTCGTCGGTCAGCGCCGCGGCGTTCAGTGGCCCCAGAGCGGCATCGATGGCCTGCAGGCGCCGCTGCGTTTCACCCAGGTGCCCCTCGGCGAGCGCGTGCTCCGCCTGTTGCATGAGGGATTCGAGCCGAAGCCGTTGCTCTGCGCTCGGCGTGGCGGCATCGGCGGGACGCGGCGGCTTGTTGGCGGGGGCGGGCGGTGAGACGGCCGCAAGCGGTCGAGCCGGTTGATGCGCGTGCAGCCATCGCTCGTGGCGCTGGTTCAGGATCTGCGTCAACTCGCCATCGGGCAGTGGCGGCATCTCGTTCCAGCGCTGAGCCGGCGTGGCGGCCGGCGCCGGTGTCGGGTCTGCGGCGTCTGGGGGCAGAGCGTCGAACCAAGCCAGGCGGGCTTCGACCAGCGCAGCGCACTGCAGCGCTTGCGCCAAGGCCAAATCCAGTTCGGTGGTGGCCGGGGCATCGGGGCGTGCTTCTCGCAGCATCTCGATGGCCCGGCTCTGCACGGCGACGTCGTCGGGGCCGCCATGATCTGCGGCCGCGACGATGCTGCGCTGCCATTCGAGCAGGAACCGTCTTGCGTCGGCAGTCCAGCGCCGCAGGCGCTGTTGCTCATCGCTGCGCTCGCGGATCGCGGCGTCAAGGCGTGCGCGAAGTTCGGCGAACCGCTCGCGCTGGCCGGGCTCCAGCAAGTGTGTCGGCAGCGCCTCCCAGTCGCGGTCCAGATCGACGACGTGGTTGATCGGCACCACAGCCTCATTCAACAAAGCAGTCGTCCGCTCCAGCAGCGTCTGCGCGCTGGCACGGGCTTCGCGCTGGGCCACTGCGGCTTCCAGGCGCTGCTTGGCGAGCCGGTGCACCTTGCGATCGTGGCTGCGGAACTCGCGCTCGGCCTGCCTCAGAGCGCTCTCCGTGGCGAGCGCCTCCACGGCGGCCATCTTGATCCCGAGCACCGGCGCAGACTGTGCGATACGCAGCAGAGCCACATCGTCGCCGTGTGCCGCGCCCAGCTGGGCAGGCCAGTCTGTCCCGGTGTCTTCGACCGCCTTGGTCTTCGCGACGGCCGTGGGGATCGTGGGTCTGGCCGACGGCTGTCGTGCAACCTTTGTCGTGGCGCTTGACGCGACGGTCGGTGCGTCACCGTCGCCACGCTTCTTGAAGAACCAGCTCAGCATGTATTCGCCGTCCAGAGTGCAGGTGCGGTCGATGGTGCCGTCTGGCGCATGACGAACACCAACGCCTGCGTCAGTGTAGGCGCCTGCCTCGTCTGCCAATCGCGGCGGCAAGGAGCTGGCATCGGATCGGCCATTGCAGAACGTGGCGCGTCGGCCCTGGCGCAGGGCGAAGGTCGCTGACTTTTCGGCGGGCATCGGCGTATCGTGCCGAGTCGCGTCGCCGCGCCGCCTGGCTCGGGCTGCTGCTCGTGTTTCCGCTGCGGCGCGCGAGCGTGCGCACGATCGTCGTGCTGATGGTGCTGTGTCTGCTCTATCCGGTTGTCTCGGGCGCGTTGAGGCTGGCGGTGACCACGCCCGAGATCACGGCGATGCTGGTCGCCAAGGCGCAGGCCTTCGAGGCCAGCAACAACGCCGCCTACGGCCAAGGTACGTTCGTGCAGGCCGCCACCGAGCACATGCGGGAGTTCGCGTATTTCTATGGCACCCCGTGGTCTCTGTGGGGCACGTTGGGGTTCTGGGTGCAGATGTCGCTCACGATGCTGCTCGGGCTCCTCGCCGGACGCCAGCGCTGGGTGCAGCGCATTCCCGAACTGATGCCGCAGGTGCGCCGCCTGATGTGGGTGGCGCTGGCGGTCGGCCTGCTGTGCGGGGCGGCGTTCACGCTCATCTTCCACTTCAATCGCGTACCGGGCCCGTCGCCGATCAAACTCTTCGGCGGCCTGTGCTACTGGACCAGCCGGCTGGCGATGATGATCTTCTACGTGCTCACGATCGTTCGCCTGGCGCAGATCCCGGCATGGCAGCGGAGCTTGGCGCCGCTCGCGGCGGCCGGCCGCATGCCCCTCACCAACTACCTGATGCAGACGGCCATGTGCACCACGCTGTTCTACGGATGGGGCTTCGGACTGTGGGGCAAGGTGGGACCCGCGGCCGGACTCGCACTCGCGGTGACGATCTTCTTTGCGATCCAGGTTCCGTGGAGCCGATGGTGGCTGAAGCGTCACGAGCGCGGGCCCCTGGAAGCGTTGTGGGCACGGTTTACCTATGGTCGTCCGAGACAGAGGCCACTGGCTGCAACGCCCTGACCCTCGATCACTGCACTGCGCGCGGTGTCGAACCGCGCACCGTTGTCCGCATCACCGACCGGCCCACCTTGCGCGATGTTGTCACCAACCGGGGTCAGTCAACGGCACCAGCCTGCTGCCACATTCCACAACAGTCGGCCATGTGCCGCCGGGCCGCAGCGACCGCCATGTGGCCGCATGCAGAAGAGCTGGCGGATCGAGAGGGATGCAGCTCGGTGATCGGGGCGGGCGTGGCCTATGCCTTCGGCAGGAACGGCAGGATCAGCGCCCGCGCATCGACCTGCGCGCCAAGGCGCGCCAGCAGCAGGAAGGAGCCCACCAGCTTGCGATGCAGGAACAGCGTCTCAGGCGGTGGCGACCGCAGCAGCCGTCGTCGAATGGCCAGTTCGAAACCGAGCTGGCGCACGCGCTCGGCCAGGTTCGACGCGCCGAAGTCATAGCGCCCGACGTGGCGCAGCGGTTCACAGACCAGCAGGCACATGTCGACCACCGCCTCGATGCGCTGAGGCGGATCGGTCGCCGTCGCATAGCCGATGCGCACTGCCGCGCGCGCGACGGCGTCGCGATCGCCATCGACCACGGCGCGGCTGATGCGCGCGAAGTTCGCGACGAACTCGGTGCCGAAGTGCCGGGTCGCGCCGAAGTCGAGCAGCACCAGGCGTCCGCTCTTCTGCTGGTAGAGATAGTTCGCGAAGTTCGGGTCGGTCTGCATGACGCGGAACTCGAACAGTTCGCGGAACAGCAGCCGTTCGAACAGCGTGCCAATGGCGTTGCGTCGGCCTTGCGGCGCCGCCGCCAGCACGTCCAGCGGCGCGGCTTCGACGAAGTCCATCGCCATGATGCGTGTCGTCGTCAGGTCGCGATGCACGCGCGGCACGAGAAGCGCTGGCTCGTCGGCCACCAGCTCGCCGAAATGCTCGAGGAAGCGCGCCTCGCTGAGGTAGTCGGCTTCCTGCATGAGCTGCCGCTTGGCTTCGTCGGCGATGCCGGCAACGTCCAGGTCGATCGGCAGCAGATTGAACATGCGCAACAGTGCCGCGACGTTGTCGACGTCGCTCGCGATCGAGCGGGCCACGCCGGGGTACTGGATCTTCAGCGCGAGGTCGCGGCCATCCGCCGTGGTCACGCGATGCACTTGCCCGATCGATGCGGCCGCGATCGGCTCGTGGTCGAACGCGGCGAAGCGGCGTTCCCAGCCCTTGCCATATTCGCGCCCGAGCACCCGCCGCAGCTGCTGCGGCGGCATCGGTGCGGCCTGCGAGCGCAGCACCGACAGCGCCTGCGCGAACTCCGCGGGCAGCATGTCTTCACCCTGCATCGAGACCAGCTGCCCGATCTTCATCGCCGCCCCGCGCAGCCGCGCGAGCCGCTCCGCGAGCCGCTTGGCGTTGGGGCCGGACAGCAGCGCGCCGCGAAAGTCAGGCGCCTCGCCCCGCGCCATGCGCTTCAGTCCCTGCGCCGCGGCGCCTGCCGCAAGTTCGCCTGCGGCCATGCCCATGCGGGCGAACCGGCCGAGGCGTGTCTGCGGAATCGGGGCCGGCGCCGGCTTGGTCGTCTTCAAGGCAATGGAGGGTCCGTGGAGGACGGTCGATTCTATGGAGCAGATGACTGACCAGCCGACCATGTGGGGGCGAGTCTGACCCTCACACGGCGGGTTGCCGCCTGTCCCACGGGCAGAGACGTGGGTCGGAATTTTCCGTTCCTGCGTGATCCGGCCATGGTCGTGAGAGTCCTTTCGCCAGGCACGCCGCCCCCTCCGGGCGACAGTTCAGCGGGGCGCCGTGATCGCTATCGGCCCCATGCCGCCGGCGACCGTGAAATCGACAGCGACGGCGCTGGGACCGCACCAGCCAAGGGTCGACCGAAGCACCAAGCCCCGCTTGGCGCGCTTGTGCGGCTCTCGCGGGACAGGATCTCACTTTGCGGTGCACGAGGTCAACCAATGCTCCCTGGTGTACGCGGGTTGCATCCATTTCCCAGGCATTTGCTCAAGTCACCGTGACCTGCCGGAGTGACGCAGCGGCGGATGTGCGGATAGTCGATATCCAGGCCGGAGTGTGCGTCAGCGCACAGACGCGATGGCCGGCAGCCTACAGGATGCCGTTCAGCCTGCGCGACCTGGTGCCGGCAAGACCGTTCAGGAGATCGAGATGAGCAAAGGGAACCGCGGCAACAAGGAAGCCAAGAAGCCGAAGAAGGTGACGCCAGTGGCGAAGTCGCCAGCCACTGGCACCGACGCGCCCACCCCTCCAAGTGGGTCCAAACCAGTGCTGCAGAAGAGGTGATTTCGACCACCCGCCAGTTCGGAACTGCCTTCCTGCGCCAAGTGAGCCCCTGAGCACAGCCAAGTGACCGACTCGGATGCCAGCGGCGTGTTGCCGCCACCGTCGTTCCATCAGGACTCTGGTGCCGTGCGGTTCTGGGTGGCGACGCCTGAGGGCCTGCCGATCGGCGCGATCCTGTCGAAGCAGGTGCTTCAATACCGTTTTGATGCCCAACCCGATGGCAGCGACGCTGTCGCTATGTACGAGGCGAATCGTGGCGAAATCGATGCCGCCGTATTGCGCCGGATGACCAGCGGCTCGATCGAACCGGTGATGTTGCGCGAGAACGATCTGCCGCTGCGGCCACGGGGCTGACGCCAGCGCGGGTGCCACGAGGTTCAGCTCCGTGCAGCAGGCGAAGGATTTGCGCCATGGTGAGGGGGTCGAATTCTGAAATTACCTTGACCCGCGGGCTCTGAACGGAGGATTGGAAATGCGTTACTTACTCGTTGGGCTTTGGATGCTGTGTTGTTCGATGACTCCGGCCATTGCGCAGGTGAGCATCGGTATCGGCATTGGGCTTCCCGGCGTGAGCATCGGGATCAATCTGCCGGTCTACCCGGAGTTCGCTCGGGTACCGGGGTACCCGGTCTATTACGCGCCGCGGCTGAACGCGAACTTCTTCTTCTACGACGGCATGTACTGGGTGTACCAGGGAGACAACTGGTATGCGAGTTCCTGGTACAACGGGCCGTGGAGTCTGGTGGGCCCGCAGTACGTACCGCTATATGTGCTGCGAATCCCGGTGCGCTACTACCGGGCACCGCCCCCGTACTTCCACGGGTGGCGGTCGGATGCGCCGCCGCGCTGGGACGAGCACTGGGGCAACGATTGGGGGCAGCAACGAAAGGGATGGGACAAGTGGGATCGCCATTCCGCACCTGCGCGCGCCCCGCTGCCCGTCTACCAGCGGCAGTATTCGGGAGATCGGTATCCCCAGCAATTCGAGCAACAACAGGCGCTTCGCAGCCAGAAGTACCGCTACGAGCCGCATGATCCCGTGATCCGCCAGCACTACCAGGCGCAGCCCGCGCAAGCAGCGCCCGCGCCTTCTCCGCGGGGGCAGGCCGTAGAGCCGCAGGGCACGGGGGCGCCGCAGCAGAAGCCGACACATGGCCAAGGACAGGCGAAGGGCCACGACAAAGGTGAGAAGTAAAGGCACGAGGGCAAGCCGCCTTAACCGCCCTGGACATCGTGGAGGCCCGTTGGTGTGAGTCAGGCCGACACGGCCGACTCGGCGAGTTGACGATAGTAGTTGGCCTCGAACCCCGCTGGCGGCAAGTGGCCGATGGGCTCGAGCAGCCGGTGATGGTTGAACCAGGACACCCATTCCAAGGTGGCCAGTTCAACCGCCTCCTTGGTCTTCCAGGACGTTGGCGTAACGCCCATGATCGACTTAGCGTTCGCTCGGCGCCAACGCACGTAGGCCGCTAGGAGCGCAGGCTCGGGATCCAGCGTCGCGACCTCACTCAACGAGAAGGTCAATTTCGAATGACGCCGACGACCCTGCAAACACTGGCCGACCTGGTCAGAGACGACCGCGATGCGCTGCTCCTCGCCTGGCGAATGCAGGTGAGACAGCTTCGTTCGGCGAGCCATCTCGACACGCCGACACTCAACGACCACATCCCAGACCTGATCGAAGAGCTGGCGTTGGCGCTCGAAACCAATCCCGAGCAGACGATCCCCGAAACGCTCGCCGATGCCAGCCCGACGGCCCACGGGCTGCAGCGGCTGAACGATGCGTTCGACATCGAGGAGGTGGTGGCGGAATACAACATCCTGCGTGGATGCATCCACGACCTGGCGACCGCGCATCGCGTCAACCTTCAGGGCAGGCCTTTCCACGTCATCAACCGCATCTTCGACAGTGCGATAGGCCAGGCCGTGCAAACTTATGCCACCCAGCAGGCGCTAGAGGTGCAGCAGCGCCGCGAGGAATACCTGTCCTTCGTTGCGCACGATCTGCGCACGCCGCTGTTTGCGATCTCGCTGACGGGTCGCTCGCTTGAGAGAAGTCTGTCGGGGCAAGTCTTGGGCGATGATTCCCAGCGGATATTGAAGTCGCTGCGCCGCAACGTGCAGCAGCTTCAAAAGCTGATTGGCAAAGTGCTCGAGGAAAACTCCAATTTGCTGGCCGACAGCGGCATCAAGCTCGAAAAGCGGTGGTTCGACCTGTGGCCGCTGGTGGAAGCCCTTCTCGATGATCTGGACACGGTAGCGGCCGCGGCGAACACGAAGCTATTCAATCGCGTGCCCGACGACTTGATCGTGTTTGCGGATGCCAGTCTGCTCAGGAGGGTGTTTCAGAACCTGATCGGCAACGCCATCCGCTTTTCGCCAGGTGGCGAAGTGATCGTCGGCGCGCAGGCCACAGTGACGCCGGGAATCGTCGAGTGTTGGGTCAGCGACAACGGCCAGGGCATTGCCACCGAGTTGCTTGACAAGGTCTTTGACAAGGGTGAATCCGGCGGCGATGAAGGCGCCGGGTCCGGCCTGGGTCTGGCCATCGTGAAAACCTTCATCGAAGCGCACGACGGCCACGTTGCGGTGGACAGTGTGATCGGGCAGGGCTCGAGGTTCCACTTCACCATACCCGTGCAGGCAACGCCGGGTGTGTAGTGCATAGGGCGACCGAAACGGAGTGCTCGAGGCCACCGGTGCCTTGAAGAAGCAGTTTGGCCCGGTATGACGACGCTTCGGCATCGACGAGCAGCGTGTCACCGCTCGTGCAGCGGTCGGCTTGCTCACGCTCTCGAGCAGTCACAAACCACGAACGCCGGCCGCCCAGTGAGGCTGGGCGCCATGAGCAACATGCCGCTCGCGGCAGGCGCCTGTGCGCCGACACGCAGGGTTTCAGCCTGCACGCCACAGTGCGTTGCGCGGCGCACGACCGCAAAGCGCTGGAACGACTGTGCCGATTCATCTTGGATGCGTTGCGGCCTGGCTCGAAGCAGACGCCATCGCGCTGGCGTGCAGGGCGAAGCCACTCTGTCGGTCAGTCGCCGTTGTAGGCCATGGCCGACATGGCGGCTGGCCCTGACTGACAGACGCCAGCCAGGATCCGCTGAACACTGGCCACCGACACCTGATCTGATCTGGAGATGCCATGAAATCCGTCAAAGCAGCGACGAAGCTGCGCGTGCGTGTGCCCGAGCCGGGCCTGATACGGCAAACCAAGCGCGTCCGAGGGGAGGGCGACCACCACGCCGCCCGCCGCCACCGGGCGTCGGTGGAGTCGTTCGTGAAGTCAGGCCAAGTCGAAGACGCCGCACGCGATGCCGAGCCGAAGACACCGGTGGAGGAGATGGAAATGTTCAACGCCGAGCGGATCGGCGAGGCACGCTCAAGGGGCGAAGACCCGGTGTCGTGCCCGTGACGGCGATCACGCGGTCTCGACGCGGCGCGGCCTGCTCGTTGCTGCGGTTGCAGCAGGTGGGCATTGAACCGCTCGCTGCGCACGTAGGACATCGACTACCGCTCGTGGCGATGCAGTCTGCTTGCCGTGCCGGTGGGGGTAAGCAACATTCGACTCCTCCGACTTCTGCGCTCTGGAAGGTCTCGTCATGCACATCGTCGCTCTGGTGGTTGTCATCAGCACTGCGTTCGCGTCTCTCGGCATCGCAGCTTGGACCTGGCACGCCACAGCCAGCATGGCCGACGAGTTGCGCGATCTCGCGGGTTTCGAAGGCATTCACTTCGAAGAAGACTGAACCGATTCAGCGCACTCTTCTTTCACCACCATCAAGGACTCTCATGCACAAGACTTTCACCCTCAAGACTTCGCTCGCCGTCGCGGTGCTTCTGGCATTGCCGCTGGCCCAGGCCGCAGCCATCACCGAGGCCGACTACAAGGCCGGCAAGGCAAGTATCAGCGCCCAATACAAGGCCGACAAGGCGGCTTGCGCATCGTTCAGTGCCAACGCCAAGGACATCTGCTTCGCGGAGGCCACAGCCAAGGAGAAGATCGCGCGCGCCGAGTTGGAGTATGGCTACACCGCCAAGCCCGCCGACCACAACAGCGTGCTGGTGGCCCGGGCTGAGGCGAGCTATGCCGTGGCCAAGGAAAAGTGTGACGACAGGGCCGGCAACAGCAAGGATGTCTGCGTCCAGGAGGCCAAGGCGGTCGAGGTCAAGGCCCTGGCCGACGCCAGGATGGGCAAGCAGATCGGCGAAGCCCGCACCGACGCCGCCGAAGACAAGCGCAACGCCGACTACAAGGTCGCCGCCGAGAAGTGCGACGCGCTGGCGGGTGAAGCCAAGAACGCATGCGTCGCCGCGGCCAAGGTCCAGTTCGGCAAGAGCTGACCCCCAGGGAGACGCGTCTCCAACGCGGTGTGCCACTGCGCGGCATCGGGTGATCCGCGCGGCACGCCGTGCTACTTGGCTGCTGCGGGTGGCGCGAGCGGGTCCGCCTTCGCTGCCGCAGGTGGGCCGACTTCACGCGTCACCAGTTCACGGTAGATGCCGCCGCCGGACACGCTGCCGCTGGTGGTGCCTTGGCCTTGCATGCGGGCCACGCAGTCCTTGCGCTCCGGCTCGGGCAGTGGTTCGCACCGCTTGAGCGCGTTGCGCGCAAGGATATCGGGATGCTCGTCCGCGCGTGATGGTTGGGTGCCGGCGTATCGGGTGCTGGCTTCGCTCAGGCAGTTGGCTCGATCATCGAAGAACTTGATGGTGGTGCATGCGGCGCTTTCGCGCTGGTAGCGCAATTTCGGGTCGAGCGTGTCGGCCTTGCCTGCAGCCAGCGCGCTTGAACAGCCGAGCGCAGCCAACAGCATGAGCAGGGCCGAGGTCGGGCGCGAGAGTTGACGTCGAGTGGTGTCCATTCATTTCTCCATGGGTTTCACGAGGTTGTCCACATGCGCCAGGCAGCTGTCGCGATCGCCGCGGCTGCGCATGAGCTTGCAGCGCCACACCGCCTCATGTTGCGCGGCCATGGCGGTGTGCCGCAGCGAGGCTTGCACCGTGGCGTGCGCCACGACTTGTTGAAAGGTCAGCAGCAGGCCGACTGCCAGCAGTGCCGCAACGGCAACAGGCCAGCCTGGTGGGCGCAGCGCGGTCAGCGCTGCTCGCCACTCCGAAAAGGGTTGGCCGTGCAACGCGCTCGATGCGCTGGTGGCGGCGACCTGCCAACCGAGATCAGGGGTGTCCATGGCCCGTCTTTCATCGCGGCCCGCGGGTGGCGGGCCAATCCGGCGATGGTGGTCGTGCGTCCGCGGACGCACCATCGGACCAGCGGCGCATCTGCTGTAGGACTCAACTGACAGTCGATGACCGATGCTGGCCGATTGCCGCGGCACCTGCGAGGTTGGAGCATCGGCCATCCGACCACGCGACGAAGGCCAACATGAAAGCCGTCTCCCCAGCCGCCCCCGGTGCGCCCGGCAACCCGCCGCATGTCGCGCCGCCCAGCGCAGCGCGTGAGCGCGCGCGGCCACGCAGCTGAGTTCCATGGACAACGACGCCACTGCGGCAGGCTGTCTCGCGACGCCCGCGGCAGACGCGTGCGCGCCTCTTCTGTTGCCGGTCGATACCGGCCTCCCGCCGCTGACGGCAGCGCAGGGCAATGCGCGCGGCGCATCGCTGGCGCTGCTCGCGGCGCTGGCCAGCCTGTTCGTGTTGCACTGGGCCAGCGCGGTGTTCGTGCCACTGCTGCTGGGGCTGATGTTCAGCTACGCGCTGACGCCGCTGGTCAATCGCCTGGTGCACTGGCGGCTGCCGCGCGCCATCGCCGCCGCACTTCTGCTGGCGGGCATCGTCAGTGGCTTCGGCTCGATTGCCTACACCCTGAGCGACGATGCAGCGTCCATGGTCGATGCCCTGCCGGCGGCGGCACAAAAGTTGCGCCGCGGCCTCGAAGGCCAACGCAACCAGGGGCCCACGGCGACCATCGAGACGATGCAAAAGGCCGCGACCGAGCTTGAGCGCGCGGCAGACAACGGTGCCAGCGCCAGCCAGCCGCCGGTGCGCGGCGTGACCAAGGTGCAGATCGAGAAGTCCCGCTTCAACGTCAAGGACTACCTCTGGCCCGGTGCGCTTGGCCTGCTTGCGGCCGCCGGGCAGGCCACGGTGGTGCTCTTCGTCACCTTCTTCCTGCTGGCTTCGGGCGACACCTTTCGTCGCAAGATGGTGAAGATCGCGGGCCCGAGCTTCGGTCAGAGGAGGCTCACGCTGCAGGCGCTCGACGAGATAGACGCGCAGATCCAACGCTACCTGCAGGTGCAGGTGTTCACCAGCGCGCTGGTCGGCACCGCCACCTGGCTGACCTTCCTGTGGATCGGCGTCGACAACGCCGCGGTTTGGGGCGTGGTGAGCTTCGTGCTCAATTTCGTCCCCTACTTCGGCAGCCTGGTCGTCACCGGCGGGTCGGCGATGTTGGGTCTGGTGCAGTTCGGCAACTTCGAGATGGCCCTGCTGATCGGCGGCGCGGCACTGCTCATCAACAGCCTCGAGGGCTACATCCTCACTCCGTGGCTGACCGGCAAGGCCAGCCGAATGAACCCGGTGGCGGTCTTTGTCGGCGTACTCGGATGGGGCTGGCTGTGGGGCATCTGGGGCCTGTTCCTCGGCATGCCGATCCTGCTGGCGATCAAGGCGGTGTGCGACCGCGTCGATGACTTGAAACCGATCGGAGAACTGCTGGGCGAATGACTATCCACGCCGCATTCAGCGCCAGGGGCGATGGTCTTCGGTCCGCGTGCGATGACGCACAGACGCGGGTTCGACATCGTCACAGCATCATCCTTCCACAGCCGACATTCCGGCTTGCACTTGCGGAGAACTCATGAAGACCTTGCCTGCCTTTGCACTCGCTTCCGCGCCGCTGCTGACCAGTGGCGCCGCCTTGGCGCAGAACGGCCACATGATGGATGGCGCCTCATGGGGCGGGGCCTGGATGGGCGGTTGGATGGGTGGATACGGTGCCACATGGCTGCCGATCCTGCTTGTCGTCGTGGTCGTCGGTTTTGCGGTGTGGGTCGTCAGACGCAAGTGACGCTGCTCGGGAGCAGGTCACGAGACTCATGCGATTCGTTCGCCTTGCTGGTGCCGTTGCCGTCGCAAGCGCCGGCCCACAGGCGGTCGCCGGTCGTGAGCGGCCGGTTGATCGTCGGCCTGCACCCAATCGTTCTCGCCCGCGGGAGAGAAGCTCACGGCGCCGCTCAGATAGCCCAGCCGCGCCACGCGCGATGGCGGGTCTGCGCTGGCCCAGCTGCTGAGTGACGCCAGCGCGACACCTGCCAGGAAGGCGCAAACGCGAAATCGGAAGGACTGCCTTGGCATGATGGTTCCTCGAGAACGAGTAGCCGTCAGCGCGCGTGCATCGGACCGGGCTGCGAAACGACTGCGGTCTGGCGCCTCAACGCGCCTTGCCGCCGAACAGCAGCAATGCACCGCCGATCGCGATCGCGGCCACGCCAGCCCAGACGGGAACGTTGACCGTCTCCTTGTCCTTGATCGACAACTCGATCGGCCCCAGCTTGGCCTCGTGGGTTTCCTTCGTGTAGCTGAAGCTGCCGTACATCAGGCCCAGCACACCGGCCACGATCAGCGCGATGCCCGCCATCTTGATTGCATTCATTTGGGACTCTCCATCCAATGACGGGCGCCTTGCCATCATCGGGCTGCTCGGCCCGCTGCCGCGCAGACCGTCAAGCCATGGCCGCTACAAGCGCCGGCCTTGAATCACACGAATCAGCAGCACCACGACGGCAAGGACGAGCAGGATGTGAATCAGCCCGCCCATGGTGTACGAACTGACAAGACCCAGAAGCCAGAGAACGACCAATACGACGATGATGGTCTCGAGCATTTTGTTTCCCCTTTCTCAGGAGCCTGAGTTCAATCGCATTCAGAGAGTCAAGGGCGAACGAGGATCTCGTTCCTGACCGACTTCACGCCGTTGACGTCACGTGCGATCTTCTCGGCGGTCGATTTCTCGGTGGCGTTTTTCGCAAAGCCCGACAGCAGCACCGTGCCATTGAGCGTTTCGACGCTGATGCTGGTGCCGGCCACGCTCGGGTTGTCCAACATCCGGCTCTTGACCTGCGTCGTGATGGTCGCGTCGTCGATGTAGGCGCCAGTGGTCTCCTGGCCGCGTGAGACAGCGCACCCGGATACGGTCAACAGGGAGAACGCGGCAAAGGCGACGGCGGCGAGAGCGGTGTGCAGTTTCATGATGAACCTTCCAGAGGATTTGGATGTATGCGTGACACTGAATCGCTGCAGACCCGTGTCACGACCCGCTTACCGGTCAACTGTCGGCGCGGCCTGCGATCGGTGGTCCTTTTCGATTCGTCTTCAGGCTATGCGCATCGCGTTGGGTAGTCTGTGCGCTGTCGAACATTGAGATCGACGCGGGGCCCGCGATTGACGCCGGTCAGATCCTGCGCCAATCAGCCTGCGTGTCGACGAATGCCGGACGGTCGATGGCCAAGCGCGGCGCTGGGCGCCCGGTAGAGCGCACGGCGCTGGCTGGCCCGACGGCCAGCGCTGACGCCATCTGCACGAACAGCCGCGCAGCAATCCGCGCGAGCGGTCCACCACCTCGAAGCATCAACATGGCGATGCCCGCCGTGCCGGTGCCCCCTGATGGATCCGCGTGACTTCTAGGACTTGGTGAACCACGAGTCGCTCGCCTTGCGCTGCCATTCAGCGAGTTGCTTCTCGGCTTCGTCCTTGGCCACGCCATAGCGTTCCTGGATCTTCCCGGCGAGCTGGTCGCGGCGGCCGGCGACGATGTCCAGGTCGTCATCGGTCAGCTTGCCCCATTGCTCCTTGGCCTGGCCTGTCACTTGCTTCCAGTTGCCTTGAATTTGGTCCCAGTTCATATCGATCTCCTTGCTGTTTGCGGATCGGGTCCTCACGCGTGAGGACCCGTGTGAAGGCTCAGGAACGGATGGCGATCTCGTTCTTCACCGCCTTCACGCCCTCGACCTTCCAGGTGAGGCTCTCGGCAGTGGACTTCTCGGTGGCGTTCTTGGCAAAACCCGAAAGCATCACGGTGCCCTTCAGCGTTTCGACGCTGATGCTGGTGCCGGCGACGTCCTTGTGTTCGAGCAGGCGCGCCTTGACGGCGGTCGTGATCGCGCCGTCATCGATGTAGGCGCCGACGGACTCCTGGCCGCGGCTGACCGCGCAGCCGGTGGTGGTGATGAGCAGGGCGATGGCCGTCGCGGTGGCGGCGAGAGTGGTGCGGATGAACATGTTCAGACTCCGGTGAAAGTGGATATGGCTGGTGTCGCCAGGTGGTGATGAGCCCCACCATCCATGGGCTTGAAACGTCGTGCGGCTTCAGTCGGCGAGCCAGTCCTTGAGCTCGTCGGCGTGCGCTTGCTCGTCGCTCAGGATGTCTTCGAGCAGTCGCCGGGTGGTCGCGTCCTTGTCGCCGATCAGCGCGATGATCTGGCTGTAGGTCTCGATGGCCACGCGCTCGGCGATCAGGTTGGCCTTGATCATGGCCTTCAGGTCCGAAGCATCGTCATACGCGGCGTGACTGCGCTTGGTCAACGAGTCGGGCGAAAAATCGGGCTCGCCGCCGAGTTGCACGATCCGTCTGGCCAGCCGGTCCGCATGGCCCGACTCCTCGTTCGCGTGCACCAGAAACTCCTCGGCGATCTTCGGTGAAGCCAGGCCATCCGCGGTGAAGTGGTGACGCTTGTAGCGCAGCACGCACACCAGCTCGGTGGCCAGCGAATCGTTGAGCAATTTGATGATGTCCTGGCGCCACGGCCCGTAGCTGGGTGTCACGGCACCGTCGTCCAGGCTGCGCCTGGCCGCATCGATGGCGGCGCCGTCGAGCGCCATGTGCGCATGGCCGGCGACCGGCAGGGGTTTGATGTTGCTGCGTTCGCTCTTGGCGGCCATGGGGGCTCCTGGGTTGCGGGGGTCGGGATCGGCCCGGCGTGTGTCCGGCCGGTCAGGGCACTGTAGGAACCCGTGCCATTGGTTGCCATCGGCGCTGGACGCAAGCGCGTGTAGGACGCCGCCGCGTTCACCTGCGATGTCAAGGCCCGGGCTGTGGTTCATCGAACAGACGCCGCTGAGCCGCCGGCCTATCTTGGTTCGACTTGCTGCACGTGCCGGCGACGGAGACTCCGATGACCCTTGCCGATATCCAACGTGTCTGGCACGACGTCCTCCACCCGCACGTGGCCACCGTGCGGCCGGCCCCGCAGGGCATATCGCCACAGACGCGAGGCGAGTCGCTGCCGCGTTCCGCCAGATGGCGCCTGATGGTTGCGCGGCTGCACGCAGAACCCGGCTTCATGACGCTGCGGGCAGTGCGCGACAACGGCCGCCTGGTTGACTTCGCGTGGGACTACGCCAGTGCCAACGCAATGCGTCTGTTGAACCACGGTGGGACCGAATTGCGCGGCGTGCGCCTGCGCGAGGTGCTGGCCCCCGAGGCCCACCAACCGGCGCTGTTCGACCAGTACCGCCGCGTTGTCGAGCACGGTGCCAGGCAAGCCATCCTGCAGGTGCACGTGGTCAATGGCGTCAACGACACCTACCGCCATGACGCCGCGCGTCTGGGCGACGGCGTTGCCGTTACGCTGACCAACCTGAGCGCGGTCAGGCGGGAGCGGGCGCTGCAGTTCGAGTTCGCCGCGCGGCATGGCGTGACATCGTCCGGGTGACCGATCGCAAGGCCTGCCCGGGCTTGTGTGCGCTTGCGAACAAAGGAGGCGCCGACAGCTGTGTAGACTGACGGCAGACACCGGAAACTTGCACTTCATTGGCGTCCCGGAAGCCGACCAGCCTCGGAGATTCACGATGGTCAAGTCCTCCACCAGCAGCGCCAGACAGAACCGCTTGCTCGCCGCCTTGCCGGACGCCGAGTGGCAACGCTGGCTGCCCCAACTCGAACTGGTCGATCTGCCGCTCGGCGAGGTGCTTTACGAGCCGGGCAGCACGCTGAGCCACGTGTACTTCCCAACCACGGCCATCGTCTCGCTGCTGTATGTGATGGAGAACGGTGCCTCCGCCGAGATCGCCATCGTCGGCAACGAGGGCATCGTCGGCATCTCGCTGTTCATGGGCGGCGAGTCGACGCCCAGCCGTGCGGTGGTGCAAAGTGCCGGCCAGGGCTTTCGGCTGGCCGCACAGACGATCAAGGACGAGTTCGACCGCTCGGGCCCGGTGATGCATCTGCTGCTGCGCTACACGCAGGCGCTGATCACGCAGATGGCGCAGACCGCGGTATGCAACCGGCATCACACGCTGGACCAGCAGCTCTGCCGTTGGTTGCTGTTGAGCCTGGACCGCCTGCGCGGCAGCGAGCTGGTGATGACGCAGGAACTGATCGCCAACATGCTCGGCGTGCGCCGCGAGGGCGTGACCGAGGGCGCGTTGAAGTTGCAGCGGGCCGGACTGATCCGCTACGCGCGCGGGCACGTCACCGTGCTGGATCGTCCTGGGCTGGAAAAGCGCACCTGCGAGTGCTACGCGGTGGTCAAGAGCGAGTACGACCGGCTGCTGCCACCGAAGCTGGCGACGTAGGACGACGCCGACGGCCGGAATCGGCCGCCGCCGATACCTCGGGCATCGGCAAGTGCGGATCATGGGATCTCGATGAATGCAGCGAGAACTCCATGAACACACGACCCCGCCAAGCCTGCGACCCGCGGCACAACCAGTTGCTCGCGTCGCTGTCCGATGCCGATTGGCAGCGCTGGCAACCCCGCATGGAGCCGGTCGATCTGCCACTCGGCCAGGTGTTGTGCGAATCGGGCAACACGCCGGCCTATGTGGTCTTTCCGACCACGGCCATCGTCTCGCTGCTGTACATGACCCACGACGGCGCTTCGGCCGAGTTCGCCGTGGTCGGCAACGATGGTGTCGTCGGCATTTCGCTGTTCATGGGCGGCAATGCCACGCCGAGCCAGTCGGTGGTGCAGAGTGCGGGCCAGGGCTATCGGCTGCGCGCGCAGGCGGTGAAGGACGAAGTCGACCGCGGCGGTCCGGTGCTTGCGATGCTGCTGCGCTACACCCAGGCGATGATCGCGCAAGTGGCGCAGACCGCCCTGTGCAACCGCTACCACTCGATCGACCAGCAGTTGTGCCGACGGCTGTTGCTGAGCCTGGACCGGCTGCCATCCGACGAGATGCAGATGACACAGGAACTCGCGGCCAACCTGCTGGGCGTGCGCCGGGAGGGCGTGACGGCCGCGGCGTTGAAGCTGCAGCACGCCGGCGTGATCCGCTACAGCCGCGGCCGCATTGCCGTGCTCGACCGTCGGCGCCTCGAGCAGCGCAGTTGCGAGTGCTACGCGGCGGCCAAGAGGGAATACGGCCGACTGCTGCCGATGCCGATGGCCGCATGAAGCGCAGCGGCCGCGTGCGGCCGCACTGCGCCGCTCGCGCCTGCGTCGGTCACGGCCAGCGTGGCTGCCTTGGCAGCGGCGCCGGCAGCCTGCCTGGCCTGTTCGACTTCGCGACTGATACCGGCCTTCGCGGCATCGTGCTTTCCCTGTGGATCGCCGATGTTCTGCGAGGGTGGCTACTTCTTGTCGGGATCGACCTGGTTGCCGATCACACCGCCCACGGCTGCGCCACCCACCGTGCCGACCGTGCTGCCGCCGGTCAGGACGGCGCCGGCGACACCGCCGATGGCCGCACCGGCGGCGGTGTTCTTGTCACGCGTGGACATACCGCTGCACGCGCCGATCGACAAGGCCAGCAAGGCCATTGCCGATATAGAGATCAAACGGGTCTTCATGAACTGCTCCTTGGGAAACCGATGAAAACGTTCTCATGCCAAGACAAGCTTGTAGATCGATCTTGGGCGTGCGTCTGTGCGATGCAGTACGCGGCCGCGGCCCTCTCCCGCGCCACTGCGGCCCGCCCGCCCCCTGGCCGGGGTGCCAAATGGGGCCATATGTGCGCTGGCAGACAGCCAGGATGCGCCGCGGCGTGCATGCTCACCCGACGGACCGTTGCGGCACACCCGCGGAATGACTTGCCGCTGCTGCGCGAGCGCCGACGTCCACCAGACACTGGAGTGCCCGCGTTGGCCCCTGCCGAGAACCACCTGATCGAGTCGCTGCCGCGCACCGACCGGCTGCGCCTGCGGGCCGTCTGCGAGCCGGTCGAACTGGTGCTTTCCGAAGTGTTGTGCGAGCAGGGTCAATCCACGCATCATGTCTACTTTCCCGTCGACGGCTTCATCTCGCTGGTGACGGTGATCGATGACCGGGCCGGTCTCGAGGTCGGCATGATTGGCCGCGAAGGCATGCTCGGGGCGCAACTCATCCTGGGCGTGGCCCGAGCACCCTTGCGGGCGCTGGTGCAGGGTCCGGGCGCGGCGTGGCGCGTCGGTGCGGCGGCGTTCCGTCGCGAGCTGGTGTGCAGCACGTCGCTGCAACGCCACCTGCACCGTTACCTGTACGTTCTGATGGCGCAACTGGCAGGGTCGGCCACCTGCCTGCACTTTCACTCGATTGATCAGCGTCTGGCGCGATGGCTGCTGATGAGCCACGACCGCGCGCACGCCGACAGCTTCCATGTGACCCACGAATTCCTGGCCTACATGCTCGGTGTCCGCCGCGTCGGCATCACGATGGCCGCCGGGACGTTGCAGCGCAACCGCCTGATCACCTACCGCCGGGGCGAGCTCACCGTGCTCGACCGGCGCGGGCTCGAAGCCGCGGCATGTGGCTGCTATGCCGCCGACCGAGAGACCTACGCCAGCATGCAGCGCAAAGCACCTGCTCGCCCCCTCGCGCAGCCGCTGTAACCGCCTGTGGCGTGGCGGACCGGGTGGTTCGCCGCCTTCGTCGTTGGCGCCAATGCGTCGGATCGCGCTGGGCAACGTCTGCGGCCTGACGCATCGCCGCGTCTCGGCGTCGAACAACAGCAGGGAAACTCCGATCGCGATCGTGGCCACGCCAAGACCATCTTGATCAGGGTCTGTCGGACCTGTTGCTGGGCGCACCGATCCCGATGGCGATACAGACCGCGCGAGGCTCAACCGCCCATCGCCTGCTGGCGCTGGAGTTCCCCGCGCTTCATTTCGAGGTACTCGCCGCGTTCGAGTTCATGCAACTGCACCGGATAGCGTTCGATGCCGGCAAACCAGGCCGCCAGGCGGCGTTCGAATTGTTGCGCGAGGGGCAGCGCCAGCGCACCGAGGTAGGCCTCGATCGCCACGTAGTAGCGCATGGTGTTGCGCTCGACCACGCCACGAGTTCCGCGGATGTAGACGGGCTGGCCGTCGGGGCGGCGGCCGACGATACTGAAGCCGACCTTGTCGCGACCGATGGTTGCGAGGTAGCCTTGCATGGCCACGCCGGCGGCAAAGCCGTAGCTGTACGAGTAAGACAGGTGGACGAAGCTGCGACCGGCGTCGAGCGCCACCACTTCGAGCACGATGCGGTAGTGACTGGTGTCGAGCGGGCCCTGGTCGGCACTGAGCGACACCTGCAGGAAGTCGGGGCGGCTGGTCACCACCCGGTAGGCGAATTCGAAGTGGTAGGTGTCGGCCAGCGGTTGGTCGTGTTTGCGGCCGATGGCCAGGCCCAGCGTGGGTCCGGCCGGCGTGGCGCCGGCGCGGCACTGCTTGACATTGAGGTGCAGGATCAGGATCTCGCACCAATGCTCGCCGCCCTGCAACGCCGGGCCGACCACGGCAAACGGCTGGGCAATGAGTGCGTAGACATCCCCCTGCAGGCTGCCCGGGGTTTCGCTCGATTCGAGCACCAGCGGGCGCTGGAACGCATTGTGGGAGAGTGCGTCCGTCAGCGCGCCGTGGCGCGCGCGCAGCGTTGTGGCGTCCTGGGCCTGGGCCAACGGTGCCGCCACAAGGCTGCAGCACAGCGCCAGCCCGGCCAGCGTGCTGCCACGCAGCAGCAGAGCAGGTCGTTTGGGCATGGGTGCATTCCTGGCGTCGACCGCGCGTGGCGGCAATGGCACCGATGCTACGGCGCGAACGGCGGCTTGCGCAGGTCGCGGGAGGCCGCGCGGCTGTAGGACGCCGCCGCGGTCGGCGGCTTGGCGCCGGCGAGCGTGAAATCGTCCTGCGTTGCACCGCCCCGTGGTCTGCGCAGCGTGCCTGCACCCGCGCTGCGCTGAGCCGGCATGGCTGCGTGTCGTCCTACGCCGATCTCAGGCGGCGCTGACAGACGCGGCGCGCCAGGCGATCCAGACTTTGGAACCGCGTGCCGAAGGGTACGTGGCTGTCTTGAGCGGCCCTGGTCGCGCCCGCGACCGCGACGCCGTTGCACTGAATTCTCGAACCACAACCACCTGCTTGGAGAACGCCATGGGCCTGGGTACCATCCTGCTGATCGTCCTGATTCTGATGCTGGTCGGTGCCATCCCGACCTGGGGCCACAGCAAGAGCTGGGGCTATGCGCCCAGCGGCGGCATTGGCCTGGTGGTCGTGATCGTCATCGTGCTGCTGCTGATGGGACGTTTGTGACGCGGTTCTATTCACGAGGAGTAAAGGGGGCCTGACGATGCGCAGCGGCTTGGCGATGCTGTGGGTCGGCCTGCTGATGGGCTGCAGCAGCCTGCCGACGATCGTGCCCGACCTGGCGCGACCCCCAGGCCCGCCGGCCCAGCTCGAAGGCGCACAAGGCCCGCTGTCGGCCGCGCAGAGCAAGGCCATCCTCGCTGGCCTGGCCAGCCGTGGCCAGCCCACCGACATTTTCGAGCGCCACCTGGCGATCGAAGAGGCGATCGTCGGCAGCCCGCTGACCACCGGCAACGAGGTGCTGTTGCTGCAGGATGGCCCGGCCACCTACCGCGCGATGCTGGCGGCCATCGAGGCTGCGCGCGACCACATCAACATGGAGACCTACATCCTCGATGACGATGAGGTCGGCCAGCGCTTCGCGCAGGCACTGATGGCCAAGCAGCAGCAAGGGGTGCAGGTCAACCTGATCCGCGACAGCGCCGGCACCCGCGGCACTCCACAGGCCTTCTTCGACAAGCTGGCCGCCACGGGCATCCGCGTGCTCGAATTCAACCCGCTCAACCCGCTGGTGGCGCGCAAGGCCTGGGAACTGAACCAACGCGACCACCGCAAGCTGTTGATCGTCGACGGTCGCACGGCATTTCTGGGGGGCATCAACATCAGCAGCGTCTACTCCGGCGGCTCGTTCAGCCAGAAGTCGCGCACCCGGCCCGACGGCAGTCCAGCCTGGCGCGACACCGACCTGCAGCTGCGCGGGCCGGTGGTCGCCGAGTTGCAGAAGCTGTTCATCGCCACGTGGCAGGCTCAGAAGGGCATCCCGCTGGCGTCCAAGGACTACTTTCCGCCCCCCGAGAACGCTGGCCGCCAGGTGGTGCGCGCGATCGGCAGCTCGCCCGAGGAGCCGTACAGCCTGATCTACGCCACGTTGCTCTCCGCCCTCGGCAGCGCCGAGACCAGCGTGCACCTGACCAACGCCTATTTCGCGCCCGATCCGCAACTGCTCGCGGCGCTCGAGGCTGCTGCCACGAATGGCGTGGATGTCAAGCTGATCCTGCCCAGCCAGACCGATTCGTGGCTGGTGTTCCACGCCGGTCGCAACTACTACGAACGGCTGCTGCGGGCGGGGGTGAAGATCTACGAGCGGCGCGGCGTGATCCTGCATTCCAAGGTCGCATTGATCGACGGCGTGTGGGCCACGGTCGGCTCGACCAACCTCGACTGGCGCAGCTTCCTGCACAACCACGAGTTGAATGCGGTGGTTCTGGGCACCGAATTCGGCAACCAGGTGCAGGCGATGTTCGCCAAGGACCTGGCCGAGTCGGACGCGATCACGCTGGAGCGCTGGCAACAACGCTCGCTCGACTTGCGCGTCAAGGAGCTGTTCGCTCGTGCCTGGGAGTATTGGTTGTAGTCGTCGCCCGCGCGCACAGCGTCTCATCGCTGCTTCATGGCTGCAGCGTCGGGCGCCGCTATTGCTCCAGCGCCGTTCTCAGCAACTGCGGCAACAGCCCCGCGAACAGGGCCGGCCTGAGGCCCCAGCGCCACGGTCGGCTCCAGACGATCACGCCCCCGACCAGCGCCGCGCCCAGCACCAGGCGCCACGGGTGGCGCTGGGCCATCGGCCGGACCACTGCCGTGGCGGTGTCGGCGGCGACCACCGCGGCGACGTGCAGCGGATGCCGCGCCCACCAGTGGGTCAGCGCGTCGATGACGATCGCGACGGCAGGTATCGATTTCAGGTCGTCGAGCCAGCGGGGGGCTGGCTCATTTGCTGGTGAGCCTGACTCCGCACTCGCAGCGGCAGCCGGGCCTTGCATCGCCTGGCGCAAACGCTCACGAGACAGCGCGAGCCGGTCAGGCGGCGGCACGGGGCTCATGCAGCCGCCACTTCGCGCAGCATCAAGACGTCGGCTTTGACCTGTTGGCGAAGATTGTCGAAGGCCTCGCGCTGGCCACCGCGCTGCATGGCGAGCAGACAGCCGACCGCCGCTGCCAAGGGCAGCAGAGGCACGACGATCAGGACCCATGGCGCCTGCGCCGGCAATGCCGGCATGACGGCCCAAAGCATCAGCGCCACCCCCGCCAGCGCCAAGGCCACCGACAGGCTGCACAACGCCATGGCGTTGAGCAGGGCCAGTCGCGTCCAAGTGGCGGACATGCGGTTGACCTCGACAGCCACCAACTCGGCATAGGCCTCGGCGTGGTCGGCCAGCAGTTGCGGCCGGGTCGCGAGCAGGTGAAACAGAGGGTGCATCGTGAACCTCATGCGCGGACAGCGCGTGGGGCCGGGGCCCCTCGCGCTGCCGCTGCGCCGACTCAGGCGTGGTGGCGCGAACGGCTGACCAGATTGATCAACGCCATCAATGCGGCGCCGGTGGCTGCCGCAATCAGCATCGCCTTGACCGGCTCGTCCCTGATGTAGGCCACCGTGCTGTCGGAGGCATGATGCGCCTTTTCACGCAACTGCTGCGATGTGTCGCGCACGGCATCGGCGCCCCGCTGCGCGAGCGCATTGGCCTGCTCGCTGGCGCGGTTGAGAAACGGCGAGGCCTCGTGACGGATGTCCTGCACCCGCACGGCCAGGTTGTCCAGGGTTTCGTTGGCCACCCGCTGGGTCGACCTGATGACGTCGTCGGCCGACTGTGCGGCCTGGTCGGCGAGGTTGCTGGCTGGTTCGAAAGGCTTGTTGGCGATCATGGCGTTTCCTTTGGGGTTGGGATGAATCGGGGGCTTGGGCTCAGCTCTTCCTGGTCAGTCCGAACAGGAGGGTGGCCACGGCCAGGACGGCAAAGACGAGGAAGAGGATCTTGGCGATGCCCACGGCGCTGGCGGCAATGCCGCCGAAGCCGAACAGTGCGGCGATCAAGGCAATGACAAGAAACACGACGGCGTAGTGCAGCATGGTGGAGCTCCTGGGTCGGTGGGCGAACAAGTGGTCGCTGCGCGAGGGGAGTGCATCCCGAATCGCCGCGGTGAACCCAGTGTCGTCGTCGGCGCACATCGCGGCGATAGGCGCGGTCGCCGCCGTGCTGTCGGGCGAGCGAGCGAGCCGACGTAGGACGGCGCTGACTACGCCGTCGCGGTTGCCGTGCCCGCCAGCGTCGCGCGGACCGTGGTTCCTTGCCCCGGCGCGGACACGATGTCCAGCCTGCCGTGTTCGGCCTCGACGCGATAGCGCATCCCCAGCAACCCGTACGCAGACGTCGGCAGCGTGCGAGCGTCGAAGCCGATGCCGTCGTCGCGCACCGTGACCGTGACCTGCCTGTCGTCCACGGCCAGGCTGATCCAGGTTTGCTTCGCCTGGGCGTACTTGGCGATGTTGGTGACGGCTTCCTGCACCACGCGAAAGATGACCAGCTCGGTATGCTCTGCCAGCTTGATGGGCGCCAGCTCGCAGTGCACTTCGATGCCCGACTGCGCGGCGAACTCGCGTGCCAGGATCTCGAGGGTCGGCGCCAGACCCAGGTTGCTGAGCGTCGACGGCCGCAGGTCTTCGATGATGCGGCGGCCCAGTGCAATGCTGCCGTTGAGTGTTTCGACCAGATGGCTCAGCCGCTCCAGTGCCTCGGGGGCTGCACCGCCGAGGCGCGACCGGATGCGGGCCGCGTCGAGCTTGGCAGAAGTCAGCAGCGAACCCAGTTCGTCGTGCAGGTCGCGCGCCAGGCGTTTGCGTTCGTCCTCGCGAGCGGACAGCAAGTGCTTGGTCAGTTCGGTCAGTTCTCGCGTGCGTTGTCGGACCTCGAACTCCAGACGGTCGGTTTCGGCTTGCATCAGTTGCTTCAGTGTCAGTTCGTGTTTCTCGAGCGCGGACGACTGCCGAAGGTAGAGGAACAGCGCCAGCAGACTGATGGCGGTCAGCGCCGCCACGCCGATTCGGCCCATCATCAGCGAACGGTAGATGTTGGCCCGAGTTTCGTCCCTGTTGGTCGTTTCAAGCGCCATCAACTCGGCGCCGACCGTCCGGATGGCCTCCATCTTGCCCTTGCCGATATCGCTCAACACGACTTCGGTGGCCGCGTCGACCTTGCCCTCGTCGTGCAGGCGGATCGACTCGTCCAGTGCAGCCAGCTTGGCTTCGGTCAGGGTGCTCAACCTCTGGAGCACTGGGCCGTGCTCCGGGTTTTCAACGTAGTAACGGCCGAGCGTGCGGAGCGCTTCATCGATTTGCTGGCGCGCGTCGCGATAGGGCTGAAGGTACTCCTTGCGGTTGGTCAACAGGTAACCGCGTTGCCCAGACTCGGCGTCGAGCACGCCCTGGGTCAAGGCCTGGATGCTGCCGCGTGCCGCCGTGATCCTGACAGCCTCATCGAGCGACTGGACAGACTCCCGGTAGGAACCTTCGCTGACGAACACCATCGCCACGGTGGCGACACAGGCTGCCGGAAATGCAAACGGATTGCGCCGGATGACCGTGAGAAAGTCCATCGTCAGGTCTCCCGGCAAAAAGTGAGATCATTCAACGCGAGGGGCTGCCAGACAACATGATCCGGATTGCAATTGTCGACGACCATGCGATGGTGCGAGCCGGGCTGCGCCAGTTCTTTGCCGACCAGCCCGACTTCAGCGTCGTGGCCGAAGCGGCGAACGGGCGCGAGGCCCTGGACATCGTGCGCAGGGGCGAAGTCGACGTGGTCGTGATGGACATTGCGATGCCCGATCAGAGCGGCGTCGATGCGCTGGCCGCTATCAGGGCCCGTGCGCCCGACCTGCCGGTGCTGATCCTGAGCGGTTATCCGGAAGAGCATTACGCCACCACGTTGCTGCGCCAGGGCGCCAGCGGCTACCTGAACAAGGACTGCGACCCGGACGAGATCGTGAAGGCGATCCGCACCGTGTGCCGTGGCCGCAAGTACATCACCGCCGGCGTCGCCGAGCGCTTGGCCGACGGCTTGAGCGACGGCGGAGGCGACAAGTTGCCCCATGAAGATCTGTCGGAGCGTGAACTGCAGGTCTTTCTGCGCCTGGCCAAGGGCGAGACCGTCGGCCACATGGCCGAGAGCATGTCGCTCAGCGTCAAGACCATCAGCACCTACCGCACGCGGGTGATGGAGAAGATGCACTTGGCGTCGAACAGCGACCTGACCTACTACGCGCTGAAGAACGGCCTGATTCAATAGGCACGCTCATCCCAGCGCGCCTGGGCGAGAGTTGATCGGCTCGCCGGGTGCCATCCGGCCGCAGCACTGGATCAGCGCGTCGATCTCGTCGGATTTGTCGAACACCTTGTCGGCGCCCAGCTCCAAGCACTTGCGACGCATGTCCAGAGTGGCGTAGTTGGTGAGCACGACCAGCCTGGCGCCTGGCTGCAGAGCCTTCGCGTCCCGCAGCACGCCCAGCCCCGATCCGCCCTTGAGGAAGATGTCGATGATGACCAGATCGGCGCGGTGCCCGGCGTGCGCGAGCCACTCGACGGCGGTCGCTTCGTCTTCTGCGGTGCCGACCACCTTGACCATCGGAACCAGCTCTTCCAGGGTGGCGATCAGGTTGTCCCGGATCACGGGGCTGTCTTCGACGATGTAGGTCTTGAGCTTGGGCATCGGTTGTGGGGCTGCATGGCGTCCGGCAGCCTTGGCTGCTGCCCGCGCGGTAGCTCGAGCCTACGGCTGAAACGGCGCGGCGCCTGTCGGGCAGGGTGGCGAGTCCTTGTCGGACATGTCCTACAGCGTGGCCTGCGGCGGTAGGACATCGACTACCGCCGAAGACGCCCCCGTCCGCTGTTCGCGCTGCCGCGGTGGCACCACAGTTGGTGCACACCCCAGACAACGGAGACTTCCATGAAAGCACTCTCGAGAATCACGCTGGCCGCTGCGGGCCTGGTGATGGCGGGGCAGGCTGCCGCGCAGATCACGTTCTATGAGCGCGAGGGCTTCGACGGCCGCTCGTTCACCACCCAGGGCCAGGTTCGCAATTTCGACAGCGCAGGCTTCAACGACCGTGCCTCGTCGGTGGTAGTTCGCAGCGAGCGCTGGGAGGTGTGCGAGGACAGCCAGTTCAGGGGCCGTTGCGTGGTCCTGCGCCAGGGTCAGTACCCGTCGCTTGTCGCAATGGGACTGAACGACCGTGTGTCGTCGGTGCGCACCGTGAACCACGACGCACGCATCGAGGACGACCGCTACGCACCCATGCCGCCGCCGGTCCAGGTGAGCCAGGTCACGTTCTTCGAACATGAGGGCTTTCAAGGCCGCACGTTCACGACCGAGACCGAGATCCGCAACCTCAATCGCAACGGCTTCAACGACCGAGCGTCGTCGGCCGTGGTCCGCGGCGAACGCTGGGAAGTCTGCGAAGACGCCCGCTATCGCGGCCGTTGCGTCGTGCTGCGCCGAGGGCAGTACCCTTCTCTGGCGGCGATGGGCCTGAACGACCGCGTGTCGTCGGTGCGAGCCGTGAGCGCCAACGTGCGCGTCGATGAGAATCGCCTCGGGCCGCCGCCGGTGGCCGCCTACGACTATGGTCGGCGCCCGAGCGAGCGCTTGTACCAGGCCAACATCACCTCGGTCCGGGCGGTGGTCAATGCGCCGACGCAGCGTTGCTGGGTCGAGCGCGAGCAGGTCGTGCAGGAACAGCGAGCCAGTGCCAACGTTCCCGGTGCGATCGTCGGTGCCGTCATCGGCGGCATCCTCGGTCACCAGGTCGGCGGCGGCAGCGGCCGCGATGCGGCCACGGCAGTGGGCGTGGTTGCCGGCGCAGCGATCGGTGGCAACGTCAATCGTGACAACGGGGGCCAGCAGGTCGTGACGCAAGACGTCCAGCGCTGCACCAGCGTGCCCAGCCAGGCCGCCCCGGAATACTGGGACGTGACCTACAACTTCCGCGACATCGAGCATCGCGTGCAGATGACGACCCCGCCGGGCGCATGGGTCACCGTCAACGAACAAGGTGAGCCGCGCGCTTAGGGCGCCCCCGTCCATGCGCCGCCGAGTGCATGGACTCCTCCGCTTTGCGCGTTTGCTCAGTTCGTTAGAGAAGAAGACTGTCAGTGGCCGGCTCGTTCCCAACACGGCCCACTACCGCACACAGACGAATGGCTGCCCCAAGGCGGTCACTTTGCATTGTTCCAGCGGTACTGCGTCAGGTCGGTCAGGGTCGGTCAGCAACAACTGGCTAACGAGTGACGTTTGTGCTCAGTTCTTGGGTACGCGCCCCGGTTGGGGCGCCAAATCGGTGGGCGGCGGAGACTCCTTCGACGAACCATCGGTAACGTTCGCTGTCGAGCCCGGGGGGGTCGCGACTTCGCCGCGAGGTTCACGGCTCTGGGTCCCACCGGATGCGGCGGACTGTCGCTCTTCGGACCCAGCCGAAGGCTCGGATCGGCGAGCCCGGTCGTTTGTGACGCGCATTGCTGCCGCCAGGGTCTCGGGCGCGATCATGCGGTGAGGCGCACCGGCCTGGTCTGCACTTCGACGACCTGGCGCACCTTGATCAAGCGCCTCATGTTCCGGGTCCTTTCGGCGTGCCGTTGTCCGGCTCTCCGTCTTTGCGCAGATCCTTGTCCGGCTTGATCGCCGGTGAAGCTGCGGCTTTGGTGACGGCAACAATGTTTCTGACGTTTCGCAGGAACCCATCTACGTCGTCGGCTGAAAGGCTGGAGGGCTTGATAGGTTTGGGTTGATCGCGCGTCATGGCTATTCAAGTCAGAGGGTTCAGAAGATGGGGCCGTGCGGGTGACGACGGCAACACCGATCGGGAACAACGATGCTGCGGCGGTCCCGGGCATCAACCAGTCCGCTTCAACGGATGGCGCGCGCGTTCACGTTGGGGTCGAACTGCAGTGCCACTGCAGAACTCGCCCTCACCGCTGCGGCCGGCGCACCTGAGATCATTTGGGTCACGAACGGGCACCACACCGGCGTCAGGCTGGGATCGCTCAGCGGCAACTTGACGTTGTTCGCGACGGTTGCGTGGAAGGCGGCTTTCGGGTCAGCGGCGGTCACCACGGCGTAGGCCTGGTCAACCACATTGCTGGCGCTTAGGCTGGCGGCAGTGGCGGCGGCCCAGTTCAATTGCCAATTGCCACTGGCACTCGGGCAGTACCACCACGCGACGGTGCCTGCTGCGTTGGCGCGAAACGTCGGAAGGGTACCGTTGCCGACAGGAAACGGGGCGCACTGGAATCCAGCCCTGGTCGAAGCCAGATCGACGTATGGGACTTTCGTCGCCGATGCAGGCGCGCCGCACGGGTTGCGCGGGTCAGCGGCAACCACGCCTGCCGAGCAAGCCAGGAGCAACGCGAAGAGGCGCTTCAACGCGCACCTCTGCCAAAAGTTGCCCGGCAAGTCGCTGCCTGTGCTTGCGCACTGCGGGTCATGTGCCGAAGGCCGATGGAATCCGAATGCAGGGCTTTGCGATAGAACATGTCGGCCGCTTCCTCAGGTCCCAATCGAGCGGCTTGGTCATAGTTGTGCACTGCACGGCGAATGGCGCTGGATGCGCTCGCGCGAGGGTTCAACTGGAGCAATCGGGCAGCAAATCTGCCGAGCCACCAATGTGACGAGCTTGCGGTGTTCATGATCCGCATGATCGCCGGCGACATACATGCCGCTTGTAGGAATAGATCGCCTTGTCGCGTCGGCGCAGGCCCATTTGACGGTGGAGGTTGAGGCGCGCTGCCGACACCTGTGCCATTGAGGAGCGCCGACCTCGCCGGGCGCTGCCTGGCTTTGTAGGAAACAGCCGACGCGAAGTCGCGGTTCCGGATGATTCTTGGCGCAGTGACGGTTCGCTACTCTGAAGAGGTGGTGATCCGATGGACTGGCACGCGGAACGCGAACCAGGCCCGATGCCAGTGACACTGGATGAAGACCATTCGGCCCACATGGAAGGAGGCTTCATCTTGCGAAATTCTCGAGACTTCAACCCAGGACCAGCGACTCACCTGCGAGCGCCCAGTGCGCTGGACGAGGTCAATTCGCTGAAATGTCCCAGGATCAATGGCGTTGACGTTGAGGCCGCTTCCGAACTCGGGCATGCGCCCGGCGAACGCGTGGTTGTCGAAGCCGCACCAAGTGGTGTCCGCCACGTGGCTTTGCGTGACACCTGCATCTCATTGCCGACTCGCCATTCATTTCGAGAGCGCCTGGACGGCGAACTTGCACGCAGCAAGCCACCAGGCCGCGTGCGCGCGCTGTTCTATCTCGATCTCGACGGATTCACCGCGACCAACGGCGAATACGGCAGTGGCACCGGCGATGAGTTGCTCCAGATTGTCGGCGCACGGTTGACCCGCGCGCTTCGAACGGGTGACACGGTTAGCCGCATTGGAGACGGTGAGTTTGCGTGCCTGCTTGGCGCGACGCCGAGCCGTCTGGATCTCGCGCACGTGGCCTGCAGGTTGTTTGACGCGGTGGAGTCGCCACTGACGATGCGGGATCTCAGGATTGCGCTGCGCCCAAGTATTGGCATCGCCATCTACCCCAATGACGGCCCAACGGCCGACTTGCTTCTTGACAACGCCAACAAGGCCATGGCCCGTGCCAAGGAGCGGGAGGCCGGCTACGCGTTCTTCGATGAGCGCGCCTTGGCTTGAGGGCCTGTATGTGATGGGGACAACGTCGAGGAGCAACCAATGAACGGCGGAAGCTGCCGCAGTGCGATCTCGATACCGGCGGCAGCTACTCACCCACGCGGCGGCCAACCAGTTTGCCGGCGCACGCACCATGCTGGATCGCAAGAGAACGGAGTGTTGTGATGACCCCCAGACAGCTACAAGGACGGTGTTCTCGGCTCATGCGGGAGCTGGCGGCTGCGCACGGCAGCGTACCCTTGCAGACCGCGTGGATAGATCGACTGGCAAGCGATCTGGCAGACACCGAGTGCGAGGTCGCCGCGCTGCGGCCGGTGGACGATCGACGCAGCGGACCCTTGCCTGCAATCTTCGGTCGCGACAAGGTGGTGTCGTCGTCAGCGATGCCATCGCTTCACTCGACTTGATCGGTGTCCCTGAACCGCACGCACTGCGGATGGTTCGTCCACGCGGTGCGAGCGCACTGTTGCTGCATGCAGAGATAGAGCGAGAACTGCGTGCGCTCGCCGCAGGCCTCGCGTGGACTGCGCACCGGCGCGGGTTGGATCGCGCGTTGCTCGACCGGCACGGACTTCGGTTCGACTGGGGTCGCTTCGACCGGGAGTGCGGACTCGATGGCGGCAGAAGATGCGACGGTGTCGACAACGGGGGGCGCGGCCTCGAGTGGCTGTGCGGTGATCACCGGCGCGGGTGGTGGCATCACTGACGGCGCCGCCGTCGCCACTTCGGACAATGCCGGGGCGACGTCTGTCGGCACCGGCCTGTACAGCCACTGCCATACGCCGAATCCGACAACTGCGAGCACCACACCGAGCACGCGCGCTCCGAGCCATGTGCGGCGGCGTGGCGGCGTGGCGATGCGCGTCGGTGGCAGGCCCGCACGTTCAGTGGAGGGATCGGTCGCCGGCCGCCGCGACAGCGCGGTCGGCTCCAACGTGGGGTCCTTGCGCAGCGGCCGTGGCTTGGCCGGCGTGTGCGGTGGGATCGCGTCGATGACGCGCTTGATCATGATCTCGACCGCGTCGTCGCTGGCAGCTTGCCCGTTGCCCGGCGGGCGGGCAGCGGTCGGTGTCGGTGTGTCGGCCGCTCCGGGCCAGGCATCGAGGCGCGCCGCCTGGCGAAGGCGGTCACGAAACTCGGCCACCGAGTGCGGGCGTTGCGCGACGTCGGGCGATGCGGCGGCATCGAGAACGCGCATGAATTCCTGGCCGTAGCGCACCGCTCGATCGTCGAATATCAAGCGCTCGACGATCCTTGCCGTCGGCTCGACGGGTTGCCCATCGGCCGTCGGCGCCATGCCGCTGATGCAAAAGCGCGCCACGTCGGCCAGCGCGCGCAGATCGGTCCAGGGACCGGCAGGGGCGCCGCCGACATCCTCGGCAATGGCGCGGGGGGCGAGCAGCAGCGGCCGATCGCCACGCAGCAGAAATACTCGCGACGGGTCCACCCCACCGTGCACGATGCCCGCGCGGTGAACCGCCTCCAGTGCGCCGAGCAGATCATCGAGCAGTGCACGCAGCGCGGACTCGTCGGGTGGCCGCGACATGCCGTAGCGCCGTTCGCGCAACCGATCACCGATGACCCAGGGCATGACGCGATAGGCTGTGCCGTGACCGGTATGAAGATGCAGGACGCGCACCAGCGCCGGGTGATCGCAACGCGCGAGCGCGCGCGTGCCGTCGATGAAGGCTTTCAGGCTGCTTTCATAGGCCGTTTCCGTGCTGTGCGTCGCCGCGACCACGTCGCCATTGACCAGGCGTCGAGCGATCGATGTCGGCAGGTGTTCCTTGATCGCCACGTCGATCGCAAGGCCGTGATCCCACGCCCGATAGACGATGCCGGAGTCGCTGTGGGACACGGCCGCGCGCAACTCGAAGCTGCCGATCAGATGCCCGCTGTACCAGGCGTCTGCCATCGAAGGCGTCGGATCGCGTGGGGTCATGGCGTGACGCGAAAGCGCCGTTGTCACGAATGGGAATTCGTCAGGCAAAGCCACTCCTCGAACTGTGCTAGCGCCGCAGGCGTCGAGATGACTTCCTGACCATCGAAATCTTGCATTCGCCAGATCTTCTTCTGAGCCAGCTTTGTGCCGGGAGTTTCCGCCTATCGCGCGGCCATTTCTTGCGGGCTCGCTTCTCTCAGGGGCATTGAGCAGTGGGAGCAGCTGCGCTGAGTGCGTGCCGAAGAGAAGCGGCTGCTGAATACCCAGCAGACGGACTGCCGTGACCACCGCGAGCAGTCTGTCCCCGAGCTTCGCAGCGACGCGTATCGCAGGTGCGTTGCCGAGTCGTCGCCAAATGATGCGCCGCCGTGCGCCGTGTTGCATGGCAAAGTGGAGTGCGAACCGGCTGAGGTGGGGACTGAAACCGCAGCCTCGCCACGCGGGCACTGTAGGGTAACCAGGGTGGCGCGAGCAGCCGGCAGCCGCGATGCATCAACTCGAGCGCGACGGTGCGCCCCATAGCGCTACTTGCCGTAAGGCGTCCCGTAGAACTCATGGACCCCGCGTGCCCAGGTCTTGTCTGACATCGAAGGCCAACGGTCCTGGTTGAAGCCAGGAGCACCCTTGAGGACGTCCTTCGGCACGTTGAGCGTGAACCGTTTGTTCGCCGTATCCAGCTTCAGCGCGGCCCAAGGGACGGCGAACAGCTTGTCACCCACTCCCAACACACCGCCAAAAGACAAGACTGCATAGGCGATCCTGCCGGACGCCATGTCAATCATGAACTCCTTGATGTCGCCCAGATCCTCGCCGTCCTTGTTGTAGACATCATTGCCGAGAAGCGTATTGGCGCCCATCAGCGCCGGGCCTGGACCGTCACTGCTGTGGGCATACATGCCGAAATTGTCGCGAGCAACGTAGTTGGTTGTCATGTTGTTTCCTTGTGTCATTCGAGGTGCGAGAAATCGAAGCAGCTGACGAGCTGCATCCGGGGCCTGATTTCTCGATGTTCCGTGCAACGCACGGTCTGAGGCGATCCCGCAGCGACATTAGTCCGCGCTGCTGCGCGTGCGTGTAGGACAGCTCCGGCATCGCGCGTCGGGCAATGCCGCCCGTGACGCGTTACAGCAGCTGGGGGCTAGACCGGCGTGCGGTACCGCACAGCCAAGCTCGCTTAGTGAGGTCACGCTGATGTCTTGCAGTGCCTTCGTGCATTGCTTTCTCACCAAGGATCTTCAGACCATGAAACGACATCAACTCCATTTCCTGCCGCTGACCGGCACCGCATTGGCCGCCGCGGCCCTGATCTCCGCCTGCGGTGGCGGCAACGATGACCCGAGCACCGGCACGATGCGCCTGTCGCTCACAGACGCGCCGGCCTGCGGCTTCGACAGCGTATTCGTCACCGTCGAGAAGGTCCGTGTGCACCAGAGCAGTTCGGCTGGCGACAACGATGCCGGCTGGTCGGAGGTGCTGCTCGCTGCGCCGCAGCGCGTGAACCTGCTGTCCTTGAACAATGGCACCCTGCTGCCGCTCGGCCAGACCGAGCTGCCGGCCGGCAGCTACACCCAGATGCGCCTCGTGCTGGCCGCCAACACGGCCGCCAACCCGATGGCCAACGCCCTGACGCCGACCGGCGGGGAGGAGACCGCACTGACCACGCCGAGTGGTCAGCAGAGCGGTCTGAAGATGAACGTGAATATCGCCGTGCCTGCTGGCCAGGTGGCCGACTTCGCGATCGACTTCGACGCCTGCAAGTCCTTCGTCAAGGCTGGAAACTCCGGCAAGTACCTGTTGAAGCCGGTGCTGTCGGTGATTCCGATCCTGTCCACTGCGGGCCAGCGAATCGTCGGCTTCGTCGATCCCACGTTGGTCACCGCCGGCACCACGGTATCGGCGCAGCTTGGCGGCGCTCCGGTGCGCGCGACGCCGCCGGACGCGACCGGCCGCTTCGTGCTCTACCCCGTGCCCGCAGGCACCTATGACTTGGTGATCACCGCCACGGGGCGCGTCAATGCGGTCATGACCGGCGTACCGGTCGGCGAGACGACGACCACCGTCATCGGCAGCGATGCGGCGCGCATCAACACGTTGGTCTCGGATCAGAGCGCGGTCGCGTCGGGCACGGTCACGGTCAGCGGCAGTGCGGCCGACACCAATGCGGCGGTGCGCGCGACGCAGACCTTCAGCGGTGGGCCGACGATCGAGGTCGGCTACAGCGCGGCCAATGCCGTCACGGGCGCTTACAGCATGACGTTGCCGGCCGGCGCGTCGGGCAAGCTGGCCTACACCGCAGGCGCCACGACGTTCGCGTTTGCCAGTGATGGATCAACCACCGGCGTCTACAAGCTCGAGGCGAGCGCGCCTGACTTTGTGGTCCAGCCGTTCGGCATCACGCTGCCGCCCGATGTGCTGAAGGACTTCAACTTCGCGCCCTGATATCCGCGTCACGCACGGCAACGGCCCGCTTCGGCGGGCCGTTTGCCTTCAGGCTGACGGCGCCGAATCTCGACCTGACGCCTCCCCGGAAAGCCAGTGCGGGTCGAAGGTGGAGGTACGGTCGCTTCGAGGCACCCCGAGCAGGCGAAGGAGAAACGATGAAGAAATGCAGACCCACCGAGGAACAGACCGCCTATGCGCTGCGATTGGCTGAAGGCAGGACGCGGGTGGACTTGGCCTCTCTCGAGCAGTGCACTGGCAACCTCTGGCGCTCGATACCGTGTCCCGTCCTGCCGATCAGTACGCAGCCGGTACGCTCGATCTGCTCGACGCTTTCGCGGGCGCGCAGATGGAGCGTCACAAGTGCATCCGAGATTGGTGGGTCGGATGATGGGTACAAAGAAGAACGGGCCGCGAAGGCCCGTATTTCCTTGATATTTGGTGGAGACGAGGAGGATCGAACTCCCGACCTTCGCATTGCGAACGCGACGCTCTCCCAGCTGAGCTACGTCCCCACGGCAGGCGCGAATTCTAGCAGCCGGTATTGACGCCGCAGGCCGCGCCGTGCGAGCGTTGCATCTTCTGGAGGACACACACATGAGCGGCGACTACGCGAGCGGCTCCCTGACCGACACCGCCTGGCTGGAGGCGCAGTACGACAACCGAAAGAGGGTGCCGACTTTCGCGCAGCATCTTCGAGCGCTGGCGCGCCGCGTCGGCGCATGCGCGGGCGCAACTGGCCTGCCACCTCGACGTGCCGTTCATGCCGGATGCGGCAGCGACGCTGGACGTCTTCCCGGCCGCGCGGCCCAATGCGCCGGTGCTGGTCTTCATCCACGGCGGTTACTGGCGGGCGCTGGACAAGTCGGATTTCTCGTTCGTGGCTCCACCTTTCGTGGCCTCCGGCGCCATGGTGGTCGTGCCCAACCACTCACTGTGCCCCGCAGTCACGATCGACACCATCGCGATGCAGATGGCGCATGCCATGGCCTGGGTGCATCGCAATGCCGCCCGCTTTGGTGGCGACGCGGCGCCGCAACGTCGTGGTCGGGCACTCGGCGGGGGGGCACCTGGCGGCGATGCTGCTGGCTTGCGATGGGCGGCGGCTGGCGCCCGACCTGCCGTTGCGGCTGACGCGCCGGGCAGTGTCGATCTCGGGCCTGTACGACCTGGCACCGATCGCCGCCACGCCGTCGCTGCAGGTCGACTTGCGGCTGACGCCTGACGTGGTGCGCCGTGCCAGCCCGGCCGGCTATGCGGCGCCGGCGGGTGCGCTGTTATGCAGCGTGGTCGGCGCACTGGAGAGCGACGAGTTTCTCCGCCAGAACCGCCTCATTCGCGAGCGCTGGGGGGACGCCGTGGTGCCGGTTTGCGAGGAGATCGCTGGTCGCGATCACTTCAGCGTGCTCGACGAGCTGATCGATCCGCTCGCCGGATTGCACCGCCGGGTCCAGCAGTGGTTGGCGGCGTGAAGATCAGCTGCGCAACCGTTCTCGCCACTATGGTTGATGGTCATCAATTAGCCACTAACTATTTGCTGGATAGGCGCTTTGAATTGGCGCGCATGCCGCAGGTGGGCTATTTTCGAAAAGTGCTGATCGGGAGCGCGCAGACCCCTCAGCCATCCACGCTGACTGCAATCACAGGAGAGTGACATGGGCTTGAAAGGATCGAAGACCGAGCAGAACCTGAAGGACGCCTTTGCGGGCGAATCGCAGGCCAATCGCCGCTATCTGTATTTCGCAAACAAGGCGGATGTGGAGGGCCAGAATGACGTCGCGGCACTGTTCCGCTCCACGGCCGAAGGCGAGACCGGCCACGCGCACGGCCACCTCGAGTTCCTCGAGGCAGTGGGTGACCCGGCGACCGGACTGCCGATCGGCAGCAGCCGCCAGAACTTGAAGGCCGCGGTGGCCGGAGAGACCCACGAGTACACCGACATGTACCCCGGTATGGCGAAGACGGCCCGTGACGAAGGTTTCGACGAGATTGCCGACTGGTTCGAGACGCTGGCCAAGGCCGAGCGCTCGCACGCCAACCGCTATCAAAAAGCGCTCGACGCGCTGGTCGACTGAACGCGGTACATGTCGTCGAACAGGGGGCTTCGTGCCCCTTGTTCATTTGAGGAACCCACAACCGACCCACGACCATGCGCGAAGGCAACCTGGAAGCCCCGACCCGGCACCCGATCGACTGGAAGAGCCCCGACTTCTACGACGAGGCTTCGGCCTTCAAGGAGATGGAGCGGGTGTTCGACATCTGCCATGGCTGCCGCCGTTGCGTCAGCCTTTGCCAGAGTTTTCCGAACCTGTTCGACCTGGTCGACGCCACCGACGACGGCGAGGTCCACGGCGTCAAGAAGGAGGCCTACTGGAGCGTGGTCGACCAGTGCTACCTGTGCGACCTGTGCTACATGACCAAGTGTCCGTACACGCCGCCGCACGCCTGGAACCTCGACTTCCCGCACTTGATGCTCCGCGCCAAGGCGATCAAGTTCAAGAAGGGTGAAGTCGGCGCTGCCCAGAAGCTGCTCGCTTCGACCGACGTGCATGGCCAGTTCGCGGGGATCCCGGTGGTGGTGCAGGTGGTCAATGCGGTGAACCGCACGAAGGCTGCGCGCAAGGTGATGGACAGCGCGCTCGGTGTTCACCCGGACGCCTGGATGCCCGAACTCGCGACCCAGCGGTTCCGCTGGGGAGCGGCAAAAAGCGCGGCGACGGTGGTCACGAACGGCGAGCGCACGCCCGGCAAGGTGGCGATCTTCTCGACCTGTTTCATCAACTACAACGAGCCCGGTGTCGGCCACGATCTGCTGAAGGTGCTGGCGCACAACGACATCCCCTACGTGATCGTCGACAAGGAGAAGTGCTGCGGCATGCCCAAGCTCGAACTCGGCGACCTCGATTCGGTGGCCGAGCACAAGGCCGCCAACGTGCCGATGCTGGCCCGCTACGCCAAGGACGGCTACGCGATCGTGTCCGCGGTGCCGAGTTGCACGCTGATGTTCAAGCAGGAACTGCCGCTGATGTTCCCGGATTGCGCCGACACGCAGCTCGTCAAGGAAGCGATGTTCGATCCATTCGAGTACCTCGTGGCGCGCCACAGGGATGGCTTGCTGAAGACCGACTTCAAGACCGCGCTCGGCAAGGTCAGCTACCACATCCCGTGCCACGGCCGCGTGCAGAACATCGGCAGGAAGACCGAGGAGATGCTCAAGCTCATCGGCACCAAGGTCGAGGTCAAGCTCAACACGGTCGAGCGCTGCTCGGGCCACGCCGGCATCTATGGCGTGAAGACCGCCACCCATCCGGTGGCGATGAAGATCGGCAAGCCGGTGTTCAAGGCGATGGCCAAGGACGAGCCCGACTTCATCGGCAGCGACTGCCCGATGGCCGGCCATCACATTGCGCAGGGCATGCAGCAGGCGGGAACCCCAGCCAAAGCCGTACGGCACCCGCTGAGCCTGGTGCGCATCGCCTACGGCATGGAGTGAACGACATGACGATCCGCCGCGACAACCTGCTGACGCTGGAGGCCTACTCGAAGATCCGCCAGTCCAGCAAGCCGCAGGCCATTGCGCATCGGCGTCTGCGCAGCGTGCGCCTGGGCGAACATGTCACGCTGCAGTTCGAGGACGAACAGACGATCCGCCGGCAGATCCAGGAGATGTTGCACATCGAGAAGATCTTCGACGAGGACGGCATCCAGAGCGAGATCGACGCCTATGCGCCGTTGGTGCCCGACGGCAGCAACTGGAAGGCGACGATGCTGATCGAGTACCCCGACGTCCACGAGCGCAAGCGTGAGCTGGCCCGGCTGATCGGCATCGAGGATCGCATGTTCGTCGAGGTCGAAGGCCACCCGCGTGTCTACGCCATCGCCGACGAAGACCTCGACCGCGACAACGAAGAGAAGACCTCGGCGGTCCATTTCGTCCGCTTCGAGTTCAGCCCGGCGCAGCGGGCGTCGATCCGCGCCGGTGCCGCCGTCAAGATTGGCTGCGACCACACCAACTACCCGGCGCACGTCACGGTGGCGCCGGAAACGCTTTCCAATCTCGCCGGCGACCTGAAGTAGCGTCTGCTCAGCGGCGCACCGGCGCCCGCCGTCGCCGTAGCCGGCCCTACCTTCGGCGGCTCGGCTCGGTGGCGAGGATCACGGGTGCGCTGGCGTTCGGATCAGGTGGTCGAAGGCCGACAGCGCCGCCTTCGCGCCATCGCCGGTGGCGATGATGATCTGCTTGAAGGGCACCGTCGTTGCATCGCCAGCGGCAAAGATGCCGGGCACGTTGGTGGCGCATTTGGCATCGACCAGGATTTCGCCGTAGCGCGACAGCTCGACCGTCCCTCTGAGCCACTCGGTGTTGGGTACCAGGCCGATCTGGACGAACACACCGGCCAGGGCGATGTGGTGTTCGTCGCCCGTCGTGCGATCCTTGTAGCGCAGGCCGTTGACCTTCTGGCCATCGCCGGTGATTTCGGTGGTCTGCGCATTGGTGTGGATCGTGACGTTGGGCAGGCTCCTGAGCTTGTTCACCAGCACCGCGTCGGCCTTGAGCTGATCGAGGAACTCGATCAGCGTGACGTGCTCGACGACACCCGCCAGGTCGATGGCGGCTTCGACGCCGGAGTTGCCGCCACCGATGACCGCGACCTTCTTGCCCTTGAACAGCGGGCCGTCGCAGTGCGGGCAGTAGGCCACGCCCTTGGTGCGGTACTGCTGTTCGCCGGGCACGTTCACGTTCTTCCAGCGCGCACCGGTGGCCAGGATCACGGTCTTGCTCTTCAGTGCCGCGCCATTGGCGAGTGTCACGGTGGCGTCGCCGCCGGGCTGCGGCGCCGGCTCCAGCGCAGCCACGCGCTGGCCATTCATGATGTCGACATCGTAGGTGCGCACATGCGCTTCCAGTGCGGCGGCGAACTTGGGACCTTCGGTCTCCTTCACCGAGATGAAGTTCTCGATGCCCAGCGTGTCCAGCGTCTGGCCGCCGAAACGCTCGGCCACGATTCCGGTGCGGATGCCCTTGCGTGCGGCATAGATCGCCGCGGCGGCTCCGGCCGGGCCGCCGCCGACGATCAGCACGTCGAAGGGTGCCTTGTCAGCCAGCCGTGCAGCGTCGCGCGCAGCCGCGCCGGTGTCGACCTTGGCCAGGATCTCGGCGAGCTCCATGCGGCCCGATCCGAAGGGCCGGCCGTTGAGGTACACGGTCGGCACGGCCATGATCTGGCGTGCGTCGACCTCCTCCTTGAACAGGCCGCCGTCGATCGCGACATGGCGCACGCGTGGATTGACCACCGCCATCAGATTCAGCGCCTGCACCACGTCCGGGCAGTTGTGACAGGTGAGCGACATGTAGGTCTCGAAGACAAACTCGCCTTCGAGGCTGCGGATCTGGTCGATCACGTCGGCCTCGACCTTCGGCGGGTACCCACCGGCCTGCAACAGCGCGAGCACGAGCGACGTGAACTCGTGGCCCATCGGGACGGCGGCGAAGCGCACGCCCATGTCCTGACCGGCGCGCGTGATCTGGAACGAAGGGCGGCGTGTGTCGCGGCCGTCGGTGCGCACGCTGACGAGTTCGCTCAGACTGGCGATGTCGTCCAACAGCGCGCGCATTTCCTGCGCGGCGGGGCGATCGTCGAGCGACGCGATCAGCTCGACCGGTTGCGTGATGCGCTCGAGGTAGGCTTTGAGCTGGGTCTTGAGGTTGGCGTCCAACATGGTGCAGTCCTTGATGCGATGAGTGGGCGAGGTCGGGTCAGACCCCATCGTCAGCGCCCACCGGGGGAGGCGCTGGCGACAGGGCCCGAAGGCCTGTCGAAGCGGGCAGGCGTGCGGCCTGCCTGTCAATGCCGAGCCGTCAGATCTTGCCGACGAGGTCGAGCGACGGCGTCAACGTGGCGGCACCCTCCTGCCACTTGGCCGGGCATACCTGGCCCGGGTGGGTGGCGACGTACTGGGCGGCCTTGACCTTGCGCAGCAGCTCCGACGCGTCACGGCCGATGCCGTTGTCGTGGATTTCGCACAGCTTGATCTGGCCTTCAGGGTTGATCACGAAGGTGCCGCGCAGCGCCAGACCTTCTTCTTCGATCATCACGCCGAAGTTGCGGGTGATCGTGCCGGTCGGGTCGCCGATCAGCGCGTAGTTCACCTTCCTGATGGCGTCCGACGTGTCGTGCCAGGCCTTGTGGGCGAAGTGGGTGTCGGTGGAAATGCCGTACAGCTCGACGCCCATGTCCTTGAACATGGCGTGGTGGTCGGCCAGATCTTCGAGTTCGGTCGGGCAGACGAAGGTGAAGTCGGCCGGGTAGAACATGAACACGCTCCACTTGCCCATCAGCGACTGCTCAGTGACTTCGATGAACTTGCCGTTCTTGTAGGCGGTGGCCTTGAAGGGTTTGACTTGGGTGTTGATCAGGGACATCGTGATTGCCTCGGGTTGGGTTGAAGGGAACAGAAGAAAACTGCAACGGGTGAAGTTTGAATGCGCTGCAGCATTTAGTGGATGGATTGATCAGATCGCATTGATTGTCAGAAGCTATGGCGCGGCGCGTTGGCGACTGCGGACGCCGCGCACCGTTGGCGATCCGGCCGGCCAAGCCGAGGCTCACGCGCTGCGAGCCTTCCGGTGCCGTGCGCGCGGGGCAGATCAGGTTGCGGTGGCGTCCCGCCGCGCGCTTCGCCATCCGTCCACCGACACCAGCGCCAGTGCCGACCAGATCAGCGCGAAGCCGATGAACCGATCGCGATCGAACGGTTCGCCAAAGACCCAGATGCCCAGCGCGAGCTGGATCGTCGGGGAGATGTATTGCAGCAGCCCGATCGTGGACAGCGGCAGACGTCGCGCGCCAGCGGCAAACAGCAGCAGCGGAAGCGCCGTCAGCGGGCCGGAGAGCAGCAGCCAGCCGTTCAGCGCGGCATCGCCGCGCGCCATCGCGCCGTCGCCCTGCCAGGTCCACCAAGCCAGCAGCGGCACGACCACCGGCGCGAGCAGCAGCGTCTCGAGCGCCAGCCCCTCCAGCGCCCCGAGCGTCGCGGTCTTGCGCATCAGGCCATAGAGGCCGAAGCTGAACGCGAGCACGAGCGCAATCCACGGCACGCGCCCGGCCTGCGCGGTCAGCCACAAGACACCGAGTGCCGCAAGCCCGACAGCTGCCCACTGCACGCGTCGAAGTCGCTCATGCAGCACCAGCACGCCGAGCAACACATTGACGAGCGGATTGATGAAGTAGCCCAGGCTCGCGTCGACGACATGGCCGCTGTGCACGGCAAACACGTACACCAGCCAGTTGACCGACAGCAGCAGCGCGCTGAGCGCGAACAGGCCGAGGCGCCGGGGCTGTGCCGCCAGTTCCCTCAGCCAGTCGAACCGGCGCAGCAGGGCCAGCATGCTGAAGAGGAACACGAGCGACCACACCGAACGGTGCAGCACCACCTCCAGCGGCGCCACCGAAACGACCTGACGGAGGTAGAGCGGGACCAGCCCCCACAGAACGAAGCCGAGGGTGGCGTAGACGATGCCGGTGTTCATGGGTGCACGATTGTCGGCCGCCCTTCGTGCCGGGGTATTCGCGCCTATGCCTGCGCCGCGGCCGCTGCCAGCGCCGATGGCGCCAGCCGTGGGCAGGGAATTTGCCAGACGTCAGCCGACGTCAACGGCGGCGCAGGACTTGCCCGGCTGCCGCGACCGCGCACCCGCCGGGTCCGCGGCCCCGGGAGCCGCCGGGCAAATGGGTTCCAAGAAGGCCATGGCCCCGCGATGCGGGGCCATGTGGACGGACACCCAATGGCTGGGTGCCTTACTTGACGGTCAGCACCCAGGTCGAGAGTTGCTTGGCCTCGGCCTCGTTGACCTGCGGGTTGGCCGGCATCGGCACTGCACCCCATACGCCCGAACCCCCCTTGAGGATCTTCTGCGCCAGTTTGTCGGCGGCATCCTTCTGGCCCGCGTACTTGGCTGCGACTTCCTTGTAGGACGGTCCGATCACCTTCTTGTCGACGGCATGGCAGGCCAGGCAGTTCTTCTTCTGCGCCAACTCGGCGCTGGCAAAGGCCGGGGATGCGATGGCGGCGCCGATGGCGACGCCCAGGGCGAGCAGGGATTTCATGACTTCCTTCCGCAAGGGGATGAAACGAGTGGGTTAGAGTTTCTGCGAACGCTATTCTAGGCATGCAGGTTGACACCTGCCGCCTGACCCTGGAGATCGCCATGTGGTTCGTCATGCTCGGTGTGCTGTTGATCGCTCTCAAGTTCGCGGACGTCGGCTTCGTCGCCGCCTGGAGTTGGTGGGCTGTTCTGTCACCGTTTGCCGCGGCGCTGGTCTGGTGGGCTTACGCGGATGCGAGCGGCCTGACCAAGAAGCGCGAGATGAACAAGCTCGAGGACCGGAAGGCAGAGCGCCGGCGCAAGAACCTCGATGCGCTGGGCATCAACCGCGATCGGCAGAAGGCCGATGACGCGGCGACGCGCGCGCGTCGCGCTGCGGCCCAGCGTGCGGAAGCAGAACGCTCGGCCAAGCGCGAACACAACGAAGAGGTCATCCGAAGCAGCGTGTTCGACAGCAAGGTCAGCACCAGCTTCGGCGAGTTGGAGCCCGGCCAGAAGAAGAAGGCGTGAACGCCACGTGAACGCCACGTGCGCGCCGCTGCGTGGGCGCGCGCAGCGGCGTCAATCGAAGCTGTCGAGCACCGCACCCGCGCTGGCGCTGCCGGCGTTGAACGCGAACTTGGCCAGCACGCCGCGCGTGTAGCGCGGCGCGGGGCGGACCCAGGCTGCGCGGCGACGCGCCAGTTCCGCATCACTGATGTCGAGTTGCAGCAGCAACCGGTGGGCGTCGATCGTGATCGTGTCGCCTTCGTGCACCAGCGCGATCGTGCCGCCCTCGAAGGCCTCGGGCGCGACATGGCCGACCACCATGCCCCAGGTGCCACCGGAAAAGCGGCCATCGGTGATCAAGCCGACGCTCTCACCCAGGCCCTGACCGATCAGCGCGCCGGTGGGCGCGAGCATCTCGGGCATGCCGGGGCCGCCCTTGGGGCCGAGGTAGCGAAGCACCATGACGTCGCCGGCCTTGATCTGGCCCGCCATGATCGCGGCCAATGCCGACTGCTCGTCATCGAACACGCGGGCCGGCCCCGTGATGACCGGGTTCTTCAGCCCCGTGATCTTGGCCACGCAGCCCTCTGGGGACAGGTTGCCCTTGAGGATCGCCAGATGACCCTCGGCATACATCGGCTTGTCGATCGGTCGGATCACGTCCTGGTCGGCGCGCAGCGGTGGCACGTCGGCCAGGTTTTCCGCCACCGTCTTGCCGGTGATCGTGATGCAGTCGCCGTGCAGCAGACCGGCGTCCAGCAGGACCTTCATCACCGCCGGAATGCCGCCGGCACGGTGCAGGTCGATCGCGAGGTATTTGCCGCTGGGCTTCAGGTCGCACAGCACCGGCACCTTGGTGCGCACACGCTCGAAGTCGTCGATCGTCCAGGGCACGGCGGCCGCATGGGCGATGGCCAGGAAGTGCAGCACGGCATTGGTCGACCCGCCGGTGGCCATGATCACGGCCACTGCGTTCTCGATGCTCTTCCTGGTGACGATGTCGCGCGGCTTCAGGTCGGCCTTGACTGCGGCGACGAGCGCCCGCGCGGCCTGGCGGGTGTGCTCGACGATCGGATCTTCGACGTTGGCCATCGTCGACGCGAACGGCAGGCTCATGCCCAACGCCTCGAAGGCCGAGCTCATCGTGTTGGCGGTGTACATGCCGCCGCACGAGCCGCTGCCGGGGATCGCGCGCCGCTCGATCTGGCAGAAGTCTTCTTCGCTCATCTTGCCGGCGGAGAACTGGCCGACGGCTTCGAACACGCTGACGATGTTCAGGTCCTGGCCCTTGTAGTGGCCGGGCAGGATCGTGCCGCCGTAGACGTAGATCGCCGGCACGTTGGCGCGCAGCATGCCCATCATGCCGCCGGGCATGTTCTTGTCGCAGCCGCCGATCACCAATACGCCGTCCATCCACTGGCCGCCGACGCAGGTTTCGACGCAATCGGCGATCACCTCGCGCGAGACGAGGCTGTACTTCATGCCTTCGGTGCCCATCGCCATGCCATCGCTGATGGTCGGCGTGCCGAAGGTCTGCGGGTTGGCACCGGCGGCCTTCAAGGCGTCGACCGCGGCGTCGGCCAGCTTCTGCAGGCCCGAGTTGCATGGGGTGATCGTCGAGTGGCCGTTGGCCACGCCGATCATCGGCTTGCTGAAATCGCTCGGCTGGTAGCCCATCGCGTAGTACATCGAGCGGTTCGGCGCGCGGGCAACGCCTTCGGTGATGTTCTTGGAGCGGCGATTGGCTTCGGTCATGGCGTGTCCTTCGAATTGCGCAAGCGGCGAAAGTATCGCCACGCCACGGTCTCTGGTCCAATATATTTGTCATCCATTTTTGATATGTACGGTGAATCAATGATCGAACTGCGACCGCTGCGCCAGTTCGTCGCCGTGGCCGAGGAATTGCATTTCGGCCGTGCCGCGCAACGACTGGCGATGACCCAGCCGCCGCTGACGCAGGCGGTGCAGGCCCTTGAACGCAACCTGGGCGTGATGCTGTTCGAGCGCTCGCGGCGCTCGGTGGCGCTGACACCGGCCGGCCATGCATTGCTGGAGGAGGCGCGGCGCCTGCTGCGCGCGGCCGAGGCCCTGCCGGCTGCGGTGCGTGCGGCCGCCGCGGGCCGCACCGGGCAGCTGCGGCTGGCCTTCGTGTCGAGCATCGCCTACGGGCCACTGCCGTTGTGGCTGCGGGCCTTCCGCGAAAGCCACCCCGACGTCCAATTGCAGTTGCGCGAGGCCACGCTCGATGTGCAGCTGGCCGCGTTCGCCGGTGACGAGATCGATGCCGGTTTCGTGCTGCATGCGCCCGGCGCCGTGCCGGCCGGGTACGGCGCGCTGTCGGTGCTGATCGAGCCGATGTGGCTGGCGCTGCCCGAGGGCCACGCAGCCGCTGCACGCAGGGTCCTGCGTCGGGCCGACATCGCCGACACACCGCTGGTCATCTTTCCACGTGCGGTGACGCCGTCGCTGTACGACGCCGTTCTGGCCTTGCAGCGCGCGCGCGGCCTGACGCCGCAGGTGGCCCAGGAGGCGATCCAGATGCAGACCATCGTCAACCTCGTGTCGGCCGGCATCGGCATGGCCTGGGTGCCCGAGACGGTGACGCGGCTGCAGCGCCCCGGCGTCGTCTACCGCCGCCTCGGCGGCGCGGCGCTGCAGGCCGAAACCAGCCTGATCTGGCGCGAACCTGCGTTGCCGGTGGTGCAACGCTTCGTCGAGCAGGTGCGCGGTCGGCTGGCCACGCGCCCGAAGCGGCGACAATCGCGGCTTCCTTGACGGAGCTTCATCGATGCTGGTGCATCCGCAGTTCGATCCGATCGCCCTGCAAATCGGGCCGGTGGGCATCCACTGGTACGGCCTGACCTACCTGGTCGCGTTCGGCCTGTTCCTCTGGCTGGCGTCCCTGCGTACACGGCAGCCGCACTGGGCCCAGGCCGGCTGGAGCCTTCGCGACGTCGAGGACATGCTGTTCTGGGGCGTTCTCGGTGTGATCATCGGCGGTCGCCTGGGCTACGTCCTGTTCTACAAGCCGGGCTACTACGCGGCGCACCCGCTCGAGGCGCTGATGGTCTGGAAGGGCGGCATGTCGTTCCACGGCGGCATGCTCGGCGTGATCGGCGCCCTGGCCTTGTACGCGCGCCAGCGTGCCTGGCGCTTCCTGGACGTGATGGACCTGATCGCACCCTGCGTGCCGATCGGCTTGGCCTCCGGACGCGTCGGCAACTTCATCAACGGCGAGTTGTGGGGGCGGGCGGCCGACCCGTCGCTGCCGTGGGCGATGGTGTTCCCGCAATCGGGCAGTGCCATCGCGCGCCATCCGTCGCAGCTGTACCAGGTCGCGCTCGAAGGGCTGCTGCTGTTCGTGCTGCTGTGGATGTATGCGCGCCGGCCGCGCTTGCCGGGGCAGGTGTCGGGCATGTTCCTGATCGGCTACGGCGCGCTGCGCTTCGTTGCCGAATTCTTCCGCGAGCCCGACAGCTTTCTCGGTCCGCTGGCGCTGGGCATGAGCATGGGCCAATGGCTGTGCGTGCCGATGGTGCTGGCGGGCGCGCTGCTGTGGCTGCGAGCGCAACCCCAGCGCTGAGTCGGAGTTCACATGCGACAGATCTTCCTGGATACCGAAACCACCGGCCTCAGCCCCGACGGCGGTGACCGCATCATCGAGATCGGCTGCATCGAGATGGTCAATCGGCGCCTGACCGGTGACAACAAGCACTTCTATCTGAACCCGGAGCGGCCGAGCAGCGAGGATGCGATCAAGGTGCACGGGCTGACCGACGAATTCCTCGCCGACAAGCCGCGCTTCGCCGCAGTCGCCGACGAATTGCTCGAGTGGCTGGCCGGCGCCGAGATCGTGATCCACAACGCCGCGTTCGACGTCGGTTTTCTCGACGCCGAGTTGAAGCGCCTGGCCAGGCCTCGCTTTGCCAGCCAGGTCGCCCGTGTCACCGATTCGTTGCAGATGGCGCGCAACCTGTTTCCCGGCAAGTCCAACTCGCTGGACGCCTTGTGCAGGCGCCTGGAAGTCGACAACACGGGTCGCACGCTGCACGGCGCGCTGCTCGATGCGGGCCTGCTGGCCGAGGTCTACCTGCGCATGACCCGTGGGCAGGACTCGCTGGTCATCGAAGCCCAGGAAAGCCACCCCGGGGCGGCAGGCGTGCAGCCGATCGATCTGACCACGTACACGCTGGCCGCGGTCGTCGTTCCTGCGGACGAACAGGCGGCGCACGATGCCTTGCTGGGCGACCTCGACAAGGTCAGCGGCGGCAAGACGCTGTGGCGCCGTCTGGCATAATCGCGCGCTTTCCGGCGCCCCGGAAGCCAACCCGAACGGCAAGATTCGGGCGGTTAGCTCAGCGGTAGAGCACTGCCTTCACACGGCAGGGGTCGCAGGTTCGAACCCTGCACCGCCCACCAGGCATCCAACCCCGCAAGTCGCTGATTTGCGGGGTTTCTTGTTTGCGCGGCCGGCTTTGTCGGCGGCGTCAGGTCGTGGCGGCGATGAATTCGCCAAGCTCGGCACACTGGCCGATGCCCATCGCCAGCGACCAGGCCCGGGCTGTCTTGTCCGCCCCGAGCACGGGTTCGCTCTGGCCGGCGAACTTGGCCTGCAACTGCAGGTCGCTCATCGGCCGCTCGACGCTGCCAATGGCGTGTTCGACGAACAGGTGCAGGTCGCGGCCGTCGCTGGTGCGGATCGTGATGTCGGCCGAGGCCTCGTCGATGCGGTCGTCGACGATGGCCTCGATGCGCGAGCGCAACGCAGTCACTTCGGGCCGGTTGACAACCTCGTCGGTGTATTCGTGCTCGCCGGCCTGGCCATACAGCAGGCCGACCGCGCACGAGTGGTAGACGCTGAACTTGCTCTCCAGCCCGGTGACCGGGGTCTTCTTGCCGGTCAGCTCGAGCACCAGCGAGTGCACGCGGATCGTCACACGCTCGATGTCGCTCGCCTGCAGGCGATGCTGCTCGCGCAACTGGACGCAACCGTCGATGCACGGGTGGATGACGATGCCGCAGGCAAAGGGCTTGTAGGTGTTGAGCGAGATTTCCCAGGTCCGGCCCAGGCCCTCGGTGATCGCCGACCAGTCGGTCTTGTCGGAAAACACCTGCAGCAGGCCGCGCGGCGCCTCCAACGCCCGCTTCGACGCGGTGTAGCCGTGCCGGGCCATCAGCGCCGACATCAGCCCGACGCGCGCCGCGCCCCCGGGGTGGAACGGCTTGGTCATGGTGCCGAACTGCTCTCGCACGCCGATCGGCTGCGACGCAGCGATGCCCAGCGCCATCTGGGTGCGCGCCGCATCGAGGCCGAGCAGGCGCGAGCATGCGGCTGCGCTGCCGAGCATGCCGGTGGAGCCGGTGATGTGCCAGCCGCGGTCGTAGTGGTCGGGATAGATCGCGTTGCCGACGCGGCACGACACCTCGATGCCGAGCACGAGGGCGTCGATCAACGCGCGACCGCCCAGCCCCAGGTGCTCAGCCAGCGCCAGCGCCGCCGGGGCCACCGGGCCTGCCGGGTGGATGATGGTCTTGAGGTGGGTGTCGTCGAAGTCGAAGGTGTGCGAGCTGATGCCGTTGAGCATTGCGGCGCTGGCGATGTCGACCTTCTCGCGCCGGCCCAGCAACGAGGCTTGCGGTGCCGGCGACAGCACCTGCACCGCGGCCAGCGCGGCCTGCATCGTTTCGTGCCGCGACGGCCCGATCGCGCAGCCGACCCAGTTGGCAAAGGTGCGGTGCGCCTCGCGGTCGACGGCATCGCTCCAGCCTCGCGCAGGATGCTCGGCGACGAAGCGGGCCAACATCTCGGTGATGCCGGGTGCATTGGGGTCGGCCTTGACGGTGACATTTCGGGCCATGGCGGTCGTTCTCGGATGGACGTTGGGCGGTGGTGCCGGGGCTGGATTGTCCTACCCGCCGGCCGCGTCAACGTGCCGTGCGGCGCTTGCGCAACGGCACGGTTTCGTCGATCAGGCGTGCACCGTCGCTGAGCAGGAACTGCCGGAACGCCTGCGCCACCGGTGGCAGGCGCTTCTGCCGCCGCTGCACGACATACCAGTTCAGCATCAACGGGAGTCCCTGCACATCGAGCACGGCCAGGCTGCCGGCGCGCAGCTCGCGGCTCACGGTGTGCGCCGACATGAAGCTGATGCCCATGCCGGCGATGACCGCCTGCTTGATGGTCTCGGTGCTCTTGATCTCCATCGTGACGTTGAGCCGCTCGAGATGCCGACCGAAGCCGTCGGCCATCGACTGCCAGGTGTCAGAGCCCTTCTCCCGAACCACGAACGGCTCGCGCACGATGCGTGCCATCGGGATGCGCTTTTCGTGCACCAGCGGGTGGCCGGCATTGGCGACGATGACGTAGGGGTGTGGCGCGAACGGCTCGTGGATCGTGTCGGCGTCTTCCGGCGGCCGCACCATCACCGCCAGGTCGGTCAGGTTGTCGGCCAGCTGCGCGAGCAGGCCCTCGCGGTTGTGCACCGTGAGGTTCAGGATCACGCCGCCGTGGCGGCCCGCGAAGTCGACCAGCAGGCGCGGCATGAAGTAGTCGCCCGCACTGATCACCGCCACGTTGAGCTTGCCGCCCGCGACGCCCTTGAACTGCGTCATCGCGGCCTCGGCATCCTCGAACTGCTGGATGATGAGGCGGCTGTGATGCAGCAACTCGGTGCCGGCAGGGGTGAGGAAGATCTTCTTGCCGAGCTGTTCGAACAGCGGCAGACCGGCGTGGTCTTCGAGTTTCCTGACCTGCGTCGAAACCGCCGGCTGCGTCAGGTGCAACTCCTCGGCGGCACGCGAATAGCTCGTCAGCCGCGCCACTGCCTCGAAGACCTTGAGCTGCCTCAGAGTGGCATGCCTCATCGCGCGCTACTGTCGAATTGCGTGAACGTCAGCCGCCCCTTCAATGCATAACCTAATGCGAATGATATTGATCATTTAGTTTAATTTTACGTTATTTAAGTCGAGACTTAACATGGCTTCCAGTGCTTGATCGATTGCCCTTCGTCACGCCGCCAAGGAGCCCCCCATGTCCACCGCCATGCCGCATTGCGACACCGCCGACGCCATTGAAATCGAACGCAGCGCCTTCAACGCCGCTTTCTACGAACTGGGCCTGCGCTGGCACTGGGACAGCGACACCTACGAGGCGCTCGCCGCCAACCCGTGCGAGCGTGCTCGCGTCAAGGCGTACCTCGAAGGCGAGCAGTCGCATCTGCTGCGCGCCTATGACGCCGATTTCCTGACCGATGCGGTCCTGGCCGCAAAGCGGCGCCGCCAACCCGCAAGCGCCAGCGGCGCGCCGCGCGCCATGCCGAGCTTCAGCTGGACCGACCCCCGCTGGGGCGAGGTCGGCATCTGAGTTCGCGATATCCGGAGCCCACGATGCAGCACTGGATCCGCTTCGCCTTCGGTGGCGCGACCCACTTCGGCACGCTCGAAGGCGACGGCGTGCATGAATTCGACGGCGACATGTATCTCGCGGCACGGCCGACCGGGCGCGTGCTGCGGTTGTCCGACGTCGAACTGCTGACACCTTGCGAGCCGAGCAAGGTCATCGCGATGTACAACAACTTCGCCGAGCTGTTCAGGAAGGGCGAACAGCGTATCCCGGCCGAACCGCAGTACCTGTTGAAGCCACCGAACACCTACCTCGGCCACGGCGGCATCATCCGCAAGCCGTCGTGCGACAGCCGCATCATCTTCGAGGGCGAATTGGCCATCGTCATCGGCCGCACCTGCAAGGACGTCTCCAAGGACCAGGCGCTGTCCTTCGTGTTCGGCTACACCTGTGCCAATGACGTGACGGCGGCCGACATCCTGACGCGCGATCCGTCGTTCCCGCACTGGGCGCGGGCCAAGGGCTTCGACGGCTTCTGCCCGTTCGGCCCGGTCATCGCCACCGGTCTCGACCCTGACGGCCTGGTCGTGCGCACGATCGTCAACGGCAGCGTGCGGCAGGAATTTCCCGTGTCCGACATGCTGTTTCCGGTGCCGGAACTGGTCAGCCGGATCTCCCGGGACATGACCCTGAGCCCCGGGGACCTGATCCTGTGCGGCACGTCGGTCGGTGTCGGCGTGATGAAGCCCGGCAGCACGATCGAAGTCGAGATCGCGGGCATCGGCAAGCTCAGCAACCGCTACGAGTAACTGGAATCATGGCAACGACAACGACTTGGGTGCGCTTCCACCACGACGGCGCGACCGGCTTCGGCACCCTCGCGGGCGATCGGGTCGACGTTTTCGAAGGCGACATGTTCGCGCAGCCCACTGCGACCGGCCGCCAGTTGGCGCTCGCCGGCCTCAAGTTGCTGACGCCGACGCAGCCGAGCAAGGTGCTGGCGCTGTGGAACAACTTCGGGCAGCTGGCGGCCAAGCTGAACCTGGCCCGGCCGCCCGAGCCGCTGTACTTCATCAAGTCACCCAACAGTTACCTCGATCCGGGCGAGACGATCCGCCGGCCGCCTGGCGACCCCAAGCTGGTGTTCGAGGGAGAACTCGGCATCGTGATCGGCAAGACCACCAAGGCCGTGGCGGTCGGGCAGGCGATGGACCACGTCTTCGGCTACACCTGCGCCAACGACGTGACAGCGGTGGACATCCTGCAACGCGATCCGTCGTTCGCGCAGTGGGTCCGCGCCAAGGGCTTCGACACCTTCTGTCCGTTCGGCCCCGCCGTCGTCACCGGGCTCGACCCCGCGACGCTGACCGTCAGGACCCTGCTCGACGGCGTCGTGCGCCAGGACTATCCGATCAGCGACATGCGCTTCTCGGTCGAACAACTCGTCAGCATGATCTCCCACGACATGACGCTGTTGCCCGGCGACATCATCCTGTGCGGCACCTCGGTCGGTGTCGGCTCGATGAAGCCGGGCAGCACGGTCGAGGTCGAGATCGGCGGCATCGGCAAGCTCAGCAACCGCGTCGAGTGAGGCCGCCACCTTCTTCCCACTCTCCAAATCGACATCATGAAAATCGCAATCATCGGCGCCGGGGCCATCGGCGGCTACGTCGGCGTGAAGCTCGCCCTGGCGGGCGAGGACGTCACCTTCATCGTGCGCGGTGCGAACCTGGCGGCGATCCGGCAGAACGGCATGAAGCTCGTCATGCACGACGGCGTCGAACATGTCGCGCGCAATGTCAAGGCCACCAACGACTACACCGAGGCCGGGATCCAGGACATCGTGGTGCTGGCGATGAAGGCCCATCAGGTGGAGGCCGTCGCGAAGGACCTGCCGCGACTGCTCGGGCCGCACACGGTGGTCGTGACGATGCAGAACGGCATCCCGTTCTGGTACTTCCACGGCCACGGTGGCGCACTCGCCGGCACGCTCGTCAGAAGCGTCGACTCGACGGGTCTGATCACCGAGATGATCCCGGCCAGCCAGATCATCGGTTGCGTGGTGTACCCGGCTTCCGAGCTGACCGAGCCGGGTGTCGTCAGGCACATCGAGGGAGACCGCTTTCCGATCGGCGAACTCGATGGTCGCACGACCGAGCGCGTGACGCGGGTGTCGGAGTGCTTCACCAAAGCCGGCTTCAAGGCGCCGGTGCTCGACAACATCCGTGCCGAGATCTGGCTCAAGCTGTGGGGCAACCTGACCTTCAACCCGATCAGCTCGCTGGCTCACTCGACCTTGGTCGATATCTGCCAGTTCCCGCTGACGCGCGACCTGGCCGCCCACATGATGCGCGAGGCCCAGGCCGTCGCCCACAAGCTCGGCATCGAGTTCCGGGTCTCGCTCGAGAAGCGAATCGCCGGCGCCGAGAAAGTCGGCAAGCACAAGACGTCGATGCTGCAGGACATCGAAGCCGGGCGCGCGCCCGAGATCGACGCGCTGGTCGGCTCGGTGGTCGAGCTCGGCCGTCTTACCGACACACCCACGCCGCACATCGATACCGTCTACGCGCTGGTCAAGCTGCTGGCCAAGACGATGGACGAGGAAAAGGGCCGCGTACGCATGCAACCGCTGTCCTGAACAGCCCAGCGTGCCCCGACGGGGCGTGTGCGCTGGCGCGCACCAGCGCAGATGGGTGGCGGCACGGTGCATGGCGGGGCAATCGTCGACGTGCCGGGCGCGCGCCTTCCGGCAAAGTGGACAATCCGCGCAGGATGAGTGGTTGTCGCACCGCGGCTCATGGCCCTGAAGAGTGGCTAGGTTCCTGCGTCGACCAGCAAAGACAAGGGGTTCGGGGCAATGGACGCAATGGCATGGCTGGCCATCGGGATCTTTCTCGTCACGATCGTCGCGGTGATCACGAACGTGGTCGACAGCACGGTGGCCGCGCTGATCGGCGTCGCCCTGATGATCTGGATCGGCGTGATGACCGACGTCGACGCCTTCGGCCTGGTCGACTGGAACGTGATGGCGATCCTGGTCAGCGTCTGGATCATCGCCTCGTACTTCGGCAAGACCGGCGTGCCCAGCTGGCTGTCGGTCCAGGCCCTGCACCTCTCGGGTGGGCGCCCCGGCTGGCTGGTGATGATCCTGTCGGTGCTGGCCGGCGCGATCTCGATGTTCGTCGACAACGTGGTCGTGATTCTGATGATGGCGCCAGTGGCGCTGCCGCTGGCCCGGGCGCTCAAGCTGCCCGTGACGCCGCTGGTGCTGATGATCGGCTTTTCGGCCAACTTCATGGGCTCGGCGATGCTGCTCGGCGACCTGCCGCCGCAGATGCTGCACAGCGTCGCCGGTGCCGAGTTCCTCGACTTCTTCTGGCACCTGGGGCGCCCGTCGTCGTTTCCGATCCTGATGGTCACGTTTGCGGTCACGCTCGCGGCGATGTATGCATACGGCTTTCGCGGCTATGGCCGGCAGGTGGTCGACATCGAGAGCCTGGGCATCGAGACGCGCATCCCGAACAGGCTCTTCGCAGTCATCGTCGTGGGTTGGTTCCTGCTCACGGTTCTGGGCATGGCCTTGCGCCAGGTGCTCGGCGTCAAGCTCGGCTTCATCGCGATGACCGGCGCCGTCACGCTGGTGCTGTTGCTCGAGCTGCTGGGCGACCGCGTCAGGGCCCCGAGTTTCGAGAAGATCCTCGAGGAGCTCGACTGGCGCGCGATCTTCTTCTACATCGCGTTGTTCGCGCTGGTCGGCGGGCTGGAGCGCATGCACGTCCTCGATGCGCTGGCGCAGCAGCTGCGCCCGATCTTCACGCAGAGTTATGCGCTGGGTGCCACGCTCCTGTACTGGATCACGATACCGATCGTCGGCATCGTCGAGCACGACGCCTACATCCTGACCTTCCTGCACACCATCAAGGACTTGCGCGCAGACGGGGCCGATCCGTGGCCGCTGTGGTGGATGCTGCTGTGGTCGGGCACGCTGGGCAGCAACCTCACGGTGGCGGGCGCGCCGGCGCTGTATGCCGCGCTCAACATCTGCCAGCGCGAGGAGAATCGCAAGGTGTCGCTGCGTGAGTTCCTGGCCTGGAGCGTGCCGTTCACGCTCGTCGCGGCAGGGGTCTGTTACGCGCTGGGCATGCTGATCTGGGTCCTGCCCAGCGTGAAGTGATGCATCGATACAGGAGCCGGCCATGTACAAGCACATCCTGATTCCGACCGATGGCTCGTCGCTGTCTGGTCACGCGGTGGCGCAGGGCATCGCATTGGCCAAGTCGATCGGCGCCCGCGTGACCGGCCTGTTCGCCGCGCCCGCGCCGACGCCGGTGGTCTTCGAGGGCATGGTGCCCGTCGCACTGATGCAACCTGACGAACATTCGGCGATGACGGCGCGTGCGGCGGCGCGTTACCTCGGCGTGATCGAGAAGGCCGCCAAGCAGGCCGGCGTGGCCTGCGAGTGCGTGACCGTCACCGACGAGTTCCCGGCCGAGGCCATCCTGAAGGTCTCGGCGCAGCGCAAGTGCGACCTGATCGTGATGGCGTCACACGGCCGGCGTGGCCTGGCGGGTGTGCTGCTCGGCAGCGAGACGCAGAAGGTGCTGACGCACTCGAAGGTGCCGGTACTCGTCTGCCGGTAGCCGGCGGGCCTGCAGGCCCGTCACTTCGCCAGCAGCACGGGCACCGCGGCGTGCACGAGGGTGCTCTGCGCCACCGAGCCGAGCAGGGCGCCGGTGTGCGTTCCCAGGCCCCGCGTGCCCATCACGATCATGTCGGCGCCGATCTGATCGCGCCAGTGCGGCGATCGTCGCGCCGGGTTCGCCGACGAGTTCGTGCACCTGGTAGCGGTAGCCGGCAGCATCGAGCGTGGCGCGCGCGGGCGCCAGCGCCGCGTCGCCGCGTTCGCGGTGATACTCCTGGCGCGTCTCTCCACGACGAAAGGCGAGACATCGCCGGGCAGCGGGCGTTGCACGTTGACCAGATGCAATTCGACCGCGGCGGGGTCGCGCAAGTCGTCGCGCAAGGTCATCAGTTCCTTCACCGCGCGCGCTGCACTCTCCGAACCGTCGACCGCAAGCAGCACGCGCTTCATGCCCTGGGGACTGCGCGCGGCGACGCCGGCACGCATCGCAGCGGCCTGTTCGGCCTGCGCGCGCTTGGCCAGCAGGTTGCCGACGGCCACGACGCCGATCGCCCCGACCGCGGGAGCGATGTAATGCAGGTAGGCCAGGTTGGCGTCGACCCAGGCCTTGACCGCCGGATCGCTGATCGCCATCTCGCCGGAGACCCAGCCGAGCAAGGCCGCGCCGATCGTGACGATGATCGGGTAGCGCCCCATCAGGTTCATCAGCAGCGTGCTGGCAAAGACCACCAGCGGGATCGAGATCGCCAGGCCGATCACCAGCAGCGTGACGCTGCCCTTGGCGGCCGCCGCGACCGCGATCACGTTGTCCAGGCTCATCACCAGGTCGGCCAGCAGGATCGTCTTGATGGCCGAGGCGAGGTTGCCGCCAGCCTCGGCGTGGCCGCCGCCTTCGTCCTCGGGCAGCAGCAGCTTGCACCGCGATCCACAACAGCAACGCGGCACCGACCAGCTTCAGGAAGGGCAGGCGCAGCAGTTCCACCGCCACGATCGTCAGCACGATCCGCATCACGACCGCGGCGCCACTGCCCCAGGCAACGGCCTTCTTCTGCTGGTGAGCGGGCAGGCCGCGCGCGGCCAGTGCGATCACCACGGCGTTGTCGCCGGACAGCACGATGTTGACGCCGATGATCTGCAGCAGTGCAACCCAGAACTCGGGACTTGAAAACGACATCGTGTCTCCTCCGGCGGCGCATTCGGCCGCGTATTGTCAGGCCCGCATTGGCTGCGGGCCCATCGGTTTCTACGAACCCGATGCTGTTGTCATCGACGACAACAGTTGCCCGCCGCCAAAGCTGCCCTGGTGCGGCGGCTCGCCGCCGGGCCGCACGCGGATCGCACAGTACTTGAACTCCGGGATCTTCGCGAACGGGTCGAGCGCCGCGTTGGTCAGCTTGTTGATCGCCGCCTCGTAGTAGCAGAACGGCACGAAGACCGCGCCGCGCGGTGTGCCGTCTTCGGCGCGCGCGAACAGCGACACCGCGCCGCGCCGCGATTCGATCGTCAGCAGGTCGCCGGGCTTCGCGCCCATCGCCGCCAGGTCGAGCGGATGGACCAGCGCGGTCGGGTCCGGTTCGATCGCATCGAGCACCGTCGCCCGGCGCGTCATGCTGCCGGTGTGCCAGTGTTCGAGCTGGCGGCCGGTGATCAGCACCATCGGGTAGTCGGTGTCGGGTCGCTCGGCGGCCGGGATGATGTCGGCCGGCACGAAGCGCGCCTTGCCGCCTTCGCGCGGGAAGTGATCGACGAAGACCACCGGATCGCCGGGATCGCCCTCCTTGACACAGGGGTAGGTCACCGCATGCTCGCGCTCGAGACGCTCCCAGGTGATGCCGCCGATGCTGGTCATCGTGTGGCGCATCTCTTCGAACACCTCTGAGACGTGGCCGTAGTTCCAACCGCAGCCGAGCTGGTTGGCGATCTGCTGGATGATCCACAAGTCCTGCCGCGCATCGCCCGGCGGATCGATCGCCTGGCGGCCCATCTGCACCAGGCGGTCGGTGTTGGTGAAGGTGCCGGTCTTCTCGGGGAAAGCGCTCGCCGGCAGGATCACGTCGGCCAGGTAGGCGGTCTCGGTCAGGAAGATGTCCTGCACCACCAGGTGTTCGAGCGCCGCCAGCGACTCGCGTGCGTGGTTCGCATCGGGATCGGACATCGCCGGGTTCTCACCCTGCACGTACATGCCGCGGATGTCGCCATGCTTGATGGCGTGCATGACCTCGACGACGGTCAGGCCGACCTTGTCGTCCAGCGTGCCGGGCGCGAGCTGCCACGCCCGCTCGAAGCGCTCACGCACCTCGGGCTTCGTGACATGCTGGTAGTCGGGCAGCATCATCGGGATCAGTCCCGCATCCGACGCACCCTGCACGTTGTTCTGGCCGCGCAGCGGGTGCAGCCCGGTGCCCGGGCGGCCGATCTGGCCGGTCATCAGCGCCAATGCGATCAGGCAGCGAGCGTTGTCGGTGCCGTGCACGTGCTGGCTGACGCCCATGCCCCACAGGATCATCGAGGCCTTGGAAGATGCATACAGCCGCGCCACCTCGCGCAGCGTGTCGGCGTCGATGCCGCAGATCGGCGCCATCGCCTCCGGCGTGTAGCCTTCGACGTTCTTGCGCAGCTCGTCGTAGCCGATGGTGCGGCTGGCGATGAAGGCCTCGTCGACCAGGCCTTCGGTGACGATGACGTTCATCATCGCGTTCAACATCGCCACGTCGGTGTCGGGCTTGAACTGCAGGAAGCGGTGCGCGACGCGCGCGAGGTCGGAGCGGCGCGGGTCGAGCACGACCAGCTTGGTGCCGTTCTTCACCGCGTTCTTGATCCAGGTGGCGGCCACCGGATGGTTCACCGTCGGATTGGCGCCGATCAGCACCACCACCTCGGCCTGCGTCACGTCCATCACCGGGTTGCTGACCGCCCCCGAACCGATGCCTTCGAGCAGCGCGACCACCGACGAGGCGTGGCACAGCCGCGTGCAGTGGTCGACGTTGTTGCTGCCGAAGCCCGTGCGCACGAGCTTCTGGAACAGATAGGCCTCTTCGTTGCTGCCCTTGGCCGAGCCGAAGCCGGCCAGCGCCTTCTTGCCGTGCTGGTCGCGGATCGCCTTCAGCTTGCCGCCGGCGAAAGCGAGCGCCTCTTCCCAGCTGGCCTCGCGGAAGACGTCCATCACGCGGTCCGGGTCCATCACGAAGTCGCCGCGTCTCCTCTTGGGCGGCGCATCGGCGCGCCGGATCAGCGGCTTGGTCAGCCGATGCGGATGGTGGGCGTAGTCGAAGCCGTAGCGCCCCTTCACGCACAGCCGCCCCGCGTTGGCCGGGCCGTCGCGGCCCTCGACGAACAGGATCTTGTTGTCCTTGACGTTGTAGGTGAGCTGGCAGCCGACGCCGCAGTACGGGCACACCGATGTCGACCTGCTTGTCGGGCACCGCGAGCGCGGCGTCGCGCGCCGGCATCAGCGCGCCGGTCGGGCAGGCCTGCACGCACTCGCCGCAGGCGACGCAGGTCGACGAACCCATCGGGTCGTCCATGTCGAACACGATCTTCGCGTGCTCGCCGCGGAAAGCCAGCCCGATCACATCGTTGACCTGCTCATCGCGGCACGCGCGCAGGCAGCGCGTGCACTGGATGCAGGCGTCGAGGTTGACGGCGATGGCGGGATGCGAGACGTCCTGTGCCGGCTGAATGCGCGCGGCAAAGCGCGGCTTGCCGACGCCGAGCTTCGTGGCCCAGTCGTCGACCTCGTTGTGGCGTGTGTACTCGCGCTCCGGCATGTCGGCCAGCAGCAGTTCGAGCACCATCTTCTGCGACTTGACGGCGCGTTCGCTGTCGGTCGTGACCTTCATGCCCGCGCTCGGGTTGCGGCAGCAAGACGGCGCCAGCACGCGCTCGCCGCCGATCTCGACGACGCAGGCGCGGCAATTGCCGACCGATTCGAGCCCGGGCTTGTAGCAAAGGTGCGGGATCTCGATGCCTTCACGCTGGGCAATCTCGATGATCGTCTCGTCGGCGCGGCCGCTGACCGCGCAGCCGTTGAGCTCGAAGCTCACCGTCGGTGCGTCGAGGGCGGCAGCCTCCTTGCGGGTGATCGCGTTCATGCCAATTCCCCAGGGAAGTACTTGACGACGCAATCGACCGGGTTCGGCGCCGCTTGGCCGAGGCCGCAGATCGATGCGTCACGCATCACGGCCGACAGGTCTTCGAGCAGCGGCAAGTCCCACTTCGGCTGCTCGATCAGCGCCGAGGCCTTGGCCGTGCCATTGCGGCACGGCGTGCACTGGCCGCAGGACTCGTGGGCGAAGAAACGCATCATGTTGCGGGCGGCGCCGACGGCGGTGTCGTGGTCCGACAGCACGATCACCGCGGCCGAGCCGATGAAGCAGCCGTAGGGCTGCAGCGTGTCGAAGTCGAGCGGGATGTCGCCCATCGTCGCGGGCAGGATCCCGCCCGACGCGCCGCCCGGCAGATAGGCGTAGAAGGCATGGCCGTCCTGCATGCCGCCGCAGTGCTCGGCGATCAGCTCGCGGACCGTGATGCCGGCCGGCGCCAGCTTGACGCCCGGGCTCCTGACACGACCCGAGACCGAGAACGAGCGCAGCCCCTTGCGGCCGTTGCGGCCGTGTGCGCTGAACCAGGCGCCGCCCTTTTCGAGGATCTCGCGCACCCAGTACAGCGTCTCGAAGTTGTGCTCCAGCGTCGGCCGGCCGAACAGGCCGACCTGCGCCACGTACGGCGGGCGCAGGCGCGGCATGCCGCGCTTGCCCTCGATCGATTCGATCATCGCCGACTCTTCGCCGCAGATGTAGGCGCCGGCGCCGCGCCGCAGCACGATCTCGGGCATGCCGGGGTAGGGCGGACTGGCGCGCAACTGCGCCAGCTCGGTTTCGAGCATCCTGCGGCAGTCGTGGTACTCGTCGCGCAGGTAGACGTAGACGCGTGCGATGCCCACCGCCCACGCGGCGATGAGCATGCCTTCGATGAAGCGGTGCGGGTCGCGCTCGAGGTAGACGCGGTCCTTGAAGGTGCCGGGCTCGCCCTCGTCGATATTGACCGCCATCAGGCGCGGCGCGATCTCGTTGCGCACGATGCGCCACTTGCGCCCGGCGGGGAAGCCCGCGCCGCCGAGGCCGCGCAGGCCCGAATCCTCCATCGACTGGATCACCGTCTCGACCTCGAGTTCGCCGGCGATGCACCGCTTGAGCAGGCGGTAGCCGCCCTGGCCCTCGTAGGCGGCACGATCGACAAAGGCTCCGGCGCGAGGCGCTGGCTTGCCGCCGGTGGCCGCCGCCTGGACCGCCTCGCAACTCGCGTGGCCCACCGCCTGCTGGCCGACCGCGACCGCCGGCGCTTGCTCGCAGCGGCCGATGCACGGCGCGGCAATCACACGCACGTCCTTGCCGAGGATCTTCGGCAGCCGCTGCAGCAGGTCCTGTGCGCCCGCCATCTCGCACGAAAGGCCGTCGCAGACGCGCACCGTCAGTGCGGCAGGTGCTGCCTCGCCTTCCTTGACCACATCGAAGTGGTGATAGAACGTGGCGACCTCGTAGACCTCGGTCTGCGCCAGTCTCATCTCGGCCGCGAGCGCGGCAAGGTGGGCGGCCGACAGGTGGCCAAAGTGATCCTGCAGCCGGTGCAGGTGCTCGATCAGCAGGTCGCGCTGGCGCGATGCGTCGCCGAGCAGCGCGCGCACCGCGTCGCGCGCGTCGGCGTCGACGCGCCGCCCCTTCGGGGCCTCGCGCTTGCGTTGACGGTCCGGCGCTTGCAGCGTGATCGGTATGGTTCTTGAGTTCATGCTGCGAGCGCGGTCGTGACAGTGGCGGCTGGCTCAGAGCAATCCTGCGCCGCGCGCCCACTGGTACTTCGCGCCGAGCACCGCGACGGGAATCTCGGTCGAATAGGCATAGGCCGGGATGCCGTGCTCGTAGAGGTACTGCGCGGCCTCCTCGACCTGCACGTCGCCGGCCAGCGACGCCACCATCGGCTTTTCGATGCCCTTGGCGAGCATTTCTTCGCGGGCCTCGACCATGATCTTCGCGAACACCATCGGCGGCGTGACGATGGTGTGCCAGTAGCCGAGGATCAGCGCGTGGATGCGCGGATCGGACAGGCCCAGCAGCACGGTGTTCTTGTAGGTCTGCGGTGGCTCGCCGCCGGTGATGTCGACCGGGTTGCCGGCGGCACCGAACGGCGGGATGAACTTGCGGAATGCCGCATCGAGATCGGCCGGCATCGGCATCAGCGTCAGGCCCTGGTCGACGCAGGCATCCGACAACAGCACACCCGAGCCGCCGGCGCCGGTGATGATGACCACGTTCTCGCCTTTGGGCGTGGGCAGGATCGGCACGCCGCGCGCGAAGTCGAGCAGGTCGCGCAGCGAGCGTGCGCGGATCACGCCAGACTGGCGCAGCACGTCCTCGTAGATCTTGTCGTTGCCGGCCAATGCGCCGGTGTGCGAGCTGGCCGCCTTGGCACCGGCCGACGTGCGACCGGCCTTGAGCATGATGACCGGCTTCTTCTTGGACACCCTCTTGGCCACCTCGGCGAAGGCGCGGCCGTCCTTCAGGTCTTCGCAGTGTTGCGCGATGACCTTGGTGTTCGGGTCCTGTTCGAAGAACAGCAGCAGGTCGTCTTCGTCGATGTCGGACTTGTTGCCCAGGCCGACGATCGCCGAGACGCCCATCTTGGCCGATCGCGAGAAGCCGATGATCGCCATGCCGATGCCGCCCGATTGCGACGACAGCGCTGCCGAACCCTTGACGTCATAGGCGGTGCAGAACGTGGCGCACAGGTTGGCCGGCGTGTAGTAGAAGCCGTAGATGTTCGGCCCCATCAGACGGATGTTGTACTTGTGGCCGATCTTGACCAGTTCGGCCTGCATCTCGTGCTCGCCGGTCTCGGCAAACCCGGAGGGAATCAGCACCGCGCCGGCGATGCCCTTCTCGCCGCACTCGATCAGCGCGCCGGCCACCAGCTTGGCAGGGATCGCGAACACCGCGGTGTCGATCTCTCCCGGAACGTCCTTGACGCTCTTGTAGGCCTTGTAGCCCATGATCTCGGTCGACTTCGGGTGGATCGGGATGATCTGACCTTTGTAGCCGCCGTTGATCAGGTTCTTCATCACCGAGTTGCCGATCTTGCCGGCTTCGTCGGACGCGCCGATCACGGCCACCGACCTGGGCTGCATGATGCGGTTCATCGACTTGACGACTTCGGCCTCCGCCGGGCGGTGGCGTGCCGGCTTCGCATTGAAGTCGACGACGATGCGCACGTCGGCGGCGATCGCGCTCGTTGGGGTCGCGAAGACCGGGTTCAGGTCCATCTCGGCGATTTCGGGGAAGTCGCTGACCAGTTCGCTGACACCGACGATCAACTTGGCCAGCGCCTCACGGTCGACGGCTTCGCCGCCGCGCACGCCCTTGAGCATCTCGGCAGCCTGGATGCCGTCGAGCATCGACAGGGCGTCGTCGCGCGTCGCCGGGGCGAGGCGGAAGGTGATGTCCTTCAGCACCTCGACCAGCACGCCGCCGAGGCCGAAGGCCACCAGCTTGCCGAAGCTGCCGTCGGTGACCGCGCCGACGATCACCTCCTGCCCGCCCTTGAGCATCTGCTGCACCTGCACGCCGACGACCTTGGCATCGGCCTTGTACTTCTTCGCATTGGCCAGGATCGTGTCGTAGGCCTTCGTCGCCTCGTCGGCGCTCTTCACGCCGACGATCACGCCGCCGGCCTCGGTCTTGTGCAGGATGTCGGGCGAGACGATCTTCATCACCACCGGGAAGCCCATGCCGGTGGCCAGTTGCGCAGCCTGCGCAGCGCTGGTGGCCACGCCTTCCTGCGGCACCGCGATGCCGTAGGCGTCGCAGACCAGCTTGCCCTCGGGGGCGGTGAGTGAATCGCGCCCGGCCGCCTTGACGGCGTCCAGGATCTGGCGGACCTTGGCCTTGTCTCTGTTCATATTGTCCTCGTGTGGGGGTTCGGGCTCGGGCTGCGGGATGCAGTCGAAGGAGTCGGGTTCAGATCACGCTGTCGGCGCGCAGGCTGGCGATGGCTCGCCGCTGTAGCCGAGCTCTGCCAGCACCTCGTCGGTGTGCTCGCCCAGCAGCGGCGAGCGTGTCACTTCGGTCGAGCTGTCGGACATCTTGATCGGGTTGCCCACCGTCAGGTACTTGCCGCGCTTCGGATGATCGACCTCGACCACCGTGCCGGTCGCGCGCAGCGACGGCTCCTCGGCGATCTCCTTCATCGACAGGATCGGGCCGCAGGGAATGTCGAACTTGTTCAGGATGTCCATCGCCTCGAACTTGGTCTTGGTCATCGTCCACTGCTCGATGCGCGCGAAGATGGGCTTCAGGTGCGGCAGCCGCGCCGCCGGCGTGGCGTAGGCCTCGTCGGTGATCCAGCCTTCCTCGCCGATCACCTTGCAGACGGCCGGCCACACGGCGGCCTGCGTGATGAAGTAGATGTAGGCATTCGGGTCGGTTTCCCAGCCCTTGCACTTGAGGATCCAGCCCGGCTGGCCGCCGCCCGAGGCATTGCCGGCGCGCGGCACCGCGTCGCCGAACTTGCCGTCGGGGTACTGCGGATACTCGTGCATCATGTCGGTGCGGTCCAGGCGCTGCTGGTCGCGCAGCTTCACGCGGCACAGGTTCAGCACGCCGTCCTGCATCGCTGCCAGCACCTTCTGGCCGCGGCCGGTGGTGTTGCGCTGGTAGAGCGCCGCGACGATGCCCAGCGCCAGGTGCAACCCGGTGCCGCTGTCGCCGATCTGCGCGCCGGTCACCAGCGGCGGGCCGTCGTCGAAGCCGGTGGTCGAAGCAGAGCCGCCGGCGCACTGGGCGACGTTCTCGTAGACCTTGCAGTCCTCGTAGGGCCCGGGGCCGAAGCCCTTGACCGACGCCATGATCATGCGCGGGTTGAGCTCCTGGATGCGTTCCCACGTGAAGCCCATGCGGTCCAGCGCGCCGGGCGCGAAGTTCTCCACCAGCACGTCGCATTTCTTGATCAGCCGGTCGAGCACTTCCTTGCCCTTCGGGTCCTTGGTGTCGACCGTGATCGAACGCTTGTTGTGGTTCAGCATCGTGAAGTAGAGGCTGTCGACATCGGGGATGTCGCGCAACTGGCCGCGCGTGACGTCGCCTTCGCCGGCCTTCTCGACCTTGATCACGTCGGCGCCGAACCAGGCCAGCAACTGGGTGCAGGTGGGGCCTGACTGCACGTGGGTGAAGTCGAGGATCCGGACGCCGTCTAGTGCTTTGCTCATGGTGGAGATCCTTGGTAGGCGTGGGTTACTTCTTCTTGGCCGCGCTTTGCGGGTTCAGGCTCGTGATGCGGCCGCTTTCGGTGCCGGCGGTTTCGTCGATGATCGCGTTGATCAGCGTCGGCTTGCCGGAGGCCACGGCCTCGTTCAACGCCTTGCTCAGCTCGTCCGGCGTGGTGGCGCGCACGCCGACGCCGCCGAAGGCCTGCATCATCATTTCGTAGCGGGCGTCCTTGACGAACTCGGTGGGCGCCACGTCGGCGCCGCCCGCCGGGTTCACGTCGGTGCCCTTGTAGACGCCGTTGTTGTTGAACACGACCACGCACACCGGCAGGTTGTAGCGGCAGATCGTCTCGACCTCCATGCCGCTGAAGCCGAAGGCGCTGTCGCCTTCGACCGCGATCACCGGCTTGCCGGTGGTCACCGCCGCGGCGACGGCGAAGCCCATGCCGATGCCCATGATGCCCCAGGTGCCGACGTCCAGGCGCTTGCGCGGCTCGTACATGTCGACGATGCTGCGGGTGAAGTCCAGCGTGTTGGCGCCTTCGTTGACCAGATCGCGTCCGGTCGCGCCTTGACGATCTCGCGGATCACGCTCAGCGCGCTGTGGAAGTTCATCGGCGACGGGTTCTGCGCCAGCGTCTCGGCCATCTTGGCCAGGTTCTTGTCCTTGCGCTCGGCGATCGCGCCGGTCCACTCGGCCGGCGGCTTGGCCCAGTTCGAGCCCATGCCGGCCAGCAGCGCCGACACGCAGGAGCCGATGTCGCCGACCAGCGGCGCGGCGGTCGGCACGTTGCTGTCGATCTCGGTCGGCGAGATGTCGATCTGGATGAACTGCTTGCGCGTTCGCTGCCGCCCCAGGTCTTGCCCTTGCCGTGCGACAGCAGCCAGTTCAGGCGCGCGCCGATCAGCATCACCACGTCGGCCTCGGCCAGCACGAACGAGCGCGCGGCGGAGGCGGATTGCGGATGCGTGTCGGGCAGCAGGCCCTTGGCCATGGACATCGGCAGGTAGGGGATGCCGGTCTTCTCGACCAGCGCGCGGATCTCCGCGTCGGCCTGCGCGTAGGCCGCGCCCTTGCCGAGCAGGATCAGCGGCCGCTTCGCGCCCTTGAGCAGGTCCAGCGCGCGCTCCACCGCATCGGGCGCGGGGATCTGGCGCGGCGCCGGATCGACGACCTTGATCAGCGACCGCTTGCCCGCCGCGGCGTCCATCGTCTGCGCGAACAGCTTGGCCGGCAGGTCCAGGTACACGCCGCCCGGACGGCCCGACAGCGCGGCGCGGATCGCGCGCGCGATGCCCACGCCGATGTCCTCGGCGTGCAGCACGCGGAAGGCCGCCTTGCACAGCGGCTTGGCGATCGCGAGCTGGTCCATCTCCTCGTAGTCGCCCTGCTGCAGGTCGACGATCTCGCGCTCGCTCGAGCCGCTGATCAGGATCATCGGGAAGCAGTTGGTCGTGGCGTTGGCCAGCGCTGTCAGGCCGTTCAGGAAGCCCGGCGCCGACACCGTGAGGCAGATGCCGGGCTTCTGGGTCAGGAAGCCGGCGATCGCGGCGGCGTTGCCGGCGTGCTGCTCGTGACGGAACGCGATCACGCGCATGCCTTCGGCCTGCGCCATGCGGGTGAGATCGGTGATCGGGATGCCGGGCAGGGCGAAGATGGTGTCGATGTCGTTGAGCTTGAGCGCATCGATGACCAGATGAAACCCGTCGGTCAGCGCGGGTGCGGGAGTTTCGCTTGGCATGCTGAGAGGGCGCATTGCCGTGTCATCGACCGTGGAGCTGGCCGGTGCGGCCTTGACTACTGACGACATGGTTGTCTCCTGCGGGTCGGGTT
>CAWAOQ010000008.1:0-150272 GCA_963783785.1 uncultured beta proteobacterium | reverse complement strand
AGGCATCGACCAAGGTGAGTTCGCTGCCCGCACCGCTGCCGGTGATCGGCCTGCGCGCCGGCTGGGTGGTGGCGCCGGACTGGTACGTCGACGCCCAGGCTCAAGTCTTCAGAGTGAAGGTCGGCGCCTACGACGGCAATTGGTCCGACCTGCGGCTGGGTGCGACGTGGATGTTCCACCGCAATTACGGCGTCGGGCTGGGTTACAACCGGTTCGCCACGAAGGTCGATGTCGACAAGAACGACTTCAACGGCAGTCTCAAGCTGGACTACTCGGGCCTGCAGGCCTACCTGACCGGCAGTTTCTGAGCCGGGCGGCAAGCCGCCGAGGCGGCTGCGGCCGCCTCAGTGCGCCAGAATCTTCGACAGGAAGTCGCGCGCGCGCGGCGAACGCGCTTCGGGGTTGCCGAAGAAGTCGTCCTTCTTGCAGTCTTCGACGATCTTGCCGTGCGTCCATGAAGATCACGCGGTGGCTGACCTTCTTGGCAAAGCCCATCTCGTGCGTGACGACCATCATCGTCATGCCTTCCTGGGCCAGTTGCACCATCACGTCGAGCACCTCGCCGACCATCTCGGGGTCCAGCGCCGAGGTCGGCTCGTCGAACAGCATCACGATCGGATCCATCGACAGGGCTCGGGCGATCGCCACCCGCTGCTGCTGACCGCCCGAGAGCTGGCCCGGGAACTTGTCCTTGTGCACCATCAGGCCGACGCGGTCGAGCATCTTCATGCCCCGTGCCTTGGCCTCGTCGGTGTTGCGGCCGAGGACCTTGATCTGCGCCAGCGTCAGGTTCTCGGTGACGGTCAGGTGCGGGAACAGCTCGAAGTGCTGGAACACCATGCCCACCCGCGCGCGCAGCTTGGGCAGGTTGGTCTTCGGGTCGCTGATGCTGATGCCGTCGACGATGATGTCGCCCTTCTGGAATGGCTCGAGCGCATTGACGGTCTTGATCAGCGTGCTCTTGCCCGAGCCCGAGGGCCCGCAGACGACGACGACCTCGCCCTTCTTGATGCTGGTGGTGCAGTCGGTCAGCACCTGGAAGCTGCCGTACCACTTGCTGACGTTCTTGATGTCGATCACCGCAAGCTCCTCAACGGATGATTTGGATCTTCTGCTGCAGCCGGCGCACGAGCATCGACAGCGAAAAACAGATGACGAAGTAGACGACGGCCGCGACCAGGTAGGTCTCGACCGGGCGGTTGAAGTTCTTGCCGGCGACCTCGAAGCCCTTGAGCAGGTCGTAGGCGCCGATGGCGTAGACCAGCGAGGTGTCCTGGAACAGGATGATCGTCTGCGTCAGCAGCACCGGCAGCATGTTGCGAAAGGCCTGCGGCAGCACGATCAGCTGCATGCACTGGCCGTAGGTCATGCCCACCGCGTAGCCGGCATAGACCTGGCCCTTGGGCACGCTCTGGATGCCGGCGCGCATGATCTCCGAGTAGTACGCGGCCTCGAACACCGTGAAGGTGATGATCGCCGACAGCTCGGCACCCATCGGTCGCCCGATCAGCAGCGGGATCAACAGGAAGAACCACAGGATCACCATCACCAGCGGAATCGAGCGCAGCGTGTTGACGTAGAACGCGGCCGGCACCACCAGCCACTTCTTGCCCGACAGGCGCATCAGCGCCAGCACGGTGCCGAGCGCGATGCCGCCGATCATCGCGACCAGCGTCAGCTGCACCGAGAAGATGAAGCCCTTGGCAACGAAGCTGGAGATGACGCCCCAGTTGAGGAAGCCGAAGTCGAGGTTCAGGTTCATTTCCCGCCCCCGATCATCCCGGGCACCTGCACGCGGTGCTCGATGAACATGGCCACGCGGTTGACGGCGAAGGCCGAGATGAAATACAGGCCGGTCACGGCCAGGTAGATCTCGATGCCGCGCGAGGTCTCCTCCTGCGCCTGCATCGCGAACATCGTCAGCTCGGCGATGCTGACCGCGAACGCCACCGACGAGTTCTTGATGATGTTCATCGACTCGCTGGTCAGCGGCGGGAATGACGATGCGAAACGCCATCGGCAGCAGCACGTAGCGGTAGGTCTGCGGCAGCGTCAGGCCCATCGCCAGGCCGGCGTAGCGCTGGCCGCGTGGGCAAGGCACTGGATGCCGGCCTTGACCTGCTCGGAAATGCGCGCCGACGTGAAGAAGCCCAGCGCGAACACCACCAGCACGAAGCTCGGCACGCCGCGCAGCACCAGGAACATCGACGGGATGACGTGGTACCAGAGAAAGATCTGCACCAGCAACGGGATATTGCGGAACAGCTCGGTCCAGGCATTGCCGAGCGCCACCAGCCACTTGTTCGGCGTGGTGCGCAGGATTCCCATCAACGAGCCGACCGACAGCGCCACCACCAGCGCGCACGCCGCGACCGACAGCGTCCAGCCCCAGGCGCTCATCATCCAGTGGAGGTAGGTCTCCCCGCCACCGGTGTCCTGCAGGAATACCTGCCAGTCCCACGTCATCGTGCCCCCTCGTGTTGTTGTCTGCGGGCCGGCCCAAGAAGAAGAAAGCGCGGCGCGGAGGATCCGGCGCCGCGCTGTCGCAGCATAAGCAAGCCCTGCGCCAACCGGCCTCAGGGCTTGCCTGGGGGCTGGTCGGCTACTTCTTCAGGTACTCCTCGACGGGCTTGTCGTTCGGGCTGGCCCAGGCCGCCTTGGTGGCATCGCTGGCCGGCAGGCCGACCTTGGTGTTGCTCGGCGCGATCGGCTGCATGAACCACTTGTCGTAGACCTTGGCCAGGTCGCCGCTCGCGATCATCGCCTTGATGCTGTCGTCGACCGCCTTCTTGAAGGCCGGGTCGTCCTTGCGCATCATGATGGCGATCGGCTCCACCGACAGCACCTCGCCGACGATCTTGAAGTCGGCCGGGTTCTTCGCACTGGGCGATGTTGCCGGCCAGGATCTGGCCGTCCATCACGAAGGCGTCGGCGCGGCCCGAATCCAGCAGCAGGAAGCTGTCGGCGTGGTCCTTGCCGAAGACCTCCTTGAAGTCGATGCCGTTGGCGCGCTCGTGCTTGCGCAGCAATTGCACCGAGGTGGTGCCGGTGGTGGTGGCGACGTTCTTGCCTTCAGCTGGGCGATCGAGGTGATGCCCGAGTTGGCCTTGACGGCGATGCGCACTTCCTCGACGTAGGTGGTCACGGCGAAGGCCACGTCCTTCTGGCGCGTGGCGTTGTTGGTGGTGGAGCCGCACTCGATGTCGACGGTGCCGTTCTGCACCAGCGGGATGCGGTTCTGCGAAGTCACCGGCCTGGTACTTGATGTCCAGCTTGGGCAGGCCGAGCGACTTCTGGATGTCGCCCAGAACGCGCTGGCAGACCTCGACGTGGAAGCCGGCGTACTTGCCGTCGCCCAGGGTGTAGCTCAGGGCGCCCGAGGACTCGCGCACGCCCATCGTGACCGAACCACTGTCCTTGATCTTCTTCAGCGTGTCCGTGGCCTGGGCGTGCACGACACCGACAGCCAGCAAGGCCGCAACGGCAATGAATGACTTCTTCATACGAGAAAACTCCTGCAGGAAAGTTGGGAAACCGATGAAACGTGAATTGTAGGAAGACTGCTGACCGAGCGCGTCCGTAACAACCGCAGCCAGGCGCCGTGACCGCATGGTCGCCCAACCTGCGTGCAGGTGCCAATGCCGTTTGGGCGGCCGCCCATGCCACGCGTGCATCGGCACCGCGGGTTAACCCGTTGTCGTCGCGCAAATGCTCCCACAGCGCCGCCGCCATCGGCCTGACGACGCGGGCGACCGCCGGGCGCTCGCGGTAGATCCGCACTTCCATCGTCAGTTCCCAGCCGCCGCCGTCGCCGGCGCTGACCAACCGGCGTGCGCGCAGGTCCTTGCGCACCGAACTGGCCGGCAGAAAGGCCAGGCCGTGACCTTCGAGCGCCATCGCCTTCAGGCTCTCGGCCATGTCGGTCTCGTAGACCGTGTCGAGCTGCGGCGGCTGCGGGGCTTGCTTGACGATCTGCTCGACCAGCCGGGCCATGTAGGCCCCCGCGGCATAGCTCAGGAACGGCAGCGGCACGCCGGGCGCTGCCGGGCAGGCGGAACAGCGGCCGGCCCTCGCTGTCGGCCGTGAATACGGCGCCAGCGTCTCCTCGCCCAGGCTCAGCATCTCGTAGCGCTCGGGCGCCAGCTGCAGCGGCTGCGAAGCGTGGTGGTAGGCGATCAGCAGGTCGCAGTGGCCCTCGGTCAGCCGCAGCACCGCATCGTGCACGTTGAGCGCGGTCAGCCGGCTCTTCAGCGCGGGGAAACCGCGCTTGAGGGTCATCAGCCATTGCGGGAAGAACGCGAATGCCAGCGTGTGCGGCACCGCGAAGTCGATCATGTCGCTGTCGCCGGCCTGATGGCTGCGCATCAGGTTGCGCGTGGTCTGCAGGGCGCCGAGGATCTCGAGCGCCTGGGCGTGGAAGGATTCGCCGGCTGGCGTCAGGCGGGTCGGGTAGATCGAGCGGTCGACCAGGTCGACGCCGGCCCAGGCTTCCAGCGCCTGGATGCGGCGCGAGAACGCAGGCTGGGTGACATGCCGCAGTTGCGCCGAGCGAGAAAAGCTGCGCGTCTCGGCCAGGCTGACGAAATCCTCAAGCCACTTGGTGTCCATCGCTCACCGCTGGTTCGCCGTGGCCGGCGCTCGACTGCTGCAATTGCCACATCCGGGCATAGCGCCCGCCGCGCGCGAGCAGCTCGGCATGCGATCCCTGCTCGACCACCCGGCCGCTGGTCCATCACGACGATGCGGTGGGCGTCGACCACGGTCGACAGGCGGTGCGCGATCACCAGCGCCGTCTTGCCCTGCGCAACGCTCTTCAGCTCGGCCTGGATCGCGCGCTCGTTGGCCGAATCGAGGGCCGAGGTGGCTTCGTCGAAGATCAGGATCGGCGGGTTCTTCAGCAGCGTGCGCGCGATCGCCACGCGCTGCTTCTCGCCGCCCGACAGCTTCAGGCCGCGCTCGCCGACCATCGTGTCGTAGCCCTTCGGCGCGGCCGCGATGAAATCGTGGATGTGGGCCGAGCGCGTCGCGCCCTCGACTTCGGCACGGCTGGCGCCGGGGCGGCCATAGGCGATGTTGTATTCGACGGTGTCGTTGAACAGCACCGTGTCCTGCGGCACGATGCCGATGGCCGCGCGCAGGCTGGCCTGCGTGACGCTGCGGATGTCCTGGCCGTCGATCGTGATCGCGCCGCCGCCGCTGGGGTCGATATCGTAGAAGCGGTACAGCAGTCGCGCCAGCGTCGACTTGCCGGCGCCCGACGCACCGACCACCGCCACCGTCTTGCCGGCGGGGATCTCGAAGCTCACGTCGTCGAGGATCGCGCGTGCCGGATCGTAGGCAAAGTGCACCCGCTCGAAGCGCACCGTGCCCTCGCGCACCACGAGCGGCTTGGCATCCGGCGCATCGGCGATCTCGCGGTGCGTCGACAGCAGCGCGAACATCTTCTCCATGTCGACCGTCGATTGCTTGATCTCGCGGTAGATCACGCCCAGGAAGTTGAGCGGGATGTAGAGCTGGATCATCAGTGCATTGACCAGCACCAGGTCGCCGAGCGTCAGGCTGCCCTCGACGACGCCCAGCGTGGCCCGCCACACCAGCAGCGTGACGGTCACCGCGATGATCAGGCTCTGGCCGAGATTGAGCAGCGACAGCGAGCTCTGCGACTTGATCGAGGCCTTCTCCAGGTGCCGCAGGTTCTCGTCGTAGCGAGCCTGCTCGAAGCGCTCGTTGCCGAAGTACTTGACCGTCTCGTAGTTGATCAGCGCGTCGACGGCGCGCGTATTGGCCTTGCTGTCCTGCTCGTTCATGGCGCGGCGAAAATGCGTGCGCCACTCGGTGACGGTGATCGTGTAGGCGATGTAGGCCACCAGCGCGCACAGCGTGATGACCGCGAACCAGCCGTCGAAGCGGCTGGCCAGCAGCACGATCACCAGCGTGATCTCGACCAGCGTGGGCAGGATGTTGTAGATGAAGTAGTTGAGCAGCGCATGGATCGCGCGCGAGCCGCGCTCGATGTCGCGCGAGACGCCGCCGGTCTGGCGTTCGAGGTGAAACCGCAGCGACAGCGACAGCAGGTGCTCGAAGGTCTCGAGCGCGACCCTGCGCGCGATGCGGGCCGCCACCGGGTAGAACAGGAATTCGCGCAGCTCGGTGAACAGCGTCACCGACACCCGCAGCGCGCCGTAGGCCAGCAACAGCGCCACCGGCACCGCCAGCACCGCGCGGGGATCGCCGGGCTTCAGGTCGAGCGCATCGACCAGCGACTTCAGCACCAGCGGCACGCCGACGTTGGCCAGCTTGGCCGCCACCAGGCAGGCGAGCGCGACCGCCACCCGCCAGCGCCACTGCCAGACGTACGGCAGCAGCTTGCGCAGCGTCGACAGACCGGGGTTGGGCAACGGCGCCGCGCCGGCGGTCATGGCAGGCGACTGTGCAGCAGACGGCGAAGCGGTGGCATATCGGCGCATGGCGCAAGTGTCGTGGAAGAATGGTCGCCTCGCAGGAACGAGCCCGATGCCATGACCGCAGCCTCCCACCCCGCCCTCGTGATGGCTCCGCCACGCCTGCCCGATGGCAGCGAGCTGGTGATGCGGGTGATGCCGCTGCCGGCCGACACCAACCCGAATGGCGACATCTTCGGCGGCTGGCTGATGGCGCAGGTCGACATGGCCGGCGCGGTGCTGCCGTCGCGCGTCGCCAAGGGACGCATTGCCACGGTGGCGGTGAACCAGTTCCTGTTCAAGCAGACGGTGTCGGTGGGCGACCTGCTCAGCTTCTACGCCCATGTCGAGCGCATCGGCACCACCTCGGTCACCGTGCATGTCGAGGTCTACGCCGAACGCAACCCGGCCAACCTGCAGGTGGTGAAGGTGACCGAAGCCAACCTGACCTACGTCGCCATCGACGGCAGCGGGCGACCGCGGCCGATCCCGCGCGACTGATCCCGGCAGGCTCGGCAGGAAGGCCCCTCATGTTCAAGATGCTGCGGGTGCCCGAGAAGCTGTCTGCGGCGCCGGCGCCCAGCCGTCGGTAGCCGTCGGTAGCGCCTGAGCGCGGGTCCGCCATCCGGGTGAATGCCGATGCGGGCGCCGCGACGGCGCACCAGCATCCGCCGTGCGGCGCGCCACCATCAAGGAGTCTTTCGATGAAGCTCTACTACCACCCGGCCTCGACCACCAGCCGCCCGATCGTGCTGTTCGCTGCCGAGAACAAGATTGCGCTCGACCTGCAGGTGGTCGACCTGTTCACCGGCGAACACTACAAGCCGGCGTTCGAGGCCATCAACCCGAATCACCTGGTGCCGGTGCTGGAGGACGGCGACTTCCGGCTCACCGAGAGCTCGGCGATCCTGAAGTACCTGGCCGACAAGATCGATTCGCCGCTCTACCCGAAAGACCCGCAGCGGCGCGCGCGCGTCAACGAGCGCATGGACTGGATCAACACCCAGTTGTGCCGGGACTTCGCCTATGGCCTGGTCTATCCGCAGATCTTCCCGTTCCACAAGCGCCGCAGCGAGGAGGCCCAGCAGGCCACGCTGGCGTGGGGCAAGGAGCGGGCGCAGGGCTGGCTGAAGGTGCTCGACGAGCATATCCTGGGCGCCGACAACGCTTACCTGTGCGGCAGCGAGATCACGATCGCCGACTACTACGGCGCCGCGTTCGTCGCGCTCGGCGAGATCACCGGCACCGACTTCTCCAGCTACCCCAATGTCGCGCGCTGGCTGGCCCGCATGAAGGCCCTGCCGAGCTGGAAGGACGTCAATGCCGCGATCGACGGCTACGCCGCGACGCTCAAGGGCACACCGATGGCCACCGTCTGAAGCGGGGGGCGTGCCGATGATCCGCAAGCTCCATCACAGCGCGTACCGCTGCCGCGACTCGGAGCAGACGCGGCGCTTCTACGAGGAGTTCCTGGGCCTGCCGCTGTCGGGAACGCTCGAAATCAACGAGACCAAGAGCGGCCGAGCGACCCAGACGCTGCACACCTTCTACCGGCTCGACGACGGTTCGTTCATCGCCTTCTTCGAAGCGACGGACATGCCGTTCGAATTCAAGCCGCAGCACGACTACGACCTGCACATTGCGCTCGAAGTCGAGCGGCCGGTGCTGGAGGCGATGCTGGCCAAAGGGCGCGCAGCAGGCATCGAGACACGCGGCATCTCGCACCACGGTTTCATCGACTCGATCTACTTCCGCGATCCCAACGGCTACGTGGTCGAGTTGTGCACCAAGGCCGCGCATCACGATGCCGCGATGGACCCGGCGCGCAACGGTGCCCGCGAGAAGCTGCAACGCTGGACGGCCGCACGCGCGCGCACTGCCGCCTGAGCGCGCGCAGCGCGACAGCGGCGCTGCGCACGCCGCGCCGTCAGTGTGCAGCCGGCCGCAGCCGCGGCCAGACGTGCGTCGCGATGTGCTCCGCCAACGCCACGCCGCAGACGCGGTAGACCGGCTTGCCAGGGTGGAATCCGTCGTCGGCCATCACGCCGTGATGGAGCGGCAGGTCGATCGGCACATGCGACACGTCGTCGCGCTCGGCGGCCCAGCGCGCGACGGCCTGGTCGTGGCGGTGCTGCATCGGCACCGGCGACCCACCTCAGCGGCTGCGGCAGGCCTGGGAAGCGCCGCACCGGCGGCAGCGGTGCGAACACCACGTGGGCCGCACCGTGGGCATTGCGCAGGCGGTTGGCGATGGCCTCGCGCGCCGCGACGGCGCGCCGCGACGGCACCTGTTCGACGACATCGTTGACGCCGAGCACGACGACGGCCACATCGGCCGGCGCCGGCGCCGCGGCTTCGATCATGCGCAGGCACTGTGCACTGGTGATGCCCGAGCGCGCGAGCAATTGCCAACGCACGCGCGCGCCGCATTGCGCCGCCAAGGCCCGGCTGAGGTGGCCTGACAGCGCGTCGCGCTGCTGCGCCACGCCGACGCCGGCCGCCGACGAGTCACCGACGATCAGCAGGCGCAACAACGGGCCGCTGCCGACCTCGCCCTGGCGCGGGCCGGCCGCCTCGGGCAGGCGGGGCATGCGCCCGCGCGTGGCCACGGCCTGGGCCACGAGCACCGGTGACAGCAAGAGCTTGGCGGTCAGGCTCATTCGAACTTCGAGAAGTCGGGCTTGCGTTTCTGGAAGAAGGCCTGGAAGGCCTCCATCGCCTCGGGGCTGCGCAGCCGCTTGGCGAACAGCGCCCCTTCGGTGCGGATCGTCGCCAGCGTCAGTTCGCGTTGCGGCGCGCGCATCAATTGCTTGGCCTCGCGCACGGCGCCGGGCGGCAAGCTGTTGAAGCGCTCGGCCACGCGCCGGGCATGGTTGACCACTTCGCCCGCCGGCAGCACCGCGTTGGCGATGCCGCATTCCACCGCCTGCTCGGCGGTGAACGGATCGCCGAGCAGCAGCTTCTCCGCCGCGCGACGATGGCCCATCAGTTGCGGCACCAGCAGGCTCGAACCGAACTCGGGCACCAGGCCCAGGCTGACGAAAGGCATCGCCAGCCGCGCATCGTCGGCCACGTAGACCAGGTCGCAGTGCAGCAGCATCGTCGTGCCGATGCCGATCGCGGCGCCGGTCACCGCAGCGACGACCGGCTTGTCGCATTCGAGCAGCGCCCGCATGAAGCGCGCCACCGGTGAATCGAGCGCATCGCTGCCCTGCCCGGGCGGGCGGGCCATGAAGTCCTCGATGTCGTTGCCCGAGGTGAAGACGCCGGGCTGGCCGGTGATCAGCACCGCGCGGATCGCCGCGTCTTCGCGCGCGGCATCGAGCGCCGCGGCCATCGCCTCGTACATCGCGATGGTCAGCGCGTTCTTCTTGTCGGGACGCGCGATCTCGATCGTCGCGACGCCATTGACGGTGCCCGTCCTGATGCTCATGGTCACACCCGCTCGAGGATGCCGGCCGCGCCCTGGCCCATGCCGACGCACATCGTGACCATGCCGTACTTGAGGCCGTGACGGCGCAGCGCGTGCACCACGGTGGCAGCGCGGATCGCGCCGGTGGCGCCGAGCGGGTGGCCGAGCGCGATCGCGCCGCCCATCGGGTTGACCTTGCTCGCATCGAGGCCGACGGTGTTGATGACCGCCAGCGCCTGCGCCGCGAAGGCTTCGTTCAACTCGATCCAGCCGATGTCGGCCAGGCTCAGCCCGGCGAACTTCAGTGCCGCCGGAATGGCCTCGATCGGGCCGATGCCCATGATCTCGGGCGCGACGCCGCGCGCAGCGAAGCTGACGAAACGCGCCAGTGGCTTCAGGTCGAACTGCTTGATGGCACGCTCGCTGGCGACGATCAGCGCACCGGCGCCGTCGCTGGTCTGCGAACTGTTGCCCGCCGTCACGCTGCCCTTGGCGGCGAACACCGGCCTCAGCTTGGCCAGCCCTTCGAGCGACGTGTCGGGGCGCGCGCCTTCGTCCAGGTTCACGGTGCGCGTGCGGGTGCGGACCTCGCCGCTGGCCAGGTCGGGGAAGCGGTCGACGATTTCGACCGGCGTCATCTCGTTGGCAAACTCGCCGGCGGCCATCGCCTTCAGCGCCTTCTGGTGCGAGGCCAACGCGAAGGCGTCCTGCGCCTCGCGGCTGACCTTCCATTGCGCGGCCACCTTCTCGGCCGTCAGGCCCATGCCGTAGGCGATGCCGACGTTCTCGTCCTTCGCGAACACCTCGGGGTTGAACGAAGGCTTGTTGCCCCCCATCGGCACCATGCTCATGCTCTCGGCGCCGCCGGCGATCATCACGTCGGCCTCGCCGACGCGGATGCGGTCGGCCGCCATCTGCAGCGCCGTCAGGCCCGACGCGCAGAAGCGATTGACCGTCACGCCACCCACCGAATGCGGCAGCCCGGCCAGCACCATCGCCGCGCGCGCCATGTTCATGCCCTGCTCGCCCTCGGGAAAGCTGCAGCCGATGATGGCGTCCTCGATCGCCTTCGGGTCGAGGCTGGGCACCTGGGCCAGCGCACTGCGCACCGCGGCCACCAGCAGATCGTCCGGCCGCGTGTTGCGGAAGTAGCCCCGGCCGGACTTGCCGATCGGCGTGCGCGTCGCGGCAACGATGTAGGCGTCTTGTACTTGCTTGCTCATGTGATTGGCTCCGCGTTCAGTTGCGAACAGGCTTGCCGGTCGACAGCATGCCCATGATGCGTTCCTGCGTCTTCGGGTGTTCGAGCAGGCCGCAGAAGTGCTTGCGCTCGAGCGCCATCAGGTATTCCTCGCTGACCAGCGAGCCGGCATCGACCTCGCCGCCGCAGACCACATCGGCGATCAGGGCCGAGATGTGGAAGTCGTGCGCGCTGATGAAGCCGCCGTCTCGCATGTTGGCCAGCTGGCCCTTGATGGTCGCGATGCCGCTGCGGCCGGCCACCGGGAACAGGCGCTTCACCGGCGGGCGGTAGCCGGCGGCGAACAGCGCCTTGGCCTGCTGCGTGGCCACGTAGAGCAACTCGTCCTTGTGCGGCACGATCACGTCGCCGTCCTGCAGGTAGCCGAGCTTCTTCGACTCGATCGCGCTGGTGCCCACCTTGGCCATCGCGGCACTGGTGAAGCCGTCCTTCACGAAAGCGAAGACATCGGCGTTGGCGTTGCCGGCAGCGGCCATCTCGGCGGCACGGCGCGCGATGTAGGCCAGGCCACCACCGCCCGGGATCAGCCCGACGCCGACTTCGACGAGGCCGATGTAGCTCTCCATCGCGGCGACGCGCCGGGCGCTGTAGGCGGCAATCTCGCAGCCGCCGCCGAGCGCCAGGCCGCGGATCGCGCTGACGACGGGCACCTGGGCATAGCGGATGCGCAGCATCATGTCCTGCAGCTTCTTCTCCTCGGGCGCGATGCCCTTGGCGCCGAGCTTCATGAACACCGGCATCAGCGATTCGAGGTTGGCGCCGGCCGAGAACACGTCGTCGGGCGACCAGATCACCAGGCCCTGGTAGCCGCCCTCGGCGATCTCGAGCGCCTTCAGCAGGCCATCGGTCACGGTCGGGCTGATCAGGTGCAGCTTGGCCGTGATGCTGGCGATCACGACTTCGCCATCGAGCGTCCAGACGCGCACCTCGTCGTTCTTGAACAGCTCCGTGCCGCTGGCGAGCGGCGCGACCGCGCCGGACCCCAGTACGGTCTCGGGAAAGTCCTGGCGCAGATAGACCGGCAGCGACGATTCCGGCAGGTAGGCCTTGCGGGCCGGGCTCCAGGAGCCCTCGGGCGTGTGCACGCCGGTGCGGCCGTCGAACACCCAGGCCGGCAGAGGCGCCTTGCTCAATGCCTTGCCGGCCTCGATGTCCTCCTTGACCCACTGCGCCACCTGCTGCCAGCCGGCGTCCTGCCACAACTCGAACGGCCCCTGCTTCATGCCGAAGCCCCAGCGCATCGCGAAGTCGACGTCACGCGCGGTGTCGGCGATCGCTTCGAGGTGCACTGCGGCGTAGTGGAACGCGTCGCGCAGGATCGCCCAGACGAATTGCGCCTGCGGGTTGCTGCTCTCGCGCAGCAGCTTCAGGCGCTCGGCGGCCGGCTTCTTCAGCATGCGCTCGACGATCGGGTCGGCCTTGCCGCCGCCGGGGACGTAGTCCCGCTTGGCCGGGTCCAGGCGCAGGATGTCCTTGCCGACCTTCTTGTAGAAACCCGCGCCGGCCTTCTGCCCCAGCGCGCCCGCCTTGATCAGGCCCTCGAGCACCGGCGGTGTCGCATAGCTCGGGAAGAAGGGATCGTTGGCGAGGTTGTCCTGCAGCGTCTTGATGACATGCGCCATCGTGTCCAGGCCGACCACGTCGGCGGTGCGGAAGGTGCCGCTGCTGGCGCGGCCCATCTTCTTGCCGGTGAGGTCGTCGACGACGTCGTACGTGAGGCCGAAGTTCTCGGCTTCCTTGATCGTGGCCAGCATGCCGGCGATGCCGACGCGGTTGGCGATGAAGTTGGGCGTGTCCTTGGCCCGCACCACGCTCTTGCCGAGATAGGTGGTGACGAAGGCCTCGAGTTCATCGAGCACGCGCGGTTCGGTGGTCGGGGTGTTGATCAGCTCCACCAGCGCCATGTAGCGCGGCGGGTTGAAGAAGTGGATGCCGCAAAAGCGCGGCCTGATCGCCTCGGGCAGCGCCGCCGAAAGCTTGCTGATCGACAGGCCCGAGGTGTTCGATGCCAGCAGCGCGTGTGCCGGCACGTGCGGCGCGATCTTGGTGTAGAGGTCGAGCTTCCAGTCCATGCGCTCGGCGATGGCCTCGATCACCAGGTCGCATTGGCCGAGCAGCGCCAGGTGCTCTTCGTAGTTGGCCGGCTCGATCAGCGCCGCGTCCTCGGCCACGCCGAGCGGCGCCGGCTTCAGCTTCTTCAGGTTGTCGATCGCCTTGAGGGCGATGCCGCTCTTGGGCCCGTCCTTGGCGGGCAGGTCGAACAGCACGACCGGCACCCTGCAATTGACCAGATGGGCCGCGATCTGCGCGCCCATCACCCCGGCGCCGAGCACGGCGACCTTGCGAACCAGAAATCGAGTCATCGTTTTCTCCATGTCAGTACCGTAGGGCCACCACAAGCCGCTGAACTCCCGCCGGGAAGCGCGAGTGCATCGAGCCTGGGGTCGTCATTGCTAGAAAAGTGCTTCGTCCATGGCCATCAGCGGCGCCGCGCCGGCGCGCGCACTGCGGATCAGGCCCGCCGTCTCGGGCAGCAACTTGGCGAAATAGAAACGCGCGGTGGCGAGTTTCGCGATGTAGAACGGATCGCCGGAATCCTTCTTCGCGAGAGCGATCTTGGCCATGCGCGCCCACAGGTAGGCGAACGCCAGGTGGCCGATGACGCGCAGGTAGTCCACCGCCGCGGCACCCACCTCGTCGGGATTGCCAAAGGCCTTCATGCCCAGTTCGGTGGTCAGCTTGGTGACCTTGTCGCCGAGGTCGGCCAGCGGATTGACGAATTCCTGCATCGCCTCGTCGGTGCCCTCTTCCTCGATGAATTCGGCAATGCGCTTGCCGAACGCCTTCAGCTTCTTGCCATTGTCGGCCAGCACCTTGCGGCCCAGCAGGTCGAGCGACTGGATCGTGTTGGTGCCCTCGTAGATCATGTTGATGCGCGCGTCGCGCACATACTGCTCCATGCCCGACTGGGCGATGTAGCCGTGGCCACCGAACACCTGCATGCAGTGCGAGGTGGCGATCCAGCCGTTGTCGGTGAAGAAGGCCTTGATCACCGGCGTCAGCAGCGCCACCTCGTCGGCGCAGGCGTGGCGCACCGCGTGGTCGGGGTGCTTCAGCTCGCGGTCGAGCAGCAACACGGTGTGCATCGACAGCGCGCGGGCGCCCTCGGCGTAGGCGCGCGCGGTCAGCAGCATCTTGCGCACGTCGGGGTGCACGATGATCGGGTCGGCCGGCTTGTCGGGCGCCTTCGGGCCCGACAGGCTGCGCATCTGCAACCGGTCTCGCGCGTAGGCCACCGCGTTCTGGTAGGCCACCTCGGTCAGCCCCAGCGACTGGTTGCCGACGCCCAGCCGCGCCGCGTTCATCATCACGAACATCGCCGACAGGCCCTTGTTCGGCGCGCCGACCATCGAGGCCACCGCGCCGTCCAGGTGCATCTGGCAGGTCGAGTTGCCGTGGATACCCATCTTCTCTTCGAGCGCGCCGCAGGTGATGGCGTTGCGGCCGCCCAGCGAGCCATCGGCGTTGACCTTGAACTTGGGCACGACGAACAGCGAAATGCCCTTGCTGCCCGCAGGTGCGTCGGGCAGGCGGGCCAGCACCAGGTGCACGATGTTCTCGGCCAGGTCGTGCTCGCCGGCGGAGATGAAGATCTTCTCGCCAGTGACCTTGTAGCTGCCGTCAGGCTGAGGCTCGGCCTTGCTGCGCAGCAGGCCCAGGTCGGTGCCGCAATGCGGCTCGGTCAGGCACATGGTGCCGGTCCAGACGCCGGAGGACAGCTTGGGCAGGTACAGCGCCTTCTGCTCGGGGGTGCCGTGCTCGTGCAGGCACTCGTAGGCGCCGTGCGACAGGCCCGGGTACATCGTCCAGGCCTGGTTGGCCGAATTCAGCATCTCGAACAGGCACTGGTTGACCAGGTGCGGCAGGCCCTGGCCGCCGAACTGCGGGTCGGTCGACAGGGCCGGCCAGCCGCCTTCGACGTAGTGTGCGTAGGCGTCCCTGAAGCCCTTGGGCGTCCTGACTTCATGGCTGGCCTTGTCGAGGGTGCAGCCCTCGCGATCACCGCTCTGGTTGAGCGGGAACAGCACCTCGGCGGCGAACTTGCCGCCCTCTTCGAGCACCGCGTTGACGGTCTCGGCATCGAGGTCGGCGTGGGCCGGGATCTCGTTGAGTTGCGGTATGGCATCGAGCAACTCGTGCATCACGAACTGCAGGTCGCGCAGCGGCGGGGTGTACTGGGCCATGAGGTACTCCGGATCAATGACGAAAAGGATTCAGCGGCGGCGCGCCGTGGCGGGCCGGGTTGGATGGACGCGCGCCGGGCTGGCAGCCAGAGCCGCGCCGGCGGGCGTGATGTAGTGCGACAGCACATGCTCGAAGGCGCTGCGGGCGCGGTCGAGCGCACCGGGCAGGCGCAGGAAGCGCGCGTCGTGGTGCAACGCGAGGATCAGGCCGTGCACCTCGAACAGCATCTGCATCGCGTCGGTGTCGGGCACCAGATGGCCTTCGTCGACCGCCAACTGGATCGCGCGCTCGAGTGCGCCGTGCCACGCCACCACCATCGACGCCAGTGCGTCGCGCACCGGGCCGGGCCGATCGTCGAACTCGACCGCACCGCTGATGTAGATGCAGCCCGAATCGATCTCGACCGACACCCGCTTGACCCAGCGCTCGAACAGCGAGCGCAGCCGCGGCAGCCCGCGCGGTTCGCGCACGGCGGGAAAGAAGACCTCTTCCTCGAACTTGGCGTGGTATTCGCGGATCACCGAGATCTGCAGCTCCTCGCGCGAGCCGAAATGGGCGAACACGCCCGACTTGCTCATCTGCGTGACCTCGGCCAGCGCCCCGATCGACAGCCCTTCGAGCCCCATGTGCGAGGCCAGCCCGAGCGCGGCGTCGAGAATCGCCGCGCGCGTCTGCTGGCCCTTTTGCAGAGCGATGCGGCGCGGGATGCGATCGGCGAAGTCGGTTTCGGTGGTCAAGGCGGGCGGGTGCGCGACGCAGAATCGAACGATCGTTCTATTTTGCAGATTCGAGGCACCGCGGCGCGGCAGCAGGCCCGCTTTTTCTAGGGTGTTCTGCCTACGGCCACCAAGGGAAAACCCGCCCAAACTTTGACCGGTCCACGCCCCCTACGATCCACGCACCAGCAGACGAAACCGGAGCAAGCCATCATGAAGGTGTGTATCGCGGGCCTCGGCGCCATCGGCGGACTGTTCGCGGCCCGGCTGGCCGCGGCCGGGCACGAAGTCTCGGCGCTGGCGCGCGGCGCCACGCTGGCCGCGGTGCGCGAACACGGCCTGGGGCTGACCTCGATCACCGGCGAGCATCGCCGCCACCGCATCGAGGTGGCCGCCGATGCCAACGACCTGCCCGCCCCCGACCTGCTGGTGATCGCCCTCAAGGGCCATGCGCTGGCCGCCGATGCGCGCGCGCTGGCGCCGCTCGTCAGGCCGCAGACCACCGTGCTGCCGGCCATGAACGGCGTGCCGTGGTGGTTCCTGCGGACCCTCGACGCACACAGCGCGCCGCTGGCCAGCGTCGATCCGCAAGGCCACATCGCCGCCACCTTGCCGCTGGCGCAGACGCTCGGGGCGGTGGTGCACCTGACCTGCCACACCACGGCGCCCGGCGAGGTGCGCCACGGCTTTGGCGAGCGACTGATCGTCGGCGCGCCGATGGCCGGCGGCAGCGAGCGCGTCGACGCCGTCGCGACCGCACTCGCCGGCGCCGGCTTCACGGTCGAGACCAGCGCCGACATCCGCCGCGAGATCTGGTTCAAGCTGTGGGGCAACATGACCATGAACCCGGTCAGCGCCCTCACCGGCGCGGCCTGCGACGCGATCCTCGACGACGAACTGGTGCGCGGCTTCATGGCCACCGCGATGGCCGAGGCCGCCGCCATCGGCGCGCGCATCGGCTGCCCGATCGCGCAGAGCGCCGAATCGCGGATGGCCGTCACGCGCCAGCTCGGTGCCTTCAAGACCTCGATGCTGCACGACGCCGAGGCCGGCCGCGCACTGGAAATCGATGCGCTGATCGGCGCGGTGCGCGAGATCGGCCAGCGCGTCGGCGTGGCCACGCCGAGCATCGACGCGTTGCTCGGCCTGGTGCGGCTGATGGCCAGGACGCGCGGTTTGATGGCCCCTGCGTGATCAACTTGTCGCGCCGTCACCGCGCCGCGCGGCGCCGCAGATTGAGCCCCCGCACCCGATTGGTTTACGCTTCGCCCAAGGAGCAACACTGAAGTGGACGTCCTGCAACTCGATGTGTCCGGCCGACCCCAGGCCTGGATCAGCGCCAGGGAAGCGGCGGTGATCTACGCCAGCGACGGTGTCGCCTGGACACTCGGCGATGCCTTCAGGGTGCTGCGTGGCGGCACGCAGCGAGCCACGGGCCGGCAATCGCGCATCGAGGTGCACCCGATCATCGCGGTGCGCGGCACGGTGCCCAGCCGGGCCTGGCGGCAATCGCCGGCGCTGGCCAACCACAAGCTCTTCTCGCGCGACCGCCAGGTCTGCGCCTACTGCGGCGGCCGCTTCGACTTCGACGACCTGACGCGCGAGCACATCGTGCCGACCTCGCGCGGCGGCCGCGACACCTGGATGAACTGCATCACCGCCTGCCGGCCCTGCAACGGACGCAAGGGCAACCGCATGCCCGAAGAAGCGCGCATGACGCTGCTGTACCTGCCCTACGTGCCGACCCTGCACGAAGACATGATCCTGCGCGGCCGCCGCATCCTGGCCGACCAGATGGAGTTCCTGCTGGCCAGCGTGCCGCGCAACTCCAGGCTGCACGCGTAGCCGACCGCAGCGGCTCGCTCTCCGCTGCAAGCAGCCGGCGAGCTCACTTCACCAGCCGGCTCAACCGCTCCGCATCGAAGTGCTCGCCGGTCTGCGCATCCTGCGGCACGCATTCCTCGTCGGGCAGCTCGCGCGAGCGGTGCGACAGCTTCTCGATCGCCTGCCACAGCAGCGCGATCTGGTGCTCATGGCCGCTGGCGTTGTCGATCAGCCCCTTCATGGCCTGGGCCACCGGGTCGTCGCCCTGCGTCACGCCGTAGGCCGAGAAGCCCATCCGCGAAGCAGCTTCTTCGCGTGCGGCGTCGGCTTCGGCCTGCAGGATGCGGGCCGGGTTGCCGACCGCCGTGGCGCCGGGCGGCACCGGCTTGACGACCACCGCGCCGGAACCGATGCGCGCACCGTCGCCGACGGTGAAGCCGCCGAGCACCTGCGAGTTGGCGCCGACGATCACGCCGCGGCCGAGCGTGGGGTGACGCTTGGCGCCTTTCTCGAGCCGGGTGCCGCCGAGCGTGACGCCCTGGTAGATCGTGCAGTCGTCGCCAACCTCGGCCGTCTCGCCGATCACCACGCCCATGCCGTGGTCGATGAAGACCCGGTGTCCGATGGTCGCGCCGGGGTGGATTTCGATGCCGGTGACGAAGCGCCCCAGGTGCGAGATGAAACGGCCGAGCCAGCGCAGGCCCAGGCCCCAACAGGCATGCGCCCAGCGGTGCAGCACCAGCGCGTGCAGGCCCGGGTAACAGGTGAGCACCTCCCAGCTCGAACGCGCGGCAGGGTCGCGCTCGCGGATGCAGGCGATGTCTTCACGCAGGCGGCTGAACATGATGATGGCGGCTGACAGGGACGCACCAGTGTAGGCGTGTCGTCTATTCCTTGCCGTCCTCGATGACACCGGCGTGGCGCGCGATCGCCCGCGCGATGCCGCGCAGGATGTGCACTTCTTCCTCGGTCACGCGGGCGCGGTTGAGGGCCTGGTTCAGCCGCGGCATCAGCTTCTTCGGCGCGGTGGGGTCGAGGTAGCCGATCGCCACCAGCACCTCGCGCCAATGCGCGAGCAGCCCCTGCACCGCCTGCGCATCGGCCAGCGCGGGCGCGGCCGTTCTGGGCGTCACCGCAAAGCCGCCGAGCGCCTGGCGCCATTCGTACGCGATCAGTTGCACCGCCTGCGCCAGGTTGAGCGAGCCGTAGCCCGGTGCGGCGGGGATCGACAGGCACTGGTGGCAGCGGTAGACGTCGTCGTTGGCCAGCCCGAAGCGCTCGCCGCCGAAGACGAAGGCGATGTTGGGGGGCGCTTCAACCAAGGTCGCGAAGTGCTCGCGCGGCGCCGCCGTCGGTGGCCCGAAGTCGCGCGGCGTCATCGCAGTGGCGCAGACGTGCTGGATACCCTGCAGTGCATCGGCCAGCGTCGCCACCACGCGCGCCGCGGCGAGCACATCGGTGGCGCCGCTGGCCATCGCCAGCGCCTCGTCGTGGCCGAGCACATCGTCGTAACGTGGCGCCACCAGCACCAGTTCATCGAAGCCCATCACCTTGATCGCGCGCGCGGCGGCGCCCACGTTGCCGGCGTGGCTGGTGTTGACGAGCACGAAGCGGGTGACGGGCGCAAGGGGGGCAGGCATGGCCGGGTAAAATTCAGACCTCTGGACTGCGGCTGCAGCCGGACGCGGTGCAGATTGTCGCCGCCCCCTCTTTCTCCTCCGCCGTTCGGTTCCCTGCCCCGCTCTGCCCGCTAGATAGGTTGCCCATGTCGCAAGCGCTCCACCCGATGCTCAACATCGCCGTCAAGGCGGCCCGTGCAGCCGGATCGATCATCAACCGCGCCGCACTCGATGTCGAACGGCTGCAGGTCACGAGCAAGGGCGTCAACGACTTCGTCACCGAGGTCGACCAGGCGGCTGAACAGGCGGTCATCGAAACCCTGCTCACCGCCTACCCCGGCCATGCCATCCTCGCCGAAGAGTCGGGCCGTCAGCATGGCGCCAAGCACAGCGAGTACCTGTGGATCATCGATCCGCTGGATGGCACCACCAACTTCATCCACGGCCTGCCGGTGTACGCCGTGTCGATCGCGCTGGCGTTTCGCGGCAAGGTCGAGCAGGCCGTCGTCTACGACCCGTCGCGCAACGACCTCTTCTTCGCCAGCAAGGGCCGCGGTGCATTCCTCAATGACCGGCGCCTGCGCGTGTCCAAGCGCATCCGCATCGCCGAGGCGCTGATCGGCACCGGCTTCCCGTTCCGCAAAGGCGACAACCTCGCGCGTTACCTGAAGATGATGGAGACGGTGATGTCGCAATGCGCCGGCCTGCGCCGCCCGGGCGCCGCGGCACTCGACCTGTGCTATGTCGCCGCAGGCTGGTACGACGGCTTCTTCGAGACCGGCCTCAGCCCCTGGGACGTGGCCGCGGGCTCGCTGATGATCACCGAGGCGGGTGGCCTGATCGGCAACTTCACCGGCGAGGCGGACTACCTCTATCAGCGCGAGGTGGTGGCCGGCTGCCCGAAGATCTACGGCCAGCTGGTGCAGATGCTCTCTGCGTACACGCGTGTCCTCAAGGCCGGCGACGAGGTGCAGGAGCTCGCCACCGAGCCGGCCGTGACGCCGGAAAGCGTGCTTGCCGCCACCCTGATCGAGAGTGCCGCGCAGCCAGCGCCCCCACCGGCGGCCAAGCGCGCCTCCGTGCGCATCCGCAAGACCGACGCCTCACCGACCTGATCGCCCGGTTCCACCCGCCCATGAACCCGACGACCTCGCCGCCCGGCGCGTTCGCTGAACTGGCCCGAACAGCCGGCGCATGGTTCGTCGGCTGGTGGCGCACGGTGCACCTGAGCTGCGCTGCTGACGGTGCTGGCGCTGTCGCCGTCGAGCTACCACAAGGAGCACCGACGTGCGCTGGCCCGCCACGTCTATCTCGGCACGGCGCAGTCGCTGCTGTGGTTCACCGTGCTGTCGACACTGATCAGCCTGGTCGTGATCCGCATCGTGCTGGTCACGGCGCTGAGCTATGGGCTGTCGCAATACGCGCTCGAGATGGTGGTGCGCGTGCTGGTGCTGGAACTGATCCCGCTGGCCGCCGCACTGTTCGCCGCGCTGCGCTGCACGATCCCGCTGGCCGCCGAGATCGCCGCACTGCGCGCCCGCGGCCAATGGAAGGAAGCCGCCGCGCTCGGCGCGGACCCGCTGCGCAGCGAGGTGCTGCCCCGCGTCGTCGCCGGCCTGTTCTGTTCGCTGATGCTGGCCGCCGTGAGCTGTGTCGTCACGCTCGTCGTGGCCTACCTGTCGACCTACGGCTTCACGACCGCGGGCTTCGATGCCTATACGCGCACGGTGGGCCACGTCTTCAACCCCGCCGTGTCGCTGATCTTCGGCCTGAAGATCCTCTTCTTCGGCGTCACGGTCGCGCTGATGCCGATTGCCGCCGTGCTCGACGCGGCGCCGCGCCGGCGCGCGAACACCAGCGTCGAACTGCAGGGCCTGGTGCGCATGTTCTTCGCGCTCGTGGTCATCGAGGTGGCCTCGCTGGTGGGCAACTACTACTGAGTGGCCCACACCCATCCCATGCAAGAAGACCCCGTTCCCGTGCGCCCCGCGCCGGTGCCGAATCTGGAGGCTCAAGGCCACCTTGCTGCTGGCCCTGTTCGTCGCGCTCGTGCTCGGCACGGTGCTCTATCTGATGTACGCACGCGGCAGCTTCGAGGAGACCCAGCGACTGGTGCTGGTGGCCGACGATGCGGCAGGCGTGAGCGTCGGCATGGATCTGAGCTTCGCGGGTTTCCCGATCGGCCGCGTGCGCCGCATCGAGCTGGCGCCGGACGGCGCCGCACGCATCGTCGTCGACGTGCCCCGCCGCGACGCGCATTGGCTGCGCGAGACCAGCGTCTTCGTGCTGTATCGAAGCCTGGTCGGCGGCGTCAGCCTGAAGGCCTACAGCGGCGTGCTGACCGACCCGCCACTGCCCGACGGCGCCCAGCGCAAGGTGCTGGTCGGCGACACCACCGCAGAGCTGCCGCTGCTGGTTTCCAACGCACGCGAGCTGGTGCAGAACCTGACCCGGCTGTCGGCGACCGACTCGGCCCTCGCCGGCAGCCTGAGCAACCTGCAGACGCTGACCGAGCGGCTCAACGGGCCGCGCGGCGCCGCGGCTGTGCTGCTGGGCAACGAGGCCGAGGCACGCAAGCTCGCCACGGCGCTGGATCGCATCAACCAGCTGCTGGCGCGGCTGGACGGCATCGCGCTCAAGGCCGACGCGCAGGTGCTGGGGCCCGAAGGTCTCGTGCACGAGAGCCGGGCGACCGTGCTGCAGCTCAACGCCATGTTGGGCGATGCACGTGCCACGCTGAAACGGGTCGACTCGGTGCTCGCGGAGGCGCAGACCGTGGCGGCGAACGCGCGCGTGGCCACCACCGACCTCGGCGCCCTGCGCACCGAGGTCGACGCGACGGTGCGCAAGGTCGAACGGCTGGTCGACGAGGTGAACCGCAAATGGCCGTTCGAGCGCGACACCGAGTTGAAGCTGCGATGACGACGCCGGCACGCAGGCCTCTGCGCTGGCGATTCGGCCTGGTCGGCATCGCCGTGCTCGCGGGTTGCGCCAGGCGGCCCGCCGCCGCCCGATTGGCAGAGCAACGCCAAGGCGGCGATCGACGGCGCGGTGCAGGCCTCGCTGTCCGGCGACAGCCGCCTCGAGGCCCAGGAGTTCGCCCGTGCGCGCAGCGAACTGGCGCGCACGGGCCGCCCGGACTGGGTGGCGCGCGCCGAATTGATGCGTTGCGCGGCTCACACCGCCAGCCTGGCGTTCGACCCCTGCGAGGGCTTCGAGCGCCTGCGGCCGGATGCCGCCGCCGCGGAACGGGCCTACGCGGACCATCTGGCCGGGCGCCCGCTGCCGCCCGACGACATCGCGCGACTGCCGCCCGCGCAGCGCGAGACGGCCGCGGCGATCGCCGGCGGCTCGGTGTCACCGGCCAGCCTGCAGGCGATCGACGATCCGCTGTCCAGGCTGATCGCCGTGGCACTGTTGTTCCGCGCCGGCAAGGCCAGCCCCGAGATGATCACGCTGGCCGCCGACACCGCCTCGGCGCAAGGCTGGCGCCGGCCGCTGCTCGCCTGGCTGCAGGTGCAGGCGCTGCGTGCCGAACGGGCCGGCGCGGCCGACGAGGCGCAGCGGCTGCGGCGCCGCATCGAGCTGGTGCAGGGCGGCCAGTAGCCATGCCCGCTACGCCCTGGTTCAGCGTCGATGTCGCGGCCGGCCGCACGACGCTGCGGCTGGCCGGTGCCTGGCGCCTGCCGCAACTGGCCGACATCGAGGCCGCGCTGACCGGGCTGGCATTGCCGGCCGACGCGACTGTCGACGGCAGCGCGCTGGCGGCGATCGACAGCGCGGCCGCACTGGTGCTGCTGCGCGCGCTGCAAGCGCACGGCGGGCGAGGTCGAAGGCTTGTCGTGGGCGGGCTTCAGCGAGGTTCACTCGCGCATCCTCGGGCAGGTCCGCACGCACCTCGCCACGGCCACGCCGCCGCCGGCCCCGCGACCACGCGGCCTGCTTGCGCAGATCGGGCAGCAGGCGTTCGGACTGGCCGCACTGCTGCATGGGCACGTGAACTTCCTCGGTGCCACGGTGCTCTCGCTCGGCGAGGCGGCGCGGCAGCCGCGGCTCGCACGGCCGCGCGAGCTGACCGTGCAGCTCGAACAGACCGGCTTGAACGCGATCCCGGTGGTCGCGCTGGTGACCCTGCTGATCGGCATCGTGATCGCCTACCTGCTCGGCCTGCAGGCCGAGAAGTACGGCGCCAACATCTTCGTCGTCGACGGCGTGGCCATCGGCGCGACCCGCGAGTTCGCACCGATCATCGTCGCGGTGATCGTCGCCGGCCGTTCGGGCGCGGCCTTCACGGCGCAACTCGGTGCCATGCGCCTGACCGAGGAGATCGACGCGATCCGCACGCTCGGCCTGTCGCCGTTGCAGGTGCTGGTCGTGCCGCGCGTGCTGGCGCTGATGATGACGCTGCCGCTGCTGGTCTTCGTCGGCGACGTGATGAGCCTGATCGGCGCGATGGCGATCGCCGGACCGATGCTCGACATCGGGCCCACGGCCTTCATGGCGCGGCTGCACGAGTCGCTGGATCCACGCCATGTCTTCATCGGCCTGGTGAAGGCGCCGGTGTTCGCACTGTCCATTGCCGTCATCGGCACCCGCATGGGCATGACGGTCGGCCGCGACACCCGCGCCGTCGGCGCGGCCACCACCTCGACCGTCGTGCAGAGCATCGTCGCGGTCATCCTGCTCGACGCCGCCTTCGCCGTGGTGCTGCAGGCGATGGACCTCTGAGGACGGCCATGCCTGCAGTCATCGAAGTCGACGCCATCGTGACGCGCTTTGGCGCGCAGGTGGTGCATGACGGCGTGAGCTTCACGGTCGAACGCGGCACGCTGGTCGGACTGATCGGCGCCAGCGGCACCGGCAAGTCGGTGCTGCTGCGCGAGATGATCGGCCTGCAGCGGCCGACTGGCGGCCGCGTGCGACTGCTGGGTACCGAGGTCTGGAGCGCCGCGCCGGCCGAACTCGACACCGTGCGGCGACGCTTCGGCATGATGTTCCAGGACGGCGCGCTGTTTTCGTCGCTGACGGTGGCACAGAACGTCGCCGTGCCGTTGCGCGAGCACTTCTCGCTGGCGCCGGCGACGCTCGATGCGCTGGTCGCGCTGCGGCTGCAGCAGGCGGGGCTGCCGGCCGATGCCGGCGCGAAGATGCCCAGCGAGCTGTCGGGCGGCATGCGCAAGCGGGCGGCGATCGCCCGGGCCATCGCGCTCGAGCCGGAGCTGCTGTTCCTCGACGAGCCGACCTCCGGGCTGGACCCGATCACTGCGCGCGGTTTCGACCGCATGGTCCGCTCGCTCGTCGACGACCTGGGCATCACGGTGTTCCTCGTCACGCACGACCTCGACACGCTGCTGACGGTGGTCGACCGCCTGATCGTGCTGGCGCGCGGCAAGGTGCTGGCCGACGGCACGCTGCCCGAGGTCATGGCCGTCGGCGACCCCTGGATCGACGACTACTTCTCGGTCCGTAGAATGGCCGGCTCAAGGCCCCCCGATGGAAGCTGAAGCGCGCTACACCTATGTCGGCATCGTGGTGCTCGCGCTGGTCGCGGCACTGGTGACGAGCATCGTCTGGCTGAAAGACATCGGCGGCAGGGGCGACTTCAGCTCGCTACATGATCCATTTCGAACAGCAGGCGCTCGACGGGCTGCAGGTCGGCGCCGACGTCACGCTGCGCGGCATCAAGATCGGTCGCGTCGAGGACTATGCCCTGGCCGGCAACAAGCTCAACCGCGTGCGTGTCGAGGTGCGCGTCGACCGGCGTGCGCCGGTGCGCACGAATACCGAGGCCGTGGTGACCCGCAACTTCGTCACCGGCATCGCGGCGATCTCGCTGGTCAACCCCGATCCGCCGGGCGAGCCGCTCGTCGAGGTGCCCGAGGGCGAGCGCTTCCCGGTCGTGCGCGAGGGGCACTCCGACCTCGACGAGATCGCCGGGCGTGTCAACAGGGTCGGTGAGATGGCCTCGGTGGCGCTGAACAATGTCAACCAGATGCTCAGCGCCGAGAACCGCGAGGCCTTCATGGCAACGGTCCGCAGCCTGCGCGAGCTCTCGGCCGGCCTGAACGAACGCCTGGGCGCGCTCGACCGCACGCTCGGGCAGGTCGGTGGCGCCGCGCAGAGACGTCGGCCTGGCCGCCGGTCAGCTGGGCCGCTCGGGCGAGCGTGTCGCGACGGTGGCCGAAGGGCTGGGCGGGCGCCTCGACACCACGCTCGCCGAAGCCGACCGCACGCTGGCGGAGGCTCGGCGCGCGTTCGACCAGCTCGCCACCGCAAGCGGTGCGGTGCAGCGACAGGCTCTGGCGACCGCAAAGCGGCTCGAGACCACCGCCGCGAGCGTCGACGACCAGTTCGGCGCGGCCGTGGCGGAGCTGCGTCTGAGCATCGAATCCGCGAGTCGCGTCGTCGACCGGCTGCGTGATCCGCACGCTGCGCTGCTGGGTCCGGGCAAGCAGCAGCTCGGCCCCGGGGAGCAACGGCCATGAGGACTCCGCTCGCGTTGCTCGCACCACTCGCTGACGTTCGCACTGGCGGCCTGCGTGTCGGTCGGCATCGGCGGCGAGCCCGCGCCGCAGGCCTACTACCTGCTCCACGATGCCACCACGGCGACGCCGTCGCGCCGCGCTGCGCCGCTGGTCGACGCGCTGCTGATCCAGCCGACCCCCGCCGGCGCATTGGCCGACACGGTCTCGATCGCGTACTCGCGCCACCCCTACGAGTACGGCTACTACCAATTCGCCTTCTGGACCGAACGGCCGGTGCGCCAGTTGCCACGCCTGCTGCAGCAACGCCTGGAGGCGCGCGGCATCGCCGCAGCCGTCGGCATCGTCGGCGAGCCGCTGCGCGCCGACTGGTTGCTCGCGATCGGCGTGGACACGCTGCACCATGACGTCAGTGCGCTGCCCGGGCAGGCCCGCTTCGTCCTGACCGCCGAGCTGTTCGACCGCCGCAGCCGCACGCGCATCGCACGCCGGCAGTTCGAGGCGAGCGTCCCGACCGCGCGGGCCGACTCGGCCGCCGCCGCGATCGCGCTGTCTCAGGCCGTCGGTCAGGTGTTCGACGCACTGCTGCCCTGGCTCGAGGACGAATTGCAGCGCGCGGCGCCCGCCTGAACCGGGAGGGACCCCGGTCTGCCGGCGCCGCGGGGTTCTGCAGGGTCCAGGGAACACCGCTGCATCGCCGGTAGATCGAGCAGCGGCATGGCCGTGCCCCTGGCGCCGCAGCGCCGTCGGCGAGGACGCGCCTCCGACCTGCCAGGACGCGGACGGCCGGGGCCGTGCCTTAAGCTGTCGACGCAATGAATGACCAGGGCGCCCCACGCGCAGGGCTCACGACCTCGACTCACACGCCGGTGATGGCGCAGTACCTGCGCATCAAGGCCGAGCACCCGGACAGCCTGGTGTTCTTCCGCATGGGCGACTTCTACGAGGTCTTCTACGACGACGCGCGCAAGGCCAATCGCCTGCTCGACATCACGCTGACTGCGCGCGGCACCTCGGCCGGCGAGCCGGTGGTGATGGCCGGCGTGCCGGTGCACGCGCTCGAAAGCTACCTCGCCAAGTTGGTCAAGCTCGGCGAGGCGGTGGCGATCGCCGAGCAGGTCGGCGACGTCGCCACCGCCAAGGGGCCGGTCGAGCGCAAGGTCACGCGCATCGTCACGCCCGGCACGATCACCGACAACGAATTGCTGGCCGAGCGCCGGGACTCGCTGCTGCTCGCGATCACCCGTGACCGCGCCAGTTTCGGCCTGGCCTGGCTGGGCCTGGCCAGCGGACAGTTGGGCCTGACCGAGTGCAGCGAGCGCGAGTTGCCGGCGTGGCTGGCTCGGCTCGACGCCGCCGAACTGCTGTGCGCCGATCGAGATGCCCTGCCTGCAGCGCTGGCCGCCTCCGGCCTGGCAATCACCCAGCGTCCGGCCTGGCAGTTCGACGCCGCGCTCGGCGTGCGCAAGTTGTGCGAGCAATTGCAGGTGGCGAGCCTGGCGGGCTTCAACGCGCAGGACCTGCCGCTGGCACACGCGGCGGCCGCCGCGCTGCTGAGCTTTGCCGAGCACACGCAGAGCCAGGCGCTGGCGCATGTGCGCACGCTCAGCGTCGAGCGCGCCGGCGACCTGCTCGACCTGCCGCCGGCGACCCACCGCAACCTCGAGCTGACGGTGACGCTGCGCGGCGAGGCCAGTCCGACGCTGCTGTCGCTGCTCGACGTGTGCCGCACCGGCATGGGCAGCCGCGCGCTGCGCCACTGGCTCACGCACCCGAAGCGCGCGCGTGACGAGGCCACGGCGCGCCACGACGCCATCGCGCAGCTGCTTGCGCAGGGCTTCGCACCGCTGCGCGACGCGCTGCGCGGCGTCAGCGATGTCGAGCGCATCGCCGCGCGCATCGCGCTGCGCCAGGTGCGGCCGCGAGAGCTGGCCGGCTTGCGCCACTCGCTGCAGGCGCTGCCCGCGCTGCGGGCCAGCGTGCCGGGCGGCACGGCGCTGCTGGCCGAACTGCAGGCCGCGCTGCATCCTGATCCGGCGGTCGCCGCGCTGCTGGGCCGCGCCATCGTCGACGAGCCGGCGGCATTGCTGCGCGACGGCGGCGTGATCGCGCCGGGCCACGATGCCGAGCTCGACGAGTTGCGCGCGATCACGCAGAACTGCGACGCCTTCCTGCTCGAGCTCGAAGCGCGCGAGCGCCAGCGCACGGCCATCCCCAACCTGCGGGTGCAGTTCAACAAGGTGCACGGCTTCTACATCGAGGTCACGTCGTCGCATGTCGACAAGGTGCCCGCCGACTACCAGCGCCGGCAGACGCTGAAGAACGCCGAGCGCTACATCACGCCCGAACTGAAGACCTTCGAGGACAAGGCCCTGGCAGCCGAGTCGCTGGCCCTGGCGCGCGAGAAGTGGCTCTACGAGCAACTGCTCGACGCACTGCAGGCGCAGCTGGCCACGCTGGCCGCGCTGGCGCGCGCGCTGGCCACGCTCGATGCGCTGGCCGCGCTGGCCGAGCGTGCCGCGACGCTCGGCTGGTGCCGGCCGCAATTCGTTTCGCACCCCTGCATCGACATCGAGGCCGGCCGCCACCCCGTCGTGCAGGCTCGCCTGGCCGAGACCGGCGGCGGAGACTTCATCGCCAACCATTGCCGTCTCGACGCGAAGACGCGCATGCTGGTGATCACCGGCCCGAACATGGGCGGCAAGAGCACCTACATGCGCCAGGTCGCGCTGATCGTCCTGCTGGCTGCGATGGGCTCGTACGTGCCCGCCACGACCTGCAGGCTGGGCCCGATCGACGCCATCCACACCCGCATCGGCGCAGCCGACGACCTGGCCAATGCACAGTCGACCTTCATGGTCGAGATGACCGAGGCCAGCGCGATCCTTCACGGCGCGACCGAGCAATCGCTGGTGCTGATGGACGAGGTCGGCCGCGGTACATCGACCTTCGACGGCCTGGCGCTGGCGGGCGCGATCGCCAGCCACCTGCACGACCGCAACCGCTCGTTCACGCTGTTCGCGACACACTACTTTGAATTGACCGCGTTCCCCGAGAAGCACGCCGGCGCGATCAACGTGCACGTCTCGGCGGTGGAATCCGGCTCTGGCGGCAGCCACGACATCGTCTTCCTGCACGAGGTGCAGCCCGGCCCGGCCAGCCGCAGCTACGGCGTGCAGGTCGCGCGCCTGGCCGGCATGCCGGCCGCCGTGGTGCGGCAGGCGCGCGGTGCGCTCGAAGCCCTCGAAGCGAACCAGCGCGCGGCCGCTCTGCAGGTCGACCTGTTCGCCGCGCCACCGCCGCCGCCCGCATCGACACCGTCGGAGGTCGAGGATGCCCTGGCCGATCTCGATCCTGATAGCCTCACGCCGCGCGAAGCGCTCGACGCGCTCTACCGCCTCAAACAACTCACCCGTCGCACACCATGACCTACTGTGTGGGCATCCGCCTGGATGCCGGCCTCGTCTTCCTGTCGGACTCGCGCACCAATGCCGGGCTCGACCATATCGCCAGCTTTCGCAAGATGATGATCTACGAGAAGCCGGGCGACCGCTTCATGGTGCTGCTGTCGGGCGGCAACCTGTCGGTGTCGCAATCGGTGCGCGAGATCCTGCAGGTCGAGCGGATCGACGGCGGGGATGACGGCAAGGGCCGCGAGCCGCTGACCATCTGGAACTGCACCAGCCTGTTCGACGCCGCGCGCATCCTCGGCAGCGCCGTGCGCCGCGTCTACGCCCAGGATGGGCCCGTCGCTCAAGCAGGCCGGCATCGACTTCAACGCCAGCTTCATCCTCGGCGGCCAGATCGGCAACGAGGCGATGCGCCTGTTCCTGGTCTATTCGCCGGGCAACTTCATCGAGGCCACGCGCGAGACGCCGTACTTCCAGATCGGCGAGAGCAAGTACGGCAAGCCGATCCTCGACCGCGTGATCACGCCGGCCACGCCGCTCGACGAGGCGGCCAAGTGCGCACTGGTGTCGATGGACTCGACGCTGAAGTCCAACCTCTCGGTCGGCCTGCCGCTGGACCTGCTGGTCTACCGCGCCGGCGCGCTGCGAAGCGACGATGTGGTCTGCATCGACGAACGCAATCCGTACTTCCAGATGATCCGCAGCACCTGGGGCCAGCGCCTGCGCGAGGTCTTCGAGAGCATCGACGATCCGCAATGGAACGTCACCGACGGCGGCTCTGCGGCGCATCCGTTGCGCGTGGCGTCGGGCCGCTTCGAGCCGATGAAGAAGATCACCACGCCCGACGAGAAGATCGTCTGATGGGCCGTCGCAGGGCCGGCAGCAGCAGCGCCGGACACATCGTCTTCAGCCATGCCAACGGCTTCCCGGCCGGCGTGTACCGGCTGCTGTTCGAAAGCTGGCGCGAGAACGGCTACCAGGTGCATGCGGTCGAGAAATTCGGCCACGACCCGGCCTGGCCCGTCACCAGCAACTGGCCGCACCTGCGTGACCAGTTGATCGCCTTCATCGAGGCGGAAGTGGGCGGACCGGCCTACCTGGTCGGCCACTCGCTGGGCGGCATGCTGAGCGTGCTCGCTGCCAGCAAGCGGCCCGACCTGGCCCGCGGCGTCGTGCTGCTCGATGCGCCGATCATCGCCGGCTGGACCGCGCACGGCCTGCAGGTGGCCAAGGCCACCGGACTGATGCAGCGGATCTCGCCGGGCAGGGTGTCGCAGACACGCCGGCCGTCGTGGCCGTCGCGGGCCGCGGTGCGCCAGCACTTCGCCAAGAAGAGCGCGTTCGCCCGCTGGGATCCGCGCGTGCTCGAGGACTACGTGAAGTCCGGCTTCGTCCGACGCGGTGGCCAGACGGTGCTGGCCTTCGACCGCGAGGTCGAGACCCGCATCTACAACACGCTGCCGCACCACATGGCGCGCGTGCTGCGGCGCCACCCGCTGCAATGCCCGCTGGCCTTCATCGGCGGCGAGCAATCGTTGGAGTCGCGCCGGGCCGGCGTCGCGGCCACGCGCCGGCTGGCCGGCGAGCGCTTCGTCTGGACTGCCGGCACGCACCTGTTTCCGATGGAGCACCCCGTCAGCACCGCTGCCGAAGTGCTGCGCCAGTTGGTCTCGATGGACGCCGGCCGCGAGAGTGCGTCCATATCGCCCATATAGAATCGCGCTTTACCACCTCGGCATTCGCGAAAGCCCGGCTGCAGCCCGAGCGAAATGCCCAGCGACATGACCAAATTCGTCTTCGTCACCGGCGGTGTGGTGTCCTCCCTCGGCAAGGGCATCGCTTCTGCATCTCTGGCCGCGATCCTCGAATCGCGGGGCCTCAAAGTCACCCTGATCAAGCTCGATCCGTACCTCAACGTGGATCCGGGCACGATGAGCCCGTTCCAGCACGGCGAGGTGTTCGTCACCGACGACGGCGCAGAGACCGACCTCGACCTCGGCCACTACGAGCGCTTCGTCACCACGCGGATGAAGAAGTCGAACAACTTCACGACCGGCCAGATCTACAAGTCGGTGCTGGAGAAGGAGCGCCGCGGTGACTACCTCGGCAAGACGGTGCAGGTGATTCCGCACGTGACCAACGAGATCCAGGAGTTCGTGCGCCGCGGCGCCGAGGCGAGCAAGGTCGACGTGGCGATCGTCGAGATCGGCGGCACCGTCGGCGACATCGAGTCGCTGCCCTTCCTCGAGGCGGTGCGCCAGATGAGCCTGAAGCTCGGCCCCAGCAACACGGCGTTCGTCCACCTCACCTACGTGCCGTGGATCGCCGCCGCCGGCGAGCTGAAGACCAAGCCGACCCAGCACACGGTGCAGAAGATGCGCGAGATCGGCATCCAGCCCGACGTGCTGCTGTGCCGCGCCGACCGCGCGATCCCCGATGACGAGCGCGAGAAGATCTCGCTGTTCACCAACGTGCTGCCGCACGGCGTGATCTCGATGTGGGATGTCGACACCATCTACAAGGTGCCGCGCATGCTGCACGAGCAGGGTCTGGACGAGCTGATCTGCATGAAGCTGCAACTGCTGACCAAGCCGGCCGACCTGCGCCGCTGGGACCGGCTGGTGCACGAGGTCGAGCACCCGCAGCACGAGGTCACGATCGCGATGTGCGGCAAGTACACCGACCTGTCCGACTCGTACAAGTCGCTCAACGAGGCGCTGCGCCACGCCGGCATCCACAACCACGCGCGCGTGAAGATCGAATACGTCGACTCCGAAACGCTCGACGAAAAGAGTGTTGCGCAACTGTCGCGCTACGACGCCGTGCTGGTGCCGGGTGGCTTCGGCAAGCGCGGCGTCGAGGGCAAGATCCTGGCGGCGCAGTACGCGCGCGAGCACAAGATCCCCTATCTGGGCATCTGCCTGGGCATGCAGGTGGCCACGATCGAGGTGGCGCGCCACCTGGCCGGACTGCAAGGCGCCAACTCGACCGAGTTCGATCCCGACACGCCGCACCCGGTGATCGCACTGATCGACGAGTGGCAGGACCGCGATGGCACGATCCAGAAGCGCAATGCGCAGTCCGACATGGGCGGCACGATGCGCCTGGGCGCGCAGACATCGGACGTCAAGCCCGGTTCGCTGGCGCACCGCATCTACGGCAACATCGTCAACGAACGCCACCGCCATCGCTACGAAGCCAACGAACGCTACCTCGATCGCTTGCAGCAGGCCGGCCTGGTGATCAGCGCGATGACGCAGCGCGAGAAGCTGACCGAGATGGTCGAGCTGCCGACCGACGTCCACCCGTGGTTCGTCGGCGTGCAGTTCCACCCCGAGTTCAAGAGCACGCCGTGGGACGGCCACCCGCTGTTCATCCACTACATCAAGGCGGCGCTGGACCACCAGGCTGCGCGACTCGGCGCGGACGTGAAGGCGGCGGCATGAAGCTGTGCGGCTTCGACGTCGGCGTCGACCGGCCGTTCTTCCTCATCGCCGGCCCCTGCGTGGTCGAGAGCGAACAGCTGCAGATGGACGTGGCCGGGCGGCTGAAGGAGATCACCGCGGCGCTCGGCATCCCGTTCATCTTCAAGTCGAGCTACGACAAGGCCAACCGCTCCTCCGGCACCTCGTTCCGCGGCCCGGGCATGGCGCGTGGCCTCGAGATCCTGGCCAAGGTCAAGCGTGAGTTGAAGGTGCCGATCCTGACCGACGTGCACAGCGAGTCCGAGATCGCGGCAGTGGCCGCCGTGGTCGACGTGCTGCAGACGCCCGCCTTCCTGTGCCGGCAGACCGACTTCATCCGCGCCGTGGCGCAGAGCGGCAAGCCGGTGAACATCAAGAAGGGCCAGTTCCTTGCGCCGCACGAGATGAAGAACGTGATCGACAAGGCGCGCGCGGCGGCGAAGGACCGAGGCTTGCCGCAAGACAGCTTCATGGCCTGCGAGCGCGGCGCGAGCTTCGGCTACAACAACCTGGTCTCCGACATGCGCTCGCTGGCGATCATGCGCGAGACCGGTGCGCCGGTCGTCTTCGACGCCACCCACAGCGTGCAATTGCCGGGCGGCCAGGGCACCAGCAGTGGCGGCCAGCGCGAGTTCGTGCCGGTGCTGGCGCGCGCGGCCATCGCCGTCGGCATCGCCGGCGTGTTCATGGAAACGCACCCCGACCCGGCCAATGCGCTGAGCGACGGCCCCAATGCCGTGCCGCTGAAGCACATGAAGGCGCTGCTGGAGCAACTGGTGTCGATCGACCGCGTGGTCAAGGCGCAGCCGCTGCTGGAGAACGACTTCCAGCCATGAGATGCCTACATGCCTTGCCGACGTGACGGTGACCGACGAAGATCGCAGATCGGTTCGCTACCGCGTACGTGGCCGAGGCACGCGCCGCGATGCAGGAATTCGGCGCCGAGGTGCTGGTGCGCGGCGGCAACGCCGAGGCACTCGAAGGGTGCCTGGCTGCCGCAACGCGTCGTCGTGCTGCAGCTTCCGAGGACCGCGCGACGGCCGGGCCTACTACGACTCCGAGACCTACCGCCATGCGCGCAAGGTGCGCGACGGCGCCGGCAACATCAACATGATCCTTGTCGACGGCGTGAGCTGATCCCCTGTTCCATTCGATCCAACAGAAAGACCAAGCATGAGCGCCATCGTCGATATCGTCGGCCGGGAAATCCTGGACAGCCGAGGCAACCCCACCGTCGAATGCGACGTGCTGCTGGAGTCCGGCACGATGGGCCGTGCCGCGGTGCCGTCGGGTGCTTCCACCGGCAGCCGCGAAGCGATCGAATTGCGTGACGGCGACAAGGCCCGCTACGGTGGCAAGGGCGTGCTGCGCGCGGTCGAGCACATCAACACCGAGATCAGCGAAGCGGTGCTGGGCCTCGATGCCAGCGAGCAGGCTTTTCTCGACAAGACACTGATCGACCTCGACGGCACCGACAACAAGAGCCGCCTGGGCGCCAACGCCACGCTGGCGGTCAGCATGGCCGTGGCCCGCGCGGCCGCGGAGGAGTCGGGCCTGCCGCTGTACCGCTACTTCGGCGGCATGGGCGGCATGCAGATGCCGGTGCCGATGATGAACGTCATCAACGGCGGCGCACACGCCAACAACAACCTCGACCTGCAGGAGCTGATGATCATCCCGGTCGGCGCGCCGACCTTCCGCGAGGCGGTCCGCTACGGCGCCGAGGTGTTCCACGCGCTGAAGAAGATCATCCACGACAAGGGCATGCCCACCTCGGTCGGCGACGAAGGCGGTTTCGCGCCCAACGTCGCCAGCCACGAAGCCGCGATCCAGTTGATCCTCGAGGCCATCGACAAGGCCGGCTACGAAGCCGGGCGGCAGGTCGCGATCGGCCTGGACTGCGCGGCCAGCGAGTTCTACAAGGACGGCAAGTACCAGCTCGAAGGCGAAGGCCTGACGCTGACGGCACCCGAGTGGACCGACATCCTCGCCAGCTGGTGCGACAAGTACCCGATCATCAGCATCGAAGACGGCATGCACGAAGGCGACTGGGACGGCTGGAAGCACCTCGCGGAGCGGCTGGGCAAGAAGGTGCAACTGGTCGGCGACGACCTGTTCGTCACCAACACCCGGATCCTGAAGGAAGGCATCGAGAAGGGCGTCGCCAACTCGATCCTGATCAAGATCAACCAGATCGGCACGCTGACCGAAACCTTCGCGGCCATCGAGATGGCCAAGCGCGCCGGCTGGACGGCGGTGATCAGCCACCGCAGCGGCGAGACCGAGGATTCGACGATCGCCGACATCGCGGTGGGCAGCAACGCCGGCCAGATCAAGACCGGCTCGATGAGCCGCAGCGACCGCATCGCCAAGTACAACCAGCTGCTGCGCATCGAAGAAGACCTCGGCGACGTGGCCAGCTACCCGGGCCGCGCGGCGTTCTACAACCTCCGCTGACGCGGCAACGTCCGTGACCGTGCGCTGGAGCACCGCCGCCCTGCTCGCGCTGCTCGCGCTGGTGCAGGCGCAGTTGTGGTTCGGCGGCGGCGGCAAGCCCCATGCGATGAATCTCGAGCTGCAACTCAACCGCCAACAGGCGGCCAACGACGCCGCGCGTGCGCGCAACGCCAGGCTTCAGGCCGAGGTGCGCGACCTGCGCGAGGGCCTCGAGATGGTCGAGGAAAAGGCCCGCGCCGAATTGGGCATGGTCAAGCCCGACGAAATCCTGGTGCAGATCGCGCCCCGGAAGTGACAGCCCCTGAGCTCGCTTCGTTCGCGTCCCCCGCGGGGAGCGCAGGCCGCTTGGGAGCGGCCCGGCGCGGCCTGAGGATGGCGATTGTTCGAGCCGCTGCTCGCGGCGGCATTCACGCTGCTCGGCAGCCCGGTCACCTGGCTCGAGATCGCGGCCTTCGTTCTGTCGGTGTGGATGGTGGTGTGCAACATGCGCGTGCACATCCTGGCCTGGCCGCTGGCGATCGTTTCGTCGCTGGCCTACGGGCTGCTGTTCGCGCACAGCAAGCTGTATGGCGAAGCCGGGCTGCAGGTGTTCTTCGCCGTCGTCGCAGGCTGGGGCTGGTGGCAATGGCGCTACGGCCGCCAGACCAGCGGCGCCGCGCTGGCGGTGCGCTATCTCGAGCCACGCGGGCGCGGGGCCATCGCGGCGGCGACGCTGGCGGCCTGGCCGTTGCTCGGCCTGGTGCTCGACCACGCCACCGATTCCGACGTGCCGTACTGGGACGCGCTGCCGACGGCCGCCAGCGTTGCCGGGCAGTGGCTGCTCGGTCGCCAGTATGTGGAGAACTGGCCGGTATGGATCGGGGTCAATGTCATCAGCATCGCTCTGTTCGCCTACAAAGGCCTGTGGTTGACCGTCCTGCTCTACGCCCTGTTCGCCGTGATGGCCCTGGCCGGCTGGCGCGCCTGGGCGCAACGCGCGAGCCACGCATGAGTGGCGGGCACGTCATCGCCATCGTCGGTGCCGAAAGCACCGGCAAGAGCACCCTGGCCGTCGAGCTGGCTGCCCGCATCGCCGACAGCACCGGGCTGGCATGCACCGCCATCGGCGAGCACCTGCGCGAGTGGTGCGAGCGTGCGGGTCGCACGCCGCGGGCTGACGAGCAGCACGCGATCGCCAGCGAACAGCTGCGCCGCATCGATGCCGCCGCGGCCAGCCACGACATCGTGATCGCCGACACCACGCCGCTGATGACCGCGGTCTACAGCCAGATGCTGTTCGGCGACCGCTCGCTCGAGCCGCTGGCGGTCGCGGCGCAGCGCCGCGTCGCGCTGACGCTGTTGACGGCCCTCGACCTGCCGTGGGTCGCCGACGGCCTGCAGCGCGATGGTGAACATGTGCGCGAACCGGTCGACCGGGCGCTGCGCGAGTTGCTCGCCGCGCACGGGCTGCCCTGGTCGGTGATCGCCGGCCACGGCCCGGCGCGGCTGGAACGCGCCTTGGACGCCGCGAGCCCGCTGCTGGCGAGACGAGCACCCGCCCATGCCGGCCTGTTCACGCGCCTGGCCGAGCGCGAGGCAGCGATGCCGGCCTGGCGCTGGGTCTGCGAGACCTGCGACGTGCCCGATTGCGAGCACGCGGCCCTGCGCCTGGCGCGGGGCGGTTGATGGCGGCGCCGGCGCCGCGCCTACTGCAAGGCCGCTGAGCCCGGCGGCTGGTCACGCTGCGGCGTGAAGATCTCGCCAACGTCGACCGCATCGAAGCGGTACTGCAGGCCGCAGAAGTCGCAGCCGATCTCGACCTCGCCGCGCTCGGCGATGATGCCCTCGACCTCGGACGCGCCAAGCCCGCGCAGCATGCCGCGCACGCGCTCGCGCGAGCAGCGGCAGGCAAAGTGCGGGCGCAGCGGTGCGAAGCGCCGCACGTCCTCTTCCCAATACAGCCGGTGCAGCAGCTTGCCGGCGTCGAGCGTGAGCAGCTCTTCCCGCGTCAGGGTCGCCGTCAGGTGGGCGATGCGGTTGAAGGCTTCGTCGATGCCGATGTCGTCCTCGTGATGCCGCTGCTCGAGGTTGCCCTGGCCCTCGACCGGCAGCCGCTGGATCAGCAGCCCCGCGGCACACTCGTCGTTGGCCGCCAGGATCAGGCGCGTATCGAGTTGCTCGGACTGCAGCATGTAGTGCTCGAGCACGGCCGAGAGCGCCTGCAGCGGCTCGCCGGCGTCGCCGTGCAGCGCGACGATGCCCTGGTACGGCTGCGCGCCGCCGGACTTGTCCTGCGGATCGAGCGTGATCGCGCAGCGGCCCTTGCCATGCACGTTGAGCATCGCCGCCAGCCGGGCATCGTCCGCCACCTCGCCGACCACCTTGGCCGTGGCGCGAAAGCCCAGGTCGGGCTGCACCTCGGCCACCGCCAGCTTGACCGGACCGTCGCCGAACACCTGCAGGATCACGGCGCCGTCGAACTTGATGTTGGCCTGCATCAGCGCGGCCGCAGCCGCCATCTCGCCGAGCAGCGTGCGCACCGGCGGCGGGTACGCGGTTGCGCCCACGCGCCGCCCCAGCAGCTCGCGCCACGAAGGCCCGAGTCGCACCAGCATGCCGCGCACCGGCAGGCCTTCGAACAGGAACTTGTGCAGCTCGTCGAGCATCACGCGATGCGCACCAGTTCGTCGCGGTAGCGCCGTGCACGGGCCACATAGCCCTCGGCGATGCGGCCCTGGTTCTCGATCTGGTCCGGCGTCAGCGCGCGCTTGAGCGTGGCCGGTGCGCCGACGATCAGCGAACCGTCCGGGAAGGTCTTGTCCTCGGTGACGACCGCGCCGGCGGCGACGAGCGAGTGGCGGCCGATGGTGGCACCGTTGAGCAGCACGGCCTGGATGCCGATCAATGCACCATCACCGATGGTGCAGCCGTGCAGCATGGCCTGGTGGCCGATCGTCACGCCCTCGCCCACCGTGAGCGGGCGGCCGGGGTCGGTGTGCAGCACGGCGCCCTCCTGCACGTTGCTGCCGGCACCGATGACGATCGGCTCGTTGTCGGCACGCAGCACCGCGCCGAACCAGACGCTGGCGCCGGGACCGAGCGTGACGCGGCCGATGACCGTGGCGTTGTCGGCGATCCAGGCGCTGGGGTCGATCTGCGGAACGGCATCGCCAAGACGGTAGATGGGCATGAGGCAGGCCGTGAGCTTGAACGCACAATTGTAGGAATGGAACTTCGCGCGCGTTGCCTGGCCGTGCTGCGCCTCGCCGACCCGGCGGCAAAGGCGGCGCAGACGCGCGCGCTGTTCGACGCGCTGCCCTCGCTGGCCATCGATGCCGATGCCCGGATCGTCGAACCCGCCGGGCTGCCGGGCCGCCCACCCACGCCGCGGCTGGTGCCGGCCACCGCGGTGCCGCGCCGCTCGCCGTTCACCGACGAGGGCCGCGCGGCCCTGCTGCACTCGGTGGTGCACATCGAGTTCAACGCCATCAACCTGGCCCTCGACGCGGTCTGGCGCTTTGCCGGCATGCCGGCCGACTACTACCGCGACTGGCTCGGCGTGGCCGCCGAAGAGGCGCTGCATTTCTCGTTGCTGGCCGATCACCTGCTCACCAGCCTCGGCCGCCGCTATGGCGACTTCGATGCCCACGACGGTCTGTGGAGCATGGTCGAGAAGACCAGGCACGACGTCGTGGCACGCATGGCCCTGGTGCCGCGCACGCTCGAAGCCCGCGGGCTCGACGCCACGCCCCCGATGCAGGCCAAGCTGGCCAAGGCCGGGGATGCGCGCGCGGTCGAGATCCTCGATGTGATCCTGCGCGACGAGATCGGCCATGTCGCGGTCGGCAATCGCTGGTACCGCTGGCTGTGCGCGCGCGATGGCCACGAGCCGCTCAGCCACTACGCCGTGCTGGCGCAGCGCCACCAGGCGCCGCGGCCGCGGCCACCGTTCAATCTCGCGGCCCGCCGCTGCGCCGGCTTCAGCGCCGACGAACTGGCGCGACTGCAAGGCAGCGACCATCCGGCCGCGTAAACTTTGCGACTTTCAAGAACCGCAAGGACCGCCGCATGCGCACGACGACCCGCCAGTTCCTGCAATCCGCCGGCCTCCTGGCCGCCGGCCTGCTGCTCGCCGCCTGCGGCAAGAAGGAAGCCCCGCCCGCCCCGGCGCCTGCCGCCGCGGCACCTGCCTCGGCACCGGCCGCACCCGCCAGGGTCTATGTCGTCGGCACCGACGCCGCCTATGCGCCGTTCGAGTCGCAGAACGAAAAGGGCGAGATCGTCGGCTTCGACATCGACGTCGTCAAAGCCGTCGCCGCCAAGGCCGGCATCGAGGTCAAGTTCGTCAACACCCCATGGGAAGGCATCTTCAATGCCCTCGGCCAGGGCGATCGCGACATGGTGGTCTCGGCGGTGACGATCACCGACGAGCGCAAGCAGACGATGGACTTCAGCACGCCCTACTTCGACGCGGTGCAGCTGATCGCGGTGAAGGACGGCAGCAAGGTCGCCAAGTTCGACGACCTGAAGAAGCTCAAGGTCGGTGTGCAGACCGGCACCACCGGCGACGAAGCGGTGACCAAGCTGCTCGGCAAGACCAGCACCGCGATCAAGCGTTTCGAGTCGACGCCGCTGGCGCTGAAAGAGCTGGAGTCGGGCGGCGTCGATGCCGTCGTCGCCGACAACGGCGTGGTGATCCACTACGTGGCCAACAACGCCGGCGCCAAGTTCAAGACCGTGGCCGACACGTCGTTCACCGCGGAGCAATACGGCATCGCGCTGAAGAAGGGCAATGCCGAACTGCTCGCCAAGGTCAACCAGGGCCTGGCCGGCATCAAGGCCGACGGCACCTACGACAAGATCTTCGCGCAGTACTTCGGCGCCCCTGCCGGCGCCGCCGCGGCGCCCGCCTCCGCGGCCTCGAAGTAGAGGGGCACGGCGATGGATCTTCGCTGGGAGATCCTCGCCGGCTACGGGCCGCTGTTCGTCAGCGGCCTCTGGATGACGATCGAGCTGACGCTGGTGGCGATCGGCGCCGGGCTGCTGCTCGGCGTCACTTTCGGCCTCGTCAGCAGTTCGGCCGATGCGCCGACGCCCGCATCGCCCGTGCTCGCCTGGAGCCTCAGGCTGGCGCGCTGGATCACCATCGGCTACGTCACGTTCTTCCGCGGCACGCCGCTGTTCGTGCAGATCCTGCTGGTGCACTTCGCGTTGATGCCGGCATTGGTCCATCCCGACGGCGGCCTGTTGATGAGCGGCGACGTCGCGCGCACCTTCCGCCAGGAGCACGGCGCATTCTTCTCGGGCGCGCTGGCGCTGACGCTCAACGCCGGCGCCTACATCAGCGAGATCTTCCGCGCCGGCATCCAGAGCATTCACCGCGGCCAGACGCAGGCCGCCTACAGCGTCGGCCTGACCCACGCCCAGGCGATGCGCTTCGTGGTGCTGCCGCAGGCCTTCCGGCGCATGGTGCCTGCGCTGGTCAACGAAGGCGTCACGCTGATCAAGGACTCGTCGCTGGTCTCGGCCATCGGGCTGGCCGAACTGGCGCTGGCCGCACGCACCGTCGCCGGCGCGTACTCGCGCTACTGGGAGCCCTACCTGCTGATCTCGGCGGTGTACCTGGTGCTGACGCTGGTGCTGTCGACGCTGGCCAAGCGGCTCGAAGCGCCGGCACATTTGCGCGGGCGATAGATCCTCGATCCACGCTGTGGATCGTCTTCTGCCGACCGGCCAGCGGCTCGTGCGCCGTCATCGAGCCGCTCCGCGCCGGGGTAAACACTGTTGTGTATTGGCGTCAGTTTCCGGCGGCCTGCGGTATCACCCTCTTGCAGCCGGTATAAGTTAGTAACAACATCCGTTCCCCGCATGGCGCTTGCTGCCAAGGCAGCTTTGGGATCGCACCCCGGCCAGCGGCTGTGGAGGATCGACATGCACTGGGCCCCTTTCAAGATCAGGGAAACGCCGCTGCGCAGCAATTGGCAGGGCGATGAAATCGTCGTCACCCGCGGCGACGAATTGATCGATCACCTGCGGGCCGACGACATTGGCCGCGTCACGCTCGTGCATGCCGACGAAGGCGACTCCCCTGGCCAGGTCCGTGCAGCCATCTTTGAATTGCCCGACCGGGTGGTGTGGCTTGGCGCGGCGTCGGGCATCGCGGGCCGCGTGCTGTTCGAGCGCCAGGCCTATTGGTCGCAGCGCAACTGCATCTACTGGGTCAGTGAACGAAGCGTGTCGTGGTCGGAGATCCAGGCCGAATCGCGCTGGCCGTTTTCGCGCCACCTGCCGCAGCATCGGCAACTGACCCCTGCAGCGGCCAGGTCGCTGCTCGACGCCTCGGACGTCACCGGCCCGCACACCTGGGACCAGCGCAAGCAGCATCGCATCGAGCGCCGCCGCCCGTTCCCGGGCCGCGCCGTCGACTCGACGCAATCGCTCGGTCGCACGATGATCGGCGAAGCCGCCGCGCTCGAGCGCCAGCAGCGCCTGAGCCGCATCCCGGCCGCGACGAGCCGCGCGGGATTCGATCCGCTAGAAGGTCCCGGGGTAGCCGCCGCCGTCGAGCAGCCAGTTCTGGCCGGTGATGTAGCCCGCCTGCGCGCTGCACAGAAAGGCGCAGGCGGCGCCGAACTCCTGTGCGGTACCCAGCCGTCGCGCCGGGATCGTGGCGCGGCGCGTGTCCATCACTTCCTCGATGCTCTTGCCGCTCTTGGTCGCCGTGGCCGCCAGCGTCGAGCGGATGCGGTCGGTGTCGAAGAAGCCCGGCAGCAGGTTGTTGATCGTGACGTTGCGACTGGCCAGCCGGCTCTGTCGCGCCAGCCCGGCAACGAAACCGGTGAGGCCCGAGCGCGCGCCATTGGAGAGTCCCAGCACGTCGATCGGCGCCTTCACCGCACCCGAGGTGATGTTGACGACGCGGCCATAGCCACGCGCGGCCATCGCGTCCACCGTGGCCTTCATCAGCTCGATCGGCGTCAGCATGTTGGCGTCGATGGCCTTGATCCAGGCCTCGCGATCCCAGTCGCGGAAATCGCCGGGCGGCGGCCCGCCGGCGTTGTTGACGAGGATGTCGACCTGCGGCGCCGCCGCCAGCGCCGCAGCGCGGCCTTCGGCACTGGTGATGTCACCGGCCACCGCGCGCACCTCGATGGCGGCGTTCAGCGCCCGCAACTCGTCGGCTGTCGCGTGCAACGCCTCGGCGCCGCGCGCGGTGATGACGACGTTGACGCCCTCCTGCACCAGCGCCGTGGCGCAGCCCTTGCCCAGCCCCTTGCTGGCGGCGCACACCAGCGCCCACTTGCCCGCGATGCCCATGTCCATCTCGTCACCTCCATTTCGCCAACAATCCGACCCCGGCCAGGACCAGCACGGTGCCGGCCACCACCCACGGCGTGAACGGCTCACCGAGCAGCCACACGCCCAACAGTACCGTACTCATCGGTCCGACCATGCCGGCCTGCGCCGACAGCGTGGCGCCGATGCGCTCGATGGCCATCATCACCATCAGCACCGGCGCAAAGGTGCACACCGTGGCATTGGCCAGCGACAGCCACAGCACGGGCTCGGGCACCAGTGCGGCCGACGGCGGCCGCAGCACGAACAGCTGCACGATGCACAGCACGCTGGCCACGCTGGTGGCGGCACCGGTCAGGCGCAGGGCCCCGAGGCGTTGCACCCACAGCCCGCTGTAGACCAGGTAGACCGCATAGCTCACCGCGCTGGCCAGGACCAGCGAGGCGCCGAGCGCGGCATGCGTGCCCGCCAGGTGCAGTTCCTGGCCGAAGACCACCGCCACGCCGGCATAGCTCAGCACCATCGCCACCGCCTGCCGCGCCGACAGCCGCTTGCCGAGCAACACCACCGACAGCAACAGCACCAGCGTCGGGTTCAGGTAGAGGATCAGCCGCTCGAGTCCGGCGCTGATGTACTGCAGGCCCATGAAGTCGAGCAGGCTGGCCAGGTAGTAGCCGCAAAAGCCCAGCCCGGCGACGGTGCGCCATTCGCGCGCGCTGAATGCCGGCTTGCCGCGCCCGGCCCACCACGCCAGCGCCAGGAACAGCGGCAGCGCCAGCAGCATGCGCCAGAAGATGACCTGCACCGCGTCGACGCCATGCCGGTACATCAGCTTGGCCAGGATCGCCTTGCCCGAGAACGCGATCGCCCCCAGCGTGGCCAGCGCCAGGCCAGGCAGCACGCGCGCGGCCGGGGTTTCGCTCACCGAGGCCGGCCCGCGCGCAACGTCAGAAGCCCACCGCGGCGCCGTCGCGCCGGGGATCGCTCGCCGCCACGTAGCCCTCGATCGCCGGGTCGCCCAGGCGCCAGATGAACTGGCCGGCACCGAAATCCATGTAGCTGTCGTCGAGGCCGACGATCTGGTGCCCCATCGCGCTCAGCGCATCGCGCGTGGCGGCGGGCATCGCGCGCTCGACGTTGATCTCCAGCCCGTGGTTGAAGCGCCAGCGCGGCGCATCGCAGGCCGCCTGCAGGTTCTGGCCGTGGTCGAGCATGCGCACCAGCGTCTGGATGTGGCCCTGCGGTTGCATGTTGCCGCCCATCACGCCAAAGCTCATCAGCGGCCGGCCGCCCTTCGTCAGGAAGCCGGGGATGATGGTGTGGAACGGTCGCTTGCCCGGCGCGACGACATTCGGGCTCTTCGCGTCGAGCGAGAAACCGTGGCCGCGGTTCTGCAGGCTGACGCCGAATGTCGGCTCGACCACGCCCGAGCCAAAGCCCATGTAGTTGCTCTGGATGAAGCTGACCATCATGCCGCTCTCATCGGCGGCGCTGAGGTAGATCGTGCCGCCCTTGATGCCGTAACCCGGGCCGAAGACCTGCGCGCGCTGCGGGTCGATCAGCCTGGCGCGCGAGGCCAGGTACTGCGCATCGAGCAGCATCGACGCCGGGCCCTCCATGTGTCGCGGATCGGCCACGAAGCGGTAGACATCGGCGAACGCCAGCTTCATCGCCTCGATCTGCAGGTGTTGGCTGGCCGCGCCGTCGATCGGCAGCGACGCCAGGTCGAAGTGCTCGAGCATGCCCAGCGCCATCTGCGCCGCCATGCCCTGGCCGTTGGGCGGGATCTCGTGCAGCGTGTGGCCACGATAGTCCTGCGCCAGCGGCTCGACCCATTCGGGCCGGTAGTCCGCCAGATCGGCCGCGGTCATTGCACCGCCATGCCGGCGCGCCCAGGCCGCGAGGGCCGCGGCGATCTCGCCACGATAGAAAGCTTCGCCCCGGGTCGCCCCGATCAGCCGCAACGCACGCGCCGCATGCGGCATCGTGAAACGCTCGCCGACCGCGGGCGGGCGGCCGTTGGGCAGGAAGGTCTCGGCGTAGCCCGGGCCGGTGACCAGGTCGGCCACCTTCGACGCCATCGTCCACTTCTGCTGCACCACCACCGGCACCGCATAGCCGCGCTCGGCGATGTCGGCCGCCGGGGCCATCAGGTCGGCGAACGGCAACTTGCCGAAGCGCTGCGACAGCGCAGCCCACGCGGCGATCGCGCCTGGCACGCTGACCGAATCCCAGCCGCGCTGTGGCGGTGCGGTGGCGCCGTCGCCGTACTTGCGCACGAAGTAGTCGCGTGTCCATGCCGCTGGCGCCGGGCCGCTGGCGTTGAGGCCGTGCAGCCGCGCGCCGTCCCACAGGATGCAGAACGCGTCGGAGCCCAGGCCGTTGCTGCACGGCTCCACGATCGTCATGCACGCGGCAGTGGCGATCGCGGCGTCCACCGCATTGCCGCCGGCAGCCAGCATGCGCAGGCCGGCTTGCGCCGCGAGCGGGTGCGAGGTGGCGACGATGTTGCGAGCGAACACCGGCAACCGGGCGCTGGCATAGGGTTGGCTGTAGTCGAATTGCTTCATGGTTGCAGGGGGCGGGTTGGGCTCGAATCAGCGGCGATCATCGCACCCCGATTCAGGCAGGCAGGTCTGGCGGCAGGTCCAGCGACTGCGCGACGAAGCGCTTGACGCGAGGCGGTTCGTCGCCGAGATGAAACGCCAGCCGCTGTTCGCGCAAGCCGGCATCGAACGCCGAGAACCGTTCGAGCCGGCGCTGGTGCTCGACCCAGTTCTCGTCGACGAAGTACTCGATCACGCGGCTGGGCTGGGCCGCGTCGCGGAACAGCCCCCACGACAGCGCACCCTGGCGCAGGCGTGCACGGCGGGTGCGCTGCATGACCTCGGCGAACTCGGCGGCGCGCGCCGGGTCGATCAGGTACTCCACCGTCACCATCACCGGCCCGTCCTCGGCCTCGACGCCGACCGGCGGCTCGATGGTGTTGGCCAGCGGCGCCGGGCTGAAGTCGGGATCGGCGCCGCCCTCGATCGTCAGCCGGCGCAGCGCCACCAACACCACCACGCCGAACACCGATGCGCACGCCACCGAGGTGGCCACGCTGGTCCAGTCGGCCACCCAGCCCCACAGCAGCGAGCCGGCTGCCGAGCCGCCCATCAGTGCCATCTGGTAGATCGACATGCCGCGCGCGCGCACCCAGTCGGGCAGCGCCATCTGTGCCGAGATCGTCAGCGAGTTGGCCACCGAGATCCAGGCCATGCCGACCAGCGCCATCGCCGGCAGCGCCAGCCACAGCTCGGGCACGTAGACGATCAGCACCGCCAGCGCGGCCTGCACCAACGTGCCCACCAGCACGAACTGGTCGCGCGAGTAGCGCGCGCGCCAGTGCGGGAAGCGAAACGCCGCGAAGATGGCGCCCAGGCCCAGGCACGCCAGCATCACCGTGAAGGTGCCCGGCCCGCCGCCGTGCAGCCGCCTGGCCACCAGCGGCAGCAGCGCCAGCAACGCGGTGGACTGCAGGAAGAACAGGAACACGCGCAGCAGGATGACCTTCAGCCGCGGCGATTGCAGCGCGTAGTTCAGGCCGACGCGCATGGCGCCGACGAAGCGTTCGCCCGGCAGCGCGCTGGCCTTGGGTTGGTGCTTCCAGCGCAGGATCAGCGTGAACGCGATGCCGGCCAGCAGCGCGTTGAGCACGAACACCGCCGCGCTGCTGAACACCGCCAGCAATGCGCCCGCCAGCACCGGGCCGATGACCCGCGACAGGTTCATCGCGATGCCGTTGAGTGCAATCGCCGGCGAGAGCTGCGCGCGCGGCACCACGTCGGGCACGATGGCCGCGAACACCGGCCAGCGCATCGCCAGGCCGATGCCGTTGACGAAGGTCAGCACCAGCAGCAGGTTGGCCGTCAGGGCATCGGCCAGAGACAGTGCCGCCAGCACCAGCGCGTTGATCGAGACCCACAGCTGGGTCGTGGCGAAGTAGCGCCGGCGGTCGAGGATGTCGGCCATCGCGCCGCTGGGCAGCCCGAGCAGGAACACCGGCAGCGTCGAGGCCGTCTGCACCAGCGCCACCATCACCGGGCTGGTGGTCAGCGTGGTCATCAGCCAGGCCGCCGCCACGTCGTTCATCCACATCGTCATGTTGGCGGCCAGCCAGGCCAGCCACAGCATGCGGAAGGTGCGGTCCTTCAGCGGCGCCAGCGCGGGGGCGCCTGCGAGCTGGCGCAGCAGGGTCATCAGGCGTTGTCGAACGGCAAGCCGACGTAGTTCTCGGCCAGTGCCGTCGCCGCGGCGCGCGAGCCGACCAGGTAGTCGAGCTCGGCGCGTTGCAGCCGCTGCCCGATGGCGCCGGCCTCGGGAAACTTGTGCAGCAGCGAGGTCATCCACCACGAGAAGCGCTCGGCCTTCCAGATGCGCGCCAGGCAGCGCGCCGAGTAGTGGTCGATGCCGGCATCGCTCTGGTCGGCGTAGTGTTCGATCAACGCCCGCGACAGGTAGTGCACGTCGGAGGCGGCCAGGTTCAGGCCCTTGGCGCCGGTGGGCGGCACGATGTGCGCTGCGTCGCCGGCCAGGAACAGGCGACCGAAGCGCATCGGCTCGGCCACGAAGCTGCGCAGCGGGGCAATGCTCTTCTCGATCGACGGGCCGGTGACCAGCGATTCGGCGGCGGCAGGGTCCAGGCGACGGCGCAACTCGTCCCAGAACATCTGGTCGCTCCAATCCTCGACCTTGTCGTGCAGCGAGCACTGCACGTAGTAGCGCGTGCGTGTCGGCGAGCGCATCGAGCACAGCGCGAAGCCGCGCTCGTGGTTCGAGTAGATCAGCTCGGGCGACACCGGCGGCGTGTCGGCCAGCACCCCCAGCCAGCCGAACGGATAGACCTTCTCGAAGATGGCCAGCGAATGCGGCGGCACGCTGGCGCGACACGCGCCGTGGTAGCCGTCGCAGCCGGCGATGAAGTCCGAGCGCAACTCGTGCGGCCGGCCATCATGGCTGTAGGTCAGGCGTGGCGCGGTGCCGTCGAAATCGTGCGGCGCGACATCGCTGGCCTCGTAGACCGTGGCCAGCCCCGCCGCCGCGCGCGCGGCCATCAGGTCGCGCGTGACCTCGGTCTGCCCGTAGACCATCACCTGCTTGCCGCCGGTGAGGCCCTGCAGATCGATGCGGTGGCGCGCGCCGCCGAAGCACAGCTCGAAGCCGTGGTGCACCATGCCCTCGGCATGCATGCGCGCGCCGACACCGGCCTGGTCGAGCAAGTCGACCGTGGTCTGCTCGAGCACGCCGGCGCGGATGCGGCCGAGCACGTAGTCGGCGCTCTGCCGCTCGACGATGACGTTGTCGACGCCGGCCTTGTGCAGCAACTGGCCCAGCAGCAGCCCCGAGGGGCCGGCGCCGACGATGGCGACCTGGGTGCGCAGCGCCGTCGAGGCCATGGCCGGCTCAGGCTTCTTCGTCCTGGAACGCCTCCTCGCGCTTCTTCCTGATCGACGGCAGCGTCACGACGACGATCATCAGCACCGCGCCGGCGAGCAGCCCGGCCGACAGCGGGCGGGTGGCGAAGGTGGTCCAGTCGCCGCGCGACAGCAGCAATGCGCGGCGCAGGTTCTCTTCCATCATCGGCCCGAGGATGAAGCCCAGCAGCAGTGGTGCCGGCTCGCAGTGCAGCTTGTAGAAGACATAGCCGACGACGCCGAACAGCACCGCCATGTAGACGTCGAAGTTGTTGTTGTTGAGCGTGTACAGGCCGATGCAGCAGAAACTCAGGATCGCCGGATAGAGCAGGCGGTACGGCACCGTCAGCAGCTTGATCCAGATGCCGATCAGCGGCAGGTTCAGGATCACCAGCATCGCGTTGCCGACCCACATGCTGGCGATCAGGCCCCAGAACAGCTCCGGGTTGCTGGTCATCACCTGCGGGCCGGGCTGGATGCCCTTGATCGTCATCGCGCCGACCATCAGCGCCATCACCGCATTGGGCGGGATGCCCAGCGTCAGCATCGGGATGAACGACGTCTGCGCGCCGGCGTTGTTGGCACTCTCCGGGCCGGCGACGCCGCGGATGTTGCCCTGGCCGAACGGCACCTCGTCGGCACGGCCGCGCGACTTCTTCTCCAGCGTGTAGGCCGCGAACGCTGCCAGCAGCGCGCCGCCGCCCGGCAGCACGCCGAGGATCGAGCCCAGCGCGGTGCCGCGCAGCACGGCCGGCCAGGCGTCCATGAAGTCCTGCTTGGTCGGCCACAGGCCCTTCACGTCCTTGGTGAAGACCTCGCGGTGCTCGGCCGGCCGGCCGAGGTTGGCGATGATCTCGCCGAAGCCGAAGATGCCCATCGCGATGGTCACGAAACCGATGCCGTCGGTCAGCTCGGGGATGTCGAAGCTGTAGCGCGGCACGCCGGAGATCACGTCGGTGTTGATCTGGCCGAGCAGCAGGCCCAGCAGGATCATCGCGATGGCCTTGATCAACGACCCCGAGGCCAGCACCACCGCGCCGATCAGGCCCAGCACCATCAGCGAGAAGTACTCGGCCGGGCCGAACTTGAAGGCCAGCTCGGTCAGCGGCGGCGCGAAGGCGGCGATGACGATGGTGCCGACGCAACCGGCGAAGAACGAGCCCAGGCCCGCCGCCGCGAGCGCGGCCCCGGCTCGCCCCTTTCTGCGCCATCGCGTAGCCGTCGATCGCCGTCACCACCGAGCTCGATTCGCCCGGCACGTTGATCAGGATCGCGGTGGTCGAGCCGCCGTACTGCGCACCATAGTAGATGCCGGCCAGCATGATCAGTGCCGGTGTCGCGTCGAGCGCGTAGATGCTGGGCAGCAGCATCGCGATCGTCGCCACCGGGCCGAGGCCCGGCAGCACGCCGATCAGCGTGCCAAGCAGCGCACCGCCGAAGGCATACAGCAGATTGATCCAGGTGAACGCGACGCCGAAGCCGAGCGCGAGGTTGTTGATCAGTTCCATGATGGGCGTCCGTCGGCGTTCAGGTGCCGAAGCCGAGGATCGTCGGCCACAACGGAATGATCAGGCTGAGGCCCTTGATGAAGATCAGCCAGCGACATCGTGATCAGCACCACGGCGTTGGCGACGGTGGCCTTCCAGCTGAACTCGTCGCTGGCCCAGCTGGAGATCAGCACCATCAGCGGCAACGTGATCACCAGGCCCAGCCGCGGCAATGCCACGCCGAACAGCCCGACCGCGAACAGGATCACGATCAGTGGCTTCCAGGCGATGCCGCCGATCGGATCACCGCCTTCGCTCTCGATCGTCAGCGCCTTGAACAACTCCACCGCACCGAGCAGCGCGAGCAACACACCCAGGCCGAACGGGAAGTAGCCGGGGCCGGGACGCGCCGAGCTGCCGAAGCTGTAGGTCGTCGCACCCCACGCGAAGCCGATGCCGACGAGCAGGAACATCATGCCGGCCCAGAAGTCGCGCTCGCTCTTGATCTTCATGTTGCTGTGCCTCCTCCGGCAGCGCCGGACCGGCCCATTCTAGGCAGCGGCCACGGCCCGCTGGCTGTGGTTTCCACGAACACCGTGCAGCCAGCGCGCAACGGTCAGCCGCGCGCGGCCTGCCAGACCGGCGTCGTGCGCAGCACTTCCTCGAGCGTCGTGGCACCCTCGGCGACCTTCATCACGCCGGCCGCGCGCAATGGGTGCATGCCGTCGGCAACCGCCTGGCGGCGCAGCGCCTCTTCGTCGAACACCGGGTGGATCTGTGCCCGCGCGGCGTCGGTCATCAGCATCAGCTCGTACAACCCGGCGCGGCCGCGGTAGCCCGTCATGCGGCATTCGAGGCAACCGACCGGCTTGTACACGCGCGGCGCGCCCTTCAGTTTCCACGGCTGCAGCGCATCGGCCAGCACGGTGGCCGTGCCGGCACCGGTATCACGCTGCTTGCAGGCCGGGCACAGCGTGCGCGCCAGGCGCTGCGCCAGCACGCCGATCACGGTGGCCGAAATCAGGTAGGGCGGCACCCCGAGGTCGACCAGCCGCGTGACGGCGCTCGCGGCATCGTTGGTGTGCAAGGTCGAGAACACCAGGTGGCCGGTCAGCGCCGCCTGGATCGCCATCTCGGCGGTGGCCAGGTCGCGGATCTCGCCGACCATGATGATGTCCGGGTCCTGCCGCATCAGTGCACGCAGGCCTTCGGCGAATCCCAGGTCGAGCGCGGCCTGCACCTGGGTCTGGTTGAACGCCGGCTCGATCATCTCGATCGGATCTTCGATGGTGCAGACGTTGACCTCCTCGGTCGCCAGCCGTTTGAGCGTCGCGTACAGCGTGGTCGTCTTGCCGCTGCCGGTGGGGCCGGTGACGAGGATGATGCCGTGCGGCCGCGCCGTCAGTTCGGCCCAGCGCTCGGCTTCGCGCGCGCCGAAGCCCAGCGCCTCGACGCCCTTGACCACCGTGTCGGGATCGAAGATGCGCATCACCATCTTCTCGCCGAACGCGGTCGGCAGCGTGGCCAGGCGCATCTCGACTTCGCCGCCCGGCACGCCGTCGACGGCAGGCCGCACGGTCTTGATGCGGCCGTCGAGCGGGCGGCGCTTCTCGACCACGTCCATGCGGCCGAGCAGCTTGATGCGCGCGACCATCGCGTTCATCACCGTGATCGGCACCTGGTAGACGGTGTGCAGCACACCGTCGATGCGAAAACGGATCACGCCCATCTCGCGCCGCGGCTCGAGGTGGATGTCGCTGGCGCGCTGGTCGAAGGCGTACTGCCACAACCAGTCGACGATCTGCACCACGCCCTGGTCGTTGGCATCGAGCTGCTTGTTGCTCTTGCCCATCTCGACCAGCTGCTCGAAGCTGGCCAGCGCCGCCGTCTCGCCGCGCTTGACCGCCGAGCGCACCGAGCGCGACAGCGAGTAGAACTCGGCCGTGTAGCGCTGCAACTCGAGCGGATGCGCCAGCACCAGCCGCACCCGCTTCTTGGTGTGGGCCTCGATCTCGGCCACCCACGCGGTATCGAGCGGCTCGCAGGTGGCGACCGTGATCTCGTGCAGGCCGACAGCCAGCGGCAGCGCGCGCCGCGTCTCGGCATAGCGGATCGACATCACGTCGGCCACGCGCGCGACGTCGACCTTCAGCGGGTCGATGCGCAGGTAGGGCATCGCCAGCCGTGCGGCCAGCCACTCGGTGAGGGCCTCGGCATCGAGCGCGCGGCCGTTGCGCGCGTCGGTGAGGCTGGCGCCGCCCAGGCGCACCAGCGGGTGCTGGCTCGAGTCGCCGGCACCGAAGCGTGCGCGGATCCGTGCGGTCTCATCGTCGCCGACCAGGCCATCGTCGTGCAGCCACTGCAGCAGCACGCGCCAGTCGAGGCGGCCGGGGGACGGAGTCGGTGGTCGGGGTCGGGTTCATCGGGTCGGGGCCAGCGGCCGCACCATGCGCAACCACTTGCGCGCCGGCAGGCCGTATCGGCGCTCGATGGTAGCGGCTCTCGCAATGAGCTCGTCGCGGTCGGGCACGGCCACGCCGCGTGCGGCCACCACCACCGTGTTGCCCTCGCGGGTCGGCCGCAGGCTCCAGACCTGGTCGCGGCCGAACGCGGCGGCGATGTGCCCGGCGCTGCGCTCGAAGCTGGCCGCGCGGCCGAACAGGTTGACAGTCATCACGCCACCGTGCGCGAGCGTGCCGCGGCAGGCCGCATAGAACGCGGCGCTGTCGAGCACCGGCGCGGCGGCCTCGTGGTCGTAGAGATCGACGTTGAGCACCTGTGCGGTCTGCAGGTTCGCCTCGTCGTTCGACCCATGCGGCGGCATCGCGCTGCAGCACCGCCAGCCGCGCATCGTCGGCCGGCAGCCGGAAGCCATGGCGGCAGGCGGCGATCACCGCCGGATTCAGCTCGACCGCGGTGACGCGGTCCATGCGCAGCACCTGGTGGCAAAAGCGCGTGATCGCCGCGGCGCCGAGGCCGAGCTGCACGGCGTGGCCGCGCGCCGCCTCGGTGCTCTCGCGCCACAGCAGCCAGGCCATCATCCGCTGCACGTACTCGAGCACCAGCTCGCTGGGCTTGCGCAGATCCATCGCACCCTGCACCCACGGCGTGTCGCCCAGGTGCAGCGTACGCAGGCCGTCGTGCTCGGCGATCGTCGCGGTGGGCAGCCCGGTGGTGGTCATCACAGCCCCGCCGATTCGAACACGTCACGCCACGCCGCCAGCTTGCGCTCGAACGACCAGCTGGCGTTGGCCGGGCTGGTCGACGGCAGGCGGTGGACCGGCAGGCCCAGCGTGCGTGTCAGGCGCATCGCCCGCGCCGACTCGCCGCCGTTGTGGGCGATCGCCACCAGCGCCGGCAGGCGCCGCACCAGCCCGGCGAGGTCGTTCGGTTGCGCGTCTTCGATCGCGCTGTCGAGGCTGCCCTCGCGGCGGCACGCCGCGTACACGTCCCACAGTCCGAGACCATGGCGCTGCAATTGCGCCAGGCGCTCGCGATACGGCAAGGATGCCAGCTCGACGCCCCACAGCGCCGACAGGATCGGCCAGAAGTGGTTGCGCGGATGCGCGTAGTACTGCGCGGCCGCGAGCGAGGCCACGCCGGGAAAGCTGCCGAGCACGAGCAGGCGGGTGCGCGGGCCGGCCACCGGCGGCAGGCCCGACAGCAGCGTGGCCACGTCCGTCATGCGCCCGCCGCAGCCATCAGCGGCAGCAACCGCGGCAAGGCCGCCGTCGCGTTGGCCGCCGTGCGCGATGCGGTCTCTTCCGGCGTCCAGCCGCGCAGCGCGGCCAGCGTCTGGCCGATGCGCGGCAACTCGGCCGGCTCGTTGCGGCTGGGCGGCCGTTCGGTGCGATCGCCGGCCTTGACGTAGAGCCACTGCGGCGGGATGTCGGGCGCATCGGTCTCGAGCACCGGCACGTCGGCCGGCAGCGTGGTCGCCAGCTGGCGGATCTGCAGTGCGCGCTCGAAGGTCATCGAACCGCCGAAGCCGAGCTTGAAGCGCCGCTCGACGAACTGCAGCGCCTGCGCAGGGCTGCCATTGAAGGCATGCGCAATCCCACCGACCACCTCGATGCGACGCAGTTGCTTGAGCAAGTCGTCGGCCGAGCGCCGCACATGCAGGATCACCGGCAGCCCGTGCGCGCGGGCAAGCTTGAGTTGCGCGACGTAGAAGCGCTCCTGCCTGGCGCGATCGAGGCCGGGTACGAAATGATCCAGGCCGATCTCGCCGACCGCGACCAGATGCGGGTCGTCGCGATGCGCCTGGAGGGCCTCGGCCAGACGCTCCAGGTCGGCGTCGGGGGCCGCGTCGACGTACAAGGGGTGGATGCCCAGCGCGTAGGCCAGGCCGTGCCGATGAGCCAGCCTGATCAGTGAGGGAAAACCCGCCACCGTCACGGCCGGCAGCACCTGCATCACGACCCCGGCGGCATGGGCGCGCGCCAGCACCGCAGTGCGGTCGGCATCGAATTCGGCGGCGTCGAGGTGGCAGTGGCTGTCGATCCAGGGCATCGCGACAATGATCCCATGCCGAGCACGGCGGGCCGCCGCGTGATACTGTTTTGTCCTCCTCGACCGCGTTTAGGGAGCGTGCCATGAGGCGAGCACCGCTGTACAGCGCTTCGGCCCCACGGGCCAGCGCACCGCCTGCATCGGCTGCCCCTGCAGCGCGCGTGAGCGCGCCGTTGCCTGCCCCGGCAGCGCCGACGGCCTGGCGCGCACGCCGGCGTGCGTGGCTCGTGCCGGCCACCGCGGCATTGCTTGGTGCGGCGCTGGCCATGGTGGTCGTGTTGCGCTTCGGCCCGCCCGGCGCGCGGTCGCTGACGCAGGACGACATCGACCGCGCGGTGCTGCACACGCTGAACACCAAGTCGCTGCCGGCACCGGCGGCCAAGGCCTTCGAGGCGGTGCGCGGCTCGGTGGTCAAGGTCATCGGCCTGTCGGATCCACGCGAGGCCGCCGCCAAGGCGGCGGGCGACGGCAAGAGCCGACAAGGCCGGCAAGGACGCGCCGAAGGGCCAGGATGCCAAACGCGCGCAACCGAAAGTCGAGCGCGACAGCGACGAAACCGATCGCGACGAGCGCGGCATCGGCACGGGTGTGGTGATCGTGGACAACGGCACCATCCTGACCAACCTGCACGTGGTCTTCGGCGCCAAGCGCATCAAGGTGGTGTTTGCCGACGGCCTGGAGGCCGATGCCGACGTGATCGCGCTGCGCCCCGAGCACGACCTGGCCGTGCTTCGCGCACGCACGATCCCCGACGACCTGCACGCGGCGACGATGCGCAGCACGCACGACCTGCGGCCGGGCGACCGCGTCACCGCCATCGGCTTCCCGTTCGGCATCGGGCCCTCGGTGTCGCATGGCGTGGTGTCGGGACTCAAGCGCGAGTTCCGCTCGCCCGAAGGCCAGCGCATCCTGACCAACCTGATCCAGTTCGACGCCGCCGCCAACCCGGGCAACTCGGGCGGCCCGCTGGTCACCGACGACGGCGAAGTGGTCGGCATCGTCACTGCGATCTACAACCCGACCCAGGAGCGCTTCTTCGTCGGCATCGGCTTCGCGGTGCCGATCGAGAATGCCGCCCAGGGGGCAGGCATGCCACCTTTCTGACGGACCAGGAGACAACATGACCGAACGCATCACCGCCAGCCAATCGGGCGCCCTGATGGAGCAGCTGCTCTACGAAGTCAAGCGCATCGTCGTCGGCCAGGACCGCTTCCTGGAGCGCGTGCTGGTGGCGATGCTGGCGCAGGGCCATCTGCTCGTCGAGGGCGTGCCGGGGCTGGCCAAGACGCTGACGGTGAAGACGCTGGCGCGCACCTTGTCGGGCCAGTTCAAGCGCATCCAGTTCACGCCCGATCTGGTGCCTGCCGATCTGGTCGGCACGCGCATCTACAACCAGAAGACCGGCGACTTCGGCACCACGCTGGGCCCGGTGTTCACCAACCTGCTGCTGGCCGACGAGATCAACCGCGCGCCGGCCAAGGTGCAGAGCGCGCTGCTGGAGGTGATGCAGGAGCGCCAGGTCACGATCGCCGGCCAGACGCATCGCGTGCCCGAGCCCTTCCTGGTGATGGCCACGCAGAACCCGATCGAGACCGAAGGCACCTACCCGCTGCCCGAAGCGCAGGTCGACCGCTTCATGATGAAGGTGCTGGTGGGTTACCCGAGCGAGGACGAGGAGTTCGTGATCGTCGAGCGCGTCACCGGGCCAGCGGTCGAGGTGGCTTCGGTGGCCACCACCGAACAGCTGGCGCAATTGCAGCGCGAATGCCGCAATGCGTATGTCGACCCGGCGCTGATCACCTATGCCGTCAAGCTGGTGGGCGCCACGCGCGAGCCGGCCAAGGCCGGGCTGAAGGAGCTGGCGAAGTACGTGGCCTTCGGCGCCAGCCCGCGCGCCACGATCTGCCTGATCGAAGGCGCGAAGGCGCTGGCTTTCCTGCGCGGTCGCGCCTACGCGCTGCCGGAAGACCTGCTCGATCTCGCCGGCGACGTGCTGCGTCACCGCATCTCGCTGACCTACGAGGCCCTGGCCGACGGCATCACCGCCGACATGCTGGTCGAGCGCATCGTCAAGGCCATGCCGGCGCCGGCCAAGCCGCTGGCCCATGTCGAAGCCCACCCGCAAGACCGTTCGCAAGATGAGCGCGCTGCAGCCAACGGCTGACACGTCCGCTGGCGAGCAGCCGACGCCGCAGGCGCTGCTGCAGCGCCTGGAGTGGACCGTGCTCAAGCGCCTGGACGGCGCGCTGCAGGGTGACTACCGCACGCTGCTGCGCGGCCACGGCATCGACCTGGCCGACCTGCGCGAATACCAGTACCACGACGACGTGCGCCACATCGACTGGAACGTCACCGCGCGGCTGCAGGTGCCGCACGTGCGCCAGTTCACCGAGGACCGCGAGCTGTGCGCGTGGTTCCTGCTCGACTTGAGCCCATCGGTCGACTTCGGCTCGCGCCAACGCAAGCGCAGCGTCTCCGAAGCCTTCGTCGCGGTGATGGCCAGCCTGGTGCTGCGGCATGGCAACCGTGCCGGCGCGGTGCTCTACGGCAACACCGTCGACACCGTGCTGCCCGCGCGCAGCGGACGACGCCACGTGCTGCACCTGATCCAGCGCATGCGCAGCCGCCCCGCCGCCACGCCGGCCGGCGGCACGCGGCTGGCCGACCTGATCGAGCGCGCGCGGCCGACGATGCGCCAGCGCGCCAGCGTGTTCGTGGTCTCGGACTTCATCAGCGAAGACGGCTGGGAGGCGCCGCTGGCGCGCCTGGCCGAGCGCCACGACGTGATCGCCGTGCGCCTGTACGACCCGCTGGAGATGACGATGCCCGACCTCGGCCTGGTGATGCTGCAAGACAGCGAGACCGGCGAGCAGCTGTTCGTCGACACCGGCCAGCGCGGCTTTCGCGAGCGCTTCGCCGAAGCCGCCGTGCGCCGCGAGGCCGCGTTGCGCGACGCGCTGGCGCGCGCCGGCGTCGACACGCTCGAGCTGTCGACCGAAGTCGACCTCGGCGACGCGATCCTGCGTTTCGTCGATGCCCGCCGCCAGCGCAGCCGCATGGCCGCCGGCTCGATGCCGTTGGCGAGGAGGAACGCATGAGTTTTCTGTGGCAGGAAGCGTTGTGGGGATTGCTGGCCTTGCCGTTGCTGGTGGTGGCCTACCTGTGGCTGCTCGGGCGCCGCAAGAAGATGGCCGTCACCTGGGCCAGCCTGGGCCTGGTGAAGGAGGCCCTGGCGGGGCAGCGCGCGTGGCGCCGCCACGTGCCGCCCACCTTGCTGCTGCTGGCGCTGGCCGCGCTGCTGGTCGCCATCGCCCGGCCGACGGCGGTGATCACGCTGCCGCTGGTCGAGCAGACCGTCGTGCTGGCGATGGACGTGTCGGGCTCGATGCGCGCCGCCGATGTCCAGCCCAACCGGCTGGTCGCCTCGCAGAACGCCGCCAAGGCCTTCGTCGCCGAATTGCCGCGCGCGGTGCGCGTGGGCGTGGTCTCGTTCGCCGGCACCGCGGCCATCGTGCAGCCGCCCACGCTGAGTCGCGACGACGTGGTGGCCGCGATCGACCGCTTCCAGCTGCAGCGCGGCACTGCGATCGGCAGCGGCATCGTGCTCTCGCTGGCGACGATCTTTCCCGACGCCGGCATCGACCTGTCGCAGATCACCGGCCAGCGCCTGATGCCCAAGGCACTCGGCGAGAAAGCGCCGGAGAAGACCTTCACCCCGGTCGAGCCCGGCAGCTACACCTCGGCCGCCGTGATCCTGCTCACCGACGGCCAGCGCACCACCGGGCCCGATTCGATGGACGCCGCGAAGATGGCCGCCGAGCGCGGCATCAAGATCTACACCGTGGGCATCGGCACCAAGGACGGCGAGACGATCGGCTTCGAGGGCTGGTCGATGCGCGTGCGGCTCGACGAAGAGACCTTGAAGCAGATCGCCCAGGCCACCCGCGCCGACTACTTCTATGCCGGCAACGCCGAGGACCTGAAGAAGGTCTACCAATCGCTCGGCTCGCGCCTGTCGGCACAGAAGAAGGAAACCGAGATCACGGCCCTGTTCGCCGCGCTCGGCGCCTTGCTGGCACTGGCCGCCGCCGCCCTGTCGCTGTGGTGGTTCGGGCGCGTGGCCTGAACGATGCCGACGCGGCTCTGCCCTGGCTCGACGACGACGCCACGCCGCTGCCGCCCACCTCGCAGGCACTCGGCCCGGCCAGCGGCGCCCCCGGCCTGTTGGCTGCTGGCGGCAACCTCAGCCTGCAACGGCTGGAGGAAGCCTACCGTCACGGCGTGTTTCCCTGGTACAGCGAAGGCCAGCCGGTGCTGTGGTGGGCGCCCGATCCACGCATGGTGCTGGTGGTCGACGAATTCAAGGTCGGCCGCTCGCTGCGCAAGACGCTCACGCGATTCATCCGCACGCCGGGCTGCGAGATCCGCATCGACAGCGCGTTCGAACGTGTGATCGCGGCCTGCGCCGGCGCCCCCCGCGAGGGCCAGCAAGGCACCTGGATCCTGCCACCGATGCAGCGTGCCTACAGCGCCTGGCACCGTGCCGGCGCCGTGCACAGCTTCGAGACCTGGATCGACGGGCAGCTCGCGGGCGGCTTGTACGGCGTGGCCATCGGCCGCATGTTCTTCGGCGAATCGATGTTCTCGCGCGCCAGCGATGCGTCGAAGATCGCGCTCGCGGCGCTGGTGGCGTTTTGCCGCGCCCACGGCATCGCGCTGATCGACTGCCAGCAGAACACCCGCCACCTGGCATCGCTCGGCGCGCGCGAGATCGCGCGGGCCGATTTCGAGCGCCACCTGGCCGCTTGCCCTGGGGGCCGCGGGCCCACCGCGCTGGTCCTATGATCCGGCGCACTGGACCCTTCTCGGGCTCGACCCCGCCACCGCCGCCAGCCCTCCCGAGTGACCGCACCGAAAGAACTTCCGCTCGCGTCGTTGCAGTTCTACGCGACGGCGCCCTACCCGTGCAGCTACCTGCCCGGCCGGCAGGCCCGCTCGCAGGTGGCCACGCCCAGCCACCTGATCCACGCCGATGCCTACTCGGGCCTGGTGGCCAACGGCTTCCGGCGCAGCGGCATGTTCACCTACCGCCCGCATTGCGACGGCTGCCGCGCCTGCGTGCCGCTGCGCGTGCCGGTGGCGGGCTTCAAGCCCACGCGCAGCCAGCGCCGCGCCTGGAAGGCACACCAGCACCTGGTGCCGCGCGTGCTGCGGCTGGGCTTCCTGCCCGAGCACTACCAGCTCTACCTGCGCTACCAGTCGGGCCGTCACAGCGGCGGCGGCATGGACCAGGACAGCGTCGACCAGTACACCCAGTTCCTGCTGCAAAGCCGCGTCAACTCGCGGCTGGTGGAATTTCGCGAGCCGGCACGCGAAGGCCAGGGCCCGCTCGGCGCGCTGAAGATGGTGGCCATCCTCGACGTGCTCAGCGACGGCCTGTCGGCCGTCTACACCTTCTACGAGCCCGACCCCGAGGCCAGCTACGGCACCTACAGCGTGCTGTGGCAGATCGAGCAGACCCGCATCCTCGGGTTGCCGCACGTCTATCTCGGCTACTGGATCGCGGCCAGCGACAAGATGGCCTACAAGGCCAGGTTCGGCCCCCACGAACTGCTGGTCGACGGGCAGTGGGTGGCGGCGGGCGACACCGGCCGTTGACGACCGCCCCGTCGAGTGCCGCGGCGCGGCCTCACAGCAAGCCGCGCTGCGCCAGGTTGCGCATCAGCGCACCGATGCCGAACTGCCAGGGCGCGGCGCGCTCGCAGTGATCGACGCGGTTGACCAGCGTGCCCAGGCGCGGCGTGCCGATGCGCACCACGTCGCCGACGTCGTGCGTGAAGCCCAGGCCCGGGGCCGTGGCGGTCCTGCGTCGGCGCGAACATCGTGCCCAGGAACAGCATGAAGCCGTCCGGGTACTGGTGGTTCGCGCCGATCGCATGGCCCACGATGTCCAGCGGATCGCGGCTGATCATCGCCAGTGAACTCGATCCGTGCAGCGTGAAGCCGTCGGGGCCGTCGACGCGCATCGCCAGGTCGGCCCGGCGCACGTCGTCGATGCCGAAGTGGTCGTCGAACAGGCGGATGAAGGGGCCGATGGCGCAGGAGGCGTTGTTGTCCTTGGCCTTGCCGAGCAGCAGCGCGCTGCGGCCTTCGAAGTCGCGCAGGTTGACGTCGTTGCCGAGCGTCGCGCCGACCGTTGCGCCGCGGCTCGTCACCGCCAGCACGATCTCGGGCTCGGGGTTGTTCCAGTGCGACTTCGGGTGGATGCCGACATGGCTGCCCGTGCCCACCGACGACAGCACCGGCGCCTTGGTGAAGATCTCGGCATCGGGGCCGATGCCGACCTCGAGGTACTGCGACCAGGCGCCCTGCGCGATCAGCACCTGCTTGACGCGCGCCGCCTCGGCCGAGCCGGGCACGATGCCGGCCAGGTTGTCGCCGAGGATGCCCTGCAGCGAGCGGCGGATGCCCTCGGCCTTCGACGCGTCGCCGCGCGCCTGCTCCTCGATCACGCGTTCGAGCAGGCTGGCGACGAAGGTCACGCCGCTGGCCTTGATCACCTGCAGGTCGCACGGCGCGAGCAGCCAGGGCCGGCGCGCGTCGCGCACGGCTTCGTCGCTGTTGGCCAGCGCCGAGGCGAAGTCCGCGATGCGCGGCGCCGTGGCCAGCGCAGCGCGCACCGCCGCGGCCGGTGCGTCGAGCTCGAACAACTGGCTCGTCGTCGGCGCCACGCGCGACAGGTCGAACAAGGCGCCGCCATGGCAGGCCACCACCGTCGGGCCGATGTCGGGCTGCCACAGGCGGCCGACGAGCAGCGCGTCGGCGGCGTCGGTGGGCAGGGTGTCGCTGAAGTCGAGGTGTCTGGTGTCATGACGCTTGAAGTCCCTTTTTCAGAAGTTGCCCCGCCGCCGGATGCGTGCTCTGCGCGCCGGCGGTGAGACGCCCGGCCAGGCCGACTCAGAGCAGCACGATGTCGTAGTTCTCCGGGTTCGCGCTCGGCTCCACCGACAGCGAGATCGGCTTGCCGATGAACTCCGACAGGCCCGCGAGGTACTGGCTTTCCTCGTCGAGCAGCATCTCGACCACCGAAGCGCTGGCGACGACGCGGAACTCCTTCGGATCGAACTGGCGCGCCTCGCGCAGCACCTCGCGCAGGATGTCGTAGCACACGCTGCGCGCGGTCTTGACCTGGCCGCGGCCTTCGCAGGTGGGGCACGGCTCGCACAGCAGGTGCGCCAGGCTCTCGCGCGTGCGCTTGCGGGTCATCTCCACCAGGCCCAGTTGCGTGAAGCCGCTGACCGTGGTGCGGGTGCGGTCGCGCGCGAGCTGCTTGCGAAACTCGGCCAGCACCGCGGCCTGGTGGTCTTCGCGCGTCATGTCGATGAAGTCGACGATGATGATGCCGCCCAGGTTGCGCAGCCGCAGCTGGCGGGCGATGGCGCCGGCCGCCTCGAGGTTGGTCTTGAAGATGGTGTCGTCGAAGTTGCGCGCGCCGACGAAGCCGCCGGTGTTGACGTCGACGGTGGTCAGCGCCTCGGTCTGGTCGATGATCAGGTAGCCGCCGCTCTTCAGGTCGACACGGCGCGCGAGTGCGCGGCGGATCTCTTCGTCGATGTTGCACAGGTCGAAGATCGGCCGCTCGCCCTGGTAGTGCACGAGCTTGCCGACGGCGCCCGGCGTGTAGGCGTTGCCGAAGGCGAGCAGGTGCTCGTACTGCAGCCGCGAATCGATGCGGATGGCCTGCGTGTCGTCGACGGTCAGGTCGCGCAGCACGCGTTCGGCCAATGTCAGGTCCTGGTGCAGCAGCGTGCCCGGCGGCGACGCGTAGGCGCGCTCGCGGATCGCGGCCCAGGTCTTGCGCAGGTAGGCGATGTCGTCGGCCAGTTCGGTGTCGCTCGCCTCTTCGGCATTGGTGCGCAGGATGAAGCCGCCGCCACCGCCCTCCTCGGGCTTGCCCACCAACGCCACCATGCGCTGGCGCAACTGCTCGCGCAGTTCGGGCGAGCCGATCTTCTGCGAGATGCCGATATGGTTGTCCTGCGGCAGGTGCACCAGCATGCGCCCGGCAATGCTGACCTGCGTCGACAGCCGCGCACCCTTGGTGCCGATCGGGTCCTTGATCACCTGGACGGTCAGGGCCTGGCCCTCGAACACCAGGCGTTCGATCGGTGGCTGCGGCACGTTGCCGCTGGCATCGGCACCGCGATCGCGGGCGCCGCCGTTGCCGGTGCCGTAGCCGGCGTGCAGGTCGGCCACGTGCAGGAAGGCCGCGCGTTCGAGGCCGATGTCGATGAACGCGCTCTGCATGCCCGGCAGCACGCGCGCGACCTTGCCCTGGTAGATGTTGCCGACCAGCCCGCGCTCGAGCGCGCGCTCGATGTGCAGATCCTGCACCGCGCCGTTCTCGACCACGGCCACGCGGGTTTCCTGCGGCGTCCAGTTGATCAGGATGTCTTGCATGCAGACGCTCGATTCAGAAGCTGACCTGGGCCTGGCGCAGGAGCCGCGCCGTCTCGTGCAGTGGCAAACCCATGATACCGGTGTAGCTGCCGTCGATGCGCTCGATCCACGCCGCGGCGCGACCCTGGATCGCGTAGGCGCCGGCCTTGCCGAACGGCTCGCCGCTGGCGACATAGGCCTCGATCTCGGCCATGGCGATGGCGGCAAAGTGCACCCGCGACACGCTCAATGCGAACAGCGTGCGCCGCCCCGCCGCGACGGCCACTGCCGTCAGCACCCGGTGCGTGCGGCCCGACAGTGCAGCGAGCATCGTGCGCGCGTGCTCGGCATCGGCAGGCTTGCCCAGAACCCGCGTGCCGAGCGCCACCGTGGTGTCGGCACACAGGATCGGCGCCACGGCAAGCGCACGCGCGGCCAGCCGCCGCCGCGCCGCCGCGAGCTTGGCGCGCGTCACGCGCTCGACATAGGCCGCCGGCACTTCGCCGCGCCGCTCGGCTTCGAGCGCCTCGGCGTCCTCGTCGCCGTCGGCCAGCAGGAAGACGTGGCGCACGCCGAGCTGGTCGAGCAACTGCGCGCGGCGCGGGCTCTGCGACGCCAGGTAGACGAACTCGTGTGCCAGCATCGCCATGGTCACTCGCGGTGGTAGGGATGGCCGGCCGTCACCGACCAGGCGCGGTACAGCGCCTCGGCCAGCAGCACGCGCACGAAGGCGTGCGGCAGCGTCAGGTCCGACAGGCGCAGCGTTTCGTCCGCGCTGGCCTTGAGCGAGGCGGCCAGGCCGTCGGGACCACCGATGATCAGCGCCACGTCGCGGCCGTCGCCGAGCCACATGCGCAGGCGCTCGGCCAGTTGCAGCGTGGTCCGGCGCTCGCCGTGCTCGTCGAGCACGACGCGACGCGCACCTTTGGCGACCTTCTGCAGGGCGGCCTCGATGCGCTCGGCCTCGGCCGCCATCAGCGCGGGCGCGGTCTTGCCCGACGTGCGCGGCTCGGCCTTGACGGCCTTCAGTTCGAGCCGCAGTTCGGGCGGGAAGCGCTTGGCGAAATCCTCGTACGCCGCTTCGGCCCACTCCGGCTGGCGCTGGCCGACGGCGACCAGCGTCAGCCTCATCGGCCGCGACGCGGGGCGGCGGCCTTCTTTGCAGCCGCCTTGCGGACCACCTTGGCCGCCGCCTTCTTCACCCCGACGGTGCGCGTGACGCCCTTCTTCGCCGCTGTCGCCGGCGCTCGCGCCCCGGCCGGCTTCCTGGCGGGCGCGGCCTTCTTCGCCGGCGCCGCGGGTGGCGCCTTGCCGGCGGCTGCCTTGGCGGCTGCCTTCTTCCCGGCCGTCGGCGCGGCCGCCTTGACCAGGCCCTTGGCCTCGGTATCGATCTTCATCTTCACCGGCTTGTCGCCCCAGATCTCCTCGAGGCGGTAGTAGTCGCGGATGGTCGGCTGCATGATGTGCGCGACCGCGGCGCCGCAGTCGACGATGATCCACTCGCCGTTTTCCTCGCCCTCGGTGCGCAGCACCTGCAGGCCGCGCGACTTGACGCTGTCGCGCACGCTCGCCGCCAGCGCCTTGGTTTGCCGGTTGCTGGCCCCGGTGGCCACGATCACGCGTTCGAACAGTGGTGAGAGGTGCTCGGTGTTGAAGACGCGGATGTTCTGCGCCTTCACGTCTTCGAGGCCATCGACGATGGCGCGTTGCAGCTTGCGGATGTCCATTCAGCTCCCGTGGTCGGCCCTGTCCGAACGGTACAGGGCGTGCTGGTCAATATAGCGTGCCACCGCCGGTGGCACCAGATCGTCGATCGGCTCGCCGCGGGCCACGCGCTCGCGGACCGTGGTGGCGGCGATGTCCATCTGCGGCAACGGCAGCACCTGATAGGCGTGGCCGAGCAGTTGCGGATCGACCTGCAGCGCGGCGCGGGGGCGGGCGGCCACCGCCAGTGTCACCCGCGACAGCAGCTCTTCGCAGCCATGCCAGGTGTGCAGGTTGGCGAACTGGTCCTGGCCGATGACGAGAAACCACTGCGCGCCGGGCTCTCGCTGCTGCAGTTCACGCACGGTGTCGAGCGTATAGCTCGGGCCTGCCCGTTCGAGCTCGCAGCGTTCGAGCACGAAGCGCGGTTCGCCGGCGATGGCCAGCTGCAGCATCGCTGCGCGGTGTGCCCCGGCGGTGATGCGGCGTGTCTTCTGCCATGGCGCCCCGGCCGGAATCCAGCGCAACTCGTCGAGCCCCAAGCGTGTCGAGCGCAATGCACGCCAGCGCCAGGTGCGCGTTGTGCACCGGGTCGAACGTGCCACCCAGCAGGCCAATGCGTCGCGTCACGCGCCGTCGACCCAGTTGCGCGGCCGCAGGAAGTCGCTGTAGAGGCGCGCCTCGGGCGTGCCCGGCTCGGGGTGCCAGTCGTAGCGCCACTTCACGATCGGCGGCAGCGACATCAGGATGCTCTCGGTGCGCCCGCCCGACTGCAGGCCGAACAGCGTGCCGCGGTCCCACACCAGGTTGAACTCGACGTAGCGCCCGCGCCGGTAAGCCTGGAAGTCGCGCTCGCGCTCGCCGAAGGGCATGTCGCGGCGGCGCTGCACGATCGGCAGGTAGGCTGGCAGGAAGGCGTCGCCGACCGCACGCAACATCGCGAAGCTCTGATCGAAGCCGGGTTCGGAGAAATCGTCGAAGAACACGCCGCCGATGCCGCGCGGCTCGTTGCGGTGCTTGAGAAAGAAGTACTCGTCGCACCATTGCTTGAAGCGCGGGTACTTGTCGTCGCCGAACGGCGGCCAGCGCGTCGCGGCAGCTGCGGTGAAAGTGCGCCGCGTCGTCCTCGAAGCCGTAGTACGGCGTCAGGTCCATGCCGCCGCCGAACCAGGTCACCGGCGCGTGCCCGCCCGCGGCAGCGCCGCCAGCATGCGCACGTTCATGTGCACCGTCGGCACGTACGGGTTGCGCGGGTGGAACACCAGTGAAACGCCCATCGCCTCGAACGGCGCGCCGGCCAGTTCGGGCCGGTGCTGCGTCGCCGAGGGCGGCAGCGCGGGGCCACGCACGTGCGAGAAACCGACGCCGCCACGCTCGAGCAAGGCGCCCTCCTCGACCAGTCGCGTGATGCCTTCGCCCTGCAGCCGTTCGCCTGGCGGCTTGACCCAGGCGTCGCGGATGAAGCGCCCGCTGCCATCACTGGCCTCGAGGGCGTCGACGATGCGCTGCTGCAAGCCGAGCAGGTAGTCGCGAACCAGGGCAACCGGGGCGTTGTCGCTCATCGGGACCTCATGGGCGCGACAGCCGCACCGGCGCCGCGAGTTCGGGTTTGTGGCCGCGGCGCTGGCCGAGCCGGGCCTCGATCGCCGCCATGTCGCGGCGCGACATCGCCGGTCAGGCGGACGAACGAATCGACGCCGACGCAGCGCTGCGGGTAGTCGAAGAAAGCCAGGCCGAGCGGCACGCCGGCCTGCAGCGCCACCTGGTAGAAGCCGCTGCGCCAACTGTCGCGGTAGCTGCGCGTGCCTTCGGGCGAGAGCGCCAGCCAGAGGAACTCGTCGCGCTCGCGCGCCACGGCAAAGCGGCTGACCATCGCACCCACCGCGCCGCGCGGGTTGTGGCGATCGACCGGCACGCCGCCGATCCAGCGCATCCAGCGGCCGAACAGCGGCAGGTCGAACAGCGTGTCCTTGCCCCAGAACGCGAGCGGGATGCCGATGGACCATTTGGCCAGCACGCCGACGACGAAGTCCCAGTTCGAGGTGTGCGGGTAGACGATCAGCACGCCCTGCCTGGCCGGCAGGCCGTCGAACTGCACGCGCCAGCCGGCCAGGCGCAGGAGGCCGCGCGCCAGCCGGCTGCCGTGCAGCTGGATCGGCCGTTCGGTCACGGTGGCGTCGACGCTCATCGTTGCTTGAGGGCGCGGTGGCCGATGTCGCTGCGGTATTGCGCGCCGTCGAAGCGGATCGGCGCCAGGGCGGCGTAGGCGCGCTGGTGTGCGGTCCTGACCGAATCGCCGAGCGCGGTGACGCAGAGCACGCGGCCGCCCTTGGTCACCAGCGTGCCGTCGGCACGGCGTTCGGTGCCGGCGTGGAACACCATCGAGTCACTGGCGTCGGGCGGCAGGCCGGCGACGACATCGCCGCTGCGCACGGTGCCGCGGGTAGCCGTGCGCGGCCATCACCACGCCGAGCGCGACACGGCGATCCCATTCGAGCGCGACGCTGTCGAGGTTCGGTGTGTCGCCGGCCGCGGTGGCCGCCATCAGCACATCGAACAGGTCGGTCCTCAGGCGCATCAGGATCACCTGGGCCTCGGGGTCGCCCAACCGGGCATTGAACTCGACCACGCGCGGGTTGCCCTCGGCGTCGATCATCAGCCCGGCATACAGAAAGCCGCTGAACGGGTGGCCGTCGGCGGCCATGCCGGCGATGGTCGGCAGCACGATCTCGTGCATCGCCCGGGCATGCACGTTGGGCGTGACCACCGGTGCCGGCGAGTAGGCGCCCATGCCGCCGGTGTTGGGTCCGGTGTCGCCATCGCCGATGCGCTTGTGGTCCTGGCTGGTGGCCAGCGGCAGCACGCGCTGGCCGTCGCTGATGACGATGAAGCTGGCCTCCTCGCCGGCCATGAACTCCTCGATCACAACGCGCGCGCCGGCCGCGTGGCCAGCGAGCATGAAGTCGATTGCCGCGTGCGCCTCGGCCTCGTTCATCGCCACCACGACGCCCTTGCCCGCAGCCAGGCCGTCGGCCTTGACCACGATCGGCGCACCGTGGCGCTCGACGTGCGCATGCGCCGCCGCCGCGTCGGTGAAGCTGGCGTACAGCGCGGTCGGGATGCCGTGGCGCTGCATGAATTCCTTGGCGAACGCCTTGGAACTCTCGAGCTGCGCCGCGGCGCGCGTCGGCCCGAAGATGCGCAGGCCACGCAGGCGAAAGAGGTCGACGATGCCGGCCGCCAACGGGGCCTCGGGGCCGACCACGGTCAGTGCGATCCTCTCGGCGGCAGCGAAATCCGCCAGCGCCCCCAGCTCGCTGATCGGCACGTTGCGCAAGGCCGGGTCGAGCGCGGTGCCGCCATTGCCCGGCGCCACGTAGACCCGCTGCACCTTCGGCGACTGCGCGAGCTTCCAGGCCAGCGCGTGTTCGCGGCCGCCGCTGCCGATGACGAGGACTTTCATCGTGCGCTCCGCTCAGATATCGAGTTCGGCGTTGTGATACACGTCCTGCACGTCATCGAGCTCCTCGATCACATCGAGCAGCTTCTGCATGCGCTGCGCGTCCTCACCGGACAATTCGACGGTGTTCTCGGCGCGCATCGTCACCTCGGCAATCTCCGGTTTCAGGCCCGACGCCTCGAGCGCGTTCTTCACCGCCTCGAACTCGGTGGGTGGCGTCAGCACCTCGATCGAACCGTCCTCGCCGGCGATCACGTCCTCGGCACCGGCCTCGAGCGCGACCTCCATGACCTTGTCCTCGCTGGTGCCCGGCGCAAAGATCAACTGGCCGCAATGCTTGAACTGGAACGCCACCGAGCCCTCGGTGCCGAGGTTGCCGCCGTACTTGCTGAAGGCGTGGCGCACCTCGGCCACCGTGCGCACGCGGTTGTCGGTCATGCAGTCGACGATGATTGCCGCGCCGCCGATGCCGTAACCCTCGTAGCGGATCTCCTCGTAGCTGACGCCTTCGAGGGCGCCGGTGGCCTTGTCGATGTTGCGCTTGACCGTCTCGACCGGCAGGTTGACGGCCTTGGCTTTCTCGATCGCCAGCCGCAGGCGCGGATTCGCCGAGGGGTCCCCGCCGCCCAGCCGCGCCGCGACCATGATCTCGCGGATCACGCGGGTCCAGGCCTTGCCGCGCTTCTCGTCCTGGCGGCCCTTGCGGTGCTGGATATTGGCCCACTTGGAATGACCGGCCATGGATGCGACTCTTTTCTGTTTGCGCTTACGATGCGCTCGATTTTAGTTCGAGGGGTTTGAACCATGGCCGAAGCGATCCTGGTTGCCAAGCACGGCGACACCGAATGCCACTTGTTGCCCGGCCTGGCCAATCGCCACGGGCTGATCACCGGCGCCACCGGCACCGGCAAGACGATCACGCTGCAGACGCTGGCCGAGAACTTCTCGAAGATCGGCGTGCCGGTGTTCATGGCCGACGTCAAGGGCGACCTCACCGGCATCACGCAAAAGGGTTCGCTGCCGGAGAAGGTCGCGAAGACCATCGCCGAGCGCGGCCTGCCCGCCCCCGAGCCGGCCGCCTGTCCAGCGACCTTGTGGGACGTCTTCGGCGAGCAAGGCCACCCGGTGCGGGCCACCGTTTCCGACATGGGCCCGCTGCTGCTGTCGCGCATGCTGGCGTTGAACGAGACCCAGGCCGGCGTGCTCAACCTGGTGTTCAAGATCGCCGACGACAACGGCATGGCATTGCTCGATCTGAAGGACCTGCGTGCGATGCTGCAGCACGTCGGCGACAACGCCAAGGCGTTCACCACCGAGTACGGCAACATCAGCGCGGCCAGCGTCGGCGCGATCCAGCGCGGCCTGATGCAGATCGAGGAGCAAGGCGGCGACAAGTTCTTCGGCGAGCCGATGCTGTCGATCGACGACTTCATGCAGACCGTCGACGGCAAGGGCGTGGTCAACATCCTCACTGCCGACAAGCTGATGACCTCGCCGCGGCTGTACGCAACCTTCCTGCTGTGGATGCTGTCGGAGCTGTTCGAGGCGCTGCCCGAGATCGGCGACCCGGAGAAGCCGAAACTGGTGTTCTTCTTCGACGAAGCGCACCTGCTGTTCACCGATGCGCCGAAGGCGCTGATCGAGCGCATCGAACTGGTCGTTCGGCTGGTGCGCAGCAAGGGTGTCGGCGTGTATTTCGTGACACAGAACCCGCTCGACATACCCGATACCGTGCTGGCGCAACTCGGCAACCGCGTGCAGCATGCGCTGCGCGCCTTCACGCCGCGCGACCAGAAGGCGGTGAAGGCGGCCGCCAGCACGATGCGCGCCAACCCGGGGCTCGATGTCGAAACCGCGATCACCGAGCTGGCCGTCGGCGAGGCACTGGTCAGTTTTCTGGACAGCAAGGGCCGCCCCAGCGTGACCGAGCGCGTGTTCGTGCTGCCCCCGGGCAGTCAGATCGGGCCGATCACGCCCCAGCAGCGCAAGGCCCTGATCGCCAGCTCGCTGGTGGCCGGCGTCTATGAAAAGACAGTCGACCGCGAGTCGGCCTACGAGATGCTGAAGGTCCGCTCGAGGGCCTCGGCCGACGCGGGCGAGGCCATCCAGACGCAGGCTCCCGGCCAGGCACCTGCCACGCCGGCGCAGGACGACGGCGGTGGCCTGATGGGCAGCCTGGGCCGCGTGCTGTTCGGCAGCACCGGACCACGCGGCGGCAAGCATGAAGGCCTGGCCGAATCGGCCGCCCGCAGTGCGGTGCGCAGCGTCGGCTCGGCGGTCGGCCGCGAGATCGTGCGCGGCGTGCTGGGTTCGCTGCTCGGCGGTGGCCGCCGCCGCTGAGGCGACGCGCAGTGCAAGTCCTGATCTGGCTGCTCGTCGCCGTGGCAGCCCTCTTCGCCGCTGCGCGCTTTGGCGCCTTCTCCGGCCGACCGCCAGGGGACCTGGGCGTGCGCGAAGGCAGGCTGAAGCCGCCGTCGACAACGCCCAACAGCGTCAGCAGCCAGGCCGGACTGTGGCCCGACCACCCGCGGCGTGGGGCTGCGGCGATCGAGCCGCTGTCCGTCAAGGGCGACGGCCCGGCGAGCATGGCCCGGCTGGCGCAGATCGTCGAGGGCATGGCGGGCGCGCGCATCGTCGAGCGCCGGTCCGACTACCTCTATGTGCAGTTCACGACGAGGTTGATGCGCTTCGTCGATGACACCGAGTTCTGGTTCGACCCGGCGGCCGGTGTGATCCATGTGCGCTCGGCCTCCCGCGTCGGCAGCAATGACTTCGGCGTCAACCGCGCCCGCATCGAAGCGATCCGCGCGCGCTTGAACGGCTGACGCGGCGGGCGCGCGTCAGTCGCCGTAGCGATAGCGATCGTGGCGATGGTGCTTGTGCGTCCATCGCGCCTGGCCGTGACCCGGTGGCACCCAGACCGGCGCATACACGACGCGCTGGGGCACGTACACCGGCTGAGGCATGTACACCACCGGGGCGGGCCGCATGATCAGCGGCGGCGGCAACACCACCGGCATTTCGTACACCAGTGGCGCAGGGTGGTAGACGGGGCCGTTGGAGATCACGGTACCGATGCTGACGCCGGTGGGCAGCGGCGCGTTGATGCCGACCGACCAAGTCACGTCGCGTGCCTGCACGCTCGCTGCCGTCAGGCCGGCGGCCAGTGCCAGCGTCGCTTTGAAGAGGGTGGACTTGACGATCACGGGACACTCCTTGCTCGTTATCGGCCGGAGCGATATGCGACCGGCCTGTGCAGACAACGCCAGCCGCAGCGGCGGCGTGCACCGAAGCGTCGACTTCAGGTGCAAGCAACCGTTACGACAAAGACCGCTCGATAGAATCGGCCGAACCCCGAAGCGATCGCCCTGCATGTCCGCTGCCAAAGACGAACCCACGCCCAAGCCGAGCAATTTCCTGCGCCAGATCATCGAGCGCGACCTGGAGGCCGGCACCTACGCGGGGCGACACTTTGCCGGCACGCCGGGCGACGCGGCGCACCATGCCGCCGGGCCGATCGACACGGCGCGCATTCGCACCCGTTTTCCGCCCGAGCCCAATGGCTACCTGCACATCGGCCACGCCAAGAGCATCTGCCTGAACTTCGGCCTGGCGCGCGACTACGGCGGCGTGTGCCACCTGCGCTTCGACGACACCAACCCCGAGAAGGAAGAGCAGGAGTACGTCGATGCGATCCTCGACGCGGTGCAGTGGCTGGGCTTCGACTGGCACGCCAACGGCATCTCGCACCTCTACTACGCCAGCAACTACTTCGACTTCATGTACCGCGCCGCGGAGGCGCTGATCGAGGCCGGGCTGGCCTATGTCGACGAGCAGAGCGCCGACGAGATGCGCGCCCGCCGCGGCGACTTCAACACGCCCGGCACCGACAGCCCGTACCGCAATCGCACGCCGGCCGAGAACCTGGCGCGCTTTCGCGCGATGCGCGACGGCCAGTTGGCCGACGGTGCCGCGGTGCTGCGCGCGCGCATCGACATGGCGTCGCCCAACATCAACCTGCGCGACCCGGCGCTCTACCGCATCAAGCGCGCGACGCACCACAACACCGGCGACCGCTGGTGCATCTATCCGATGTACACCTACGCGCACCCGATCGAGGACGCGCTGGAGAACATCACCCACAGCATCTGCACGCTGGAGTTCGAAGACCAGCGCCCCTTCTACGACTGGCTGCTCGACCACCTCTGCGAGCTCGGCCTGCTGGCGCAGCCGCGACCGCACCAGTACGAATTCGCGCGGCTGAACGTGACCGGCATCGTGACCAGCAAGCGCAAGCTGCGTCAGCTGGTCGAGGAAGGCATCGTCGGCGGCTGGGACGATCCGCGCATGCCGACCATCGCCGGCCTGCGCCGGCGCGGCTACACGCCCGCGAGCCTGCGCCTGCTGGCCGAGCGCACCGGTGCCAGCAAGGCCGGCGGCTGGACCGACTACGCCAGCCTCGACGGCGCGCTGCGCGACGACCTCGAGCCCAACGCGGGACGGGCCTGCGCCGTGATCGACCCGTTGAAGCTCGAGCTGACCAACTGGAGCGCGGTCTTCGGCACGCGCCGAGACCGAACCGTGCAGTGCGCCAGTGCACCCGCAGCGGCCCGAGCTCGGCCTGCGCTCGTTCAGTCTCGGTCCGGCACTGTGGATCGAGCGCGATGACTTCGCCGAAGTGCCGGCCAAGGGTTTCTTCCGCCTGTTTCCTGGCAACAAGGTGCGGCTGAAGTACGGCGTGATCGTCGAGTGCACCGGATGCACCAAGGATGGCGATGGCCGCATCGTCGCCGTGCAGGCCCGCGTGCTGCCCGATACGAAGAGCGGCACGCCGGGCGCGGATGCGGTCAAGGTCAAGGGCACCATCACCTGGGTCGGTGCGCACGACGCCATTGCGGCCGAACTGCGGCTGTATGAACGCCTATTCACCGAAGACCAGCCCGAGGCCGGCGGGCGCGATTTCAAGTCCGTGTTGAACCCCGCCAGCGTGCGCGTCGTGCACGGGTTCGTCGAACCCGCGCTCGGCGCCCTGGCGCCTGAGACGCGGCTGCAGTTCGAGCGCCATGGCTACTTCGTCAGCGACCGTGTCGACCACCGCGCCGGGCGGCCGGTGTTCAACCGCATTGCCGGACTGAAGGACACCTGGGCCAGATAAGCCAGCGACAACGCATGTCATCTCGCGACACCTGCACGCCTGCGTGACCAGTTGCACGGGGCGCCATCAACGCCGGCGGCGCCCCGCCAATGACACCCGAGGAGGATTGCATGAGCAGGCACAGCGCCGACATCGCGAAATACACGCGCCCCGTCAACGAAGCCGCGGTGGCAGAGATCGTCAAGTACTGCGGCATCGCGCTGCGCAATGCCGACTCGTCACTGGTTTCGGCCGACTTGCGACAGCTCGGCAAGCTGGCCTGATCCAAGAGACGACGCCCCGCGTGGCGGGGCGTCCTGGTCGCCGCGCGCGAGCGACGCGTTACTTCTTGGCAGCCGGCGCAGAAGCAGGCGCCGGGGCGGCGGTCTTCTTTTCGTCCTTCGCGGCGGGCTTGGCTTCGGGCTTCGCCGCCGGCGTTGCTGCAGCGACCGGCGCAGCGGGCTTGGCGGCCGTCGGCGCGGCGGCAGGTGCGGCCGCCTTGGCCGCGGGCTTGTCGTCCTTCTTGGCCGCCGGTGCGGCACCCTTGAATGCAGCGCCGCCGACGGTCATGCCCTCGGCCGAGAACTTGGCGGCGTTGGTCTCGCCCACGCCGTCGACGCGGTTGACCAAGTCGGCCCAGTCCTTGAATGCACCCTTCTTGCGCTCATCGAGGATCTTGCCTGCGATTGCAGGCCCGACGCCCTTGACCGATTCGAGTTCGGCCTGGGTGGCCTTGTTGACATCGACCGCAGCGAACGCCGCTGCTGCGAACAACGCCGCAAATGCGGCGACGAGAAACTTGATCATTGGTGGTCTCCGGAGATGGATGGGTGCTGCACGCGGTTCGGCATGCGCAGCAGCGACACTGTAACGGCGTGCCGCGCCATCGGTTGACCTGCGCCACCCGGTCGCCTGTCAAGCCACGCGCGGATGGCCACGCCAGAGTCTTCGCACCAGTGACACGCCCGCCAGCACCACAGCGCCGGCGACCACGCCGACGACGGCATCGGCGAGCATCGGCCCGACCGCCTGCAGCGTCGGCAGCGCGATCGCCCAGCGCATGCCCGATGGCGTGGTGCAGTGCCGGCAGGCCATGCGTCAGGATGCCCCCACCGACCAGGAACATCGCCGCGGTGCCGGCGATCGACAAGCCCTTCATCAGCCACGGCGCCAGAGCCAGGATCGCACGTCCCAGCCCGCGCTGCGCCCGTGGCCATGCGCCGTCGCCGGTCTGGCGCGACAACGCCAGCCCGCCGTCATCGAGCTTGACGATGGCCGCCACGAGGCCGTAGACGCCGACCGTCATGACCAGCGCGATGCCCGCCAGCACCGACAACTGGGTCGCGAACGGCGCCTGTGCAACCGTCCCGAGCGTGATCGCGACGATCTCGGCCGAAAGAACGAAATCGGTGCGCACGGCGCCCTTGATCTTGTCACGCTCCAATGCCGCCAGATCGGCGTGCGGGTCGACGAGAGCCTGCGCCAGTTCGGCCCGATGGGCGAGATCTTCGCTGCGGTCGGCCAGGAACCTGTGGGCCAGCTTCTCGAAGCCCTCGTAGCAGAGAAACAGGCCACCAACCATCAGCAGTGGCGTCACTGCCCAGGGCGCCAACGCGCTGACCGCCAGTGCCGCGGGCACGAGGATCACCTTGTTGACCAGAGATCCCTTCGCGACCGCCCAGACCACCGGCAATTCCCGGTCGGCGCGCACGCCGGCGACCTGTTGAGCATTGAGCGCCAGATCGTCGCCCAGCACGCCGGCGGTCTTCTTGGTGGCGACCTTGGTCAGCACCGCCACGTCGTCGAGCACGGTGGCGATGTCGTCGATCAGGGCCAGGAGGTTGCTGACGGCCATCGTCGGTGTGCCTGCGGGGCGCGTTGATTCGGTCGGGAATGCTACGGGAGTATTCGCAGGCCGCCGGCGGGAGGCCTGCGGCCGCGACGACGACGACCGATTGCCGTCGCGCGGATTGCAGTTTGCGCAGAATTGGGCATTTCCTGCCGCAGCGTGCAAGCGCGGGCTTGACCCTGCCTCGCGACCGACCCTAGCCTCGCCGGAAAGCCATCGACCGCTTCTAGTCGCCTCGGAGCGCACCAACACCATGAACCTGCTCGATCCCACTTCATCTGCCGCCATGCTCGCCTCGGTCGTCCTGTTGCTGGGCGCGCTGTGGTGGCGACGCCGCGCGATGCACGCCGCGCGGCCGCACGACGAGTCGCTGGACACCGTGCAGGCATGGCCGCCACAGGCCGTGCGCGTGATGACGTTGGGCGAGCGCAAGGCCTTCGAGATCCTGCGCCGTGCCCTGCCGAGCCACGTGGTGCTGGCGCAGGTGCCGCTGTCGCGCTTCATCAGCGTGCCCACCCGCTATCCCTATGCCCAATGGCTGACTCGCGCCGGCCGGCTTGGGCGTCGACCTGCTGGTGTGCGATTTCAGCTCCCGCGCCGTGGCGGCGGTCGAAGTCCGCACGCTCGACGAATCCGTGCGCAGCGCCAAGCGCCACCAACGGCTGGTCAACGTGCTGCGGGCCGCTGGCGTGACCGTGCACGAATGGAACGAAGACGAGTTGCCGACGGTCGCCGAGGCGCGTGCGCTGTTCAGCGCGAAGTCGCCCGCCGCGCCTGCGCAGGCACAGCCGCCAGCACCCGTCTCGCCGTCCGGCCGCCCGCTGATTCCGGTGGCCGAGATCCAGGAGATGCTGGCCGACGGCGACAACAACGACTACGGCCAGCTCGAGCCCGTGCCGTCGGGCTTCTTCGAAGAGGAAGATCCCCGCCTGTCGCGGCGCGCCGCCTGAGCGAGTGCCGCTGGGGCGCCCGCGGCATCGCTGGCCGCCGCGGCGCCGGGCCACCCGTGCGGAACCCCTTCGACACGAACGGGATCCACGGCTGGTGGTGTTGTAAGGTCGCTGCCGCGGCGGCGACACACGCTCACCGGCCCACCGCGCCCAACCAAGGAACACCGTATGACCCGTCGTCAATGGCTCGGACTGCTCTCCAGTCTCGGGCTGGCTGGCGCTGCCGGCCGCACAGCTCGCGCCGCCGCGCCCGCCGCGCCCGCTGCGCCACGCATCGAACCTCTGCTGCTGACCGACGCGCAATGGCGCCAACGCCTGACACCCGCGCAATACGAGGTGTTGCGCGAAGAAGGCACCGAGCGCGCTGGCACCAGCCCGCTCAACAACGAGAAGCGCAAGGGCACCTACCATTGCGCCGGTTGCGACCTGGCCCTGTTCAAGAGCGACATGAAGTTCGATAGCGGCACGGGTTGGCCGAGCTTCTTCACGACACTCCCAGGGGTCTTCGTCACCAAGCGAGACTTCAAGTTCGGCTGGACGCGCGTGGAGTACCACTGCGCGCGCTGTGGCGGCCACCATGGCCATGTCTTCGATGACGGACCCAAGCCCACCGGCTTGCGCTACTGCAACAACGGCGTTGCGCTGAAGTTCGTGCCGGAGGCCGCATGACGGCGGCGCGCGCTCCCATGCGCTGGACGCTCGGCGCGCTGGTCGCCGTCGTCATCGGCATCGCGGCAATGATGCTCCCCGTCGGCCCGCGCGCACAGGGCAGCGCGGCCACCGTGCCGCCACCGGCCGGGCTGGCCAAGGCCACTTTCGCCGGCGGCTGCTTCTGGTGTGTCGAGTCCGACTTCGACAAGGTGCCCGGCGTGATTTCGACCACCTCGGGCTACATCGGCGGCAAGGTCGCCAACCCGACCTACGAGCAGGTGTCGGCCAAGACGACCGGCCACGCCGAGGCGGTCGAGATCGTCTTCGACCCGAAGCGCGTGAGCTACGAACAACTGCTCGAGTACTTCTGGCGAACCATCGACCCGACGACCAGGGACCGCCAGTTCTGCGACGCCGGATCGCCCTACCGCACGGCGATCTTCGTGCACGATGCGGCGCAATTGGCGGCTGCCAAGGCCTCACTGGCCGCGCTCGAGAAGAGCAAGCCGTTCAAGGAGCCGATCGTGACCGAGGTCGTCCTGGCCGGCCCCTTCTATGCGGCCGAGGACTACCACCAGGACTATTACAAGAAGAACCCGGTGCGCTACAAGTACTACCGCACCAGCTGCGGCCGCGATGACCGCCTGGTGCAACTGTGGGGCGGGCCGCCGGTGCCGCCCGGCCCCTCCAAGTAAGGCAGCGACCGCACGGCGCGCGCGTTCTACACTGCGCACCATGATGCGATGCGGAGCAGCGTTGATGTTGGCCACGGCGACGGGGTGGACCGTCGCCGCGTCTGAACCCGCGCCTGCTCCGGTGCCGCCCGCCAGTGCGCCGTCGGTCCACCGCGAAGCCGCTGCGGCGTGCGAGCGCGCGGCGCAGGAAACACTGCGGGACACGCGTGGCGCGGCAGCTCCGGCCGCCTTCAGCACGCCGCCGACCGTCTTGCCCGGCGCCGCCGACGCCGTCGAGATCACCTTGCGCGGCGCGGGGCGGTTGCGCACGGCCGCAACGGCACGCAGTCCTTCAGCTACAGCTGCACCTACGATACCCGCACGGCCACGGTCACCGGCGTGGTGTTGCGCGACGCCGGCGCGCCCGGGCGCACACCGCCGCCCAGCAGCGTCGAACCCGACCTGAGCCATCTCTCGCCGGTCGCGTGCGAGTCGGCTGCTGCCAGCGCCCTGAAACAGCGCTGGCCCAATGTCACCGAGCTCAGCTTCGCGGCCGATACGCGCCAGCTCAGCCAGGACAGCAGCGGCATCGCCCACCTGCGCGGTCAGGGCCGCGCGCGGCCGTCGATGCGGGACCCGGCCACGTACTTCAACTACGAGTGCCAGATCGACGCACGCAATGGCCGCGTGCTGGGCCTGCGCCTCGCCGACTGACCGCCCTTCAGTCAGCCGCGAAGCAATAGAACAGGCCGGCCCCGCCGGACTTCGGCAAGTCCTCCTTGCTGCAGCTCACGGTCAGGTGAGACGAGTTCCACGAGTCCGCCCAGGGGTCGGTAACCGGCGTGTTCTGCAGCCGGTCATGGTGGCCGACCATGGCAAATGCGTTGGCCTCGCGGGTCCAATCGCCGCAGGTCATGTTGGGCTGGCCCGGATACGCCGGGGTAGGCCGTGCCATCGGGCCGGGAACCGGTCAGGATGTCGTGCATGAGCGGCGTGTCGCCGCGGCCGTTGACCACGCCACCCTTCTCGGTCAGCGCGGTCTGCTTGTTCAGGTTGTTGCTGCCGTGCAGCTGGGCCACATCGGTGGCGATCAACACGCCCTTGGCGTTGAACCACGGCCCCTTGCCGATGCGATCACGGGCGTGCACGGCGGCCGTGCTGGGCGGGATGTAGCTGGTGCTGAGATAGGCGCGCCAGGTGCGGCCGCCCGCGCCTGCTGCAGCCGCAAGCTTCTGGCAATGCGCATCGGCCCCCGCCAGGCCGCCGAGGTTGCCGCCATTGCCGGGACTGGTGCTGGTGATGAAGAAACTCATCGGGCCGGTCGGCGGCGGCGTCGCGCAGGACGCGATCAAGCCCGCGGCAGCAGCGGCGGACAGAGCGACAGCAAGGATGCGGAGCATTTCTTTCCATGGACGAGGACTCCTGATTGGGGTAATCCAGCGTTACGTGTCGATGCCCGGTCGGCTTCCTCAGGACTTTCCCGGGCGTGGCCGTCGCGACTTGGCGCGCGCCGCCGGCGCTGCGCCGGTTTCGCGCGGCGGCAAGCCGGTGTGCTGCGTCAGCAGGCGGCCCTTGGTGACCGCGACCGGCGTCGAGTTCTTGCGCCGCGCGCTCTGGTAGCTGCCGTCGGTCGCCGGCTGCCACGCCGGGATCAGCTGGTGCTTGCCGCTGCCGATCAGGTCGGCCCGGCCCATCGCCTTCAGCGCTTCGCGCAGCAGCGGCCAGTTGTTGGCATCGTGGTAGCGCAGGAAGGCCTTGTGCAGGCGACGCCGCTTCTCGCCACGCACGGTGTCGACCTTCTCGGCCCGGCCGGGGATGCGGCTGATGCCCTTCAGCGGGTTGAGATCGGTGTGGTACATCGCGGTGGCGGTGGCCATCGGGCTGGGATAGAAGGTCTGCACCTGGTCGGCCTTGAAGCCATTGCGCTTCAACCACAGCGCCAGGTTCATCATGTCCTCGTCGGTGGTACCCGGATGGGCGGCGATGAAGTACGGGATCAGGTACTGCTTCTTGCCCGCCTCGGCGCTGTACTGATCGAAAAGCGCCTTGAAGCGGTCGTAGGTGCCGATGCCCGGCTTCATCATCTTCGACAGCGGCCCACTCTCGGTGTGCTCGGGGGCGATCTTCAGGTAGCCGCCGACATGGTGCGTGACCAGTTCCTTGACGTACTCGGGGCTCTGCACCGCCAGGTCGTAGCGCAGGCCCGAGCCGATCAGGATCTTCTTCACGCCACGCAGCGCGCGCGCGCGCCGGTAGAGCCTGATCAGCGGGCCGTGGTCGGTGTTCAGGTTCGGGCAGATGCCGGGGTAGACGCAGCTCGGCTTGCGGCAGGCCGCCTCGATGGCCGTGCTCTTGCAGCCGATGCGCCACATGTTGGCCGTCGGCCCGCCGAGGTCGCTGATCACGCCGGTGAAACCCTTGACCTTGTCGCGGATGTCCTCGATCTCGCGAATGATCGAGTCTTCGCTGCGGCTCTGGATGATGCGGCCCTCGTGCTCGGTGATCGAGCAGAAGGTGCAGCCGCCGAAGCAGCCGCGCATGATGTTGACCGAGAAGCGGATCATTTCCCAGGCCGGGATCTTGGTCGGGCCGTCGTGGCCTGCCGTTCTCGTCGGCGTAACGCGGGTGCGGGCTGCGCGCGTAGGGCAGGTCGAATACCTGATCCATCTCGGCCGTGGTGAGCGGGATCGGCGGCGGGTTGATCCACACGTCGCGCTGGCCGTGCCGCTGCACCAGTGCCCGTGCATTGCCGGGGTTGGTCTCCAGGTGCAGCACGCGGTTGGCATGCGCATAGAGCACGTTGTCGCTCTTGACCTGCTCGTAGGCCGGCAGGCGGATGACCGTCTTCTCGCGCGGCGGCATCTGCACCGCGCCGGTCTTGCGCGACACCGGCATCGCGACCACGGCGCCCGCGCCCGGAATTGCAGTGCCCTCGTCCTTCGCGCAGGTCTGGCCTTGCGACGCCGCCGCCTCGCTGGTCGTCAGGTACGGGTTGATGTGGTCGTCGATGCGCCCGGGTCGGTCGACTTCGGTCGAGTCGATCTCGAAGAAGCCCGGCGGCGCGCTGCGCACCATGAAGGCCGTGCCGCGCACGTCGGTGATGTTCTCGATCGGCTCGCGCCGGGCCAGCCGGTGCGCGATCTCGATGATCGCGCGCTCGGCGTTGCCGTACAGCAGCAGGTCGGCCTTGCTGTCGACCAGGATCGAGCGCCGCACCTTGTCCTGCCAGTAGTCGTAGTGCGCGATGCGCCGCAGTGAGGCCTCGATGCCGCCGATCACGATCGGCACGTCGTTGAAGGCCTCCTTGCAGCGCTGGGCGTAGACCAGCGAGGCACGGTCGGGGCGCTTGCCGCCGATGTCGCCCGGCGTGTAGGCATCGTCGCTGCGGATCTTGCGATCGGCCGTGTAGCGGTTGATCATCGAGTCCATGTTGCCGGCCGTCACGCCGAAGAACAGCTTCGGTTCACCGAGCGCCTTGAAGGGTTCGGCCGACTGCCAATCGGGCTGCGCGATGATGCCGACGCGAAAGCCCTGCGCCTCCAGCGTGCGCCCGATCACCGCCATGCCGAAGCTCGGGTGGTCGACATAGGCGTCGCCGGTGACGATGATCACGTCGCACGCGTCCCAGCCCAGCGCCTCCATCTCGGCGCGGCTCATCGGCAGGAACGGCGCGGTGCCGAACCGCTTGGCCCAATAGGGGCGGTAGGCGTTGAGCGGCTTGGCAGCCTCGGGGCGGGTGGGCGTGGCGGTCGTCACAGTCGATATTGTCCCCGCAGCCCGGGCAATGTTTCATTGCATGCGAGAGCAAGGCCCCTAAACTGGCCGGCTGTTCAAAGCACCGCCCGCCACCATGCCCGACACCGACAACAAGACCGCCGGCGATGACCTGGCCAAGAAGAACCGCGAGCGTGAGCAGGTCGAGAAGCGTCTGGCGCAGTCGGCCGCCGTCGCCAGCGGCAGCGTGGTCGTCGCCGATGGTCGCCGTCTCGACTACCAGACCTGCTGCGAGTACCTGCCCGTGCTGCAGGGTGGCATCGGTGCCGAGCGCAGTGACCCGCAGGCAGCGGTATTCACCACCGCGTACACGCTGTCGGGCCTCGACGGCGGCTCGCGGCCGGTGTGCTTTGCCTTCAACGGCGGGCCCGGCTCGTCGTCGGTGTGGCTGCATCTCGGCGCACTCGGCCCCAAGCGCGTGGTGGTGCCTGACGACGGCACGATGCCGGCGCCGCCCTATGCCGTCGCCGACAACCCGCTGACCTGGCTGGCGCACTTCGACCTCGTCTTCATCGACCCGCCGCACACCGGCTGGTCGATCGCGGTCAGCGACGATGCACGCAAGAAGCTGTTCTCGGTCGACGGCGACGTGGCCGCGCTCACCGAAGTGATGCGCGGCTGGCTGACGCGCCACAAGCGCTGGCGATCGAAGATCTACCTGGCCGGCGAGAGCTACGGCACCACGCGCGGCGCGGCACTGGCCGACGCGCTGCAGCACGCCAACGTCGCGCTGGCCGGCCTGGTGCTGGTGTCGTGCGCGATGGACCTGCAGAGCATCGTCTTCTCGCCGCGCAACGATCTGCCCTACGCACTGTTCCTGCCGGCCTTCGCCGGGGTGGCGCAGTTCCACGGCCGCCTGGGCGGCACGCTGGCAGCATCGCCGCAGGCCGCACGCAACGCCGCCGAAGCCTTCGTTGCCGACGACTACCTGCGCGCGCTGCACGCCGGCGCGGGCCTGTCGGGCAGCCAGCGACGCCACATCGCGCAGCGTCTGTCCGAGCTGACCGGCCTGCCGCAAGCCCTGGTCGAAGAGAAGAACCTGCGCATCAGCGACCAGACCTTCTTCTTCGAACTGCTGCGCGACACCGGGCGCATGGTCGGCCGCCTCGACGCCCGCGCCACCGGGCCGATGGCCGCCAGCCGCACCCGCGACTGGGAGTTCGACCCGGGCATCGAGGCCATCGCGGCACCGTACGGCATGGCCGCGCTGGCCTACTTCGGCGAGCAACTCGGCCTGGCCAGCGAGGAACGCTACGAGCTGCTGTCGATGGAGGTCAACAAGGGCTGGAACTGGAACCGCAGAGACGGCGCCGGGCAGGAAGCCAAGGGCAACGCGTTCGCGTCGACCAGCGACGACCTGGCTCGCGCGCTGCGACGCAATCCGCATCTGCGGGTCCTGGTGGCCAGTGGCCGCTATGACCTCGGCACGCCGTACAGCGCGAGCGACTGGTCGCTGGCCCAGCTCGATGCGCCGGCCGAGGTGCTGGCACGCGTCGAGCACCATTACTACGACGCTGGCCACATGATGTACACGCGTGAGGCCGACCTGTTCAAGCTCGAGCGCGACCTTGCGGCGTGGCTGGCCGCCGCCTGAAGGTGTAAGTTCCCTGTGAACGCTAATGGCTTGTGCTGATGCCGCCGCACGGGCCCCGCGCCTAAGCTGGCGGCACCGCGCGCGCAGCAACGTGCCGCGGTCAGGAGCTTCCGCCCCCACCTCGCGTGGGGGTCTTTTTTTCCCGGCGGCCGCGATCTGGCAGATGATCACGCGGCCTGCTTGCCGCGCGAGCACGATCGCGCTCCTTGCCATCCCACCGCCGAGCGAATGGCCGACGCCTTCTGGTCACTGATCACCACCCCCTGGGCCCTGCAACCCGACACGCTGCTGGGCGCGGCGCTGCTGGCCCTGCTGGCCGCACTGCTCGGCGAAGTGGTCTGGCGCGTGCTGCGCTGGCCGCGCCTGCTCGGCTACACGCTGGTCGGCACCGCGCTGGCGCTGGCCGGCCGCGGTGCGGTCGGCGATGAGCCGGCGCTGCGGCTGGCTGTCGACGGTGCGCTGGCGCTGCTGCTGTTCGAGGCCGGTGCGCGGCTGAACCTGCGCTGGCTGGGACGCAACCCCTGGCTGATGGCCACCAGCGTGGCCGAGGCGGCGCTGGCGGGAATCGCGGTCTGGCTGGTGCTGCGCTCGTTGTCGGTCGCGCCCGGCGTGGCCGGACCGCTCTCGATCATCGCCATCGCGGTGTCGCCCGCGGTGTTGCAGCGGGTGGTCGGCGAGCTGCACGCTGCCGGCCAGGTGACTGAACGGCTGCTCACATTGGCCGCCCTGAACACGTTGTATGCGGTGCTGGCGCTCAAGCTCTTCAGTGCCGGGCTGCTGCTGTCGGACCCCGGCACCTGGCTCGAGGCCTTGTCGCCGGTGCTGTTCTCGTTCTGCGGTTCGATCCTGGTCGGGGCCGCGCTCGGTGAAGGCCTGGCGCTGATCGCCCGCCGGCTCGATCTGCGCGAGGAGAACGCGATGGTGCTGCTGCTGGCCGCCGTGCTGCTGGCGCTGGTCGTGGCCAAGACGCTGCAGCTGTCGGCGCTGCTGGTGCCGCTGCTGGCCGGCATCTGGCTGCGCAACCGCAGCGAGCGACCGTGGGTCTGGCCGCGCCACTTCGGCAGTGCCGGCGGCGTGCTGGTGCTGGTGATGTTCGTCGCCGTCGGGTCGGCCTGGCGCATCGACGCGTTGGTCGGTGCGCTCGGCATCGCCGCAGCGCTGGTGCTGGCGCGCGCCGTGGCCAAGTCGTTGGCCGTGCTGGCGCTGGCGCGCCCGAGCGGGCTGGGCACCCGCCAGGCACTTTGCCTGGGCGCTGCGCTGACACCGATGTCGGCGACGGCCTGGGTGCTGGCGCTGGACTTCGGCGCCCGCCACGCCGCCGCCGCCGCACAGTTGATGCCGCTGCTGCTGACCACGCTGGCCCTGCTCGAACTCTCGGCCCCGTTGCTGGTGATGGCCAGCCTGCGCCTGGCCGGCGAGATCGATGTGCAACGCAAGGGCAAGAAGCGATGAGCCTTCAGGACTTCGCCGCGTCGCGGGCCTTCACGCTCGGCGTCGAACTCGAGCTGCAGATCGTCAGTCGCCATGACTACGACCTCGCGCCCGGCGCCGCCGACCTGCTGCGACTGACCTCGCGGCGCAAGCTGGCCGCCGACGTCAAGCCCGAGATCACCAGCTCGATGATCGAGCTGTCGACCGGCATCTGCGAACGCCACCAAGACGTCATCACGCAGCTGCTCGAAGTGCGCGATGCGCTGGTGGAAGACGCCGCCAGACTGAACCTGCGCCTGTGTGGTGGCGGCACGCATGCGTTCCAGGACTGGAGCCGCCGCCGCATCTTCGACACGCCGCGCTTTCGCCAGGTGTCGCAGCTGTACGGCTACCTGTCCAAGCAGTTCACCGTCTTCGGCCAGCATGTGCACATCGGCTGCACCGGGCCCGACCAGGCGTTGTGGCTGCTGCACGCGATGAGCCGCTTCGTGCCGCACGTGATCGCGCTGTCGGCGTCCTCGCCGTTCGTGCAGGGCACCGACACCGGCTTCCAGTCGGCGCGCCTGAACTCGGTCTTCGCCTTCCCGCTGTCGGGGCGCGCGCCCTTCACGCTGACCTGGAAGGACTTCGGCATCTACTTTGCCAAGATGCACCGCACCGGGGTGGTCGAGTCGATGAAGGACTTCTACTGGGACATCCGACCCAAGCCCGAATTCGGCACGATCGAAGTGCGCGTGATGGACACGCCGCTGACGGTCGAGCGGGCCGCCGCGATCGCCGCCTACCTGCAATGCGTGGCGCGCTGGCTGGTGCTGGAGAAGCCGTTCGAACCGAACGAGGACGACTACCTGGTCTACACCTACAACCGCTTCCAGGCCTGCCGCTTCGGCCTCGACGGCGTGGTCGTGGATCCGCTGACTGCCGAGCATCGGCCGCTGCGCGAACTGATCGCGCAGACGATCAGGGATGTCGAGATGCACGCGATCGAGCTGCGTGCAGAGCGGGGCCTGGCGCTGCTGCGCGAGGTGCTGGTTGCCGAGGACGGCAGCGACGCGGCCTGGCTGCGCAGCGCCCAGGCCCGCGAGCAGTACCTGCCCGAGGTGGTGCGCCAGCAGTGCCTGCGCTTCGAGGGGGTGTGAGCGCGCTTCAGGCGTCGCGCACGTCGGCCACCGGCTGGCTTCCATAGTCCACGCGCCGCAGGTAGGCCAGCACCTTGCCCGCTGCCACGGCCGGGCTGTCGAGCCGGCCAGCGGTCTTCATCTGCACGAAGGCTTCGCGGTCGGGAAAAGCCGCCGGATCGGCGCTCCGCAATTGCACCTGCATGTCGGTGTCGACGATCCCGGGCGCGAGCGAGACGACGCGGGCACCGTTGTCCAGCGCCGCTTCTTCGAGCGCCTATGCACGCGCCAGGTGGTCGAGGCCGGCCTTGATGGCGCAGTAAGGGCCTTGCGCCGCCATCGCCCGTCGGCCCAGCCCCGACGAGATGTGCAGCACGCGCTTGTCGGCCGACCAGTTTCGGGTGGCACGCAGGAACGCGGCAGTCAGCAGCAACGGCGCTTCGAGGCCGACGCGCACGGCGGCCGACAGCGTCGCTGCATCGGCGTCACGCAGCGGCCGCGGCTCGGCCAGCAACGCGGCATTGTTGATGAGGACCGCGCCGGCGAAGCGGCTGCCATCCAGTGCCTCGAGCCAGGCCTGGAGCCGGGCCGCCACCGGCAACGGATCGGACAGGTCACAGGACCATTGTTCGAGCCCCGGCGGCGCCGGCGGCGTCTGGCGCGACAGGCCGAGCACGACGTGGCCGGTCTGCAGCAATTGTTCGGCGATGGCGCGGCCCAGGCCCCGTGAGGCGCCGGTGACGATGCAGAGGTCTTGCGCGAGCATGCCCATCACCTGCGGTCAAGCCGCCACGACGATCGGGAACCGCGCGCTGCAAGCCATCGTGCCCCTTGCGAAGGCGACCGTCAGCGCGGCGCGGTCTTCGTCGCTGCGCAGGCCGCGCCAGAGGAAGTCACGCGCATTGCCGGGGTCGCCCTGAACATACAGTTGCGTCGTCAGCAAGTCGCGCGCCGACAACCTGACCTTGACGTGGATGTGCGGCGCACGCGGCCCATAAGCCACCGGCCGGATGGTGCGGAAGCGCCAGCGCCCTTCACCATCGACGGCGACACGGCCGAAACCCTGGAATGCGCGGTCGGCGCGGTCACCATCGCCCGGGTGGTGGTAATGGCCCTGCTGGTCGCACTGCCAGATCTCGACCACCGCGCCTCGAACCGGGCGGCCATCGAGGTCACTGACGACCCCTTCGACCCAGGCCGGCTGGCCATCCATGTAGCGCAGCGGCCCATTGGCCAGCAGATCGGCGTCGGCATCGGTCGGCAGCACCACGGGGTAGAACGGGCCCTCGGTCTGCGCCGGCGTCAGCCGGCGCGCCGGGGCCTGCGCCAGCGCGCGCAAGTGCAACGCCGGACTGGCGATCAACGCGGCGCCAGCGGCAAGAAGCAGTCCGCGGCGACGTTGCGGAATCGGGGCGATCGATGTCATGGCAGTCCTCCGGGCAGTGAGGTATCAGAACGGCGCGACGCTGGAAAAGTTCAGCCGCCGGGCATCGTAAGGGTGCAGCAGCGCCAGGCCGCTGGCATGCAGCATCAAGCGCGGCGCAGCCAGTGCCGCTGGTGCATACAGCACGTCGCCGACGATGGGGTGGCCGATCGCCTGCAGGTGCACGCGCAGCTGGTGCGAGCGGCCGGTGAGCGGTTCCAGCTCGACCCGGGTGGTGTCCGCCGCGACATCGCAACCCAGTACCCGCCAGTGCGTGATCGACGCCTTGCCGTGCACGGCATCGACTTGCTGGCGCGGCCGATTCGGCCAGTCGGCCGCGAGCGGTAGTTCGATCGTGCCAGCGGCACCGACCAACAGCCCGCCGACGATCGCGGTGTAGTGCTTGGCCACGCGGCGCTCGGCGAAGGCCCGGCTCAGCGTGCGCTGGGCCTCGGCCCCACGCGCCAGGACCATCAGGCCCGAAGTGGCCTGGTCGAGCCGATGAACCACCAGCGCGTCGGGGAACCGGGACTGCACGCGTGCGGCCACGCAGTCTTGCCGTTGTTCGCCGCGACCCGGCACGGCCAACAGGCCAGCGGGCTTGTCGACGACGACGAGCGCATCGTCGGCGTACAGCACCGGAACGGCGTCCGGCATCGGCGGCGAACTCAGGGTTTCGTCGCGGGCGTCCCGGGCTGCTCGCCACTGGGCACCACGTCATCGGCGGTTTCGGGCGGCGCGCCTTCACCGTCCTCCGGCCGCGGGTGCAGCTTCTTCTGGCGCTTTTCTTCCTGCTTGCGCTTCTTGGCCAGCTCGCGCTGGCGCTTTTCGTAGGAGTAATTCGGTGTGGCCACGGCGCTCCTTCTATGGTTGCTGCGGGTCCTGCGACGACGCGCAGTCGATGCACGCAGCATACCCGCAGCCAACGCCCGCCCTTGGCGGTGCACGGATCGGATGCCCCGCGACGCTCGCCGACAATTGTCCGGATGACAATGAACAGCGGCAGCAGGCCATCGCGGCAATGAGACGCTGAGCAAGCCCACGCAACCATGTGCGCCAACTACCACCCCGTCACGGCACAGGACCGCCTGGTGCAGTACTTCGGCGTCGAGCGGCCGCTCGGCGTGGTGCCGCCCGACCTCTATCCCGGCGGTCTGGCGCCGTTCATCCTGCGCGAGCGCGACCGCGCCGAACTCGCGCGCGATGTGCGGCTGGGTCTGTTCGGTCTGCTGCCGCACTGGGCCAAGGACATCGCCTTCGGGCGCCGCACCTACAACGCGCGCAGCGAGACGGTGACCGAAAAGCCGAGCTTTCGCGATGCCTGGCGGCAGGGCCGGCGCTGCATCATCCCGGCCGAGGCGGTCTACGAGCCGAACTGGGAGAGCGGCAAGGCCGTGCGCTGGCGCGTGTCGCGCAAGGATGGCCGGCCGATGGGCCTGGCCGGCCTGTGGGGCTGGTGGCGCGGCCCCGACGGCCGCGAGTGGCTGAGCTTCACGATGCTGACCATCAACGCCGATGGCCACGCCGTGTTCGGCCGCCTGCACCGGGCTGGCGAGGAGAAGCGCATGGTCGTGATCCTCGACGAGGCCGACTACGATGCGTGGCTCGAGGCGCCCCCGGCCCGGCTCGGCGACTTCCTGAAGCCCTACCCGGCCGAACTGCTCGACGCGCAGCCGGCACCACGCCAATGAACCACGGAGTCCACACATGAGCAGCGACACGGCATGGCTGGCAACCGGCGCGACGGTGGCGCTGCTGCTGCTCTACGAGGCCGGCAGTGCATGGGCGCAGTGGCGATACCCGGCGCACTTGGCGCGCAGCGCGCACGCCAGCCTGCGCGAGGCCTGGTTCGCCGCCATCTCGCAAACCCGTGGCACGGAGATCCTGGCCGTGCAGACACTGCGCAACTCGCTGATGTCGGCCACGATGACGGCCTCGACCGCGGCGCTCGGCCTGGTGGCCACGCTGACGCTGGCGGTGCCGTCGCTGCACGATGGCGGCACCGCCTTGTCGCCGCGCTTGGCGCTGGAGCTGGTGCTGGTCGCGCTGCTGTTCGCATCGCTGGTGGCCTCGGCGATGGCAGTGCGCTATTTCAACCACACCGGCTTCATTTGCGGCATGCCGACCGGCTCGCCAGCGCGCGAGCAATGGGCGGCAGCGGGCACGGCCTATGTGCGGCGCGCGGGGCTGCTGTACAGCTGGGGGCTGCGCCAACTGGTGCTGGTGGCACCGATCATGGCGGCGCTGCTGCACCCGCTGGCCGGGCCGCCGGCCGCGCTGGCGGTGATCGCGGTGCTGTTCACACTCGACCGCATGGTGTCGTAGCGAGCCACCGATCGCGGCCACAGGCCGCGCCCGCGGCCGATTCGGCTACGCTTGCGCCCCTTTGCCCGGAGCCGTCTGCGTGTTCACCTGGTTCGAACGCCTCGTCCATCCGTACCCTGAAGCGCCACCCGCCACACCGCCGAAGGGCTTCGTGGCCTTCCTGTGGGCCTGCGCCGAAGGCACGCGCGGCTATATCGCGGCAATGACCCTGTTCACCGCGGCCATCGGTGCCTTCGAGGCACTGCTGTTCGCGATGATGGGGCGCATCCTCGACTGGCTGGCGGAGGTTGCGCCGAGCCAGTTGTGGGCGCGCGAGGCGCCGACGCTGGCCCTGCTGGGCACGGTGCTGGTGGCCAGCATCGCACTGGCCACGCTGCAATCGCTGTTCAAACAGCAGGCGCTGGCCGGCAACTTCCCGATGCGGCTGCGCTGGAATTTCCACCGCCTGATGCTGGCGCAGAGCCTGACCTTCTACCAGGACGAGTTCGCCGGCCGCATCGCCACCAAGGTCATGCAGTCGGCGCTGGCCGTGCGCGACGTGTGGATGATCCTGGCCGACATCATGGTCTACGTGGTGATCTATTTCGTCACGATGGCCGCGATCCTCGGCGGCTTCGACGCCTGGACGCTGGTGCCGTTTGCGCTCTGGCTGACGCTGTACATCGTTTCGATGCGGTTCTTCGTGCCGCGGCTGGGCCGCGTGGCGCAGCAGCAGGCCGATGCGCGGTCGCTGATGACCGGACGCATCACCGATGCCTACACCAACATCGCCACCGTCAAGCTGTTCTCGCATTCGCAGCGCGAGGCCGGCTACGCGCGTTCGGCGATGCAGGAGTTCCTGGCCACCGTGTACCGGCAGATGCGGCTGGTCAGCGGCTTCGAGATCGTCAACCAGTTCCTGTCGGTGCTGTTGATCGCCAGCACCGCCGGCATGGTGCTGCTGCTGTGGACGCGTGGCGAAGTCGGGGTGGGCGCGGTGGCCGCTGCAACCGCGATGGCGCTGCGGCTGAACGGCATCTCGCACTGGGTGATGTGGGAAATGGCCAGCCTGTTCGAGCACATCGGCACGGTGCAGGACGGCATCACCACGCTGGCGCGGCCGCGCACCGTGCTCGACCGCGCCGACGCCGTCCCGCTGGTCGTGACGCGCGGCGAGGTGCGCTTCGAGCACGTCGGCTTCGCCTACAACAACAAGCGCCGCGTCATCGACGACCTGACGCTGACGATCCGCCCCGGCGAGAAGATCGGCCTGGTCGGTCGTTCGGGCGCCGGCAAGAGCACGGTGGTCAACCTGCTGCTGCGCTTCTACGACCTCCAGCAGGGCCGCATCCTGATCGATGGCCAGGACATTGCGCACGTGACGCAGGACAGCCTGCGCGCGCAGGTCGGCATGGTCACGCAGGACACCTCGCTGCTGCACCGCTCGGTGCGCGACAACATCGTCTACGGAAGGCCCGGCGCCAGTGACGCCGAGATGGTGGCCGCGGCGCGCAAGGCCGAGGCCGACGAGTTCGTGCAGACGCTGGTGGACCCGAAGGGCCGCAGCGGCTACGACGCGCATGTCGGCGAGCGCGGCGTCAAGCTCTCGGGGGGTCAGCGCCAGCGCATCGCGATCGCCCGCGTGATGCTCAAGGATGCGCCGATCCTGTTGCTCGACGAGGCCACCAGCGCGCTGGACAGCGAGGTCGAAGTCGCGATCCAGGCCAGCCTGTACAAGCTGATGGAGGGCAAGACCGTCGTGGCCATCGCGCATCGGCTGTCGACCATCGCCGCGATGGACCGCCTGGTGGTCATGGACCATGGCCGCATCGTCGAGGAAGGCACCCATGCCAGCCTGCTCGCATCGGGCGGCATCTATGCGCGGCTGTGGGCGCACCAGAGCGGCGGCTTCCTCGGCGAGGAGAAGGAAGAGGAGACCGCCGCGGTGGCACCCGTGCCCTGAAACCGTGAAACGGTTGCTGGCGCCGAACGGTGCGCGGCGGTCGCTGCTTATGATCCCTGCGCCCGCTGCTTCGAACGCCCACCGACCATGAGACGCCCTGCCCGCGCGATCTTGCGCATCTTCGTCACCGGCGCCTTGGCTGCACTGCCGCTGGCCGCGACGCTGCTGATCTTCGTCTGGGCCGCCAACCTGCTGATCCGCTGGCTCGGCCCCGACAGCGCCGTCGGCCACCTGCTGGTGTCGATCGGGCTGGGCGTCGGCGGCTCCGAAGTGGTGGGCTACGCGCTCGGCGTGACGATCGTCGCGGTGGCGCTCTTCGGCCTCGGCCTGCTGGTCGAGGCGCGCCTGCAACGCGGCCTCGCGATCGCGGTGAACGCGCTGCTCAACCGCATCCCGCTGGTGCGCAGCGTGTACGACATCATGCGCAAGATGGTCGCGCTGTTCGGGCAGCGCGAAGGCAAGGAAGGCCAGGACGGCCTGCGCTCGATGAGCGCGGTGTGGTGCCACTTCGGCGGCCCCGGCGGCAGCGCCGCACTGGCCCTGCTCGGCAGCGACGTACCGGTGCTGGTGAACGGCCAGCGCTGCCTGGCCGTGCTGATCCCGACCGCGCCGGTGCCGGTCGGCGGCGGTCTGCTCTACGTGCCAGAACACTGGGTCACGCGGGCCGACATCGGCATCGAGGCCGTGACCAGCATCTATGTGTCGATGGGGCTGACCTCGCCGCAGCACCTGCCGCGGGCCGATGCGGCCTCGCCGCCCACGGCGCCGGTCGAACGCCGCTGACGCCGCAGGCTAGCGCTGGCTCCGCGCCTTGCGCGAATCGACTTCGGCCAGCTGCGCCTTCAGCAGCAGCAACAGCACGCGCGCGTTCTCGATCGACAGGCTCAGCGTGCTGCTGGGCTGGCCCTCCTCGTCTCCTCGCGACGGCGTGGTCTGCACCGTGGCATCCACGCGGGCCTGCACCAGCCCGTGGCTGTTGGACATCGCCTTGATGCGTTGCAGTTCGATGTTGAAGATCTTCATGCGCCTAGCGTAGCCGGTCTGCAGGCAGAATCGCGTGTTTCCAGTTGCGAGGGGCGTGCCGTGGACCTGAAGGTGCCGATTGCCATTACCGACGAATTGACAGAAGACCTCGTCCACTCGACGGGGTTGCTGGACCTTGCCAGCGGCGAGATTCATCGGATCGAGTACAAGGACTATGACGTCGCCGCGCAGGGCGTGCCCTGTCACCGCGACGACTACGAGTTCACCAGCGGCGTGCTGTCGCACAACGGCAAGGACGTCGAGTTCCGCGTCGACGTGAACACGGTCACAGACCAGTACTCGGTCAGCCCGAGCGAGTTGCTGGAGATCAAGGTGCGTGCAGCGGCGCTGTTCGCCGGCATCACCGGCAAGGACCTGCTGGCGAATGCCGGCGCCCAGTCATCGCCCTCCGCACCGGCTAGCGCAGCGGCCAAGCCCCGTTCGGGGCGGCAGGGTCACCTGCATTGACGGCGGCGGTGCCCGGCCCCTGAAACGCGCCTGCCCGCAGCGTGATCACCAGCGTATCGCGGTGACCGCGCTGCGCGGCACGGGTCGGCTGGATCGGCGTGGTTTCGTGGATCACGCGGGCATCGTCGAGCAGCAATGCGGTCCACGGTTCGGTCATCGTGAAGCGCTGACCGGACGGGCCCTCGGCATCGAAGACACGCGTCTCGCCGCCCTTCACGCCAACCCGCGCCACCAGCAGCACCGCCACCAGGTCGACCCCGTCGCGGTGCGCGCCCTCGGGCGTGGGCCGGCCGATGCCCCCTGCGGTGTCGATGCGAAACGGGTGCGCCTCGACGTACCAGGGCTGCACGCCACGCAACGCGCTGGCCCGCTCGCCCAGCATCGTGAGCAGGCGCGGCCAGAGAGGCTCGGCCACCAGTGCCGGCTCGAGCGGTTCGAACCAGCGCTCGATGCCGCCGTGCAGCGCGTTGTACTCGAGCGGCTGCCAATGCGCGCGGTGCGGCACGGCGTGCACCGCGCCGCCTTCGACGACGATACGAGCCGTGGCGGCGCTGGCGATAGTGGCCGCCGTCGCGCAGGTAGGTGTCGGGCTCGAGGCGATCCCAGTACGGCGCCCAGCCGCCGAGCGCCGCGGCACCCGCACCGATGAGCTCGTGCAGCCCGCCGGCACTGAGCACCGCGTGACCCGCGTCGCGCAACGCACGGTCGACATCGCCCGCGGGCGAGACGGACGGTGCCAGCAGCGAGGTCATTGGTCCAGCCTTGCGCGTCGCGCTGTCCCGCCAGGCGGGAGCGAGCGCTCGTTCGGGCGGCCGGGCGGCGCGCTCATCCGCCGAGGCGTCGGTCGGCCAACGCGGCGCCGGCCGCCAGCGCGCGCAGCTTGGCCTCCGCCACGTGCCGATCCATCGGCGCCAGGCCGCAGTTGGTGCAGGCGATCAGCTTGTCACGGCGCACGTACTGCAACGCGCGGCCGATCGTGTCGGCGACTTCCTCGGGCGTCTCGATCACGTCGCTGGCCACGTCGATCGCACCGACCATCACCTCCTTGCCGCCGAGCAGCGCAATCAGCTCGATCGGCACGTGCGAGTGCAGGCACTCGAGGCTGACCTGGTCGATGCGGCTCCTGGCCAGCACCGGGAAGACCTTCTCGTACTGGCGCCATTGCTCGCCCAGCGTGGCCTTCCACTGCAGATTGGCTTCGATGCCGTAGCCGTAGCAGATGTGCACCGCCGTCTTGCAGGTCAGGCCTTCGGCGGCACGCTCGAGCGCCCTGACCCCCCAATCGGCCGCTTCGTCGAGGAATACATTGAACGCCGGCTCGTCGAACTGGATGATGTCGATGCCGTCGGCCTGCAGCGCGCGCGCCTCCTGGTTCAGCAGCTCGGCGAAGGCGAATGCCATCTTCACGCGATCAGCGTAGAAGCGGTCGGCCACGGTATCGACGATGGTCATCGGTCCCGGCAGCGTGAACTTGGTCGCCCGCGTGGTGTGCGCGCGCAGCAACTGCGCTTCGGTCGCGTGCACGCGGCCCTTCAACGCCAGCGCAGCAACCACCTGCGGCACCATCGCCTTGTAGCGATCGCCGCGGATGCCCATCTCGACCTTGTGCTCGAAGTCGATGCCGCTGACCTGCTCGAGAAAGCCATGCACGAAGTGCTGGCGCGACTGCTCGCCGTCGCCGATCACCGACAGGCCGGCATCCTCCTGCATCTTGATCCACAGCAGCGTGGCATCGCGCTTGGCGTCGGCCAGTTCGGCGCCCTCGCCGCGCCACTGCGGCCAGAGCTTCTTCGTTTCGGCGAGCCAGGCGGGTTTGGGCAGGCTGCCGGCGATAGCGGTGCGAAACATCGTGGTCTCCCGGTTCGAGTGCCGAGGATACCTTTGCCAAACGGGGCCTCGGTGCGCCGCGGCCTGGCGACGGCGGTCGCGACAAATGTCCGGAACCGGGGCTTCGCGGCGGGCGCCACGGCCACGCTGCAAGGGGCTGAGCGATAGACTGATTGGAGCCCTTGCGCTGAGCGATCGATGTCTGATTTCACCGCCGACCAACCCCCCAGTGCCGCCTGGCAAGCCTTTGCCGAGGCCGACGGCAATGCACTGGCGTGGCTCGACGCCGCTGGTCGGCTGCGCTGGTGCAATGCGGCTTTCGAGGCCGCCGACTTCACGGTCAAGCAGCAGGCGCTGGCGCAAGCCCAGGCAGGAACGCGCTCGACCGAGCTGACGTCGCAGGATGGATCGGGGCCAGCACGCGGCTGGCGCATGCGCGTGCTGCACCTGCCTGACGACGGCCTGGCACTGGTGCTGCGCGAAGTGCACGATGGCGTCGAGCGGTTGGCGGCCGAGAACGCCAGGCTGCGCGAACTTCTCGACATGGCGCAGGAGTTCGGACGCCTGGGCGTCTGGGAGCGTGACCCGCACACGCTGCAGGGCCGCTGGGACCGCCACGTATTCCGCTTCTTCGGCATCGAGGCGACGGACGGAGCGACGCCTCACTACGCCGAGGCGGCTGCCCGCATCGATCCGGCAGACCGTCTGGACGAGACGTTCCGGGCATCGCTGTCACGGCCCGGCGCCTACGCCAGCCGCTACCGCGTGCGACATCCCGATGGCAGCGTGCGGCAGATTCACTCGCAGTGGCGCGTGGTTGCCGATGCGCGTGGCGAGCCCGAACGGGTGATCGGCGTGATGGTCGACGACACCGAGGCACACGAACTGGCGCGCGACGCCGAGGCCACCCACGCCCAGCTCGAACTGGCGCTGTCGCTGGCCAACATCGGTACCTGGCGCCACGAACTGGGCAGCGACCGCATCGTCTACGACGCTCACGCGCAGCAGGTGCTCGGGCGCAGCACCGGAGCGCACGGTGTGCCGATCGAGACCGTGCGCAGCTGGATCCACCCCGACGACCTGCCGCAGGTGCAAGCGGCATTCGACGAAGCCGTCGCCAGCGGACGTCCGACCGACACCCGCACGCGCTACCTGCATGCGGACGGCACCTGGCGCATGGTGCTGACCCGCCGCGTGCTTCAGCGCGACGCCCACGGCAGGCCAGTCGCGGTGCACGGCGTCGGCATGGACCTGACGGAGCAGCATCAGCGTGACCAGCTTGCGCTGCAACTGGCGCAGCGGCTGGAAGCGGCCGCCGAAGCCGCGCACATCGGCCTGTGGTCGGGTGCGCTCGATGGCCGCCCGGCCGAGTGGAACGCGCTGATGTACGGGCTCGTCGGCCTCGATCCGGCTCGCGGACCGATGTCAATGGGCGACCTGCTGCGGCACCGCGTGCACGTCGACGATCGTGACCGGCTCGCCGCGCAGGCATTCGACTGGGTGCGCAACCCTGACCGGGCGCCCCTGCGCAGCGACTTCCGAGTCGTCTGGCCCGACGGCTCGACGCACTGGTTGCAGTTGCGCGCCAGCATGGAGGCCGGCGGTGGTGCGGTTGCGCGCGCGTTCGGCGTGCTGATCGACGTCACCGAGCAGCGCGAAACACTGTTGCGGCTCAGCGAAGCCCACGAACGTGCCACGCTGGCGATGGGCAGCGTCGGCATGGGCACCTGGCATCACGACATCGCGACCGGTGACGACGATTGGGATGCGCAGATGTTCGCGTTGCGCGGCCTGCCCCAGCAGCCGCAGGCGCTCGACGCTGACGCACGCCTGGCCCTGGTGCATCCCGACGATCGAGCGCGCGTGGCGGCCGCCTCGGTGCCGCAGCTGGCCAGCGCGCAGCCGCTGGCCTACGAATTCCGCGTGATCCGGCCCGATGGCAGCGTGCGCTGGCTGGCCTCGCGCTCGACACCGCTGTTCGACGAGCGCGGCCAGGTGGTGCGGCGCATCGGCGTCAACTGGGACATCACCGAGGCCAAGATGGCTGAGCGCGCGGAGCGCGAACGTGAGTTGGCGCTGCGCGAGAGCCAGGCCAAGTCGCAGTTCCTGGCCCGCATGAGCCACAAGCTGCGCACGCCGCTCAATGCCGTGCTCGGTTTCACGCAGTTGCTGCTGGCCGAGGACGACAGTGGCGACGCAAGCGCGAGGCGGCACAAGCTCGAGCGGGTGCATGCCGCCGGCCAGCAGTTGCTGGCCCTGGTCGACGACGCGCTCGAGCTATCGGGTATCCAACCCGGCGCAGCGGGGCCTGCCGTGCTGCGGGACACGGCCGCCAACGAGGTGCGGCAGCCCGACACTTCGCCAGGCGTGCTCTACATCGAGGACAACCCCGTCAACATGCTGCTCGTGCGCGAGCTGGTCAGGCAACGCCCGCACCTCGAATTCCACGGCGCCGTCGACGGCGCCAGTGGCATCGCGCTGGCGCGCACGCTGCAGCCGCTGCTGGTCCTGATCGACATGCAGTTGCCCGATGGCGACGGCCTGGCCGTCCTGCGCCAACTGCGGGCCGATCCGGCAACGCGACACCTGACCTGCGTTGCGCTGTCGGCCAATGCCATTGCCGAAGACGTCCAGCGCGCACGCGACGCCGGGTTCGCCGACTACTGGACCAAACCGATCGACCTGGCCAAGTTCCTGATCGAACTGGATCGGCTGGTGCCTGGCGCGTCTGCCGGCACCGCCTAGCCAGACCGCGACGGCGCGTTGACCGGCGTCAGCGGCGCCGCGCCGCCGAGCACGGCGATCAGGTTGTCGGCGGCCAACATCGCCATCCTCAGTCGGGTGGCGGCGGTTGCGCTGGCGATGTGCGGTGTCAGCACGACGTTGGTGGCCGCCAGCAGCCCCGGGTGCACTTGCGGTTCGCCCTCGAACACGTCCAGGCCGGCGCCAGCGATGCGCCGCTCTGCCAGCGCCTGCGCCAGCGCCGCATCGTCGACGACGCCGCCGCGCGCGATGTTGGTCAATGTCGCCGTCGGCTTCATCAGTGCCAGCTCGGCCGCGCCGATGGCGTGGTGGCTGGCTGGCGAATACGGCACCACCAGGATCAGGTGGTCGGCCTGGCGCAGCAGATCGGCCTTGTCGACCCAGCGTGCACCCAGCGGCGCCTCGACCTCGGGGGCCAGACGGCTGCGGTTGTGGTAGATCACCGGCATGCCAAAGCCGAGCGCGCCGCGCCGCGCGATGGCCTGCCCGATGCGACCCATGCCGAAGATGCCGAGCGTCGCGCCATGCACGTCGGCGCCAGCGAACAGGTCATAGGCCCAGCGCTCGCCAGTGGCCGGCGCGCAGGTAATGCTCGCTCTCGGTGATGCGGCGCGCCGTGGCCATCATCAGTGCGAAGCCGAAGTCGGCGGTGGTCTCGGTCAGCACGTCCGGGGCATTGGTGACCTGCACCCCGCGTGCGGTGCAGGCCGGCACGTCGATGTTGTTGTAGCCCACTGCCATGCTGCACACCGCGCGCAGGTCGGGACAAGCGTCGAGCAGCGTGGCATCGATCGGTTCGGTGCCGGCGACGAACACGCCCTGCTTGCCCTGCAGACGACGGATCAGCTCCGGCTGAGACCAGTCGACGGGCGCCTCGTTGGCCTCGACCTCGAAGTGCTCGGCCAGGCGGGCGACGACCTCGGGATAGACGTGGCGCGCGACCAGCACTCGGGTTGTCATGGTTCGTTCCTGTTCGTGATGCTGCCGCAGCAGTCAGGGGTGTGACGACATTCAATCGAGAAAGCGCGCGAACGCCGAGACCGGCTCGCGCTCGGTGACGAGGCGGTTGACCGCAGCGCTGTCGTCGGCGTAGCCGAGTGACATGCCGCACACCATCATCTCGCTGGCCGGCAACGCCAGATGCTCGGCGATGATCCTGTGAAAGTCGAGGAACGCGACCTGTGGACAGGTATCGAGCCCACGGCCGCGCGCGGCGACCATGATGTTCTCGAGGAACATGCCGTAGTCGAGCCAGCTGCCTTGGTTCAGGATGCGGTCGATCGTGAAGATCATGCCGACGGGCGCGTCGAAGAAGCGGTAGTTGCGGCCGAACTGGGCATGCATGCCGGCCTTGTCGGTCTTGGCGATGCCCAGCAGCCCGTACATGTCCCAGCCGATCTTGCGGCGCCGTTCGATGTACGGCGAGACCCATTCGGTCGGGTAGTACTGGTACTCGGTGCCTTCGGCGCCGGGCGATCCGGCCGCGGCGTTGGCATCGTGGGCGGCCAGCAGCCGTCGTGACAGCGACTCCTTTGCGGCGCCGGTCAGCACCGTCACTTTCCAAGGCTGCGTGTTGGTGCCCGAAGGCGCACGCGAAGCGACGGCCAGAATGTCTTCGATGGTCTGCCGCGGTACGGGTGTCGGCAGGAACGCGCGTACTGCGCGTCGCGAAGCGATCGCGGCATCGACCGCAGCCGTGGATTCTGGCGTGATGGCTGTCATGTGGGCATCAGCGAGGGTTGTGGGACAGGGTTGGAGAACGCCGAACGCTGCCGCGGCCACGCCTGCCACTGCGCCAGGGCCTGCATCAGCGTACGCAGCTGGATCGCGACGGTGTCGTCGATGTTGCGGCCGTAGCCGCCCGCCATGCTGAGCGCCACCGGCACGCCGCGCTCGCGGCAGGCATCCAGCACGCGGCGGTCCCGTTCGGCCAGGCCCGCCGCCGTCAGCTTCAGGCGGCCGAGGCGGTCGCCCTCGTGCGGGTCGGCGCCGGCCAGGTAGAACACCAGACCGGGTGGCTGCGCGCCGTGGCTGCGCCACAGCGTTGCCAATGCCGCGTCGAGCGCATCGAGGTAGGGCTGATCGGTGCAGCCGTCGGGCAACTCGACGTCGAGATCGCCCGGTTCCTTGCGAAACGGAAAGTTCTTCGCGCCGTGCAAGGACAGCGTGAACACCGTGGCATCGTCGCGAAAGATCGCCGCCGTGCCGTTGCCTTGGTGCACGTCGACGTCGATCACCGCCACCCGCAGCAGCGAACGCTGGCGGCGATGCCACTCGGCCTGCATCAGCCGCGCCGCCACCGCGACGTCGTTGAATACGCAGTAACCGCTGCCCTTGTCGGCCTGCGCATGGTGCGTGCCGCCGGCCAGATTGGCAGCCACCCCCTGGCCATCGATCAGCGCGGCACGCGCCGCCGCGATCGTCGCGCCGACCGACCGCCGCGCCCGCTCGGCCATCCGCACCGACCACGGAAAGCCGATCTCGCGCTGTTCGGCGGCGCTCAGGTGGCCCTCGGCGACGGCGCTGACGTAGCGCGGCGTGTGCACCAGAGCCAACTCGCCGTCGCTGGCCGGCAATGCCTCGGCCAGCGCAATGGCCGGGCACTCCGCAGCCACACGGCTGCGCAGCCGCGCGTACTTGTCCATCGGGAAGCTGTGGCCCTGCGGCAGCGGCAGGACGAAGTGATCGGCGTAGAAGGCCTGCATGGGTGGCGTGATTGTGACGGCGCGCGGTCTGCGGGCGACTTCATGGGGTCGCATCCCTAATTTGTTGCGGCGCAGCAAAAAGGCCTTGCAATCCGCCCAAGGCTGCCTAAAATTCGTTTCATGCTGCAGTGCAGCAATCAATCTACACGGCCCCCAACCCCTCAGGAGATCCACCATGCTGACCGCTGAACAACTGATCGCTGCCCAGAAAGCCAACGTCGAGACCCTGTTCGGTCTGACCAACAAGGCCTTCGAAGGCGTGGAGAAGCTTGTCGAACTGAACCTGCAAGTGGCCAAGACGGCCCTTGGCGAAGCCAACGAAACCGCCATCGCCGCGATGTCGGTGAAGGACGCGCAAGAACTGCTCGCGCTGCAAGCCAGCCTGTTGCAGCCCAGCGCGGAGAAGGCCGCCGCCTACAGCCGCCATGTCTATGACATCGCCGCCGAGACCAACGCCGAAGTGACCAAGGCCGTCGAGGCCCAGGTCGCCGACGCGCAGAAGAAGTTCATCGGTCTGGTGGACAGCGCCTCGAAGAACGCTCCGGCGGGCAGCGAGAACGCCGTCGCGCTGATGCGCTCGGCAGTCGCCGCCGCGAACAACGCTCTCGAGAGCGTGCAAAAGGCCGCCAAGCAAGCTGCCGAAGTCGCCGAAGCCAACTTCCAGGCCGTGACCAGCACTGCCGTGAAGGCCACCCAAGGCGCGGCCAAGGGCAAGCGCGCGGCCTGAGTCAGCCAGAGAGTCATTGAACTTCGAAGGACACGACGCATCTGATGAGAGTCGCTGGGTTTGGCCCGCGGCGAAAGGTTGTCTCCTCGGTACCTGGTCTGACGGTACCTTTTGCGGCCCGGTGGCGACACCGGGCCGTTTGTTTTGCGGTCAGCGCGTCAGCGCTGCGATGCGCGTTCGCAATTCGGCCAAGGCCGGCCAAGGCGGCTTCGCGCCCAGCCACGATCGCACGCTGGCGCGCAGTGAAGTCGGCGCTGCCGATCCCGACCAGTTTCGGGCGCAGCACCACATCGGCGTCACGCAACTCGAAACTGTTGATGCTCTTGCCCATGATCGCGAAGGTCTGCAGCAGCATGCGCATCGCGTCGCCAGTGGCTTGGCCGTCGGGCGGGCTCGAGATGTCGACCGCCAGGACCAACTCGGCACCCATCTGCCGCGCAAAACGCACCGGCACCGGCGACACCAGACCGCCGTCGACATACTCGCGATCACCGATCCTGACCGGCTGGAACACCGCCGGCACGGCGCTCGACGCGCGCACGGCGACGCCCGGGTCGCCGACCTGGAACAGGATCGGCTGGCCACTGTCGAGATCGGTGGCAACGATGCCCAACGGCAGTTTCATCTTCTCGATCGCGACACCGCCGGTCTGCTCGCGCACATAGCGCGCAAGTGCTTCGCCGCGGATCACGCCGCGGCCCGGGAACGACCAATCGGTGATCGCCGACTCGTCCATCCCGAGTGCCAGCGTGCCGAGTTCCGCGCCGCTCCTGCCGGCGGCATACAGCGCCGCCACCAGGCTGCCGGCCGACGTGCCGACCACCAGTTGCGGCCGGATGCCGGCCTCCTCGAGCACCTGGATCACGCCGATATGGGCAAACCCGCGCGCGGCACCGCCACCCAGGGCCAGGCCGATGCGCGGTGGGCGCGGCGGCGGTGGTGGTGGTGGTGGCGGCGAGGCGGAGTTGGCGGCGGGGTGGGCGACGGCGGCGGCACCGTCTGGCAGGCCGACACGAGCAACGCCAGGCCGGCAGCCAGCCAGCGTCGCCGCCCGGCCTGCCATTGAGGATCAGTGGACATCGTGCCCATCCCGGCAATCGGCCATCAGTTCTTTATTCCCAATGTGAATTAGCAATCGACTTCTTTGTAGTTCCAATATATATGCAGGCTTCCTAGAGTGCCGGCAATGGACTGGATTGCCGTCATCTCCGGGTTTGCCGTCGGCGCGATCGTCGGGCTCACCGGCGTCGGCGGCGGTTCGCTGATGACGCCGCTGCTGATTGGTGTCTTCCGGCTCAACCCGGCCGTCGCGATCGGCACCGATCTCTGGTTCGCCGCCCTGACCAAGACCGGCGGCGCCGTTGCCCACCATCGCCACGGCCACGTCGATCGCGACATCACGGCACGGTTGCTGGCCGGCAGTGTGCCGGCCGCGGTGGCCACGATAGCCTGGATGCACGCCACCGGCGTAACCAAAGCCTGGGCCGGCGCGCTGACGCTCGCGCTGGGCATCGCGCTGCTGCTGACCGCGCTGGTGGTGGCCAACCGGCCGGCATGGCAGGCGCTCGGCATCAAGCTGGAAGGCCGGATCCCGCCTGCGCGCAAACCCCTGCTGACGGTGCTCGTGGGCGTGTTGCTGGGCGTGCTGGTGACGCTGTCCTCGATCGGCGCCGGTGCCCTCGGCGCGACGCTGATCCTGTTGCTGTACCCGCGCCTGCCGGCCCACCAGCTGGTCGGCACCGATATCGCCCACGCGGTGCCGCTGACGCTGGTGGCCGGCATCGGCCACGCCACGCTGGGCCACATCGACTGGGCCCTGCTGGCCGCGCTGCTGGCGGGCTCGCTGCCGGGCATCTGGCTCGGCGCTCGACTGACCAAGGGCATGCCCGACAAGCTGGTGCGCACGCTGCTCGCCGGTTCGTTGCTGATTGCCGGCGTGAAAGTGATTCATTGATGTATTCGTATACCGACTTCGACCGTCAGTTCGTGCGCGCGCGTGCCGCGCAGTTCCGCGACCAGCTCGAGCGCCACCTGCGCGGCGAACTGGGCGACGACGAGTTCCGTCCGCTGCGGCTGCAGAACGGCTGGTACGTGCAGCGCCACGCGCCGATGCTGCGCATCGCCGCGCCCTATGGCGAGATCAGCAGCGCGCAGCTGCGCCAGCTGGCGCGCATCGCGCGCGAGTTCGATCGCGGCTGGGGCCATTTCACGACGCGACAGAACCTGCAGTTCAACTGGATCCCGCTGGCGCGGGCCGCCGACGTGATGGACCTGCTCGCCGAGGTCGACATGCACGGCATCCAGACCAGCGGCAACTGCATCCGCAACATCACCAGCGATGCGCTGGCCGGCATCGCCCCCGACGAGGTCGTCGACCCACGGCCGTACTGCGAAGATCCTGCGCCAGTGGAGCACCCTGCACCCGGAGTTCGCGTTCCTGCCTCGCAAGTTCAAGATCGCGGTGACGGGCGCGGTCGAAGACCGTGCGGCGACGCTCTGGCACGACATCGGTCTGCACCTGGTCAAGGACGAGCGCGGCGAGATCGGCTTCAAGGTCTTCGTCGGCGGCGGCATGGGCCGCACGCCGGTGATTGCATCGCTGGCCAACAGCTTCGTGCCCTGGCAGCAGATCCTCGTCTACATCGAAGCCATCGTGCGCGTCTACAACCGCTATGGTCGGCGCGACAACGCCTACAAGGCGCGGATCAAGATCCTGGTGAAGGCCGAAGGGCCGAAGTTCTTCGATGCGGTGAATGACGAGTTCGCCGCGATCCTTGAACGCGACCTCGACGGCAGCGCACAGCTGATCACGCAGGCCGAACTCGACCGCGTCGCTGCATCGTTCGTCGCTGCCGGCCGGCGTGACGCCGGCGCCGCCCGGCTTTGCCGACACCGCGAGCAACGACGCGCCGCTGGCCTACCGCCGCTGGCGCGAACGCAACGTGCACGGCCACCGCGTGCCCGGCTACCGCGCGGTGACGCTGTCGTTGAAGCGCGCCGGCCAGGCACCGGGCGACGTTACCGACGTGCAGATGGAGCAGGCCGCGGCGATCGCCGATCGCTTCAGCCACCGCGAGTTGCGCATCACACACGAGCAGAACCTGTTGCTGCCGTGGGTCCGCGAGGGCGACCTGCTCGCACTCTGGCGCGCAGCCAAGGCGGCCGGCTTCGCGACCCCGAACATCGGCCTGGTCACCGACATGATCGCCTGCCCGGGCGGCGACTTCTGCGCGCTGGCCAACGCACGCTCGATCCCCGTGGCCGCACAGATCACCGAGCGCTTCGCCGATCTCGACGAGCAGTACGACATCGGCGACATCGACCTGCACGTCAGCGGCTGCATCAACTCCTGCGGCCACCACCACAGCGGCCACATCGGCATCCTCGGCGTCGACAAGGATGGCGCCGAGTGGTACCAGTTGACCCTCGGCGGCTCCGACGGCAGCGCGGCCAGCGGCGCCTCGGTGCCGGGCAAGGTGATCGGGCCGTCGTTCGCCGCCGACGAAGTCGCCGACGCGGTGGAAGCCGTGATCGACACCTACCGCGCGCGGCGCGCCGCCGACGAACGTTTCATCGACACCGTGCGCCGCGTCGGCATCGACGCCTTCAAGGCGCCGGCCAACGCCGTGCGGCGCAGCACCGCGCACGCAGCGTGATGCGAATGCCAACGGCACAGCAGACCCCCATGCGATTCATCGACATCCACCGCGATCCCTGGCATGCCCTCGGCGGCGAGGACGGCCCATCGGTCGGCATCACGCCCGCTCCCCACCTGCTGCTCGACATTGCGCAGTGGCATGCGGTGCGCGCACATTGGCCGGCGACGACGCCGGTCGGGCTGCGTCTGGCCAACGACCAGGACGTCGAAGGCATCGCGGCCGACCTGCCATGTTTCGCGCTGGTGGTGCTGCAGTTCCCGAAGTGGGTCGACGGCCGCGCCTACAGCCAGGCCCGGCTGCTGCGTTCGCGCTACCGCTTCCAGGGTGAAGTGCGCGCCGTCGGCGAGGTGCTGGTCGACATGATGCCGCTGCTCGAGCGCACCGGCTTCGACGCCGTGCTGCTGCGCCATGACCAGTCGATCGATGCGGCCGAGCGCGCGCTCGGCTTCTTCCGCGGTCATTACCAAGGCGACACGCTCGGCAACCGGCCGCTGTTCGCGATGCCGGCCGGCACCGCCGAGGCGCTGGTGCGCGAGCCGACGCGCGAGTTCGTCAACGCCGGAGCGGCGATATGAATCCGAGGAACCTGCCATGAGCGCAATCGACTTGTATGCCGACACTGCCGAGGGCTTCGACGGCCGCGTTGCCCATGCCGCGGCGGTGCTGCAGAGCGCCGCGTTGGAGCATGCCGGGCGCATCGTTCAGTCCACCAGCCTCGGCGCCGAAGACATGGTCGTCACCGACCTGATCGCGCGCCACGGCCTGCGCATACCGGTCGCGACGCTCGACACCGGCAAGCTGCACGCCGAGACCCTCGCGCTGATCCCGCGCATCGAGCAGCGCTACGGCATCCCGGTGGCCGTCTACCGACCGGGCCACGTCGAGGTGGTGCAGTTCGTCAGCCGTCACGGCGAGCGTGCGATGTACGACAGCATCGCGCTGCGCAAGGCCTGCTGCGGGCTGCGCAAGCTGGAACCGCTCGGCCGCATGCTCGCGGGCGCTGGCGCCTGGGTCACCGGCCTGCGCCGCGAACAGTCGGGCACCCGCGGCGGCGTGCCGTTCAGCGAAGCCGACGATCAGGGCCGCATGAAGTTCAACCCGCTGGCCGACTGGAGCTGGGGCGACGTCTGGCACTACATCGCGGCCAACGACGTGCCCGTACAACCCGCTGCACGACCAGTTCATGCCGAGCATCGGCTGTGCGCCGTGCACGCGCGCCATCGCACTCGGCGAAGACTTCCGCGCCGGCCGCTGGTGGTGGGAAGACGAAGCCGCCAAGGAATGCGGCCTGCATGTGAAACCCACCGAAGGAGCCCTGGCATGAATGCGCCGCTCGCCATCGACCGGCTCCTGCCCGAACTCGACCAGCGCCACCTCGACCACCTGGAGGAAGAGGCGATCTTCATCCTGCGCGAGGTCGCGGCCTCGTTCGAGCGCCCGGCGCTGTTGTTCTCCGGCGGCAAGGATTCCTGCGTGGTGCTGCGGCTGGCCGAGAAGGCCTTCAAGCAGCGCGTGGCCGGCAATGTGTTCCGCGGCCGCCTGCCCTTTCCGCTGCTGCACGTCGACACCGGCCACAACTTCCCCGAGGTGATCGAATTCCGCGACCGCCGCGTCGACGAGATGGGCGAGCGCCTGGTGGTCGGCCACCTCGATGACTCGATCGCCCGCGGCACGGTGCGCCTGGCCCACGCGCTCGAGTCACGCAATGGTCATCAGACAGTGGCCTTGCTGGAAGCCATCGAGGCACACCGTTTCGACGCGTTGATCGGTGGCGCCCGGCGCGACGAAGAGAAGGCGCGCGCAAAGGAGCGCATCTTCAGCCACCGCGACAGCTTCGGGCAGTGGCAACCGAAGGAACAGCGGCCCGAATTGTGGACGCTGTTCAACACCCGGCACCGCCCGGGTGAACACTTCCGCAGCTTCCCGATCAGCAACTGGACCGAGCTCGACGTGTGGCTGTACATCGCGCGCGAGAACCTGCCGCTGCCGGGCCTGTACTACGCGCACCCGCGGCAAGTGCTTCGGCGCCGCGGCCTGCTGGTGCCGGTGACAGCGGTGACGCCGCCCGAGGCCGGCGAGACCGTCGAGACCGTGCAGGTGCGCTTTCGCACCGTCGGCGACATGACCTGCACCTGCCCGGTCGAGAGCGACGCGGCCAACGCCACCGAGATCGTCGCCGAGACGCTGACCGTGACGGTGAGCGAGCGCGGCGCCACCCGCATGGACGACCGCACCAGCGACGCCTCGATGGAGCGGCGCAAGAAGGAAGGCTATTTCTGATGAGCGCCGTTCTGCAACCCATGGCGCCCGCGCATGCCGCTTCCGAAGGCACCGCCCGCGCGCTGCGTTTTCTGACCGCAGGCAGCGTCGACGACGGCAAGAGCACGCTGATCGGCCGCCTGCTGTACGACAGCCGCGCGATCCTGGCCGACCAGCTCGATGCGCTGGAGCAACGTGCGGCGGGTGGCCCGATCGATCTCTCTCTTCTCACCGACGGCCTCGAAGCGGAACGCGAACAGGGCATCACGATCGACGTCGCATTCCGCTACTTCGCCACGCGATCGCGCAAGTTCATCATCGCCGACGCGCCGGGCCACGAGCAATACACGCGCAACATGGTCACTGCCGCCGCGGGCAGCGACGCCGCGGTGGTGCTGGTCGACGTGACCAAGCTCGATTGGCAAGGCCGACCCGTGGCACTGCTGACGCAGACGCGCCGACACGCCCTGCTGGCCCATCGGCTGCGCGTGCCCAACATCGTGTTCGCGATCAACAAGCTCGATGCGGTGGCGCAGCCCGGCGCCGCCTTCGCCGCCGTGCGCGAGGCCCTGCTCGCGTTCGCCACCGAGGCCGGCATCGATGTCGCGGCGATCGTGCCGGTATCTGCGCTGCGCGGCGACAACGTCACGCAGCCGGCGTCCGGCCAGTGGCGCGACTGGTACGTCGGCCGATCGCTGCTGCAAGTGCTCGAGGCCCTGCCCGCCGCCGAAGAGAGCCACGACGGACCCCTGGCATTGCCGCTGCAGTACGTCGCCAAGGACGGCGACGGCACCGGCCACCAGCCGCGGACCCTGTGGGGCCGCATCGCGCAGGGCCAGGTGCAGCTCGGCGACCGGGTGCAGGTGTTCCCGAGCGGAGAGCATGCGCAGGTGGTCGCATTGCGGCGTGCCGGCGAAGACGTCACGCGCGCCGAAGCCGGCCAGTCTGCCGGTGTGGTGCTCGACCGCCAGCTCGACGTATCGCGCGGCGATTGGATCGGTGCACCCGGTACGCTGGCCGCAACGCAGCGCTTCGGGGCCACCCTGGCCTGGCTCGATACCGAACCGGCAGCGATCGGCCGCAAGTACTGGTTGCGCCATGGCAACCGCTGGGTGCAGGGGCGCATCACCGCGATCGACCATGTGCTCGACATCCACACCCTGGCGCCCAGCGACGCACACCAGCTTGCCGTCAACGAGATCGGCCACGTGATCATCGAAACCCAGCACGCACTGCCGCTGCAGCGCTACGCCGACAACCGCGTCGGCGGGGCGCTGATCGTGGTCGATGCCACCAGCAACCGCACCAGCGGCGCACTGCTGGTCGAAGGAGTCCGTGCGTGAAACCGGTCGTTTTCATCGGTGCCGGCCCCGGTGCCGCCGACCTGATCACCGTGCGCGGCGCACAGCGCCTGGCCGCCGCCGAGATCGTGCTGTTCGATGCCCTCACCGACCCCGCGCTGCGCCGGATCGCGCCGGACGCGCGCTGGATCGATGTCGGCAAGCGCGGGTTCTGCGACTCGACCCGACAGGTCGCGATCAACGCGCTGCTGGTTCGCCATGCGCAACGCGGCCACGCAGTCGTGCGACTGAAAGGCGGCGACCCGAGCGTGTTCGGCCGCCTCGACGAGGAACTCACGGCACTCGCCGAGGCCGGCATTGCCGCCGAGGTCGTGCCTGGCGTCACGGCAGCCATCGCCGCAGCGGCGCAGACGCAGCGCCCGCTGACGCGTCGCGGCAGCGGCCGCAGCGTCAGCCTGACGACGGCGATGACGCACAGCGGGAACTTGCACGCCTCGCGCAGTGCCGACACCGAGGTCTTCTACATGGCCGGCCGCCAGCTTGGCGCCCTGGGCACGCGGCTGCGCAACGCCGGCTGGCCGCCCGACACGCCGGTGGTCGTGGTTTCGCGTGCCGGATGGCCCGACCAACTGGCCAGTGACCACCGCGCTTGCCGAACTGGCCGAGGCCGCGATGCTGCACGCCGGGCGGCCGACCGTGGTGACGGTGGGCATCGGCGCCAAGCCGATCGGCAAGGGTCGGCAACCGGTACCCGCGAGCACGTCAGGGCCGGCTCGGCAAGCGCTGCCGTTGCAGCCTTAAAATCCGGGCCTCTCGCCGCACGACCGTTGGCAAGCCGCCCGCGGCTTGTGCAGAGCACGGCGGCGCACGCCACACCCAATCCAAGAACCGCAATGACCCACGTCGTCCTCGAATCGTGCATTCGCTGCAAGTACACCGACTGCGTCGACGTCTGCCCCGTCGACTGCTTCCGCGAGGGCCCGAACATGCTGACGATCGACCCCGACGAGTGCATCGATTGCGCGGTATGCATCCCCGAGTGCCCGGTCAACGCCATCCTGCCCGAGGAAGACGTGCCGCAGGACCAGTTGAAGTTCATCAAGCTCAATGCCGAGCTGGCCAAGAAGTGGCCGAGCATCACCAAGCGCAAGCCCGCTCCGGCCGATGCCGACGAGTGGAAGGACAAGAAGAACAAACTCGACCAACTGATCCGTTGATCGGCTGCGACGGGTTCCCACCAGAAAATGGCATCTCCAATCAATGAGCCGACGACGCCGATCGAGACCGATGCGGTGATCGTCGGCGCGGGCCCGGTGGGCCTGTTCCAGGTGTTCGAACTGGGCCTGCTCGAAATCAAGGCACACGTCATCGACTCGCTGGCGTATCCCGGCGGCCAGTGCATCGAGCTCTACCCCGACAAGCCGATCTACGACATCCCGGCGGTGCCGATGTGCACCGGCAAGGAACTCACCGACAACCTGCTCAAGCAGATCGAACCCTTCGGCGCCACCTTTCACCTGGGCCATGAAGTGAACGTCGTCGCGCGACGCGACGACGGCCGCTTCGATGTGGCCACCGCCAAGGGCACGCGCTTCATCAGCAAGACGATCTTCGTCGCCGGCGGCGTCGGCGCATTCCAGCCCCGGCTGCTGAGGGTCGACGGCCTGGACAAGTTCGAGGGCACGCAGCTGCACTACCGCGTGCGCGATCCATCGCAATTCGCGGGCAAGAACCTGGTCATCGTCGGCGGCGGCGACTCGGCCCTCGACTGGACACTGAATTTCGTTCAGGGCAGCGCGCACAAGGCCGAGAGCGTGATCCTGGTGCACCGGCGCGACGAGTTCAAGGCCGCGCCGGCCAGCGTGGCGCGCATGCACGAGCTGTGCGACGCCTACGAGATGCAGTTCATGATCGGCCAGGTCACCGGCATCGACGAGCGCGATGGCCGGCTCAGCCGCCGTCAAGGTGACCGGCGGCGACGGCGTCACGCGCGTGGTGCCGCTGGACGTGCTGCTGGTGTTCTTCGGCCTGTCGCCCAAGCTCGGACCGATCGCCGAATGGGGCCTGGCCATCGATCGCAAGCAGGTGGTGGTCGACACCGAGAAGTTCGAAACCAACGTGCCCGGCATCTTCGCCGTCGGTGACATCAACACCTATCCGGGCAAGAAGAAGCTGATCCTGTCGGGCTTCCACGAGGCGGCGCTGGCCGCCTTCGGTGCTGCGCCGTACATCTTCCCGGACAAGCGCATCCACCTGCAATACACCACCACCAGCCCGAAGCTGCACAAGGTGCTCGGCGTCGAGACGCCGGTGTTCGACTAGAAGCAGAGCGATAATCCGTCCGCTGCGAACCTGATCGCAGCCATCCGCTAGGGGTGCTGGGCCTTCGACAAGAGGGTCCGGCTGAGAAAGTCCCTTTGAACCTGAATGAGGTAATCCTCGCGCAGGGAAGCTGTCCGCTCAGGGCACACCACCGGTGTGCCGTTGTCCGAGCCGCCGACCTGCCATCGACTGCTGGGACCACGATGGCACAACCGATCCGATTCCACCACCGACCCGTCGCGCTGGCGGCCGCCTTGGCGCTGGCCGCATGCGTCGCACAGGCGCAAGAAGCGCAGCGCATCACCGTCACCGGCCGGCTCGAACCCGTCGCGCCCAGCGTGGCCGGCTTCGGCGACCGCACGCCGCTGGCACAGACCCCGCTGGCCGCGACATCGATCGGAGAAGCCGCGCTGCGCGACAGCGGCCTGCGCAGCCTGGCCGAATTGACGCGCGTCGACGCGAGCCTTTCGGACGCCTACAACGCCGAGGGCTACTGGAGCTTTCTGACGGCGCGCGGCTTCACGCTCGACAACCGCAGCAACTACCGCCGCGACGGGCTGCCGATCAACGCCGAGACGGCGATTGCGCTGGACAACAAGGAGCGCCTCGAAGTGCTCAAGGGCACCAGCGGCATCCAGGCCGGCACGAGCGCGCCGGGCGGCCTGGTCAACCTGGTGGTCAAGCGGCCCGAGGGCGCCGTCCGCAGTGCTCGCTTCGAAGCTCGAGAGGGCGGCGGAACGGCGTTCGCGATCGACCTCGGCGACCGCTTTGGCAACGACGAGCGCTTTGGCGTGCGCGCCAACGTGGCCTACGAAGACCTCGATCCGCAGACGCGCAGCGCCCGCGGCCACCGCAGCCTTGTCGCCGTGGCTGCCGATGCGCGGCTGCCGACCGGCACGCTGGTCGAAGTCGAGTTCGAATCGAGCCGCCAGCAGCAGCCCAGCGTCCCCGGCTTCAGCCTGCTCGGCGACCGCGTGCCCGATGCCGGCACGATCGATCCGCGCACCAACCTCAACAACCAGCCGTGGTCGCAGCCGGTGGTCCTGGACGGCAACACCGCTTCGCTGCGCGTGACGCAGACACTGTCGCCGGACTGGCGTGCCCGCGTGCACGCGCTGACGCAGCACCTGTCGAGCGATGATCGCATCGCCTTCCCCTACGGCTGCGGCGCCGAGGGCCGCTTCGATCGCTATTGCAGCGATGGCAGCGTCGACCTCTACGACTTCCGCAGCGATGGCGAAGAGCGCCGCACCGATGCCATCGACCTCGGCATCGAAGGCCGCATCGCCACTGCCGGCGCGATGCACCACGTCGGCGCCGGCATCCTTGCGACGCGCTTCGAGGCGCGGCTGCCGCCGCAGGCCTTCAACTACGCCGGCACCGGCAACATCGACGCCAGCGTCGTCGTGCCCGCCGCCCCGCTGCCGCTGTTCGACGTGGCCAGCCGCGACGAACACAGCACCGAGCTGTATGTGCGCGACCGCGTCGAACTCGCGCCGCGCTGGAACCTGTGGGCCGGCCTGCGCCATACGCGCCTTTCGCGCGAGGCCGAACAGAGCTTCACGACACCGTGGCTTGCCGTGGCCTGGCAGGCCGACCCGCGCACGCTCGTCTATGCCAACTGGGGCAAGGGCGTCGAGACCGAAGTGGTACCGAGTCTGCCCCTCTACGCCAATGCCGGACGTGCGCTGCCCGCCCTCGAGAGCCGCCAGGTCGAGGCCGGCATCAAGCATGCGAGCGACGGCGTCGAGGCGGCGCTCGCCGCGTTTTCGATCACCCGCCCGCAGACCGGTGACTTCGGCGCGTGCGACGGCAGCGACGGCAGTTGCACCCGCGCCATCGATGGCGAGGCCGTGCACCGTGGCCTCGAGCTCAGCCTTGCCGCGCAACGCGGCGCATGGCGCTGGCAAGCCAGCGCACTGTGGCTGCATGCGCGCCGCGAGGGCTCGGCCAACCCCGCCGTGAATGGGCTCGAACCCGTCAATGTGCCGGCGCGCAGCCTGCGCCTGCAGGCCAGCTACGAGGTGACCGCCGGCAGCGAACTGCAGGCCACCGTGATCCACGAAGGTGACCGTGCTGCGCTGCCCGACAACAGCGTCCGCATACCCGGTTGGACGCGGCTCGACGTCGGCCTGAAAGTTCAGCAGCAACTTGCCGGGGCGCGCCTGACCTGGCGTGCAGGCATCGACAACCTCACGGACGCGCGCGCGTGGAAGGAGGCTCCCTACCAGTTCGGCCATGCCTATCTGTTCCCGCAGGCACCGCGCAGCGCGCGTGCTTCGCTGCAGGTCGACCTCTGAGCGACCAGCGGGGCGCCGCTATAATGCGCGGCTATTCCCCGATAGCTCAGTCGGTAGAGCGCCGGACTGTTAATCCGTAGGTCCCTGGTTCGAGCCCAGGTCGGGGAGCCAAAGATAGTGCAAGGGGTCTGGCAGCGATGTCAGACCCCTTCGTCATTCTGGCGGCGCAACATGGCCGGCGGCCATCCATCTCTCAACAAAAGGCGACACATGAACATCGACGCGAACGCAACTGCTGCCGAGCACGCTGCCCACCGGGCCATCGGAGCCCCTGCCAAGGCTGAGAACCTCGTGGCCCTCGCCGAGCTCTCCGCCACCGCCAACCCGAGTCAACAGGCTGACCACATCCGAGGGATCGTCGCAGTGACGATGGCTCACCTTGCCGCAGACGCGACGCCGGCGACGGGGGACAGCGCTGCGCAGTGGCAGGAGTGGGCACTGGGCTTGAGCGACGATCTCGTTCCGGCAGTCAATCCGTAGGTCACTGGTTCGAGTCCAGGTCGGAGAGGGCCCCCTACTCCGGCTTGTATGCATGCTTCCAGAACAACTCGACCGAACCATTGAAGAACGGGTCGTCCGGTGGAATCGGTCCCTGTTCGGGTTCGCGGGGACGGTCCGGAGGCGCTGGCCGCGAGTGCTTCAACTCTGGCATCGCTGGCGAGATCACCCAACTGACCCTTGGCACGCCGAACTTCTCGGCCACTTCGGTTGCCAGCACTTTGAGCAATCGCATCTGACTCTCCTGCCGTGCAACCACTCCCGCCGGACAGCCAGCGCACGGTGAAGCCAGCAGCCGCCTTCGCGTCGGGTAACCCGGTCGCAATGACGAACTCCCGGGGCCCGGCATGGATCGTGGCAGCGGAGTGTTACGCCCATATGGCATTGGCGTTCAGTCGTCGCCGTGCTTGTGCCCGCGGCCCTTCTTCTGTCCATGCCCCGAGCCACGGCCATCGTCGTTGTGGTCGTAACGCGCGCGGTAGTAGTGATCCCTGACCCAGGCCTCTTGCATGAAATAGACGGGCTGGCCGCAAGCCGCGTAGCCACCGCAATACCGCCCCCAGTTGGCGCGATGCGCTGGCGGCACGTAGAGGTAGATCGGTTGCTGATAGACCGCTACCGGGGTGGGTGCGATGACCACGGGTTGCGCATAGACGACGGCCGGGGGTGGCATGTTGCCGAGATCGATTCGGCCATAGACACCGGGCTGGTTGATGCCGATGGAAACACCGACATTCGTGCCCGCATGGGCGGAAGACAGCGCTGCGGCTGCAAGCATCATGAAGAGGGTCAAGCGTCGCATCGAGTTTCTCCTTGGGAAGCGAAACGATACCGATGATTGCCGGCGTGGCGATGGGCATAGTGGCGCATCCCCCACGCCCTTACTCGCACTTACGGACGTTGCGATCGACGCGCACCATCGCAACTGGACTTTGATCGCGAGGCTCGGTGTATGTCTGCGGTGTGAGGTGGTTCCAGCACCCACGAAGCCCAGGCACGGTATCTGTAAAACGTACACGGATTACCTGATCACAAGGACGAGTGCGGTCGAGCCGTGACTTCTCGTCACGACTTTGAGCTCGCCACCAGGTCACCACTCATACACTGAATGTGCATTTCCCACATTCATTGGCGAACGCGATGTTCCGCCACTGCTCAAAACCAACGAAGAGGAACTCGGCATGCACTACGGCTCACTGCAACTCCCCCATTTCGCGCGCACTGCCCTGGCGGCTGCCGCGCTCGGCACTTTGCTGCTCACCGCATGCGGTGGCGGAGGTGGTTCAGACAGCACCAGCGCACAGAGCTATGTCACCGGCAGCATTTCGGGGTTCGGCTCGGTCATTGTCAACGGCGTCCACTATGAAGAGACGGGATCTCGCGTCGAGGACGAGGACGGCCATGGCCATGACGACAGCGACCTCAAGCTTGGCATGGTCGTCGAGATCGAGGCTGGAGCCGTCAGCGACAGCGGGGGAGTGAAGACGGCCAAGGCTGCGTCGTTCACGTTCTCAAGCCTGGTCCGCGGCCCGGTCGAGAGCGTCGGCAGCGACAGCCTTGTGGTGCTGGGACAGACCGTCCATGTGACACCCAGCACTGTTTTCGAGGAGTCGCTCGCCGGCGGGATGGGCGCCGCTGCGCTTCTGACTGGCGCGGTCGTCAAGGTCTACGGCCTGCTCGACGCGACAGCAGGCACCTACACCGCCACGCGCATCGAACTTGAGGACGATAGCGAGTCCTACCGTCTGCGCGGCCTTGTGGGCAACTACGACGCCACCGCCAGGACGCTGACCATCGGCACCGCAGTGATCGACATATCAGGGCTAGCGGTCCCGGCTGGACTGCAGGCCGGCAGCCTGGTGCGCATCAAGCTGCAAACCACCAAGAGTGCCAGCGGTGCCTGGGTTGCAGTGGAGCTGAAGCTGGGCCGCGGCACACCGGACAACATCGGGCACACCGAGATCGAGGGCACGGTGACAGACTACACGTCACCCACCTCGTTCAGCGTCGACGGCCTGCCGGTCGATGCGAGTCAAGCGGCCTTCGAAGACGGCACTGCCGGCCTGTCCAAGGGCGCGCACGTCGAGGTCGAAGGCGCGATCGTCAACGGCGTGTTGGTCGCGAGCAAGGTCGAGATCGAGTCTGAGGATGAGCAGGATCATGAGGACTTCGAGATCGAAGGCAGCGTGTCGGCGCCGGATGCCACTGCCCAGACCTTCGTGGTGCGCGGCGTCACGGTCAGCTATGCCGGAGGCACGGTGGTATTCGAGGGCGGGACCGCGGCTCAAATCGTCACCAACGCGCGAGTCGAGGTGCACGGTGAGCTCGCTGGCGACGGCGTCACGGTGAACGCCAAGTCGATCAAGTTCGAACCTTGACCTGCGTGACGGGGCGACGCCTAGCAATCGCCCCGCACTGCCTGTTGCGCGAAGAGCGAGGGATGCTTCAGGCCCGACATCAGCTTGCATTTGTTGCAGGACTCGAATAGCAATACCCCTACAAGCATCATAGTATTCGCATCAATCGAAGTTGATGTGTCAAGGGGAGGTCGGTTTGAAGACAGTCCAAGCTGCAATCGCGCTTTCGGCAGCGCTACTGGCGCCTTCGATACAGGCGCAATCGAGCCAACTGCAACACCCTGGCCGGCTGCTGGCCTCGGGCTGCTTCCAGTGCCACGGAACGAATGGCCTGAATGGCGGCTTTGACGCGCTGGCCGGTGACTCGCGCACCGATCTGCTCAACAAACTCAACGAGATGCGCAGGAAGCCGGCGCGCGACAACATCATGTTCCCGCATGCGTCCGGGTACACCAGCGAGCAGCTCTGGCAGATCGCCGACTACTTCTCGAAGCTGCCAAAGCCCTGAACCCCCGACCAGTCAGCAGGAATCCAACATGATCAACAGACGCAGTCTCATTGGAACCCTGGGCGGCGCTTCGCTGGCCGCGCTGTGGCCGCTCTCGGCGCGCTCGGCAGTGGTCGGGCGCGTGCTGGTCGTCGGCGGCGGCATGGCGGGCGCCACCGTTGCCAAGTACCTCCGTATGTGGAGTGGCAATGCCGTGGCGGTGACCCTCGTGGAGCAGGAGTCGCGCTACACATCCAACATCATGAGCAATCTCGTGGTGACGAGCCAGATGTCGATGTCGAGCCTCTACTTCGGCTACAGCACGCTGGTCAAGAAGTACGGCATCAAGCATCTGACTGGGCGCGTCGTTGCCATCGAGCCGGGTGGCTCGCTCGGCACCTGGAAGGTCACGATCGCGAGCGGCGGTGCGCTGTCGACGGAGTATTGCGAGCGCGTCGTGCTGGCGCCGGGGGTCCAGTTCGATCCGGTTCCAGAGACGAGCAATCCTGCAGCGTCCGCCACGATCCTCCACGCTTGGCATGCCGGCCCACAGACCGAACAACTGCGCCAGCAGCTCGCGGCGATGACGCCGGGACAGACTTTCGTGATGACGATTCCGCCCAAGCCGTACCGCTGCCCGCCGGGCCCATACGAACGTGCCTGTGTCGTGGCTGACTACCTGAAGCGCAACAAGCCGGGATCGCGGATCCTGGTCTTCGATGCCAACTCCGGCATCACGGCCGAGGCCGAGAACTTTGGCTATGCCTTCGACACCATTTATGGGCCCTCGATCCTTGAGTACCACCCGTCGATGCGAGTAGCTTCGGTCGATTCGGCCTCCCGCTCGGTCACCCTGCTCGACGCCAGCAACGCAACCTCGACCGTGCGCGCCGATGTGCTGAACGTGATCCCGCCACATCGCGCCGGAGCCATCGTGCAGACCGCCGGCCTGACCAACGCGACCACGGTCCCCTTTGCGGCTGTAGACGTACGCAGCTTCGAGTCCACGCTGGCGCGAGGCATCCACGTCATCGGCGACTCGTCGAATACCACATTGCCCAAGGCCGGACACGTCGGCAACCAAGGGCGGAAGATCTGCGCGGACGCGATCATCAAGGCATTCAACTTCCAGGCACCGGATCCATCGCCGACGGCCAACTCCGCGTGCTTCTCGCCGATCAGCAGCACCAAGGCATCGTGGCTCACCGCGGTCTATCAGTACGACCCGGGTACGGGCAAGATGGTGATTCGCGATCAGGTCAGCGGCAGCAGTGCGGCCACTGAGGCGCGCTCAGCCAGTACCGACAACTTCGGCAAGATGGGCACCTGGTTCAAGACGCTGATGAGCGACACGTTTGCGTAGCGCGCCCTCGCGTCAGCAGTAGTTCGAGCTCAGGTCGGGGAGCCGACAAGTGAACGGCCTCACACGAAAGTGCGGGGCTTTTGTCTATGTGGACCGAGCTGATGTCGAATCGGTCGGGCAACTGCCCGCAAGAGCCAACCGGGGCCGCGTCAACTTCCGTCCTACAGCCGCGAGTCCCCGAACCGCGTTTCTGCCCTGAGATACGTGGCGGCGAGGGTCGTTAGGAATTGCTTGCCCAACAGATCCTGCATCTGCACTTGCGTACCGACGGGGCCGGCGTGGTGCCATCCGGGCAGCAACTTGCAGTGTGTCGGCCAGAGGCTGAACTCATGGTCGTCGTTGACGATGATCGCGAATTCCGGGGTGTCGATGTCACTCATGGCACATGAGGATATTGGCCGGTCGCGGCGGCGGCGAGGCACAAGTTGGCGCCTCCTGCATTGCTCACTTGAAATCCGTAGGTTCCCGAGCGGCGATGCTGAAGATTCGCGCGCTCACAGTCCGATGGACGTCCGACGCCTCGCAAGAGGTGCGCTCAGACTGTCCTAAGTTTTGACGCCCATAGTCGATGCACAGTCAGCGTCGACTGGACTCGGTCGAAAGGAAGGACCATGAACCCTATCAATATTGGCGTAGTGCTGGGCGTCGCAGCAGCCATCGCGAGCATGCCTTCGTATGCAGACGATCATCGCAAGGAGTCAAGAGGCAATCGTCGAATTGACGCAGGCATGCAAGCCGTCTCCATTGGTACAAGAGTTGGGGAGCCGAGCTATGGCTGGCGCTACTTTGCCGATGCACACGAAGGCAGAGCAGTCGTGATCAGTCCTGGCGGAGACTACTACTACAGTCACGGAGAGGGTCTCATGCTCGTGTTCAAGGCGACCACCGCCGCCTGACACTTCGAGGGTCCCTGGCTTGCGCCACGGTCGGGGAGCCACTGAACCATGAAGCCACACATCACACTGCTCACCCTTGGCGTCAGCGATCTGCAGCGAGCCGTCGAGTTCTACCGCGATGGTTTGGGCTTCCCCACCGAAGGCATCGTTGGCGCGGAGTTCACACACGGTGCAGTCGCCTTCTTCACCCTCTCGTCTGGCCTCAAGCTCGCCCTGTGGCCACGCGAGAGCCTTGCCGCAGATTCCGGCCTCGCCCTGCAGCCGCCAAGTTCAACCGAGATGAGCATTGGGCACAACGTGGCCTCTGAGAAAGAAGTCAATGACGTCATGCAGCAGGCCGCCCAGGCTGGTGCGCGAATCGTCAAGCCAGCGCAAGCAACATTCTGGGGCGGGTATGCAGGGTACTTCCAGGACCCGGATGGTCATCTGTGGGAAGTGGCGTTCAATCCAAGCCTGTCATCGCTCAGCTAGCAAGGTCAGCCTCGACGACATCAGGGATGGCATGGCCCCGCCGAACGCGAATGTCGCCGCGATGAGGCAATTGAGGCGGTGGACCAGTCACGGGCACCCTCATTGGCAACCAGGCTTCTTCAGCCCATAGTGATGCTTAGCCTGCCTCTTGAAGCACACATCTGACCGCTGCTGCCAGCTGCGGTTGCCGAACGCCTAGCCTTCCTCTCACTGAAGCCCCTGAAGGCGCAATGCATGTGCCACTGGACAGAACGGGCCGTCAGCCCCGCCCGCCTATCGCCCGCCGTCCTTGGTGAGGTCATCCAAGACGCGCCGGAAAGTGGGGTCGGCGTTGCGTGCTGGTGCCATCGCGGCATCGACCAGTTCCTGACGCTGGGAAGGGTCGAGCACCACGCCGCCGGTCTCGAACACTGCACGCAACGCTTGCAGATGGATCTCCACCAGCCTGCGCGCTGCGGCATCGAGCGAATAACCGCCCCGTAGAGTGCTAAGGGCACCGTCCGCTGCGCTCAAGTACAGCTTCTCGAACAGCTTCGCCGACTCGAGCGCCTCGCGCCGGTAGTCTGCGGCGGTCCGCGGCATGCGCGCCAATGCCTCCTTCGACTGGTTAAGTGCGCGCTCGACGCTCGCCAGACGGTCCCGGCGTGCCCGGCGTGCAACCCGCTCGGCCACTGTCAGTTCCACCAGCATCGAATAGTGACGCCCCTCGCGGCGCAAGGTGACTTTGCGCCCATCGGCCAGGCGGATCGTGCGCGAGGTCTTCCAGGTCACGCCGTCGCCATCGAACATCGTCGGCGGACACGCTGGGTGCGCCATCAATGACGCCTTGTCGCCCGTGAACGTGTCGTACGTAATGCAGTCGCGCATGATGACGCCAGCAGGCTTGGCGTGCCCCGTACTGTCGACCTTGGCCTTCATTCGATCCTCGCTCGCATGCGGATGCAAGTCATGGGTCTGTCGCTGGTTCCGAAGCTTCCGGCCCGCCTATTTCCACCAGCCAGCCTGGCCCTTGCGGATCACCCAATTTGCGCATTCTGGGCCACTCGCCCTGCCGGATGTATTGAGCGCGCTCAATGACAGCGTTGCCGGCCAGGGGGACCCATCGGCGCGATCAGTATGCAAATAGGTCGGCAGCTTTCATGCCGTAGTGCGGCCACAGCACCACACGCGTCATCGCGCCATCTTCAGTTCGCCGACTGCGAGTTCCTGAACTGCCTTTCGGGCGTGAGGCACGTCGATGGAATGGTCGGGACGAACTGCTGCTCGACGAGTTGCTGCATCTCCGCCCGTGTGCCCGTGGGTCCGGTGAAGTGCCAACCAAACGGCAGCTTGCGGTGTGTCGGCCAGACGCTGAAGTACTGCTCGTCGCTGACGACGACCCCGAATTCCGCGCCATTGATGGCTGTCATGGGACAGAAGAATACGCAGCGGTTGCACAGGCGTTTAGGTACAAGTTGGCGTGGCTTGGATCGCTTACAGAAAGCGCTGTGTAACGAGCGGGTCGCCGTCCATTGAACCGGTTCAGTGATGGGCGTGTGCGACCGCATGCCCTTTGCCTCTGGCGATGAGCCATCGGTTCACGGGATACGCCGCGACGCCTGGCACAGGCAGAGACACAAGCATGCTGGCCCAGAAGAGCAGCGAGGTCATTGGCGCGTCCATGGCGCCAGGAATCGCGAGCATCAGCGCGTTGTCGACGATCTCCATGATCGTGATGGATGCGGCGTCGGTGTCTCATCACGTCAGGTAGGCCCAAAAGGCATGCGTCGCCCTCGAAGCATCGACTCGCGCTGCGGCATCGCCCCGTCTTCGCGTCTGCCCAATCCATAGGTGACGCACCGATCGACATCGGCCAGGTGCGCCAGTGTCGGCCTGCGAGGCCAGTCGCCGACGTGCGCACACCGTGCCACCGCCACCAGATCGGTCCAGTCGCCGCGATCACGGGGCTGAAGGCGGTTTAGCCTCCTGGCTTCGCGGGCGTGACCCTCGGCTGCAACGCGTGCGCCCGCAAGGCCATATGGCCAAGGTCTTCGCGGAACGAGTCGTACTTGTGCCGCAAGTCCGGCGGGAGGCGGGCCGTGAGTTCGGGCGGAAGTGCCGCCTGTGCTGCTGCAAGCGCACGGAGCACTGCGGAGAGGTCTGGTTGGTCATTCATGGGCGTTGTGCAGGATCGCACAAAGCGTGCCACCACCTTGTGACAGTTCTCCAGCCGCGACGGGCAGAGGACACTTCCGGTAGCGTTTTCCTCGCAGGTGACAGCAAGCGTGGAAGCCAGCCCTGTAGCCGTGATCACCTTCGGCGAGTTCTTCGCGGACCACTACTGCGGCGCCATTCTGGAAGCCGCAAGTCGCACTGCTGGTGAGTGAACGGACGTTGCTACCGGTGCTGATGCCATTGGCACCCGCCTCGACGTTGGCCGCAAGGTTTCCGCACGCACTGGCAACCATCTTGGTCAGGCATGGTGCGAATCAAGCATTCATTGCCAACGAGGTCGCGGCGATGAGTGAAGTGTCAATGGCGAAGACGGCCAACCGCAGCGTGGTCGGCACCATGAACGAGTTCGCATTCCTTGCCGAGGCCTACCGCGAGTCAGTGGACAGCTTTGACCTCGTGGCACTTTCGATGCGCCTGGCGGATACCCCTTGCGGCGCGATCAGGCACGACAGCCCCGCGCGGCTCGTCAGGGAACTCATGGGTGCCTCTGCACACTGGACCTGACGTGGCACCCCAGCCGAGTCGTTGCTGGCCCGCTCACCGCCCCAATCGCAGCGGTCGGCGTGCAGTCGCCCCACCCTGCGCAGTACGGGCAAAGCCGAGCCTCATCACGCCAAGACTCGATCGCACCTCGGAAGACCGTTGGCCGCCTTCAGACCCGTCTTGCCAGCAGCCCCAAGCTCAACTTCTCAAGCGCGCCGAGTGCGCACTCGAAGTCCCGCGACGCGAGCATGGAGCGCTCGATCAAGCCGACCTGAACGCCCTTGGCGTATTGCGCCCGTGCCGCGTCGAAGGGCAGCCTCAGGGCACCCACGCCGACTTGCACTGCCGCGGACGCACTGGCGGCGACCGCAGGAAAAACCCCGCACGCCAAGGAGAGCATCAGGGGCACCGTCTTCGCTGTCAGCGTTGACGTCGACATGGGGGCAGACCTCACCGCAACCCAAGCGAGAACGTCAAGTCCTGCGAGGTATTGCGGCCACGCCGGTCGATCTCGCGCATGCGGCGTTCCAGGTCGTAGATATCGACGGATTCGGCCAAGTACGCCTCGTCGCGGACATGCTGCGATTCGATGGTGGGTATCAGAGCTTTGATGAGCTCGAGCAATTTGGACATGGTCAACTCCCTTTTCATTTTCTGCTTCAAGAGGCCGGCTGAGGTGCCGCCGCGTCACCTGCCCAGGTTCTCGTAGCGGTCGGCGGCCGCGAACAGATCCTCGGCAAAGCCCGGATCTGACAGGCGAACGCTATCGGCGAGCGCGCGCACCTCGGCCATTTCACGGACCCTATCGCGCTGCGTGCGAGTCGATGTCGAACGGGACATCAGACTCCGCAACACCCTGGCAAACCATGCGCCGAGTGGCGACGGACCCGAATTCAAGACGATGTTGTCGAGGCGTCTCGTTGCGGTGGTGCTGTAGGTAATGGTCTTTCTCCTTGAGCTTGCGGGTGCCGGCGTCGCGCAGGAGCAACTCCCCGCGCCGGCGGCCTGTCGGTGTCGGTCAGCCGCGGTTGCCGCAGCCAAGAATCATCGCGACCCGCACCTCTTTGGACTGTTCGGCTTCATAGCCACGGCGGACTGCACGCCGATCCAGCTCGCGCTGCGCACGCGCCTCCTCGACGCTCACGAGCGCAGCCCAGGCCATGCGGCCTATCTGCGCCAGGCTGATCGCCAGTTCGGACAACCATTCCGCTCCGCGCGGCGTGGCGATGGGGCGCGGGACCATGACACTGGCAAGTTGCATAGACATCTGGAATTCCCTTTCTTCTGCCAGAGCGCGAGGGCTCCGGATGTCGAAATAGTAGGGTTTTCCCTTAGACCTTGCTAACTAGCAGGCTGAATGCGGCCATTCGGGCCGTGAATTGCCCAGCGGTCTTGATCTTGTTCGAGCAAGGTGCGGACCCGCCCACGAGCGCGATAGACGGCAACGGGCGGTCGGCCGTATCAATCGCTGACCTTCTGCGCCGCACCGCACGGACAGCGGACGAAGTGCGCAATCAATTCACTTTCTGGATCAAGACGGAACCTTGCTGGCGGATACCCGCTTCACGACGTCAAAGAACGCCTGCGCCGACGGTGACAGGCTCGCGTTCTTGCGGGTGAACAGCATCACTCGGCGATGAACCTTGGGGCCGACCAGCTCGATTCTCCGGATCGGCGATCGGCCGCCGGGCCCCAGTGCGGACCAGGGCAGCACGGCGCAGCCGACACCCGCCTCCACCAGGTTGACTGCGGTCGAGTGGTACTGCACCTCGTAGGCACTGCCGGCACGCACGCCGTGCGTCAGGAGGTGGTACTCGATCAGCAGGCGTGTGGCCGTGAAGCCACGAACCATGATCAGGTCCGAGCCTTTGAGGTCCTTCCAGCTCACGCGCGGACGCTCTGCGAACGGGTGCGATTCGTGGCAATAGAAGACGAGGGCGTCGTCGAACAGGAACCGTTCGTTGAGCTCAGGGTGCGCCTCGCCGTGTATCGCGATGCCGAGTTCAGCGTTGCGGTTGAGGACCGCCGCGCGCACATCGTTGGAGCTCATGTCCAGCAGGCGAATGCGATTGTCGGGATGAAGGTCGGCGTACTTGCGTATCAGAAGGGGTAGCAGGCGGGCCGACATGGTCGACATGCAGGCGAGCGTGAAGCTGCCGCTCGAGGTCCGGGCCATCTCCTTGAGTTGCCCGACGGCGGAGTTCATTTCTCCCACGATCGAGCGCGCCTTGGGCAGGAAGTCGTGGCCGACTGCCGTCAGCGCCACGCTGCGCGTGGTGCGGTCCAGAAGCCTCAGACCAAGGTAGGCCTCGAGCTTCTGGACCCGTCTCGTCAGCGCCGTCTGCGTGATGTGCAGCTCGTGCGCCGCCTTGCTGAAGCCGCCCAGCTCGGCGACGCTGACGAAGGCTTGAATTCCAGCGAAATCGATCTTCATGTGCAGGCCTCGGTTGCTGGGGTCGGTCGTGCCGGGACGAAATCATTCTTGCGAATATCGCACCAATACGAGCCAAGAATGCATTTCACGCGAAGAGTCGATCGATCCATAGTGCGATCACGCCAAGCAATTCGTGAAACTTCCCAACCCCGGAGAACCTGTCATGTACTACGCCATTCTTGCGATTCTTTCCCTAGGTGCCACTTGTGTCGCCTTCTTCATCCTCCTCTTCGCCGGCGGCGCACTCGTCGGCCTGGGCAGCTTGGGCAGGCAGGCGTTGCGAGCGGAAGGCCGGGCTGTGGAGGTGAAGGCTGCAGTCACTGTGTCCACGCCAGCGGTGCGGCCGGCCACGCTGCCCGAGGCCGCGAAGGCCGCGACCTTTGTCGACGCGGGCGCCGCGTACGCTCCGGCCTGAGTCGGAAGTACCTATCCGCACGGCGCAGTTCACTCACGGCACCATGGATGGCCACGACGGCCGTGTTGACAGACACGAACGATGGGCGCCATCCGATTGCCACTCATTGCCACCGTAACGGCGCTTGCGCGAGCCTCGTTTTGGCGCAATCCAAGACAGCCACGGACGTCACCCTGTCTGTCGGCGACTGCGTGAAGGCCGAGCAACCGCGCGGCCTGCGACAAGCGGGGTGCCGGCAGCTTGGGCATGTTCCAAGGGCACCGCCAACCGGAGTCAACAGGCTGGCCACATCCGAGGGATCGTCGCAGCGACGATGGCTCACCTTGCCGCAGACGCGACGCCTGCGACGGGGGACAGCGCTGCGCAGTGGCAAAAATGGGCACTGGACTTGAGCGACGATCTCTTTCCGCCAGCCAATCCGTAGGGCGAGCGGGGAGCCAACAAACGCAAGGCCTCGTGCGTGTCTGCGGGGCGCTTGTACCGGTTAGCCCACTGCAAGCGACCCCGAACACCCTGCACAGCCGGGCCTGCAGGATCGAGACTGCGCGTCCAGCATGATTGCGCCCGAGAACAAGCTAGGCAGCAGCAAACACCCGCGTCGGAAGGTCCACCACAGTGAACATTAGGTTCATTCTATGCAACGTGCTGTTGGCTTTGTCTGCCTGCAGCACCACACCTCACGAGGCCAACGTGACGACTTTTGACGACGCTGAAATCCGTCTCGCCGAGCGGGCGCTGGAAGCCGCGCTGTCCTCGTCGAACCCGCTCGCTTGGGTGGAGCACTACACCGAAGACGCCATCTTTGTCGCCCCGGGTGCGCCGGCAGTGCAAGGCAGAGAGGCGCTTACGCGAATGGCCCAGGCCATGCGCCCACTGTCAGCCGTGCAGATACGGGGTCTCAAGACGGAAGGGTCAAGCACGGTGGCTGCGGTCTATGGTCGGGCGACATGGGTCAATGGCGCCGGTACGTCGGCCCAGTCCACGACAAACGTACGCTTGGTGATCGTCTGGCGCAAAGGCAGCGACGGGCGCTGGCGGGTCGCACAAGAGCTTCTTCACGCTGAGCCTTCACCAGAATAGGCCAAGAGCTGCTGCCTAACCTGGACATCGAGCCGGTCATGCCGCTACCGAATGACCCCGATTGCCGGGACCTGGTCAGGGTCTCCTGCTGCTATTGCGCAGGGGTGAGAACCTGTTCCATGCGGTAGTCGTCCATGACGAAGCCGCTGCCTATGTCGATGACCTTGCGTTCCGTGACGACGAAGCCACTCCTCCGGTAAGCAGCCACACTGTTCAAGTTTCCACGGTTGACATACAGGAAGACAGTCCCGAGCCCGTTCTCGCGGGCGAGTTCCTCGGCGCGAAGCAGAAGCACTTTGCCGAGGCCTGTGCCTCGATGCTCGGAGGCCAGATAGATCTCTTCAAGCTTCAATGCTTCAGAGCTGTGCTTTGAGCACCGCAGGAAGCCGGCGAGTTCGCCGTTCACGCGCAGCACATCGAACCAGCGTTCAGCCGCCGACAGGCAGGGCTTCAGGTCATCCAGGGTGTACTTGTCCTGAAGCATGTATTCGACCTGGGCGGCACCGATGATCGTCGTGTAGTGCCCTCTCCAGATGGCGCGAGCCAAGCGGCCAATCTCAGGTATCTCAGACTCACGGAGCGGTTCGATGGTGTATGCAGTGGCCATGACTCACGTCGGCGCGAAGGTCGATGCGATGACGGACGGGGCAAGTCCGGCGTTCATCGCCATTGACGTGGCCGCGATGAGCGAAATCTCGGTAATGAAGACGGTCAACTGCGTCCCACGCGATCAGTTCATGTAGGACTTGGCTTCTTCGCCAGGGTTAGGCAACCCGGCGATGAGCCAGAGGGTCTTGCAGCTGCTGAACAACTGATGCCCCATGCGCGGATCCAGACCTGCTGCCCTGCACACCAGGCGCATGACGGGCAGGGCTCCGATCGAGAAGAAGCGCTCGCGCACGAAGTGGATGATCTCCCACTGTTTGGCGGAGAGCTCACTGATGCCCGCCTGTCGGGCCATCTGTTCTGCCAAACGCGGCGTCCAGTTGTCGGAGTCGGCAAGAAAACCGTCCTCGTCCAGCCATGTGGGGGCCACGTTGAAAGGCGCCTGGTGCGCAATGCTGGCTTGAACATCCATGGCGATCACTCCTCGATCTCTCGGTGCGAAACGGCAAATCTAGCCCCCAACGCAACGAATCGGAAATACTCAATCGCCATGAGCTATCAACCAGGAGTTATGAAAGAGCCTGGAATGGCGTCATTGCGGCTCGGGCAGGATAGTCGCGCGGCCGTCGAAGCGCTCACTCTGCGCCATGCCTTGCACGAATGTCATGCCGGTCGGCGTCGAGCACGTTGGACGCCAGAAACGAAGTCGACCGCAGGTGCAGGCGTGGTAGGTGCAGTCGGTGGCCCCCAGGGGCACAGGGCGCGCTTGATTCTGACGGCGCACGGTAGCCCGGCGAACTACAGCTTGCCCGCCGCATACGCCTCCTCGAAGTGACGCTTCGCCCGGATGTAGTGGTTCGCGCATTCAGTCATGGCTGCATCGGTCGGATTGCCATCGCACTGTGGTGGCTGCTTGTAGAACTGGGTCCACGCACGTTCTTTGCGTGCAGCTGCCTCCAGCGCTTCGCCACCGCCTGCCTTCTGTTGGTCCGCCCGCAGTTGTCGCGCCTGGTCGTCGCGCAGCTTCTTTGCTGTGGCTTGTTCGGTGGCCTCGCGCTGATGCTCTTTCGGGTCACGGGTATGCGCTGGGCGAGCGTCGCCACGGATCAGGTGATTGAACGATGTCACCGGCTCGGCGAGGAACCGCCGCATGGTGTCGTGGCCGACCTGGTGCGCCCCGACTCCACCGATGACGACACCAATCAGGACGCCCACCGCGATCTGCCAAGGGTGAAAGCTCATCGAATCTTGCCGGTCGTGATGTCGGGCCGTCTCGGTTATGGGCGCCTCGCAGTATGCCTACGCGCTGTAGACGCAACGCAGGGTCGTGTCCCATCGCATGGTGTGAGTCCACAACCCGTAGGTCCCTGGTTCGAGCCCAGGCCGGGGAGCCAAGAAATGAAAGGCCTCGCGCGGGTGCGGGGGCGATTTGTTTGTTGGTTTCGAAGCGCTGATCTGATGTCGAGCCGAGCCTCTGGTGCACTGACGTTGGCCACGTTTTCTGAGGTGATTCGACGGCGATTGCTCAATTGGACCTTGGACACTCCACAGCGGTGCGCGGCTTCTTGCGATGGACGACGCGGCTGCAGTCACCGGTGCCACCGTGGACCTCTTGGGGACGGCAACAGCGAACTCGTCACGAGGCCACGGCACGTCCTGCTCTTGTCGGTCGGCCAGATTCCGTATAGTTTGTTGCCTTCGACCAAAACCAATGCGCACGGCTCGTCGGTACCCATGGCTCGAGGTCGATTTGGCGGCGGGCCTCGGGATCACGCCGCAACTGGCGCCCCATATCATCGGTAGCGCATTCACTGCCCCTCGCTGTGACCCAATGTACGAGCCCAAGGTACACCCACCGATCCCGTCTGCGCGCTTCACCAAGCGCGTGCTGCTCCACGCTGCCGCGGCACTCTCTCTTCTCCTGGTGTCTCTCGTGCTCGGCATGGCCGGCTATGAGTACTTCGAGCAACTTCCGTGGCGCGACGCGTTCTTGAACGCTGCAATGCTCATGGGCGGCATGGGGCCTGTAGACGCACCCCGGACCGACGGCGGCAAATTGTTTGCAGGTCTGTACGCGCTCTACGCTGGCTTGGTGTTCCTGGTCGCAGCGGGACTCATCTTTGCGCCAGTGGTGCACCGCCTGATGCACAAGTTCCATTGGCAGCAAGACCGTTAGATGAGCCTGCGTCAGACGCCTGCAGCGTGACGGTAGAGACTGCACACTTCCAGGTCTGCCACTGCGAGCCCTGGCCTGTCATCGCAGCTTCTGCCGGAAGATGACCGAGTCGTCGTCCTGTGCGGAGTCGGTGTTCGCCATGCAACCCGGCCGCATCGTCTTGTTTGCCGTCGCGTTGGTAACCTAGCCGCCCGCGATCCCCGTCGACCGGACCACGTCACCCCGCATCCACCCCGCCATGAACCCAGAGTCGTCGTCGGAGCAACGTGAGCATGACCTCACGATGCATGTCTTCGCGGTATCTGCCGCCATGGTTGGCGTTTGCCTCACCGCCATTGGCATACTTCGACTCGTCGCAGCTCAAACACAGGTGCAAACCGTTGGCGACGAGTTGCTCGCTATGGACGCTGTGCTGTTCGTTATCTGCACCAGTCTGGCCTTTTGGTCATTCAAGACGCACCTGCCAGCCACTCGCCGACGGTTGCGCGTCGTGGTAGACGCCCTGTTCCTGCTCGGCCTTGCAGGCATGGCATCCATCTGCGCCCTCATTGCCTATGCGCTTGTCTAGCGCCCTTCGTTCAGTCGCGGTCCTGGAGGCCTTCAAGGGCGCGCTTGTATTGCTCACTGGCCTCGGTCTTCTTTCGCTCGTGCATCGAGACGTGCACGACATGGCGGCACAACTGATCCGACATGCCCATCTGAACCCAGCCTCACGCTATCCACGGATCTTTCTCGATCTGGCGGCTCACCTTGACGATTCCCGAATGTGGCTACTGGCGCTTGGAGCGGCCGCCTATGCATGCTTGCGCTTCGTCGAGGCTTATGGCCTCTGGTATGAAAAGGCCTGGGCAGAGTGGCTGGCGGCGTTGAGCGGCGGCCTTTATGTGCCGATCGAGATCTTCGAACTCTTCGTGAGCCCAGGCTGGCTTGGCCTGTCTGTCATGGTGGTCAACCTGCTCGTTGTGGCGCTCATGGTTAAAGCGGTGCGCCTCCGCAGGCAGGCACTTCGCGCCGCTGGCACCTGGCAGTTCCAGGAGAAAGATGACTGCCTGCGGCACGACCGCAACGAGACGCCCCGACAACATCGTCCTGACTGCCGGTCCGTCGCCACTCAGCGCATAGTTGATTACGGCGTTGCGACGTCTGATGTGCCATCCGGCGTCGAATCGGAAGCTGCGCGACCGGGTCCGTGAGTTGGCCCTACTCCGACTTGTATGCATGCTTCCAGAACAACTCGACCGAACCGTTGAAGAACGGGTCGTCCGGCGCAATCAGTGCCTGGTCGGGCTTGTTGGGGCTGTCCGGGGGCGCCGGCCGCGATTGCTTCAACTTCCACATCGATGGTGAGATCATCCAACTGACCCTTGGCACTCCGAGCTTCTCGGTCTCTTCGGGTGTCAGCACTTTGAGCAATGGCATCTGACTCTCCTGCCGTGCAGCATCTCCCGACGTCTGCCAGCGCACGGTGAAGCCAGCAGCCGCCTTCGCGTCAGGCGACCCGGCCGTAATGACGAACTCCCGGGGCCCGCAGTGATGCTGGCAGTCGAATGTGACGCCGGAGTGAAGAGCAGCGCGACCTTTTGCGTCCGTGATACAGAGCGTTTACGTCAGCGCCGCGGGACCTGCCAACTCTTGCCTCGTCGCCTCTGCAAACAGTCAATATCCTTCTGCTCCATGAGCAATATTGATAACGAAGAGTTCGGGATCATCGCCAACGACGATCATGAGTTCAGCATCTGGCCGACGCATTGCAAGCTGCTGCCCCAATGGCACTACACCGGGCCCACCGGCACTCAGGCGGAAATGCAGGATCTGTTGAGCCGGCAGTTTCTAACGACACTTGCCGCCACTTATCTCAGGCCAGAAACGCGGTTCATGGACTCGCAGATCTCAGGACTGAGATCGGCAGCCGCCGCCGCTTGCTTTCCGATCAAGACATCCGGGTGGGATATCCACCGGAATGTCTTGGTTGCCCCGTTCGCCTGTGACCGCTAGGGGCCTGTGTTGATGACCTGAGTGCGACGCTCTTGTTCTGCACGCTGCTGATGGTCGCGCTCCGCTTCAGTCATCGGTCGAGTGGCCACGCAGCCTGCAAGCAACGCGACGCAGACCAGCAGCGGGACGATGGCACTCTTCTTCATATGGCTCGCTCCCAATTTCGGTAGTTGATCCTGCCGCCCCTGAGGTGGTCGAGGAGGCGACGGCACCAATGCCCCGCCCTCGCGCCTGATCAGTCCTGACGCAAGGGCGGCACCCACCACTCGTGTACGGGCGAGGACATCAGTTTCTTCGACTCGGTCGTGCACGCCAACCAGCCTCGTCGCATCGGCGTCCCTGCAGTCTTCAGCTGATACGGCCTATCAACTCCAGAAGTTCAGTCGTCGCCGTGCTTGTGCCCGCGCCCCTTCTTCTGTCCGTGTCCGGAGCCACGGCCATCGTCGTCGTGGTCGTAACGCGCGCGGTAGTAGTGATCCCTGACCCAGGCCTCTTGCATGAAATAGACGGGCTGGCCGCAAGCCGCGTAGCCACCGCAATACCGCCCCCAGTTGGCGCGATGCGCTGGCGGCACGTAGAGGTAGATCGGTTGCTGATAGACCGCTACCGGCGTGGGCGCGATGACCACGGGTTGCGCATAGACGACGGCCGGCGGTGGCATGTTGCCGAGATCGATTCGCCCATAGACACCGGGTTGGTTGATGCCAATGGAAACACCGACATTCGTGCCCGCATGGGCGGAAGACAGAGTTGCGGCTGCAAGCGTCATGAAGAGGGTCAAGCGTCTCATCGAGGTTCTCCTTGGCAGTCGAAACGATACCGACGATTGCCGGCGTGGCGATGGGCATAGTGGCGCATCCCCGACGCCCTTACTCGCGCTTACGGACGTTGCGACCGATACGCACCAATCAGCATCGTCGGAGCAGGTGCGACCATCAGCGCGATGGAACGCCCCAGATTCCGGGCTCGAAGGTGATCGGCCACGAAGACTCTCTTCTGCGTTGCGCTACGTCAAGGCAACTGGCAGGTCCACGGGGACGGTGGAAGAACCTGTTCTACTCGGGACATAACTTGATGGAGTCCGTGATGTCAAAAGTCGAGAGACTTGCTTTCCTGGTTGGTGCGGCGGTCGCCCTTCCTGCCATGGCCGCCGATGTTTCCTACCGCGCTGATGTGGCGCCGATGTTGAAGAAGAACTGCTACGAGTGCCATTCAGCAGCGGCAGAGGCGCCCACCATGGCCGAGTTCAAGTTGGACGAAGAAAAGTACAAGAAAGCCAAAGTTGGCCCACGCCTCGATACCTACGAGCACTTGGTGGTACTCGTTGCCTATCCTTCCACTGGGGCGATCATGCGCCGGTTGGATGACGGAACCAGTCAATATGCGGGCGGCAAGCCGGGCAACATGTACAAGTACCTGGGTGAAACCGATGCGGAGCGCGCTGCCAACTTGGCCACTTTGAAAGCCTGGGTTGGTGAAGGTGGTTGGAACCTGAATCGCATGGCGGCACGTGGCGATGTGCCGGCTTTGCCCAAAGAACAGTTCGACAAGCTGAAGCTCAAGTACTGAGTCTCTGTCCGCCCCGCCGTCCCGGGGAATCGGCAATCGCGGCGACATATGCACCTGCCTTTGGCATGCCAAGCGTGACAATCGCATCGGAGCGGCATCAGGCATCACATGCGCGGTCAGCGCAAATACCTGCTCGTCGCATCGAGTGTGTGTGGGGCGGGCATGATTCTCATCGGTAGGAATCTGACGGGTCTGACGCAGGTTAGGCTGAATACCGTATTGGTAGGTCCCTGGTTCGAGCCCAGGTCGGGGAGCCAATGAACACCCGCCCTAGCGTGTGGTCGCGGGGCTGATGTCTTGGCGAGGAAACGACACGCAGGCGCCACGTCGACCGGGAGACTGATCTGCGCGGGCTTGTCTTCGAACCGATCGTTCTCGGGGCTGCGTGAGGGGTCAACCTTCTAGACCTGCTGACCCCCATCGATGGGAATTTCAGCCCCGGTGATGTACGAGGCCTTCTCGCTGCACAGAAACTCGATCAGATCGGCCACTTCGTCAACCGTACCCAGGCGTCGCATGGGGATATGGTTCTCGACGATCTGCGAGGTTCCCGGCGACAGAATGTCGGTGTCGATCTCACCCGGCGCGATCGCGTTGACGCGCACGCCGAGAGGCGCCATGTCGTTGGCCATTTCGCGCGTGAGTGCACCCAGCGCGGACTTGGAAGTGGCGTAGGCCGACCCGGCGAAAGGATGGACCCGGTGCCCGGCGATCGAGCACACGTTGACCACTGCGCCCCGCGCATTGGACAGCTCCTGAGCGAAGCCTCTCGTGAGCACCAGCGGCGCATAGAAGTTGGTGTTGTACATCGACTGCCAGACATCGATGTCGGTAGTCAATGAATTGATCCGGGTGCCGCCCGGGCCTTTCGGCGAAATACCGGCGTTGTTGACGAGCGCATGCAGCTTGGCGCCGCCGAGCATCGGCCGAAGCGTCTCGACCGTTCGGATGATCTGCTGCATGTCCGAAAGGTCCAGCAAGATGTGCGTGTTCGCTGCGTCGCTCCACGGGCACTCACTCGGCGGCGGATTGCGCGAGACCGTGATGACACGCCAACCCAGATCACGAAAGCGGCGCGCAACAGCATGCCCGATACCCCGACTGGCGCCGGTCACGATGGCTGTCTTGATTTCGGGCATTGGCAACGGATTCTCTGCTTGATTCACGGCTCGCGGTGATCGGCGAGCCGCGATAGAGGCCGGACCAGCAGGCGCAGGTTCGGCATTGCTTGCTTCGACTTTGCCTCGACGGTGTGTGTGCCGGCCGAATTCTGATCGTGCCAGGTCGGAATTGCGCGGATATGAACACGCGGGCGCCACCCTCCTCCGTGCTCGGCAACTGGTGCGCCACAGCAATTTTCCGCAAGCCCCAAGTGGCACTGGTGTCGAATGAGCGGACGTTGCTGCCGGTGCTGACGCCACCCGCACCCACCTCGAGCCAGCCGCAGCGTTGTCGAGACGATGAACGAATTCCCATTCCTTGCCGCGGGCCAACGCAAGTACCTGCAGACGTCGGACTTGCTGGTGCTGTCGATGCGCCTGGCGGATTCCCCCGCAACGCGACCAAGCACAACAGTCCGGCGCGACTGATCAAGGAACTCCCTGGTACCTCTGTCCGCTGGACTTGACATGGCACCCCAGCCGAGTCGTTGACGACCTTGCGCCAGACGCGCCGTCTCTCAGGAACTCCGTGGTTCGAACCCACGTCGGGGAGCCGGCAACTGCAAGGCCCCGCATGTGAACGCGGGGCTCTTGTCAATACGGTGGATTGACCACGACGAACTGGGAGCCCTGGGGCGCATACCAAGTGGTGCCGCACTGCTGATAGACCATGCCACCGTAATTGATCGGGACGCAGCCGACTGGTACGGCGGCCACCGTCGAACCTATGGCGGCGGCAGTCACGGCAATCGCGCCGCCGACGACCATCGCTCCCGCGACAGGATGATCCCAACCACCTACCCCGTGTTGATCGACGTCGACATTGACGTTCCTGTTGACGTTGACATTGGTGTTGTTGACGCTGGTGCTGCGGACATTGTTCGTCCGCGGATCGGCCTTGCTGCTACTGGGCTGCACGTTCTGCTTTGCGCCGCCGCCACCGCCGCCACCGCCGGCGCTGGCACGAGCACCACCCCCACCGCCGCCCGCTGCAGCGCGAGCGCCCGCCGCAGTTGCCGGCGCGATGGCGAAACTGGCCAGAACGAGAACGGTCAGCGGGGTCAGAAACAACTTGCTGAATGGCTTGTTCATGTTGGCGCTCCTTTACTTGGTCTTCCGCGCAGCCATCTCGATCTTGGACGTGCCTTTGGGCGGCGTGAACTTGAATACGGCGTCCGTGAAGGTCGGCTTCAGATTCCAGTCGATGAAGGTGACCGATTGCGGACGGGCCTCGTCGGCACGATTGGTGATCACGATCTTGCGCGGCAGCGGCTTGCTCCCGGTGGCGATCCAGATCTGCCAGTCGATCTTGCCTTGGCGAAAGGCGTAGTGGTCACAGAGATCCTTGTCGACGAAGTCCTGACCCGCATTCATCGCCGATTCGATCTTGTCAAACTGCGCCGCCGGGGTACCGAAGACGAAGAGATCCGACAATGGAACTTGTATGGCGTACTTTTCTTCCAGCCGGTCGATCAGCCCACCGAGCGTGTCGACAAATTCGACGGTCGAGTACAACTTCTGCGCGGGCGCATAGAAGGTGAACGTCTTGCCGTCGTAGATGAGTTCGCGTTCTGCGCGGGCGCTGAGCAGCCGGGCGTGCAGTTTGTTCGGACGATTGACGTCCAGCGCCGCCGTCGCCGAATGCTGCAGTTTCTGGCCGTCAGCCAGGACCCGCTCGCCGGTCACATCGGTCGACACCCGAAAGCGCTTCAGCGTCAGCAGATAGGTGCCCATGTCCTTGAGGGCCTGGATCGATCCTGGATCGACAGCGTTGGCGGCTGGCTTGGCCGTGTCCGCGGGCGCAGTCTGTGCATGGAGGCCGGACGCCACGAGCGACATTGCCAGCAGGCCGAGCACAAGCATCTTGCGTACCATGGTTATCTCCGGGGGTGTCGAAAACACTGTTGAACCAATAAGGGCGCCGTGACGTCGCATGCACGCCGCCTGCATGCTTGGAACGGGGCGACTGAGTATCAACACTTCCGAGGCATGTGGGTCGAAAGGTTTAACACTCTCCCATCTGGCCGGAATGCGCGATTGATCTGCCTCAAAGGCCCGCGAACTCGACCCGGCGCGTGGCCATCACGGGCGCGTCGTCGACGCGCAAGAATGGCGCGTCCCCGCGTAACGACGGGACCCCTGGCGGGGTGTTCTGAAGCCGCACTTGGACCGAGCTGATGTCGAGTCGGGACTGCGAGTTCGCCATGGAGTCAACTCGTGAAGCCAGCCCAAGGACAGGAGAGCCACCACTCTGCACATGTACCCGTTGCCCCATCGTGCTACTCGAACGGAGACGCACGCCCGATTCGGCACAATTGGCGCATGCACATCGCCATCCTCACCTTCCAGGGCTTCAACGAGCTCGATTCGCTGGTCGCCCTCGGGGTTCTCAGCCGCATCAAGAAGCCAGGCTGGCGCGTGACGCTGTGTTGCCCAGAGCCCATGGTTACCTCGATGAATGGCGTTGTGGTGCACGCACAGTCGAGCTTGGCGGAGGTAGGTTCCGCGGACGCGGTCATCGTCGGCAGCGGCATCAACACGCGAGAGATCGTCAACGATCCAACCATCATGTCGGCCCTGAACCTGGATCCAGCGCGCCAACTCATCGGGGCCCAGTGCTCCGGTACGCTCGTGCTTGCCAAGCTCGGGTTGCTCGGCGCCGTCCCCGCATGCACCGATCTCACGACGAAGCCTTGGGTCCAGCAGGCTGGCGTCGAGGTACTGAATCAGCCGTTCTTTGCCGCAGGCAACATCGCCACCGCAGGAGGCTGCTTCGCATCGCAGTATCTGGCGGCGTGGATCATCGCTCGCTTCGAAGGCGAAGAAGCCGCCCGCAACGCGTTGCACTACGTCGCGCCCGTCGGTGAGAAGGAACAGTACGTCTCCAGGGCCATGAAGAACATTGCGCCGTACTTGCAGGCGCAGTAACGCCCGCCTCGACACTGTCGGCGAAGGTCGGCCGCCCAGTTCGCATGTTCGCTTCGGTCGGGGACGTGCAGGAACCGCCGATCCCGCGATGCTCTGACCCGCTGCACGCGCTGGAAAGGCTGCGCTATGCCTGCCCCGACCGCGCACGGTGATCGTCGATCCTGCGGGGCTCGGCGCTCTGTGGATCCCCGCCTTCGACCTTTGCGGTGTGGAAGCGATGGACTCGCAACGCGGCATCCATCATGGTCCGCCAGATTTGCGGATCGGGCTTCAAGGTCTCGGCGGGTGGCGCGCTCGGCAAGGCTTCGGGATCGTTCACGATTGGGCTCCGAGGGCCTTCAACTTGCCCGCGCCACGCTGCCGCCCGCAGCTCCGCGAGCCGAGACACGGTTGCCGGGTCGTGCCTTGTCTCGATAGGCGGCGTATCGCCAACTGGCAGTCAGCAGCGCAGCGGCGAAGAGGACAAGTCCGCAAAACACAGCCGCGAGCCCGTACTCGATCAAGTTCAAGCTCACGAGGCCGCCGCCGGCGTAGATGAATGGAAGAGCCTTGTACAGCCAACCGGGAAGCCACATGGGACACCTTGCTCCTTGGGTGATTGCGGAAAGAAGGAACACGAACCCTGCACCAGGGGTGTCCTGCATCTGTGACTGAAGAATGCCCACGCAGGGCGGATGGGAAAACCCCGCGAGTGCGGGTTCACGACCAAGATCGAGCACATCGCGGCCGTTCATGTGAAGAAATTCGCGTCCCGATAAGCAGGAGCCGAAGACCCCGCACTTCATGCTGTTCGCCCTCGTCGGCGTCATCGGCCTGTACCCCTCGCCCGCGATCGCCGCCTCCCTTGCCTTCGCATCCGGTTTCGCCGCGGCGTATGCTTCGCTGACGTGCACTTGGGAGGGCCCATGAACCCGCGACAGATTCTTCTCGCCGGTGCCTTGGCGGTAGTCCTGCCAAACGCCGCCCTCGCTGAGTCACTGCGATGCCAGAACGGAATCGCCGCCGAGGGTGAGACTCGCCTTGCTCTCGTGTACAAGTGCGGTCAACCTGCTCTGCGCGACAACTACTGCGCTCCGGTCTATTACAACGGCTCCGTCTACCCAGTGCCCGAGCCCGTGGCAAGCTTCTACGCCCCCTGCATCTACACCGAGGACTGGCTGTACGAGCGCGGCCCTGGCGAGTTGCTGGCCGTCGTCCGCATGCGCGGCGGCAAGGTGCAATCCATCACCTACAGTCGTCAGCCGCAATAGCGTGGGCCCCGACACCTCGCTCAGGCACACACAACTGCCTCGACGATCTCTGGCACGGCACGGCCCCGCTGAACGCGAAGGCCGAGTCGATGATGACGGCCATGACGCCATCGAGCCGGTACACCGGGATTCGGATTCCGCTTGCCCTCGTTCGATCTGACGACGACGACCATTGGGGTGAGCGGGGCGCACAATGCACTTCCGGCCGAGGAGGGTGCCGCCGCCTCCTCGAGCAAGTCAGAGGCGGCAGGACCATCTACCCAAATGGGAGACGATTCGCATGAAGAAGAATGCCATCTTCACGCTCCTGGTCTGCGTCGCTGTGCTTGCAGGCTGCACGGCACCTCAGCCGAAGAGTGACGAGGAGAGCGCCAATCAAAGGCGTGCAGAAGAACAGCGCCGCGCTCAGGCCATCATGTCAGGCCATTAGCGAGCCGGAAGTGCTGCTGCAGTGGGCTGGTCGTCCGCACCACGCCTTACCATGCGCAACATGGCTGCACCCTCGAAGCGCGCACCTTCCTCGAAGACCAAGCCGGCCCGCCAACCGCCGGCGGCAGTGCCTGTGATGCCGGCCAAGCCGTTCCTTCGCTTCTATCACTCCGAGGCGCTGCGCAAGAAGACCCTTTCGCTGCTCGGCACGATCGAACAGGCCCAGGACGCCAGCACGCACCGTGACGCTCTCTCGAACCTCGTGGTGGAGTTGACGAACAGTGGGATGGACTACTACTTCATGAAGCAGCTGAAGCTCGCCAAGCCAGGATTCCTCGTCGAGCAGTCAGCGAACCTCGGATTGGCGGGCGTGCAACAGGTCATGGGATCCGTGATCCGTCAGATCATCGGCCGTATGGATCGCCCACAAGTGCTTTCCGTGTGCGGCTCCATCCGGCACCTCATGCTCTGATCCGCGGGGCAATGGCAACTCTCGATGCTCGCCATGCATTCACAAGAGTCGTCGGCCCAAGCGCCGCCGGAGCGCAAGCAGAGGCCAACAACGGCTGCGCTAGTCATCCTGGCTGTCCGAACGAAGGGACCTCTCGAGCGAGCGTTCGGCCTCGTGGTTTTCGACGTGGCAGGCGCCGAATTGGCAAGAGAGTTCATGCAAAGCGATCCCGCGATCATGGTCGGGGCAATGTCGGCGACCTTGCATCGGCGCTCTGTCGCGCAGCAACGCAAGTGAAGCCGGCGCAAGCCCTCGCTCAGCTCCAGCTCCGGGTCGCGGATTCAATGCGTGGCAGCACCCTGTGACGCCCGAAGTCTTGCTGCTCGTCGCTGGCGCGGTCGTCGCAGGCTTCGTCCAAGGCGTTTCCGGCTTCGCCTTCGGCATGGTCGCCATGTCGTTCTGGGTTTGGGGCATCGAGCCCCGTGTCGCCGCAGTCATGACCGTGTTCGGCAGCCTCGCAGGTCAAGTCCTGTCAGCGCTGACCGTCCGCCGCGGCCTGTCCGCTTCAACGCTGTTTCCCTTCCTTGCCGGTGGCGCAGTTGGCATTCCGATTGGCGTCTGGGCCCTGCCCCTCCTCGACCCCGCCGTGTTCAAGCTCACCATCGGTGCAATGTTGGCGGTCTGTTGTCCGGCCATGCTCGTGTCCAGCCGCATTCCCCGAATCACTGGTGGCGGTCGCATGGCGGACGGACTTGCCGGCGCAGCAGGCGGATTCATGGGTGGTCTCGGCGGCTTCACCGGCGTGGTTCCGTCGCTTTGGTGCACCCTGCGCGGCTACGAGAAGGATCTCCAAAGGTCGGTCATCCAGAATTTCAACCTGGCGGCGCTGTCCGTGACAATGGCCAGCTATGTCGTGGCTGGTGCGGTGACCGAGGACATGCTGCCAAGCTTCGCCATCGTCCTCCCTGCACTTGTCGTGCCGTCTCTGATCGGGGCGCGCGTCTACAAGGGATTGAACCAGGTCACCTTCCGCAGAGTCGTGCTGACGTTGCTTTTCGGTGCCGGTCTGGCAATGATCGCGGCATCGTTGCCCGCGGCCTTCGGTCGCCAATGAGTGCGCCTGCTGCATTGCGTCCATGAGCGGATTGCGGAGCACGATGATCATCAATACGTCGACAAGGAGAAAGTGATGCTGAAGAACGTAGGTACTGTTGATCGTGTCATTTGCATCGTCGCTGGTCTGGCCTTGATCGCTGCAAGCCATGTCTGATCCGACCGTCAACTATCGTGACCTGACCAAGGCGGTGTCCGCCCGTCTTGCGACCCTGAAGTCCAGCACGCCAGAGGTCAGCAAGAGTTTCAGTGATCTCGGCCGTGCCGCCACGGCCAACGGGGTGCTCGACAAGAAGACCAAGGAGTTGATCGCGCTCGCGCTCAGCGTCGCCGCAAGGTGCGATCCCTGCATCGGCTTTCACACGCAGACTCTGGTCAAACTGGGGGCGACGCGCCAGGAGATCGACGAAACGCTCGGCGTCACGACGTACATGGGCGGCGGCCCGTCATTGATGTACGCGGCCAGCGCCATCGCCGCCTTCGAAGAATTCTCTCGCGGCACGACGTCGTAGGACTGCGCGATCCTGCGTGTCCGACCAGGCAGGCCCTGGAGCGTTGTCGATCGGGATGCCGCTCAAGCGCCAGTCAACGACGACGCTCGCGGCCAGTTGCGGCCCTTGCACGCCCCCTGCTGCGGCGCAGTTCGAGCCGAACCCGGCACTCGAAGGGTGCGCGTAAAGAGTGCGAAGCCACCGCGGGCACGAATCGCGAGCGGCCGGTCCGAGCCGGCCCGCATTCCGGATCAGCGACGAGGCAGTTTCGTCACCTGCGCTTGTTCGAGTCGCAGACCGGGTCCACGGCGTAGCTGCCACCCTGCATTCGGTGATCGGCACCGATGGTGATCTGGTACCAACGGCACAGGCTGGTCGGGTAGCGGTAGCTCCACGTCGTCGTGCCACGAGCTTGCTGACGCTCGGAGGGCGGGCCGATCTCGCGCAACAATTCCTCTTCGGCCATGCCGATCGGCAGCGCGGCAAACTGCTTCTCGCCGAGCACCTGCCGCACCGACGTCACGCGGCCGTCGGCGCCAAGGTCGACCATCGTGGTGCCTTGCCCGGCCGGCCCGCGCGGGTAGACGAGGCGTGTCGCACCAGCAGGCAGCGAGTGGCGCGCCTTGGGCTGCCCCATCGCTTTGACGACAGCGGGCTCGTCCGCGCCAACCGCGACGGTTGCCGCATCGACGGCAGTGAAGCCGGCCAGAAGAGTGACTGCGCAGGCGGCGGCGATGGCGGGAAATGCGATCTTGCTCACGAAATCAAATCTCCCTCAATGCAGCGCGATGCGTTCTGACGGTGATCAAGCGAACGACTGCGCCGATCAACTTCTCGGGCTGATCTCGGTGTGGGGAGTCACCGCAGTCCCCGCACCGACCGGTGAAGGAGTTCGTCGAGGGCGGTGGCCATTTCGGCGGCACGCTCGACGTCGCCAGGGCACCGGCGGGTGGTAATCGGTGCTCACGGCGCCCGCGACGGAGCAGTCGGGCTGGTCGTTCCGCCCCAGAGCCGGAACGACTTCATCAGCCTGAGACCAAGTGTCAGCTTTGCTGCGTGGAAGCAAGGGCCGGCCAAGTCGCACGTGGGCGCCATCGGGTGCCCGTCATGCCGACCAGGGTGCCTTGGACGAGACGCTCGGCTCGGGTCAGCCAACGCAAACCCACCTCGCGTGCACGCACTCATGTCAACCCTGGGCAGAGCGCCGAGAACGCCTGTCGGTAAAGCGTGGCCAGCCGCCGGGCCGTATGCTGAAGCTTCGCCGGCTCCATTGCCAGGACAGCGTCGATGCCCGCGGCAATGTCGCGCAGGTCGACCTCGGCAGGCAGGTTGTCTTGATCCCATGTCGCCGCGAACGCAGCCTGCTTGCTGGGATGTCCTGTGGCAGCCGGATGGCGAACATTGACGCGCGGGAGCGCGAAGGCGGTCGCAACGACCCTGCCGTGCAAGCTGCTACCGCAATAGGCTCGACTGTTGGCAATCAGCGCGCAGATGTCCCACAGGTCGATGGACTTGAACAGATGGGCCGACCCGGGTCGCATCAACGCGGCAACCCGGCTCAGGCAAGCAAGATCGTCATGCCATGGCGCCGCACCGGCACGAAACAGCACCACGCCATGTCCGTTCAAGGCCGCAATCTGGTCCAACTGCGTGGCGATCTGCGTCAGCGATTCGTCATCACCAAAATCGGCGCTGAACTGAACGGCGATGTAGCCTCGCGGGAAGGCCCGCAGTGCCTGCGCGACTTCGCCACTGCCAGCACGAACCCGAATTCTCTCGCCGAAGAGTTCGGCCACCATGACGGCGGGGTCCGGAATCAGTTGGGCGGAGATTCCGGCCGCGACCAGTTGCGCGAGCGTCTGCCCGTCTCTGACGCTGACGGCATCCGCCGCCCTGAGATTCGCCAGGACTTCGACGCGCAGGTCAGGGTCGACTTGGCCCATCCCAGTGCCCCCGACGGCGTTGTAGATCACTCTGACCATCGCCGGATAGGTACGCCGAGACACCGTGTACGGCGCCAGCGCAGTGGTCCCCAACATGCTGCGGACCCAGTCGAGCCTCTCCCGTGGTCGGGTCTCGAGGTGGGCGATGGTCTGTTGCGCCTCTTCCGGAGGCAAGAGCATGACCGCTGCTTGCCAGGCGTCACAGGTGAGGATCTCGCCGCCGACGTGGATCAGGATGCACGGGTGATCGACCTGAACCCAACGCCAGCTTCGACAGCGCAACAACCTCATGACCCCCATGACGACGCAAGTCACGTTCCGCCAGACCGGCGAAGACCAGGGGTTGTCGAGTTATCAGGGCGGCCGCGATGTGCGGAAACAGCATGTCGCCGAAGTTGTGACGATCGAAGGCACCGAACAGGACGACGGGAATCCGCACCGCAGCATCCTAGGCCAAGGCTTGTCGATGCGGAGATCGACGCGGCGGTCGCGCTGAGCTCAAGTCACCATATCAGCGATAGCTGATCTTTACAATTCTCTCGCATGGAGCCATCTGGGCTTCACGTTGCAAGCGAAGACTGAAAAGCTCAACAAGACTCAAGAGGATCTCGCCATGTCGATGCGCACTCATCACGCCCTGCAGGCCATCGGCCTTGCCACCCTCCTGAGCGCATGCGCCCTGGCACAAGCTGCCGACCCGGTCACCGATGCCATGCAGGCTGCCTACGCGCCCTATCGCATGGCCCTGTTCAAGACCAATGGCAAGTCACAGGCCGAGGCCCAGCAAGCGCTGACACAGGCTCAACAAGCGTGGGACAAGCTGAGCAGGCAATTCGGTGCAGCACCCGCCGCCCCATACGACCGCGACCCGGCGTTTGCGGCGACAGTGGCCGAAGTGGCCAAGGTCTACACCAAGGCCATGGCGGAGATCAACGCCAACCAGCTCGCCGATGCCCACAATACTTTGGAGCATGCCCGTGATGCCATGGCCGACGTGCGCCAGCGGAACAACGTGGTGGTGTTCAGCGACCACATGAACGAGTACCACGGCCAGATGGAACTGATCGTGAGTGACGGCAGTGCCACCCTGGCCCAGCCCAAAGGCCTGCTCACAATGACTGCACAGGCCGGCGCGTTGAGCTACCTGGCCAAGCGTCTTTCAACGCAAGCGCCAGTGAGCCTGACCCAGAATCCCGAGTTCACCGCCCTGATTGCCGCCGTCAACCAGTCGGTCGGCAACTTGGAAGCTGCGCTGCTGAATCAGGACATCGCTGCAGTCAAGGACGCCATCGGCAAGCTCAAGGCCCCTTACAGCAGATTGTTTGCCAAGTTCGGCTGACTCCGCGCCACGCACGAGCCGCTGACCAGCGCCCTGCTGACCGGCCTCGTCGCCGCGGTCGGTGTTCAGCGCTCATCGCCACGCACAAAGGGCCAAGCCGGACCCGATCGCGCCATCGCCAATGGTTCAGCGCCAGTTCGGTCGCGATCCGCTGGCTGCCCGAGAAGTGCGCCCGTTTGCCCCTCGCGCTCAGGTGCAGGCCCTCGCCGGCGAGCAGCACGCCTGTCCTGACCAGTTCTTCATTGAAGTTGCCCGTGGCTGCAAGCAACTCCGTGCTGGGCATTTGGCCGGCCTCTGACTGGCTCGTCGCCTTCACCAACACCATGACGCGCATCGTCATGCCTCCTTGAGTCGCTTGTCAGCGCCGCGCGGCGCGAAGCAGTTCGGGATCGCCGGTGGCGCTAACCAGCCCCCAGAAGCGGCAATGCCCTGCGTTATATCGCAGGGCATTCCGCGATGCCACTCTCGGTGGCATCGGTACATCACATGGGGGTGACGTTTGCCGGCATGTCCATGCCGGTCGTGGGGGGAGTGCTAGGGTAGGATTTCTCGATAGGTCTGCCCTCCTTTCACGATGGTCAGAGCGACTCGATGTTGCGAGGAACAAGCCCCGATCCGGTTGCTCTGCGTTGCCAGTTGACACCTTTCTGTACGTCGCGTCAAGGCGTCTTCCGTGCAAACGTTCACCGCGCGAGCGGCCTCGATCAGACTGGCTTGCGTTGGATCATGGGTCGGTCTGGGGCGGGATACGCGCCTGGACATGTTCGATCGACGCGCCCTGAAGCCGACATCCGATTCAGCCGCCCAGTCGCCGACCATCGTTGACGCGTACAGGAGGTCAGCTGCAGCCGGTGACGTTGGCGGCAGGCGGATTGGTAGCGGGCAGACACCCACCGCGACGAACGCTCCGATCCCGGTGATGGGGCCGGGATCGAAGCGCGCGACACGGTGGTCGCCAGTCGGTCAGGTCACAGGTTGGGCTGGCCCAGGTAGGCGGCGATATCCGCCAGCTGTGCAGCCGTCAGCTTCCCGCTGAGGGTGCCCATTCCGCCCTTGTTGCCAGCGATCGCCGCCGCAATCGCGCTCGCATTGTTCGCGCCCTTCAAGACGCTGGCCACGTTGTTCGCCGGGACCGCCGTGTGGCAGGTCGCGCATGACATGGTCGACCCAGGGATCGCGTTGTACAGCACCTTGCCGTTCGCCGCGCTGGGCCCAACCGGTGCCGGTGCCGGTGCCGGTGCAGGTGCCGGTGCAGGTGCCGGTGCAGGTGCGGGTGCAGGTGCAGGTGCAGGTGCAGGTGCAGGTGCAGGTGCAGGTGCAGGTGCAGGTGCAGGTGCAGGTGCAGGTGCCGGTGCAGGTGCCGGTGCAGGTGCGGGTGCGGGTGCGGGTGCGGGTGCGGGTGCGGGTGCGGGTGCGGGTGCGGGTGCGGGTGCGGGTGCGGGTGCGGGTGCGGGTGCGGGTGCAGGTGCAGGTGCGGGTGCGGGCGCAGGTGCAGGTGCCGGTGCGGGAGGCAAGGCTGATCCCCCTTCTGGCATGGCACTCCAGGTACCCACGTTACCGCTCCCGGGGCCGGTCAGGATTCCGTTCTGCACGCTACCGTCTGCACCGATGGTGCCGGTGGCAAGAACCTTGCCTTTGTCACCAAGGCGCACCGTCAGATTCATTGCACCCTGAGCATCGATAGTGCCTTCAACCTCGTATCCCTCGGAGGCCTTGTCATCGTCGTCGTCACTGCGCGTGTTCGGCTGGCTCGAGGCACGGAAGTCGGCTATCAATGCACTCAGCGCAGCGTGATATTCGGTCATGCGCTGCATGAACGAGACCTTGAATGCCGCCAGCGCTTCCTTCTGCGCGGTGCTGGGCTCGTCGGCCCCCGGGACGGCGCCCTCCGCGAGCGCGCGTCGGAGTGTCGTTGACAAAGCATCGACGTCGGCACGCAGTGCGACCTTCAACTCCCTGCGTTTGGCTTCGAATTGCGCCTTCAAGTCGGCACTCGCCGACGAAAGTGTCCCCGCTTCAACGACATCAGGCAGGAGGCGCCCTTCGACCTCGGTCGTGCCGTCGTCCTCACGATCGCCCTTGAGCACCAAGGTGCCCCTGAGTTCCAGGCCGGCATCGGGGCCGGCGCTCACCTTCGCGGCAAACGTGTACAGCCGAGACTGCATTTCGCTGCTGCTTGTGCCCGCGCCGTCAGGCAGTTCGGCCTTGACCGACAGAATGGTGGCGGTTTCGCTCACCTGAACCGTCGCAAGTTGCTCGGACTGGGCCAGGTTGCCATCGCCGCCGCCCCCGCAGCCAAAAAGCATTGCGGCAGACAGGCCGATGGCCGACCACTGAAAGCACCGTCTTGCAGGTTTCCTGTTCCTCATCATTCGCTCCTGTTGGTTTCTCTTCGATCAATCTCAACGTGCGACGACGAGCCAGGAAGGTCTCGCCTTCGCATCCACAGCGTCAAGCGATGGCTCCGCTGCGGCCACCACTGCGCGATCTGCGCCTGGACCTTGTCCATCCCATTCGTCCGCATTCATGAATGTGTTTATCGCACATTTAGAGCATGCACGCCGTGTGAAAGCGTCTCCATTCGTTTCGCTTGCCGACGTGGTCAGTTGCCCGGATCGGATGGATGCGACGCGAGGACGGTCGCACTGCCGATCTCTCGGCCGACGCTGCCCATGCGCGTTGCGCCCATCCTTGGCATCGGCTGGCGCTCCGGCTTGGTCGCGCGCACACCCGGCCCGGACCAGCCTGGGCCGCGCACCGGCTGGCGTCCGGGAGAACCGCCCCGCCCCCAGTCGCTAGACTTGGTCGCATGAGCCCATTCGAGCGCTTCCTGTCCGAGCACCCGGACTACGCCTCCACCGCCGCGCTGGATGAGCTGCGTCGCCTGGAGTACGCCCGGCTCGACTCGCTGCAGCATGTCTACCTGGACTACACCGGGGGTGGCTTGCACGCCGCATCGCAAGTGCGCGACCATGCCGAGCTGCTGAACGCGCAGGTATTTGGCAACCCGCACTCGGCCAGCCCGAGTTCGACCGAGATGACGCAGCGTGTCGAGCGTGCGCGCGCGGCAGTGCTGGCCTATTTCCATGCCGCGGGCGAATACACCGCCGTCTTCACGCTCAACGCCTCGGGCGCCATCAAGCTGGTGGCCGAGGCCTACCCGTTCGAGCCCGGCTCGAGCCTGCTGATGACGGCCGACAACCACAACTCTGTCAACGGCATGCGCGAGTTCGCGCGCGCCAAGGGCGCCCGCGTCGACTACGCACCGCTGACACGGCCCGACCTGCGCATCGACGGCGCGGAAATGGCCGCGCGGCTGGCGCTGGCCGAACCGGGGCACGACCACCTGCTGGCCTTTCCGGCGCAGTCCAATTTCTCGGGCGTGAAGCATCCGCTGGCGCTGATCGGCCAGGCGCAGGCCGCAGGTTGGCAGGTGTTGCTCGACGCCGCCGCCTTCGTGCCCACCAACCGCCTCGACCTGCGCGCCGTGCAGCCCGACTTCGTGGCGATCTCGTTCTACAAGATGTTCGGCTATCCCACCGGCGTGGGCTGCCTGCTCGTCCGCAAGACCGCGCTGCCGAAGCTGCGGCGGCCGTGGTTCGCCGGCGGCACCGTCAACTTCGCCACCGTGAAGGGCGCCATGCACGTGCTGTCGCCGGGCGAGGCCGGCTTCGAGGACGGCACGCTCAACTATCTGGGCATCCCGGCGGTGGAGATCGGCCTGCGTCACCTCGAGCAGGTCGGCATCGACGTGATCCAGACCCGCGTGCGCTGCCTCACCGGCTGGCTGCTGTCGAACCTGCTGGCGCTGCGCCACGGCAATGGCCGCCCGATGGTGCGCCTGTACGGGCCGGTCACCACGGTGCAGCGCGGCGGCACCGTGACGATGAACTTCTACGACCCCGAGGGCCGCCTGCTCGACTACCGCCGTCTCGAAGAACTCGCCGGCGAGCAGCGCATCTCGCTTCGCACGGGCTGCTTCTGCAACCCCGGTGCCGGTGAGACCGCCGAGGACCTGACCGAGGACGACATGCGGGCCGGCCTGGCCGAAGGCGACGAGATCTCGCTGTCGCGCTTCTTGCAGGTGATGCAGACGCGCGGCGGCAAGAGCGCCGGCGCGCTGCGCGTCTCGTTCGGCCTGGCCAGCAATTTTGCCGATGTCGAGCGCTTCCTCGCCTTCGCCGCTGGCCTGCGCGACCAGACCTCGCTCACGCTCGGCGCGGTGAGCTTCGACATCGAGAATTGCCGCGTCATCCGCGACGGCAGCTGAGTCATATGAGTTCTTGCCGGGTAGCCCGAGCGAACGCCAGTCGCTGCACTGGCCCAACTGCCCGAAGATCGGCGAAGCCGCAAGCACCCCCGCATGGCCGATTCGTCGTTGACGCCATGGGTCGATCATCCAGAATCAGGGCGCAAGACCGTTGCCCGATCCTCGAGTCGGGCGTCACGAACCCACCTATGCAGACCCCGGCGCTCATCATCTTTGACTGCGATGGCGTGCTCGTCGACAGCGAGCGAATCAGCCACATCGTCCTCCAGGAAATGCTCGCCGAGCGAGGCGTTCGGATCTCGTTCGAAGAGGCAGTCGCCAAGTTCATGGGTACATCGATGCAGCGGTGCCTTGAACTCGTCGAAGCGATGATCAGGGTGCCGCCCGAAGAGTTCTTGCCACATTTCCGTGCGCGAACATACGATGCCTTCGCGGCCCACCTCAAGCCCGTGGCTGGGGTTCCCAACCTGCTGGCGACACTGACCACCCCTTTCTGCGTCGCTTCGAACGGTCCGCGCGAGAAGATGACACTCACGCTTGGGTGCACGGGGCTGATCGGACACTTCGTCGACAAGATGTTCAGCGCAGACGACGTCACCAATCCGAAGCCCGCTCCGGACCTGTTCCTTCACGCAGCCGCACAGATGTCGGCGAATCCCGCCGCCTGCGTTGTCGTGGAAGACAGCCCGACAGGCGTTCGCGCCGCCCGCGCGGCAGGCATGCATGTCCTTGGCTATGCGGGGATGACCCCGGCAGAGCGCTTGCTCGACGCGGGCGCCCACAGCGTGTTCGAAACAATGGACGCCTTGCCCTCGCTGCTTGGCCTCGGCCGCGATGACGCCCAGCCCCTCGCTGCAGTCGGTCGATGAGCCGTCCACCGCGGCGATCGCGCAGGTCGACGCGATGGTGATGGCGATCTGCAGCAACCGCGCTGCTTGAGGCAGATCAGCCCGCGGGCCAATCGCCCGCGCGATGCTGGCCGCCATGACGAGTACCGTACTGATCGGCGTCGCGGGCGTGAACCGCATGCTGTCCGAGCTGTCGCGCTGCGGCCTGGCGGCGTTGCCCACGGTGCGCAATGCCGCCGCATATGACATCCTTGTGGCGAAACGTCCAAGGCGCGTGGCACGCCAACGTGCAGGTCAAGGCGAACAGCGGCGAATGCAATCTGGCCAACCTCTGGAGGACTCATGACACTCAACCGACGGAGCATGTTGCTGGCGGGCCTTGGGCTGCCCGCAGGCTGCGCCATTCAGCCCTTGGCGCCGTTGCCCGGTACGCCAATACCGGCGCCAAGCGGACCTGGTTCACTGCGAGCACCCCTGGTCGGTCAACGGTGGACCTATCGCAAGCTGGACTTCTTCAACAGCAGCGTGCTGGGTGTGGTTCAGGAAACGGTCGCATCAGTGGCGCCCACCATCGACGTCCATCGGCAAGCGGACGGCGGCGCAGCCCTGGCCGATGAAAAGCATGCTGCGTGGGGGCAGTTGCTGCGGGACTCGGCATGGGACTACCCGATGAACTTCGAGACGCCCGTGCCGTTGTGGCCGGCCTCATTGACCGTGGGCGCGAAGACCTCTGCAAACACCCACTACCGCATGGATGGCGGCTCGATTCGGTACTGGATTCAGGTGTACTGTGCCGTGCGCGGATGGGAGCGCGTCACCGTCAGCGCAGGGACATTCGACACCTTGCGCATAGAACGCCTGATCCGACTTGATCATCAGGACCATACCCGGGCGGAGACCCTGCGCCAAGACACGATGTGGCTGGCCCTCGAGGTCGGACGCTGGGTCGCACGCGAGACGTCCGGAGAGTATCGTCTGCAAGGAAGCACCGGAATGTGGCCGAACTACTTGCGCGAAGACCACTTTCGCTGGGAGCTGACCGCCTGGTGACCCTGTACCCGATGCAGTACCGCTCGGAAGGGGGAACTCGACGTCGGTTGAGGCGAATCGCCCAACTTGGACGGGGCGTCAGGCGGGCCGAGTCTTGCAGGCTGAGCGCTCGGATCGTGCCGTTGACCACGGCCGGACCTCCGCCGCGTCGCGCCGGCCGAAGAGCAACCGCCTCGGCTCGGTCGAATCGAGCAACTTGAAATTTCGAGATGACCGGCGCATCCTAGGCTGGCGCTGTTTCAATTCGCGTCGCAAACACAGGTCCAAAGGAACCGACAAGAGACTATGTCAACCGCGTCCGACGACATCGTCGTCCAAGACCGCGAAGAGCTCATCTACCTGCTGTGCGAGGCGGCCGAGTTCGAGCACACGGTCATGTGTTCGTATCTCTACGCCCAGTGGACGCTCAAGCGCGGCCTGGACGAAGAGGTGACGCCGACCGAACTGGCGGCGATCGAGCGCTGGCGCCGCTCGCTGGCGCAGGTCGCACTCGAGGAAATGCTGCACCTGTCGCTGGTGAATAACCTGCTCGCGGCGATCGGGGCGGCACCGCATCTGTGGCGGCCTGCGTTCCCGGTGCGGCCCGGGCACTTTCCGGCCGGTATCCTGATGTCGCTCACGCCCTTCGGCGAGGCGGCGCTCGACCACTTCATGTACATCGAGCGACCCGAGGGACTTCTGATTGCCGATGGCGCCGGCTTCGGCCACACGACGCACTATCGGCGTGTTGCACGTCCGGACATGCTTGCCCCGTCGCCGCAGGACTACGCGAGCCAAGGGCACCTGTATCACGGCGTCCTGGAGGGCCTGGCGCGCTTGTGCGAGCAGCTTGGCGAAGAGCGCGTGTTCGTCGGCCACGGCCAAGCGCAGGTCAGCATCGAGGAGTTCGGCCTGCCGGGCCTGTTCAAGATTGCCGATCTGGCCTCGGCGCGCGCCGCCATCGAGCAAATCGTGCTGCAGGGAGAGGGAGCGCCGGCGCACCGCGACGACTCGCACTTCGCCCGCTTCAAAGCCATCAGAAGTGAACTCGGTGAACTGCGCGCCGCGCGGCCCGGGTTCGAGCCCGCGCGGCCCGTCGTCTGCAATCCGATGCTGGGCGACGCCGGCATCACGCGCGACCGCGTGCATGTCGTCGAGCCGCTCGCCGGGAAGGTGCTCGATCTCGGCAATTCGATCTATGCACTGATGATCCGCGCGCTGTCGCAGGTGTTTGCACCGGCGCCGCTGCCGCGCGATCTGCGCGTTGAACTGGCCGCCTCGACCACCGTGCTGATGTCGACCATGGCGAGGGTTGCCGAGGTGGCGACGCGTCTGCCGATCGATGCCGCAAAGCACCGGTCGACCGCGGCGCCGAACTTCGAGTTGCCGGGCTCGGCCGGTGCGTTGGTGCAGACCTGCGCCGCCCGCATCCTCGGTGAACGATCGGCGGAGCTCGGCGCCGCGGCACGCCGACTGGCGCACGTCGTGCCGCTGGCCGAGGTCGCCAGCGATCTCGAGCGCCTTGCGCAACGATTCGAGCGATGCATCTGCGCTTCGAAGAGCCCCTGGGCGACGCGGTCGACCGCGTGGCGGACCTGGACGTGCCGGCGACGCCGATCGGGGTTGCGGCGTCGACGGCGAGTTGCCACAGGCGCAGACGGCCGACGCCCGGATGTCGCCTGCTACCGAGGCCATTACACTGCGCTTCGACGGCCGCCGATGCATCCATTCGCGCCATTGCGTGTGGAGGCGCCCGCGTCTTTCGGCAAACACGCCGGGCGCGTGGATCATCCGGAAGCGGCGTCGGTGGAACACTGCGTCCACGTCGCGCACAACTGCCCGTCGGGCGCGATCACGTATGGACGCCATGACGGCGGGCCGCAGGAATCGGCGCCGAGCGTCAACGTGGTGCGCGTGCGCGAGAACGGCCCCTATGCCGTGCACGCGCAGATCGAATCGGCCGACGCAGTGTTCCGCGTGACGCTGTGCCGCGGCGGCAAGTCGAGCCGCAAGCCCTATTGCGACGGCAGCCATGTCGCAGCCGGATTCGCCGCCACCGGCGAGCCGGCCACGGTCGCTTCACAGCCGCTCGCCG
>CAWAOQ010000007.1:0-85874 GCA_963783785.1 uncultured beta proteobacterium | reverse complement strand
GCCTGCGTAAGATCGCCGCCCATGAACATCCTGATCCTCGGCGCCGGGCGCGTGGGCGAAAGCGTGGCCGAGAGCCTGGCGTCCGAGCAGAACGACATCACGGTGGTCGACACCGACCCTGTTCGGCTGGCCGCGTTGCAGGACCGGCTGGACCTGAGGGGCGTGGCCGGCAATGGCATCCAGCCGTCGGTGCTGCGCGAGGCCGGTATCCAGGACGTCGACCTGTTCATCGCCTGCGCGCCGCTGGACGAGACCAACCTGGTGGCCTGCAAGCTGGCGCACCAGGTGTTCAACGTGCCGACCACCATCGCACGCATCCGCAGCCCCGAATTCGATGACGGCTCGCCGTTGATGGCACAACGCGATGGCTTTGCGGTCGACCGCGTGATCTGCCCCGAGGAGTCGGTGACGCGCACGATCGGCAAGCTGATCGAGTATCCCGAGGCGCTGCAGGTGCTGGAGTTTGCCGAGGGCCTGTTGAGCCTGGTCGCGGTGCGGGCGGTGGCCGGCGGGCCGCTGGTGCAGCACAGCCTGGCCGAGATTCCGCAACTGGTGCCCGGCGCCCAGATGCGCATCGTCGCGATCTACCGGCAAGACAAGCCCCTGGTCGAGCTCGTCGGCGAAACGCGCATCGAACCGGGCGACGAGGTCTTCGTGCTGGCCGCCACCCATGAACTGCGCCATGTGCTGGGTGCACTGCGCAGGATGGACCGGCCGGTCAAGCGCGTGATGATCGCCGGCGGCGGCAAGGTCGGCCTGCGCCTGGCGCGGCAACTTCGCGGCACGGTCCAGGTCAAGATCATCGAGACCAACCGCGCCCGCTGCGACTACCTGACCACCCAATTGCCCGGCGACATGCTGGTGCTGCACGGCGACTCGACCGACGAAGAGTTGATGATCGACGAGAACGTGCAGGACATGGACCTGTTCCTGGCCCTCACCAGCGACGACGAAGACAACATCATGGCCTGCCTGCTGGCCAAGCGGCTGGGCGCACGCCGCGTGCTGGCGCTGATCAACCGCAAGGCGTACGCCGACCTGGTGCAGGGCACCACGATCGACATCGCGTTGACGCCTGCGCATGCGGTGATCGGCGAACTGCTGGCCTACGTCCGCCGTGGCGACGTCGAGGCCGTGCACTCGCTGCGCCGCGGTGCTGCCGAGGCGCTCGAGGCCATCGTGCGGGGCGACAAGGGGTCGTGCCGAATGGCCGGACGGCGCATCGAGGAGATCCCGTTGCCGAGCGGCACGCAGATCGGTGCGATCGTGCGCGGCCTGCCGGTGCCGGGCGAGACGGCGCTCGGCGACAAGCGTGGCGGCGCCGCATCGCCCGAGGTCATCATCGCCCACCACGACACGATGATCCAGACCGGTGACCGCGTGATCGTCTTCATGCCGAGCAAGAAGCAGGTGCGCGAGGTCGAGAAGCTGTTCCAGGTCTCGGCCACCTTCCTCGGCTGAAGACCGGGCTGGCGCGATGCAAAACGTCCTGCCTATCCTGGCCGTGCTCGGCGGCATCCTGATGCTGTTCGCCTTTGCGATGCTGGTGCCGCTGGCGTTCGCCTACTTCGGCCACGACGGTGCGTTGCTGGCCTACGATGAGGCGATCCTGATCACCTTCGGCTGTGGCCTGCTGCTGTTCCTGGCCTGCCGGCGCTACAAGCGCGAACTGCAGCCGCGCGACGGCTTCCTGCTGGTCAGCCTGGTGTGGACGGTGTTGCCCGCCTTTGGCGCGCTGCCGCTGATGGTGTATTTGCCGGACCTGAGCTTCACCGACGCGTACTTCGAGGCGGTGTCGGGCCTGACGACCACCGGCTCGACGGTGCTGACCGGCCTGGATGCGCTGCCGACCTCGATCAACGTCTGGCGCTGCCTGATGGTGCTGATCGGCGGCATGGGCATCCTGGTGCTGGCGGTGGCGATCCTGCCGCTGCTCGGCGTCGGCGGCAGCCAGTTGTTCAAGGCCGAGACGCCCGGGCCGATGAAGGACCAGAAGCTGACGCCGCGCATCGCCGAGACCGCGCGCGGGCTGTGGGTCGTGTATTTCGCGATCGCTGGGGCTTGCTTCTTCGCCTATCGCGTCGCCGGCATGGGTTGGGCCGACGCCTTCATGCACATGTGCTCGACGATGGGCCTGGGCGGTTTCTCGTCCCACGACGCCAGCTACGGCCACTTCGATTCGCCGGCCATCGAGGCCGTCGCGATCGTCTTCATGCTGATCGCCGGCGTCAACTTCGCGCTCTACTTCGTGGCCTGGAAGCGGCGCAGCCTGGCCGGCGTGTGGCGCGACACCGAGGCGCGGCTGTTCCTGGTCGCGATGGTCGTCTCGGTGCTCGGCATCGCCGCGTTCCTGGCCGCCAACGGCGTGTACCCGACCTTCGGCGAGGCGCTGCGCCATGCCGCGTTCAACGTGGTCTCGATCGCCACGACGACCGGCTACGCCATCGGTCGACTACGCGCAATGGCCGGTCTTCGCGCCGGTCGCGATGCTGTTCCTGTGCTGCTTCGCCACCTGCGCCGGCTCCACCGGCGGCGGCATCAAGATGATTCGCGCCTTGCTGCTGCTCAAGGGCGCGCGACGCGAACTGCGGCGCATCGTGCATCCGCGCGCGGTGGTGCCGGTCACGCTGGGCACCGCCGTGGTCGATGCGCAGGTGCTGTCGTCGGTGCTGGCCTTCATGCTGTTCTACGGCGCGGTGATGGTGGCCGCGACGATGCTGCTGCTGTTCTCCGGGCTCGACGTCGTGACCGCGTTCACCGCCGTCATCGCCAGCATCAACAACACCGGGCCCGGCCTCGGCGGGGTCGGCCCCGCGGGCACCTACCAGGGCCTGACGGACTTCCAGACCTGGGTCTGCTCGATCACGATGCTGCTCGGCCGGCTCGAGCTGTTCTCGATCCTGGTGCTGTTCACCGCGTCCTTCTGGCGCAAGTAGCCACATCGCGCTATGGTATCCGGCATGAAGCCCGCCATCGATTTCTACTTCGACTTCTCGTCGCCTTACTCGTACATCGCCAGCGAGTGGATCGAGGCGGTGGGCGCGCGTCATGGCCGCGCGGTGCACTGGCACGCCATCCTGCTCGGCGCGACGTTCCAGGCTGCCGAGCTGAAGAGCCCGGTGTCCTACCCGTTGAAGCGCGAATACTCGCTGCGCGACTTCGCACGCTCGGCGCGCTTTGCCGGCCTGCCGTATCGGCAGCCGGCGAAATTTCCGATCCCGACGCAGAACGCCGCCCGCGTGTTCTGGTGGCTGCACGACAGCCAGGCGCCCGAGCGTGCGGTGGCCTGGGCCCATGCCGGTCTGCGCGCCTACTTCACGCGCGGTGTCGACCTGAGCGACAGTGCCGCCTTGCGTGCGCTTGCCGCCGAGAGCGGTCTCGATGCAGCCGCGGCCGAGGCGGCCTGGAGTGATCCGCTGTGGAAGGATCGCCTGAAGCGCGAGAACGATGCCGCGATCGCGGCCGGCGTGTTCGGCGCGCCGTTCTTCATCGTCGACGGCGAACCCTTCTGGGGCAACGACCGCCGCGCGCAGTTGGAGCAATGGCTGGCCGGCCAGGCCGACTTTGCGCACACCGTGATGTGAGGGCCCTGCCATGAAGAAGAGCGTGAAATCGATGGTCGACGACGCGATGGAGGTCATCACCACCTACGGTGTCGACGACGCGCGCGAGCTGCACGGCCGCGACGATGTGCAGTTCATCGACATCCGCGATGTGCGCGAGCTCGAGCGCGAGGGCGTCATTCCCGGCGCCTTCCACGCCCCGCGCGGCATGCTCGAGTTCTGGGTCGATCCGGCCAGCCCGTATCACAAGCCGCTGTTTGCCGAGAACAAGCAGTTCGTGCTGTTCTGCGCGATGGGCTGGCGCTCGGCGCTGGCCACCAAGACGCTGCAGGACATGGGCGTCGAGAAGGTGGCGCACATCGAGGGTGGGTTCAAGGCCTGGAAGGACGCGGGCGCGCCGGTGGCCGAGAAGGCCAAGAAGGGCCGACCCTAGAATTGACGTTTACGTCAACGTCAATCAGCCGCTGGAGTCCGCATGCCCACGCTGGCCACCAAGCTCAACGCCCGCTCCGAAGAGTTCAAGGCCAACGCGGCCGGCGATGCGCGCACTGGTCGACGATCTCAACGCCAAGCTGGCGCAGATCGCGCTGGGCGGCGGCGAGGGCCCGCGCAGCCAAGCATCGTTGCGCGCGGCAAGCTGCTGCCGCGTGACCGTGTCGAGATGCTGCTCGACCCGGACACGCCGTTTCTCGAGATCGCGCCGCTGGCCGCGCTCGGCATGTACCACGACCGCGATGGCAGCGACGCCGCGCCCGGTGCCGGCGTGATCACCGGCATCGGCCGGGTCTCGGGCGTCGAGTGCGTGATCGTCTGCAACGATGCCACCGTCAAGGGCGGCACCTACTACCCGTTGACGGTGAAGAAGCACCTGCGCGCACAGGAGATCGCGCGCGAGAACCGGTTGCCGTGCATCTACCTCGTCGACAGCGGGGGCGCCAACCTGCCCAACCAGGACGAGGTCTTCCCCGACCGCGATCACTTCGGCCGCATCTTCTACAACCAGGCCACGCTGAGCGCGGCCGGCATCCCGCAGGTGGCGGTGGTGATGGGTTCGTGCACGGCGGGCGGTGCCTATGTGCCGGCGATGAGCGACGAGACCATCATCGTCAAGAACCAGGGCACCATCTTCCTCGGCGGCCCGCCGCTGGTGAAGGCCGCCACCGGCGAGGTCGTGAGCGCCGAAGACCTGGGCGGCGGCGACGTGCACACGCGGCTGTCGGGCGTGGCCGATCACCTGGCCGAGGACGACACCCATGCGCTGGCGTTGGCGCGCCAGGCGGTGGCACGGCTGAACTGGCGCAAGTCGCCGCAGATGGCCATGGTCGCGCCACGGCCGCCGAAGTGCGACCCGCTCGAACTGCACGGCGTGATCCCGACCGACACCCGCAAGCCCTACGACGTGCGCGAGATCATCGCCCGCATCGTCGACGCCAGCGAGTTCGACGAGTTCAAGGCGCGCTACGGCAGCACGCTGGTGTGCGGCTTCGCGCACATCGAGGGCATGCCGGTGGGCATCGTCGCCAACAACGGCATCCTGTTCACCGAAAGCGCCAACAAGGGCGCGCATTTCATCGAGCTGTGCTGCCAGCGCAAGGTGCCGCTCGTCTTCCTGCAGAACATCACCGGCTTCATGGTCGGCCGCAAGGTCGAGAACGAAGGCATCGCCCGCGCCGGCGCGAAGATGGTGACGGCGGTGGCCTGCGCCGCGGTGCCCAAGTTCACGGTCATCATCGGCGGCAGCTTCGGCGCCGGCAACTACGGCATGTGCGGCCGCGCCTATGGCCCCCGCCTGCTGTGGATGTGGCCCAACGCGCGCATCTCGGTGATGGGCGGCGAGCAGGCGGCCAGCGTGCTGGCCACCGTGCGGCGCGACGGCATCGAAGCCAAGGGCGGCACGTGGAGCGCCGACGAGGAAGAGGCCTTCCGGGCGCCGATCCGCAGGCAGTACGAGGAGCAGGGCCACCCGTACTACGCCTCGGCGCGGCTGTGGGACGACGGCGTGATCGACCCCGCCGACACGCGCCGCGTGCTCGCGCTGGGCCTGTCGGCCAGCCTGAACGCGCCGATCCCGGACACGCGCTTCGGCGTGTTCCGCATGTGAGCGGCTTACCGGCGCCGTTTGCGGACCGCCCTGCGCAGGCGATCGGCGCCTGCGAAACCACCCGACCTGAGGTCATCGCATGAACACCACGCTCGAGATCAACCGCACGCGTCAGGTGGCCGAGGTCTACCTCAATCGCCCGGACGTTCGCAACGCCTTCAACGACACCGTGATCAGCGAGCTCACGGCCACGTTCGCACAACTCGGCGCCGACCCCGAGTTGCGCGCGATCGTGCTCGGCGGCCGCGGCAAGTCGTTCTGTGCCGGCGCCGACCTGGCCTGGATGCGCGCGATGGCCGAGTACAGCTGGGAGGAGAACCGCGCCGACGCGCAGAAGCTCGCCGACATGCTGTGGACGATCTACTGCTGCCCGGTACCGGTGGTCGGGCGCATCCACGGCGACTGCTATGCCGGCGGCGTGGGCCTGGCCTCGGTCTGCGACGTGCTGGTCGCCGCCGAGGGGGTGCAGTTCTGCCTGTCCGAGGCCGGGCTCGGCTTGCTGCCGGCAACCATCGGCCCGTATGTGATTCGCGCACTCGGCGAGCAGGCCTCGCGGCGCTACTTCATCACCGCCGAGCGCTTCGACGCCTTCACCGCCAAGGCGCTCGGCTTCGTGCACGAGGTGGTTGCCGCGCAGGAGCTCGACGTCACGATCGATGCGGTCGTGGCCAGGCTCACGGCCAACGGCCCGGCGGCGGTCAAGGCCTGCAAGCGCCTGGTGCAGGACCTGGCCGGCCGGCCGATCGACGGCGGCCTGCGTGCCGATACCGTGCGCCGCATTGCCGACACGCGGGCCTCGGACGAGGGCAAGGAAGGGCTGCAGAGTTTCCTCGACAAGCGCGTGCCGTCGTGGCAGCGCGCGTGACACAGCCACCGCGATGAACGCCGAGCTCGACACCACCCACCTGCTGGCGATGGCGGCCGCGCTGGGTTGGGCGAGCGGCCTGCGGCTCTATGCGGTGGTGTTCCTGACCGGCCTGGCCGGACACCTGGGCTGGGTGCCACTGCCCGCCGGCCTGCAGGTGCTGCAGCAGCCGGCCATGCTGTGGGTCAGCGGCGCCTTGGTGGCGGTCGAGTTCCTGGCCGACAAGGTGCCGTGGGTCGATTCGCTGTGGGACGCTGCGCACACGGTGATCCGCATTCCCGCCGGCGCGGCGCTGGCTTATGGCGTGTTCGGCGGCGACCAGGCCACCTGGGCCACTGCAGCGGCGCTGCTCGGCGGCACGCTGGCCGCCACGGCCCACACCGCCAAGGCCACCACGCGGGCGGCGGTCAACAGCTCGCCCGAACCTTTCTCCAACATCGCGCTCTCGCTGGCCGGCGATGCGTTCGTGCCGGCGATGCTGTGGTTGGCCTGGCAACACCCGGTCTGGTTCTTCGTCGCGCTGGCGCTGACGCTGGCGGTCAGCGTGGCGCTGATCGCGTTGCTGCTGCGTTTTCTGCGCGGGCTCGGGCGCAAGCTGCGCGGGCACTTCATGCCGACGCTACAACAGTGAGACCACGATGCTCGACAAGATCCTGATCGCCAACCGCGGGAGCCCGATGTGTTCAACAAGATCCTGATCGCCAACCGCGGCGAGATCGCCTGCCGTGTCGCCGCGACCGCGCGGCGCCTGGGTGTGCGCACCGTGGCGGTGTATTCCGATGCCGACGCCAACGCCCGCCATGTGCATGCCTGCGACGAGGCGCTGCACATCGGCGGCGCGTCGCCGCGCGAGAGCTACCTGCGCTGGGAGCGCATCCTCGACGCCGCCAAGGCCACCGGCGCGCAGGCGGTGCATCCCGGCTACGGCTTCCTGTCGGAGAACGACGCCTTCGCGCAGGCCTGCGTCGACGCCGGGCTGGCCTTCATCGGCCCGCCGGCCGCCGCGATCCGCGCGATGGGCAGCAAGTCGGCGGCCAAGACGCTGATGGAAAAGGCCGGCGTGCCCCTGGTGCCCGGCTACCACGGCCGCGACAACGACCCGGCGCTGCTCGCCCGCGAGGCCGCACGCATCGGCTACCCGGTGCTGATCAAGGCCAGCGCCGGCGGCGGCGGCAAAGGGCATGCGGCGGGTCGACGCTGCCGACGACTTTGACGCTGCGCTGGCCTCGTGCCAGCGCGAAGCCCGGGCCAGCTTCGGCGACGACCATGTGCTGGTCGAGCGCTACGTCACGCGGCCGCGGCACATCGAGATCCAGGTCTTCGCCGATGGCCACGGCCACTGCGTCTACCTGTTCGAGCGCGACTGCTCGGTGCAGCGCCGTCACCAGAAGGTGCTCGAGGAAGCGCCGGCGCCGGGCATGAGCGAAGCGCGCCGCGCCGAGATGGGTGCCGCTGCGGTCGCTGCCGCACAGGCCGTCGGCTACGTCGGCGCCGGCACGGTCGAGTTCATCGCCGAAGAGGTGGGCGACGGCGACCTGCGGTTCTATTTCATGGAGATGAATACCCGGCTGCAGGTCGAGCACCCGGTGACCGAGGCGATCACCGGCCAGGACCTGGTGGAGTGGCAGTTGCGCGTGGCTGCCGGGCAGCCGCTGCCGCTGACCCAGGACCAGCTGGCGATCCGCGGCCACGCCATCGAGGCCCGCCTGTGCGCCGAGAGCCCGGACGCCAACTTCCTGCCGGCAACCGGCACGATGCACGTGGCGCGCTGGCCGGCAGCACGTGAGTTTCGAGCGCAGCCCAGGCGATGGTCGGCTGCCGCGCATCGACCGCGGCTTCGACGAAGGCGATGCGATCAGCCCGCACTACGACTCGATGATCGCCAAGCTGATCGTCTGGGGCGAGACGCGCGCGCAGGCACTGGCACGGCTCGACGCCGCGCTCGCGGCGACGCACATCGTCGGCCTGGCGACCAACGTCGCGTTCCTGCGCCGCATCGTGCGCACCACGGCCTTCGCGACGGCGGACCTCGACACCGCGCTGATCGAGCGCGAGCGCGCGGCCCTGTTCGACTACGCGCCGCTGCCGCTGGCCTGTGCCGCCGCCGGGGTGGTGGCCCGCGAACTGGACATCGAGGCGACGCTGCAGGGCGACGACCCCTGGTCGCGCCGCGACGGCTGGCGCCTGTTCGGTGGCGCGACGCGGCGCTTCGCGCTCGACGTCGGCGGCACGCAGCACACCGCCACGCTGCACCGCGGCCACGACGGCGCGCTGACGCTGGCGATCGGCGACGAATGCTGGCCGTTCGCCAGTCGGCCGCTCGGTGCCGACCGCCACGACGTCGCGCTCGGCGACCAACGCTGGACGCTGGCGGTCTACGCCGAGGGCGAACGCATCACCGTGTTTGCGCCGCATGGCAGCCTGGCGCTGCAGGAGATCGACCCGATCGCTCACGCCGGCGAAGGCACCTTCGAAAGCGGCCGCCTGACCGCGCCGATGCCCGGCAAGGTGGTCGCCTTCCTGGCCCAGGCCGGCGACAGCGTCAAGGCCGGCCAGCCGCTGGCGGTGATGGAGGCGATGAAGATGGAGCACACCATCGCCGCGCCGCGCGACGGTACCGTCGCCGAGCTGCTCTACGCGGTGGGCGACCAGGTGGCCGAGGGGGGCGAGCTGCTGCGGCTGGCGGCCGTGGCAGAGTGATGGCCCGATGCAACGAGGACGCTCGACGATGACGCTGCCTGCCCATGTCACGCTGGTCGATGTCGGGCCGCGCGATGGCCTGCAGAACGAATCGCAGCCGGTCGCCACCGGGCACAAGGTCGAATTGGTGCACCGCCTGCAGGCCGCGGGCCTGAAGGAGATCGAGGTCACCAGCTTCGTGTCGCCGAAATGGGTGCCGCAGATGGCCGACAACGCCGCGGTGATGGCCGCCATCGAGCGCCGCCCCGGCGTGCGCTACTCGGTGCTGGTGCCCAACCTGAAGGGGCTCGAGGCCGCGCTGCCGACGCGGCCCGACGAAGTCGTGGTGTTCGGTGCCGCGAGCGAGGCATTCAGCCAGCGCAACATCAACTGCGGCATCGCCGAGAGCATCGAGCGCTTCCGCCCGGTGGCCGCGGCCGCACGCGCGGCCGGGCTGAAAGTGCGCGGCGCGATCTCGTGCGCGCTCGGCTGCCCCTACCAGGGCGAGGTTGCCGCTGGACGAGGTCGAGCGCGTGGTGCGGCTGATGAAGGACATCGGCGTGCAGCATGTCGGCATCGCCGACACCATCGGCGTGGGCACGCCGCGGCGTGCGCAGGCGGCGCTGGAACGGGCGCTGAAGCACTATCCGCTGGCCCAAGTCAGCGGCCATTTCCACGACACCTATGGCCAGGCATTGGCCAACATCTACGCCTGCCTCGAACTCGGCGTGCACACCTTCGATGCCAGCGTCGCCGGCCTCGGCGGCTGCCCCTACGCCAAGGGCGCGACCGGCAACGTCGCCACCGAGGACGTGGTCTTCATGCTGAACGGCCTGGGCATCGCCACCGGCATCGACATCGACGCGCTGGTCGATGCCGGCGCGTTCATCTCCGGTGCGCTCGGCCGTGCGCCGATCTCGCGTGCCGGCAAGGCGCTGCTTGGCAAGCGCGACAGGGCGCCTGCATGACGCTCGACGACAAGCCGGAAGGCTTTCGGCGCGTGGCGCTGGCGCTGGCCGAGCGGGGCCACGCCCATGCGCCGCTGTGGCTCGAAGTCTCGGCACGAACCTCGCAGGAGGCCGCCGACGCGCTCGGCGTTGCCGTCGGCCAGATCGCCAAGAGCGTGATCTTCCGGCGCAAGGCCGACGCGCGCGCGGTGCTGGTGGTGACCTCGGGCGACCGGCGTGTCGACGAGAAGAAGGTCGCTTCGATCACCGGCGCCCTTGGGCGTGCCGACGCCGAGTTCGTCAAGGCCAAGACCGGCTTCTCGATCGGCGGCGTCGCGCCGCTGGCGCATGTCGAGCCGCCGCTGACGCTGATCGACCGCGAACTTTTCCGCTTTGCCGAGATCTGGGCTGCAGCCGGCCACCCGAACGGCGTCTTCAAGCTCTCACCGGCCGAACTCGAGGCCCTCACCGGTGCGCCGGTGGCCGACGTGGTGCAGCAGGGTTGAACGACAGCGATGGTGCCCAGCCCATGCAAGAACGTCTGCCGCATGGACGAACCGAGCGGCCTTTGTGCCGGCTGCGGCCGCACGCTCGACGAGATCGCGCTGTGGTCGGTGCTCGATGACGACGACAAGCGCGCAGTGTGGGCGTTGCTGCCCGAGCGGTTGGCGCGCCTGCCCCCCGATCTGCAGAACCTGAGTCCAAAACCATGACCCGTGCCAAATCTCCCGCGCGCAGCGCACTCGAGTCCGCGCTCGCATTGCAGCGGGCCGCCTACCTTGCCGATCCGGTGCCGAGCCTGGCCCGGCGGCGCGACGACCTGCGCACGCTGCAGCGCTTCATCCGCGACCACAAGCAGGCGCTGTGCGATGCCGTCAGCGCCGACTACGGCCACCGCTCGCGGCACGAAACGCTGCTGGCCGAGATCTTCCCGGCCATCGACGGCATCGATCACGCCTTGAAGCACCTGCGCGGCTGGATGAAGCCGCAACGCCGCGCGGTCGACTGGCGCAACTTCTTCGGCGCCACCAACCGCGTGATCCCGCAGCCGGTCGGCGTGGTCGGCGTGATCGTGCCGTGGAACTTCCCGGTCAACCTGAGCCTGGTGCCGCTGACCTACATCTTCGCCGCCGGCAACCGGGCGATGGTCAAGATGAGCGAGAACTCGCGCCACCTGGCGCGGCTGTTCATCGAGAAGCTGCCGGCCTACTTTCCGCCCGAGAAGCTGCAGATCTTCGACGAGACCGGCGGGGTCGGCATCGCCTTCTCCAAGCTGCCGTTCGACCACCTGCTGTTCACCGGCTCGGGCCAGACCGGACGCGCGGTGATGGCGGCCGCGGCGCAGAACCTGTGCCCGGTGACGCTGGAGCTCGGTGGCAAGGCGCCCGCCGTCGTCTGCGACGACTTCCCGCTGCGCACCGCGGCCGAGCGCATCCTGTTCGTCAAGTACCTCAATGCCGGCCAGATCTGCACGACGGTGGACCATGCGTGGCTGCCGCCGCAGCACATCGACGCCTTCGTGCGCCACGCACGCGAGATCGTGCCGGCGCGCTACCCGCGGCTCGATTCGCCCGACTACACCTCGATCATCGACGAGCGCTCGTTCGACCGCCTGCTGCATGCGCTGGACGACGCGCGCGAGCGCGGCGCGCAGGTGCTGCCGCTGCTGCCCGGCCCACCCTTCGACCGTGCGACCCGCAAGATCGCGCCGCACATCGTGCTCGATGCGCCGGACGACAGCCTGCTGATGCAGCGCGAGATCTTCGGGCCGATCCTGCCGCTGCGCAGCTACACGTCGCTCGACGAGGTGATCGACCGCATCAACGCCGGTCCCCGGCCGCTGGCGCTGTACCCGTTCAGCCACGATCGCCGCCGGGTGCAGCGCCTGCTGGAGCGGGTGATCTCGGGCGGCGTGACGGTCAACGACGCGCTGTTCCACGTCGGCCAGCATGACCTGCCTTTCGGTGGCATCGGCGACTCGGGCATGGGCCATTACCACGGCCACGAAGGCTTCGTGACCTTCTCGAAGCTGCGGCCGGTCTTCTACCAGGCGCGCTTCACCACCTTGAAGTTCCTGACGCCGCCGTACGGCAAGCTCGCCGAGCGGGTGCTGGCCTTCCTGACGCGCTAGGTGCTGCGCGTCCGCACCGATCCGATACCGAACTGGAACCCCCAATGATCTACGCCAGCCTCAAGACAATTCATCTGCTGTGCATCATCGTGTGGATCGGCGGCATGGTGTTTGCGCACTTCTTCCTGCGTCCCGCCGTGGCGCAACTCGAACCCGCGGTGCGGCTGCGCCTGATGCACGACGTGCTCGGTCGCTTCTTCGGGGCCGTGCTCGTGGCTTCGCTGCTGGCACTGGCCAGCGGCGTGTGGATGATCGGCCGCGTCGCCAAGCAGGCGGTGCAATCCGGCGGTAGCTTCCAGATGCCGCTGGCCTGGACGGTGATGGCGGTGCTGGGCGTGGTGATGGTGGCGATCTTCATGCACATCCGGTTTGCGCTGTACAAGCGGCTCGCGCGCGCGGTGGCCGCCTCCGACGGGTCCGCCGGTGCCGCGGCGCTGGCGCAGATCCGCAAGTGGGTCGCGGTGAACCTGAGCCTCGGCGTGATCACGCTGCTGGTGACGTTGCTGCGCTGAGCGGCGCCAGTCAGCTGCTGCACACGCTGCCACCGATGAATCCCCTCGACGACCCGCGCCACGATCGCGAGATCGGCGCCCGCGACAGCACGCTCGACACGACCCGCATCGACGACGTGCGCATCGGGGCCGTTCGGCCGCTGATGACGCCGGCATTGCTGCAGGAGCGCGTGCCGGTGCGCGACGACACGCTGCCCCTGGTCGAGACCAGCCGAGCGGCCATCGCCGATGTGTTGCACGGGCGCGATGACCGCCTCGTCGTCGTCGTCGGGCCCTGCTCGATCCACGACCACGACCAGGCGCTCGAGTACGGCCACCGCCTCAAGGGGGTGGCCGATGAACTGCGGCAGGATCTGCTGATCGTGATGCGCGCCTACTTCGAGAAGCCACGCACCACGGTGGGCTGGAAGGGCTACATCAACGACCCGCACATCGACGGCAGCTTCGCGATCAACGAGGGGCTGGAGCGCGCTCGCCGCCTGTTGCTCGAGCTGACGGCGCTGGGCCTGCCCACGGGCACCGAGTTCCTCGATCTGCTGAGCCCGCAGTTCATCGCCGACCTGATCGCCTGGGGCGCCATCGGTGCGCGCACGACCGAGAGCCAAAGCCACCGCCAGCTGGCCTCGGGACTGAGCTGCCCGGTCGGCTTCAAGAACGGCACCGACGGCAGCATCAAGGTCGCGGCCGATGCGATCCTCGCCGCCCGGGCGGCCCACGCGTTCATGGGCATGACGAAGATGGGCATGGCCGCCATCTTCGAGACCCGCGGCAACGATGACTGCCATCTCATCCTGCGCGGCGGCAAGACGCCCAACTACGACGCCGCGCATGTCGCGGCGAGCTGCGACACGCTGCGCGCCGCCGGCCTGCGCGAGCAGGTGATGATCGACGTGTCGCACGGCAACAGCGGCAAGCAGTACCTGCGGCAGATTGCCGTGGCGCACGACGTGGCCGGTCAGATCGCGGCGGGCGAGCGGCGCATCATCGGCGTGATGATCGAAAGCCACCTCGAGGAAGGGCGCCAGGAACCGCTCCCCGGCGTGCCGCTGAGGCCTGGCGTATCGATCACCGATGCGTGCATCGGCTTCGTGCAGACGGTGCCGGTGCTGCACGCGTTGGCCGAGGCGGTTCGGCTGCGGCGGCGGCGGTTCGTGCGTTGATTTCGCAGTCTCAGTGCGCGACGCGGCAGCGCAGGGCCTGCCGTTGCGCCAGCGGGCTTTGTGGCTTGAGCGCCAGCCGCTCCGCAGCCAGTGCGGCGGCCAGCGGCCGGTCGCCTGAGCGGGCTGCGGCTTCCAGCAGTGTCAAGTCGATCAGGTCGCGCTGTGCGTGGCTGCCGCCGAAGCGGTGCGCGCCACTGCGCACGCTGCGCAGCAAGGCCGCCGCTCTCGCGTAGTCGCCCTGGCCGAAGGCCCGCACCGCCAGCTGTCGCGGCATGGCCGACGTCGCGCGTGAACGCGGCATTGTCGGTGTCGGTCTGCATCGTGGCCTGCTGCGCGTCGAGCACCCGTTGCTGCAGCGGCGCACGGTCGGCGCCGACGAAGGCGATCATCGCGTGCAGGTCGTTGAACGCGTACTGGCCGGCACCGTCGACGCTGGCCCAGCGATCGGCGATCGCCGCGAAGCGGTCACCCAGCGCGACGCCGCGCAGGTGCAGCCGCCACAGCATCGCGCTGGCGTCGACCAGGTCCAGCACGACCGCCGAACCGGTGCCGCCGATGGCCTCGTCGTAGAGGCGAAGCACTTCGTCGTGGTGGTCGAGTTCGAGATGGAACAGCGCCAGGTGCCAGGTGTTGTGGGTGCCGAGGAAGCTGCCGGGCGCCCAGGTGCCGCGCGTCGGCTCCAGCCACGCGATGCCGTCGTGCGGCGCGTTGCGCATCTCGTGCACATGGGCGACGGCGTGCCAGCCCCAGCTGTCGCGCGGTTCGAGTTCGACGCTGCGCCGGCCCTGCGCCTCGGCGGCGGCATAGTCGCCGGTCTCCTCCAGTCCGAAAGCGTGCATGCCGAGCACCGCGTGCCAGCCCGGCACCTGCCGATCCCAGGACGGCAGGGCGCGTGCGATGCGGTCGCGCAGCAGGCGCGAATCGCCGCGGAAGAAATCGATCTGGTGGCCGACCTGCAGTGCCAGCGTGTCGCGCGGGTGGCGCAGGCTCAGGTCCTCGAGCCGAAGCCCGGCCTCGCGCCAGCGGCCCTGAACGAGCGCGCGCGCGGCGGCGAGGTGGGCGCGCTCGCGCTCATCGGCGTCGAGCGCCTCGGCCGCGTCGCAGCAGGCCCGCGCCACGGCCACGCCGGCGGGCTCGGTGCCCAGCAGGTGCAGCCAGGCCTTCAGCACATGGGCCATGGCCATCTCCGGGCACTCGGCCAGCGCGCGGTCGACGCTGGCGACCGGGTCGTCGACCATGCACAGCAACTCGCGGGCGGCCTGCTCGTAGAGTGCCAGGCCTTGCGGGTTGGCGCCGGACACGCGGTGGCCGGTGGAGTCGATCAGGTTCATTGCGGTTCTCCTGGGCAGAGGGTCGGAGCGCTTTCAGCGGCGCGGCGAGACGTCGCACATCAGGCGCCTGTCGAGCACAGTTATCGAACTGCGATGCCAGACGCTGGTTGCGGGGGCCGCCCGCGCGGGTTGTAGAACGTACCGAACAGCCTGTCCAGCCGGGCCGGGCCAGGAAGTGCAAGGTCTGCAGCGCGGTGAGCGCCAGCGACAGCGGCATGGCCGCCGCCCATCCGGCGAAGTGCGCAGCGAGCAGCAGCGCGGTGATCTGCCAGTACAGGCGCTTGATCCTCGGATCCACGATCGGTTGCTCCGGTGGGCCTGGTGTTGACGGTCAAGCGGCCGCTGCCAGTGTCGACCGGCTTCGCGGCAGCCATGCCAGCACGGCGGCGGGATCTTCCAGTGCGCCCATGTGGCCACGGCCGGGCAGTCGTATCAGACGTGCATGCCGGCCGAGTTGCGCCAGTTGCTCGGCCACCTGCCGTGCTGGTTGCGGCGAGCGGTCGCCGGCCAGCACCGCAATCGGCATCTTCAGGGCGGCATAGGCCGCCGGCGGCACGGTGTCGTCGAACAGAGCCTCGAACTCGGCACGCACCTTCGGCATGCGGTCCGCGACGGCGGCCCGACGTGCTGCCGGCAGGGCGGCCCAGGAGCCGGGGCCGGACCAGTAGTCGACGAACCGCTGCGCCGCGGCATCGAAACGATGCGACAGGGTCAGCGCGCCGATGCGGCGGCCGACGTCGACGATTTCGTGCCAGGCCGCCGATTGCGTTCCCAGCAGCCGGAAGCGCACCGGTTCGTACAGCGTCAGGCTGTGGACACGCTGTGGCCAGCGCAACGCCAGCTGGAGCGCCAGCGCGCCGCCGTAGGAGTGTCCGATCAGGTGCACGCCGTCCCGCCCACGCGCCAGCAGCGGCGCCAGGCGCTCGGCCTCGGTGTCGACGGTCACCGGCGCGCCGAGCGGCCACGTGGCCTCGGCGCCACTGCCCAGCAGGTCGGGTGCGATCAATTCGGTGTCGGCGCTCATCAGCGTGCGGTAGCTGTCGAAGACGCGACCGCCGGCCCCGCTGCAGTGCAAGGCGATCACGGTGCGGCGCGCGGTGGTCCGGCGGACAGGAGTCAGGGTGAGGGGCATGGCGTTCACGGGTCGGTCGGGTTCGAGTTGCCCACAGCTTGGCTGCTGCATGTATTGCTGCCGTGCCAGCGCAACGCCGCTCTGTCTCGACCTGGTATCGGACGTGTATTCGCGGGGTATCGGCGAGGCAATACCGCGCCGGTCCACGGCGGGCCGGCCTAGACTTGCCGCATGGCATCCGCCTCCGATCGCATGCCGTCACTGCAGCAGCGGTTGAGGTCGCTGCGCCGAGTGGCGCTGGCCGTGGCGCGCCCCGGTGGGCCGACGCTGCATGCCGACCTCGTGCGCGAGTTGGCGCAGGCGCTGGAGGCGCCGGTGGTCTTCGTCGCGGCATTCGAGGACGACACCCTCACGTCGATGCGCACGCTGGCCGCACAACGGGATGGCCGCCCGCTGCAGCCCTTTTCCTATCTCGTCGAGGGTTCGCCCTGCGCGCATGTCAGCACCCTGGCGTTCCGCTACGTGGCCGCTGGCGTGGCCGCCGAGTCGCACCCCGACACGGTGTTCGCCGCGATGGCCATGGACGCCTACGCCGCATACCCTCTCGTCGACAGCACCGGCAAGGCGGTCGGTCTGCTGGTGGCGATGGACCGCCAGCCCATCGCCGGCGGCGATGCCGAACACACCGAAGCGACGTTGAAGATCGCTGCCGGCCGACTGGCAGCGGAGATCGAACGAAGCCGCACCGATGAACTGCTTCGCGCCGCCGCACTCGCCGTGTCCGGCGCTGCCGACGGCACGGTGTTCGACGAGCTCGTTCGCCTGCTGGCGTCGACCCTGCATGTCGAAGAGGCCTTCGTCGCGCGCCATGAGCCGGCCGAACCGGCGTCGCTGCGCATGCTGGCGCGCTACCAGGACGGGCAGGTCACGCACGACATCCGCTACCCCCTTGCCGGCACGCCCTGCCAGACCGTGCTCGGGCAACGCTTTCGCGCCTACCCGCAGGGTCTGCAGCAGCAGTTCCCGCTCGACGACGATGCGCGAGCCCAGGGCGTCGAGAGCTACGCCGGCTATCCGCTGATGGCGCCGGGAGGGCAGCCGCTGGGCATCCTGGCGGTGACTTCGCGCCGCCCGCTGGGGCAGCTCGAGCGTGCCGAGGCCATGCTGAAGATCGTCGCCGTGCGTGCTGGCGCCGAGATCGAGCGCATGGCGGCGAAAGAGGCCCTGGAGCGGTCCGAGGCCAGCTACCGCGCAATCTTCGAGGCGGCCGAAGACGCGATCTTCATCCATGACTGGGAGACCGGTCGCATCCTCGACGTCAACCGTCGCGCCTGCGAGACCTTCGGTTGGACGCGCGAGGAGTTCGCCAACCTGTCGGTCGCCGAGATCTGCGCCGGCATGCCGCCCTACACCGTGGACGATGCGCTGCGCTGGATCCAGCTCGCCAAGCTGGACCGCTGCCCGCCCTTCGAGTGGCGAAGCCGCGGCAAGGACGGCCACCTGCACTGGGACGAAGTGCGGCTGAAGCCGGCGAAGATCGACGGCCGGCCGCACGTGCTGGCTTTCGCGCGGGACATCACCGAGCGCAAGACCGCGTTGGCCGCGCTGCAGGCGCAGGAGCAGAAGTACCGCGCCATCTTCGACGGCAGCGTCGACTCGATGGTGCTCTGGAGCGAGCAGCTGCGCGTCGTCGACGTCAACGATGCCTTCGTGCGCATGACGGGACTGGCGCGCGAGCAGGTGGTCGGCCGCCACTGGACCGAACGTCCCGACCTGGACGACATGCGGCGCCTGTTGCCGATGATCCAGGGCGCGCTGCAAGGGCGCGAGGGTCAGGCCGTCGAACGCGTCTCGCGCGCGGACGGCAGCCTGTTCGACATCGAGTTGCGGTACTTGCCGGTGCGACTCGGCGATGCAGGCTATGCGCTCGGCGTCGGGCGCGACGTCAGCGAGCAGCTCGAGCACGAGCGCGAACTCGTCCGCGGCGCCGCCCGGCTTCGCGCCACCGTCGAGGCCGCGTTCGACGCGGTGATCAGCGTGGACGGCGAGGGGCGCATCGTCGAGTTCAACGCCGCTGCCGAGCGCGTCTTCGGTCACCAGCGGCAAGACGTGCTGGGCCGTGTCCTCGGCGACGTGCTGCTGCCTGAGCGCCATCGCGACGCGCACGCCAGGGGTCTCAAGCACTTTCAAGACAGCGGCCGCGGACCGATGATCGGTCGCCTGGTCGAGACCACCGCGCTGCATGCCGACGGCCGCGAAGTGCCGGTCGAGATGGCCATCAGCGTCGCCACTGTGCCCGAGGGCAACATCTTCGTCGGCCACCTGCGCGACATCACCGAGCGTCGCCGCGCCGATCAGGCGCTGCGCGACAGCGAGGCGCAGTACCGCGCGATCTTCAACGCCTCGGCCGACGCGCTGGTGCTGCGCGACGCCGACTTCAGCATCGTCGACGTCAATGCGACCTACGAGTCGATGAGCGGCTATTCGCGCGACGAGGTGCTCGGCATCGATCGCGTGCTGGCGAACCCGCCCGAGGTGACGGCGACGATCCGTACCCTGCACGAGCGAGCACTGGCCGGCGAGCCGATCGCGCTCGACACGCAGTTGGTGCGGCGCGACGGCCAACGCTATGACCTGGAGCTGCGCGGCGTGCCGATCCAGCACCGCGGCGAGCCGCACGTGCTGTACATGGGCCGCGACATCACCGAGCGCAAGCGCGCCGAGCGCGCGCTGCGCGCCAGCGAGGAGCAGTACCGCGCGATCTTCAATGCCTCGGCCGACGCGCTGGTGCTGCGCGAACGCCGACTTCCGCGTCGTCGACGTCAACCCCGCCTATACGACGATGAGCGGCTTCACGCGCGACGAGGTGGTCGGCGGCGGACCACGGGCTGACCCAGGCCGACGCGGCGTTGTTGCCACGCCATCGCGCGCGACCAGCGAACGCGCGCTCGCCGGCGAGGAGCTGCAGCTTCGAGGTCGACCGTCACGCGCAAGGACGGCCGCCGCCATCAGGTCGAGGTGCGCGGCGTGCCGATGATGTATCGCGGCGAGCCGCACGTGCTGGACGATCGCGCGCGACATCACCGAGCGCCGGGCCGCCGAGCAGCGCCGAGCCGAGCTGGAGCGCCAGCTGCGCCAGGCGCAGAAGATGGAGGCGATCGGCCAGCTCACCGGCGGCATCGCGCACGACTTCAACAACATCCTGACCAGCGTCATCGGCTACCTCGTGCTGGCGCAGGAGCGCGCCGAGAGCTGGCCGATGCGACGCTGGTGCGCCAGCTCGGGCAGGCGCAGCTGGCGGCGCAGCGCGCGCGCGAGCTGATCGCGCAGATGCTGGCCTTCGCGCGCCGCCAGCGCGGCGAGCGCCGCGTGCTGCGCGCTGGCGCCGCTGGTGCAGCAGACCCTGCAGCTGCTGCGCGCCACGCTGCCGGCGTCGGTCGCGGTGGACGTTCGATCTGCCGCCGTCGAGCGACGGCCTGGACGCCACGGACTGCCGTGCGTCGAGGCCGACCCGGTGCAGCTCGAGCAGGTGCTGTTCAACCTGTGCATCAACGCGCGCGACGCGATCGGCGGTCACGGGCTGGATCCGCGTGCGGCTGCGGCCAGCCGACGTCGGGCCGACCTGGCTTGCGCGTCCTGCCGCGCCGCATCGGTCGACCGGGCAGCTGGGTGGAGCTGAGCGTGCGCCGACAACGGGCCGGGCATCGCGCGCGAGGTGGTCGACCGCATCTTCGAGCCCTTCTTCTCGACCAAGGAAGTCGGCCAGCGGCTCGGGCATGGGGCTGGCGATGGTGCACGGCATCGTGCACGAGCACGGCGGCCACGTGAAGCTGTCGACACGCAGCCCGGCGGCGGCGCCGGCGTTCCGGCATGCTGGCTGCCGCCGAGCGCACGCGGCCGCGGCCGGCAGCAGCGCCCCGCTGGCCGCGGCACCCGCCACCGCCGCGCTGAGCTGGACGGGTGCTGCTGGTCGAGGACGACGTGCCATGGTCGGCGACTTCATGGCCGAACTGCCTGGCCGGCTGGGGGCTGGAGGTGCGTGCTGCAGCGCGATGCGCCGGCCGCTGCGGCCTGGCTCGACGACCTGTCGAGCACGGCTCGACCTGCTGATCACCGACCAGACCATGCCGCAGCTCACCGGATTGCAACTGGCCGAGCGTGCACACTCCCGGCGCCCTGACCTGCCGATCGTGCTGGTCAGCGGCAACGCGACGGCCTTCGATCCTGACGCGCTGGCGCGTGGCGGCATCGCCGCTGCCCTGCCCAAGCCGATCGACGCTGAGCGGTTGCGCAGCGTGCTGCGGCGTTTGCTGGCCGGTACGTCTGCGATACACACCGGGCACTGAGGCATACCTCGTCGACAACGCGCCGATACCCCGGCCGCTCACAGTCGATCCCAATGCGCGGCGCTTGCCCGCGCGGCACCGACCACGAGGAGATCGACGATGAGCATCACACCACTGCGCGGCACGATCCGCATCCCGCCGAAGCTGCCGCTCGAACCCTGGTACCGATGGCTGCGTCCGAGCATCTGGCGCTGGGTCCGCCGCGGCGCGGTGCGCCCGGGCCTGTCCCTGGTCTGGTGCTGAGGGCGACCGCGATGAACACGGCACTCGACACCTTCGTGTCCTGGCTTCCCGTCGTGGTGTTGAGCATGTCTGGCGTGGGCGGCTGTGCGGTATTGCTCGGCCTGCTGCGCGAGGCGACCCGCGATCAGATCGACGCGGCTGTTGCCAACCTGCTTCGGCCTTGACGTTGCGCTTCAGGCGGCGAGCTGGCGGCGGCCGAGCAGCAGGTCGGGGTCACCCGGGTGGCGCTGCAGCTCGAAGCCGCCGCGGCGCGCAAGCGCGCGCATGCCGCGATTGCCGGCCAGCGTTTCCAGCAGGACCTCCCGCAGTCCACGGCGAGCGGCCTCGTCCAGCAGGCGTGCCAGCAGCCCGGCGCCCACGCCGCGGCTCTGCCAGGCATCGGCAACGACCAGCGCGACTTCGCCCTGCTCGCCATTCATGGCCAACTGACCCAGACCGATCGGCTCGCCTTCGGCCTCGGCGATGAAGAAACGGTGAGCCGGGTCGGCCTGTCGCAGCGCGCGCACCAGCTCGCCGGGCAGTTCCCGCAGCGGCACGAAGAATCGCTGCACGCGGGTGGCGAGCGACAAGTTGCCGACGAAGCGCTGCAGCGCATCGATGTCCTTCGCCTGGGCGGTGCGCAGGTGCCACATGGTCAGGCACCGCTGCCGAGGATCGGCCGGATGGCGGTGATGGCCGCGGTCGCGGGGCGTTGCACGCGGCGCGGCCAGACCAGTGCCGCCGCGCACAGTGCGAGTGCGATGTCCACGCGCCACAGCAGTGGTCGCTGCCGGTGGCCTGGGCCGCCCAGCCACCCAACCAGATGCCGGCGAAGCTGCCGATCTGATGCATCAGCATGACCACGCCCATCAGCGTGCCCAGACGCGCCAGCCCGTGCTGGCCGGCGACCAGCTTCGAGGTCGGCGGCAGTGTGCCCATGTGGGTGGAGCCCATCGCGACGGCAAAGCCGATCAGCACCGCCGGCGTCGGCGGCAGCAGCAGCAGCGCGGCGATGCCGATCGCGCGCAGCAGGTAAATGCTGGCCAGCACGACGCCGGCGTCGTGGCGACGCATCGCCAGGCCGACCGCGAGGCTACCGACGACATTGGCGGCACCGGCGATGCCGATCCAGGCTCCGGCGAGCGATGCCGGCAACCCGCAGCGCTCGATCACGCCCGGCATGTGCACCGTCAGGAACGCGATGTGAAAGCCACAGACACCGAAGCTCAGCGCGACACGCCAGAAGCGCCATTCGCCGAGCACGTCGCGCACTGGTTGCGCGGACCGCGGAGCCGGCATGCCGGCGGGTCGGCGGAACGCCACCGACAGCGGCCAGGCAAGCGCGCTCAGTGCCGCGGTGGCCAGCAGGGCGCGAACCCAGCCGTGTTGCGCGATCACCCACTCGGTGGCCGGGCCGAGCAGCAGGGGCCCGAACGAGGCCCCGGCGCCGAACAGGCCGACCGCGAAGCCGACACGCGCCGGCGGCACCGCGCGTGCGAGCTCGCCGATCAGCAGGCCGTTGCTGGCCACCGCGCTGCCGGCCACGGCACTGGCGATGAGCGACAGGAAGACCACGGCCGGCAGCGGCGACCAGGCCGTCACGGCGGTCGTCAGTGCCAGCGCCGACGCACCGAAAACGATCACGCGTGCAGCACCCGCGCGATCGGCCAGCGCGCCCAACACAGGTTGTGCGAGGCCGATCGCCAGCTGGCCCAGCGCGAGCGCCAGGCTCAGCGCTGCCAGGCCGAGGCCGGTTGCGCTGTTCAGCGGCGAGACAAAGAGTCCGAAGCTCGACCGGCCACCGCTGACCAGCGCCATCAGTGTCGCGGCCGCCAAGGACATGCCCCAGGCGCGGGCGTTCATGACCAGCCTGCCGTCGCGGTGCTGCCGACGGTGCGCATGCGGGTGTGCACGGCCGCTGCATGTGCTTCTGCGGCGACTGAGCCGATCTCTGCACGCGTCATGCCCAAGTCGCGCAGCATGGCGTCGTCGAGTTCGGCCAGCCGACGAAAGGTGCTGGCTTGGTGCCGACGGCGCTGCGCACCCGCCGATGCCGTGCGAAGGCGCGACATGGCAACGTCGAGCCGCTGCAGCTGGGCAGTGATCGAGCGCCGCACGCCGGCGGCCAGGGCCTGGATGAATGTACGCATGGAGTCCTCGACGCAGAGACGGGTGGTTGGAGGGCGGCCGGCTCAGCGGCCGCCGCGGCACTCAAGCCGCCATCGGCAGCGGCATCGCGGGCTGGCGAGGGCACCGCGTAGGTCAGCGGTGCCAGTGCCGCCTGGATGCGGGCGGCCTGGGCCTCGTCGACGAGCGAGAACAGCAGCGTGCTGGAAGCGCGGCTCCATCACGCCGGAGACGATGTACTGCCAGCGGTAGGCCTTCAGGACCGTGGCCGTGGATCTGTTCCAGCTGCGGTCTGGCTGAACGTGCGCCCGACGATGGTGCTGAAGTAGCTGCGCGTCGGCCTGGGCCTGCGCCTGCAGGATGCCGTCGACGGCGCCCACCAGCCCGATCAGTGTCGTCGACCGCGTTGCGTCGCGCTCGGCCGAGGTCAGCCTGGCGTCCTCGCTTCACGAACTCGATCTCGTCCAGGATCGCGTGCTGCGCCTCCTCCTTCCAGTGGAACAGGAACACGTCCTTCCACAGCGGCGCAGATGTCGGCCTCGGGCAGGATGCTGGCGCGGTAGTGCGCCTGCGTGAACAGTTCGATGTCCAGCGTCAGTGCCAACACCGCCCACGTCGGTCGCCGAGCACGGCCTGGGCGACCGCATTGGCATCTGCGGTCTGCACATAGCCCGCAGGCATGTCCGCGGCCGATCATCGATTCCAGGCGACGGAACAGCTCCTGGTGCTTGATCTCTTCGTCCGTCATGCGCACCAGCGCCTCCAGCGCGACCTGGTCGCCAAACTGGTGCTCTCGGCTCAAGTCCATGACCTTGGCCGCGATGAAGCGCTCGACCAGGCCGAAGATGTAGGCGTAGGTGCGGCCCTGCACCTGGCTCAGCAGGCGCTGATCGGCCGCGTTGAGGAAGGCCAGCTCACCCGCCAGCGACAGGCCATCCGGCAGGAAGGTGCGTGTGTAGTCGAACTGGCGCTGACGGATCACGTCGCGGTCGATCTCCCAGCGCACGCGCTTGGAGACTTCGATGACCTTGGCATAACTGCGATGGGGGGCGCTCAGGGTGTTCATGGATCGAAAGTCCTTTCGGGGGTTGGACCCTGCCGCACCACGCCGCAGGGCATGGGCAGGACTTTCGGCGCCGGTGGTAACGCCCCGGCGGCAGCCGCGCGCGCATTTGTCGTTGCTGTGTATCGGCAGCGTCACGTGCCGCCGCACCGAGCCGATTTGTAGCCGGCTCGTATTCGGGGCTTCCATCGACGTGGTTCGCGTCGCAGAATTTGGGTCATGACGCGCGCGGCCGCCAACCTGTTGATCGTCGACGACGACCCCGCCGTGCGCGCCATGCTGCTCGAGTACCTCGCCAGCCACGGCTACGCGGTGCGCGCCGCCGGCGACGGGGCGGCGATGCGCGCCGAGCTGGAGCGCGATCTGCCCGACCTGGTGTTGCTTGACCTGCGCCTGCCGGGCGAGGATGGTCTGGTGCTGGCGCGCTACCTGCGCGAGCATTACGACGTCGGCATCGTGATGGTGACCGGCTCGAGCGACGTGGTCGACCGCATCGTCGGCCTGGAGATCGGCGCCGACGACTACATCGGCAAGCCGTTCGACCCGCGTGAGCTGCTGGCGCGCGTCAAGAGCGTGTTGCGGCGCATGCAGGCTCGGCCGACGGCCGCCGGCGGCGGTCAGGTCGAGACCCGACCCGCGGGCCGCCAGCACTTCGGGCGCTGCGAGATCGATCTCGATGCGCGCCGCCTGTTCGATCGCATGGCCGATGGCGCCGAGCTGTCGATGACGGCCATGGAGTACGACCTGATCCGCGTCTTCATGGCCAACCCGAACCGCGTGCTCTCGCGCGACCAGCTCCTGATGCACACGCGCAACCGCGAGTGGGAACCGTTCGACCGCTCGATCGACATCCGAATCGGCCGCCTGCGGCGCAAGGTCGAGCCCGATCCGGTGGGCGAGCCGCGCATCATCCGCACGGTGCGCAACGCCGGCTACATGTACGTGCCCAATCTCGGCTGAAGACAGTCAGCGCTTCGAGGCAAGAGCAGCGTGGCGCATGCATCGGCCCGCTGGAGCTTTGGCCGTCGCAGGAGGCGCGCCGGGCGCATACTGCGCCTTTCCACGCAGGCACCCCGATGGATGCAACCAGGATAGTCCGGCACCAGACCTACGAACTGATCTGCAGCGCCAAGCCCGTCGATGGCGGCAAGTTCGCGCCGACGCTGGTGCTGTCCAAGCAGGTCTGGCCGCGCCGGCCGCGCGTCATCGCGGTGCCGCGCGGCGAGTACCTCAGCGAAGAAGTGGCCATCGACGCGGCCTACGCGCAGGGCGTCGAGTGGGTCCGCAACTACGGTTAGCGGCGTCTGCGGCCGGCTCGCCGGCTACGCCAGCGCGCGGCCGATCAGGATTCGCTGCACGTCGCTGGTGCCTTCGTAGATCTGGCACACGCGCACGTCGCGCCAGATGCGTTCGACCGGGAAGTCGCTGACGTAGCCGTAGCCGCCGTGAATCTGGATCGCGGCGCTGCACACCTGCTCGGCCATCTCGCTGGCGAAAAGCTTGGCCATCGCGGCCTCCTTCAGGCAGGGCCGGCCGGCGTCCTTCAGGCTGGCGGCATGGTGGATCAACTGGCGCGCGGCCTCGATCTGCGTGGCCATGTCGGCCAGCCGGAATTGCAGCGCCTGGTGTTCGAAGATCGGCTGGCCGAACGTGATGCGCTGCTTGCTGTAAGCCAACGCGGCTTCGAACGCGGCGCGGGCCATGCCGACGCTCTGACTGGCGATGCCGATGCGGCCGCCCTCGAGCCCCGACAGCGCGATCTTCAGGCCCTGACCCTCGTCGCCGATCAGGTTGGCGGCCGGCACGCGGCAGTTCTCGAACAGGATCTGCGCGGTATCGCTGGCGTGCTGGCCGGTCTTGTCTTCGATTCGCGCCACGGTGTAGCCGGCGCTGGCGGTCGGCACGATGAAAGCGCTGATGCCGCGTTTGCCGGCGGCCTTGTCGGTCACCGCCATCACGATCGCCACGTCGCCGTGCTTGCCGCTGGTGATGAACTGCTTGACGCCGTCGAGCACGTAATGGTCGCCGTCGCTGTCCTTGACCAGCCGCGCCGTGGTCTTCAGCCCGCCGGCTTCGGAGCCCACGTGCGGCTCGGTGAGGCAGAACGCGCCCAGCATCTCGCCGCGCGCCAGCGGCTTGAGAAAGCGCTGCTTCTGGTCTTCGTTGCCCCAGGCCATCAGGATCGAGCAGACCGGGCAGTTGTTGACGCTGACCACGGTGCTGGTGGCGCCGTCGCCGGCGGCGATCTCTTCGAGGATCAGCGCCAGCGCCAGGTAGTCGAGGCCGGCACCGTCGTACTCGGCAGGCACCGCCACCCCGTAGCAGCCCAGCGCGGCCAGACCGCGCAACTCGGCCTGCGGGAAGTGATGCGTCTTGTCCCATTCGGCGGCCTTTGGCGCGATGCGGTCCTGCACATAGGCGCGCACGGCGTCCTGGACGGCGATGTGGTCTTCACTCAATAGCATGGTCGAGGCGGCTCCGGCAGCGGGGGAAACGGCGGGTTCAGGGCCGCGACGCGAGCGCGAGGCGAGCCGCCAGCAGCATGAACAGGCCGCCGCCGGCAACGTGCAGGCCGCGCGTCAGGGCCGGCCCGGCCTGCCAGCGGCGCAGCGGCGCAACCAGCAGCGCGAACGCGGCGAGGAAGGCGAACCCCTGCACGACGAACCAGCCGCCGAGAAACAGGAACGCCAGCGCCTTGCTCGCCGCGCCGCCGTCGATGAACTGCGGCAGCAGCGCGAGGAAGAACAGCGCGACCTTGGGGTTCAGCACGTTGGTCAGGAAGCCCTGGCGGAACCGCGCCCAGCTGCTGCGCATCGGCGCGGCGCCCCGGGGGCCGGCCGCGGCGGGCGCGGCGACTGCCGGGGGCGCGTCGCCGCGACGCAGACCCCGTCGCAGCATGCCGACCGCCAACCACGCCAGGTAGGCGGCACCGGCCCATTTGACGACGCCGAACGCTGCGCCGGAGGCCTGCAGCAGCGCGGCGAGGCCGAACGCCGCCGCCAGCGTGTGGACCATGCAACCGGCGGCAGTGCCCGCAGCGGCGGCCAGGCCGGCACGCACGCCGCCCTGCAGCGTCGAGACGAGCGTGAACATCAGGTCGACGCCGGGAGTGGCGTTGACCACCAGCACCGTGACGGCGAACAGCGCCAGGTCGTGCGTGCCGAACATCGGCGTCGGTTCAGAGCAGCTCGAGCGCCATCGCGGTGGCCTCGCCGCCGCCGATGCACAGCGCCGCGACGCCACGCTTGAGACTGCGCTTTCTCATCGCGCCGAGCAGCGTGACGACGATGCGCGCGCCCGAGGCGCCGATCGGGTGACCGAGCGCGACCGCGCCGCCGTGGACGTTGACGATCTCGTGCGGCAGCTTGAACTCGGCCATCGCGGCCATCGTCACCGCGGCGAAGGCCTCGTTGACTTCCCACAGATCGACGCTCCTGGCATCCCAGCCGGCGCGCTTGAGCACCTTGTCGATGGCTCCGACCGGCGCGGTCGTGAACCACTCGGGCGCCTGGGCGTGCACGGCATGGCCGGCAATGCGCGCGATCGGCTTGCAGTTCATCCTGGCCGCGGTGCTCTCGCGCACCAGCACCAGCGCGGCGGCACCGTCGGAGATCGACGACGAGGTCGCGGCGGTGATCGCGCCGTCCTTCTTGAACGCGGGCTTCAGTCCCGGGATCTTGTCGAGCTTGGCCTTGAACGGCTGCTCGTCGTAACGGATCACGGTGTCGCCGGCCTTGCCCGGCAGCGTGACGGGCGCCATTTCCCAGTCGAAGCTGCCGTCTTCGTTGGCGCCCTTGCTGCGCTGCGTCGAGGCGATCGCGAACTGGTCCATCGCTTGGCGCGTGAAGCTGTACTTGCCGACGCACTGCTCGGCGAACACGCCCATCGCCTTGCCGCGCTCGTAGGCGTCTTCCAGGCCGTCGAGCGCCATGTGGTCGTACAGCGCCGCGGCGCCGTACTTGATGCCCTTGCGCGCGGCCATCAGGTGCGGCGCATTGGTCATGCTCTCCATGCCGCCGGCCAGCATCACGCTGGCGCTGCCGGCAGCGAGCATGTCGTGCGCGAACATCATCGCGCGCATGCCGCTGCCGCACATCTTGCTCATCGTGACGGCGCCGGTGCTGTCGGGCAGACCGGCACGACGCATCGCCTGGCGCGCGGGGGCCTGGCCCTGGCCGGCCATCAGGCAGTTGCCCATCAGCACTTCGTCGATGGCATCCCCCGGCACGCCAGCGCGCTCGACCGCGGCCTTGATCGCCACGGCACCGAGTTCCCAGGCCGCGAGGTTGGAAAAGTCGCCGAGCAGGCCGCCGATCGGCGTGCGGGCGGCAGAGACGATGACGATGCTGTCTGTGGACATGGTGGGCTCCTTTGCAGTCAGGGCGGTGAAGAAGTGGTCGCGACTCGGTGCTTGAAGCGCTTGTCGGCATCGTAGGGGAACACGTCGTGCACGTGGCCGGCGGCGATGCGTTCCTTGTGGCTCTGCCAGAACGTGGCATCGAGCAGGTCGGCGTGGTGCTTCATGAAGACCTCGCGCACGCTGTCGTTGCCGAGAAGAAAGGGGGCGAAGGTCTCGGGGAACACGTCCTTCGGACCGACGTGGTACCAGACCTCGCCGCTCATCTCTTCTTCCTCGTTGCGCGGCGCAGGCACGTGGCGGAAATTGCAGTCGGTGATGTATTCGATCTCGTCGTAGTCGTAGAACACCACCTTGCCGTGGCGCGTGACGCCGAAGTTCTTCCACAGCATGTCGCCCGGGAAGATGTTGGCGGCCACCAGGTCCTTGATGGCGCTGCCGTACTCGATCACCGCATGCTCGATCTGCGCCGGCGTCGCCTCCTGCAGGTAGATGTTGAGCGGGATCATGCGGCGCTCGATGTAGAGGTGGCGGATCACCAGCACGTCGCCGTCATCTTCGAGCAGGCTGCCGCAGTAGCTGCTTCAGCTCGGCGACCAGCGCGTCGTCGAATCGGGCCCGCGGGAAGGCCACGTTGGTGTACTCCAGCGTGTCGGCCATGCGGCCGACGCGGTCGTGCGTCTTCACGAGCAGGTACTTGCGCATGATCTGCTCGCGCGTGGTGTCCTTCTGCGGCGGATAGAAGTCCTTGATGACCTTGAACACGTACGGGAAGGAAGGCAGGTCGAACACCAGCATCACCATGCCCTTGATGCCGGGCGCGGTGCGGAACTTGTCGCTCGAATGGCGCAGGTGGTAAAGAAAATCGCGATAGAAGAGATTCTTGCCATGCTTCTGCAGCCCGAGCGCGCTGTACAGCTCGGCGCGCGGCTTGCGCGGCATCAGCGAGCGCAGGAACTGCACATAGGCGCTCGGGATCTCCATGTCGACCATGAAGTAGGCGCGGGCGAAGCTGAAGATCAGCAGCAGGTCGTCTTCGCCGAACAGCGCTGCATCGATCACCAGTTTGTCGGGTCCGCCCGACCCCGAGACATCCGCTGCGCCCCCCGAAAGGCGTTCGGCCGACGTGGGCCCCTCCGGCATAGGCTCGAGGTGCACGATCGGCAGCGCGAACGGCGTCTCGTTGAAGCCGTTGACCACCTTGCCGACGAGGTAGGCGCCCTTGTTGCGGAAGAACAGCGACGACAGCACCTGGAACTGGAAGTTGGTGCGCGGCCGCCAGTCGCCGAGCTGATCCAGCAGCGCCGCAGTGCACCAGGTCGATGTCGCGGCCGAGGTCTTCGAACGCACACTGCAGCTTGAAGTCGGCGACGACGCGCAGCAGCGCGTCGCGCAAGGTCTCGCGCGTCGGGTAGTAGGCGCGGTAGGTGGGCGCGGCTGCCGGTTCGTCGTTCTCGATGTACTCGGTGGAGACGGCCGGGCGGACGAACAGGAATTCGTTGCGGAAGTAGCTGCGGTGCAGCAGTCGGGTCGTCACCGAGTTGAAGAAGGTCTCGGCCAGCTCGGGCTGGTGGTGATCGGTCAGCAGGCCGATGTAGTGCAGCTTGATCTGTTGCCAGACGTCGGCCGGCAATGTCGGCGCGGCGAATTCGTGCGTCAGCCGTTCGCTGGCCTCGGTGACGCGCAGGTCGTAGAACTCGATGCGTTCGCGCTGCGCTCGCTGCTGGCCGTGCCAGTCGGCGGCCTCGAAGCGTGGCTGCGCGGCGCGACTGGTTTCGCGGAACAGACGATAGTGGCGGTTGAAGCCGTCCAGCATCGCTTGCGCGATGTCGATGGCGCGGGTGTCGGTGAGCTTCGGGAACATGACGCGGACTCAATCCTCGTCGCTGGTCTCGCCGACAGCGGCCACGCGCGGGTAGCGCTTGAGCGCCGCACCGAACACCTGGACGACGGTCTCGGGCCGATCCATCGTGACCTCGAGGTTCTTCAGCAGGCCATCGCGCAGGCCATAGACCCAGCCGTGCACGGCCACCTTCTGGCCGCGTGCCCATGCATCCTGCAACACCGTCGACAGGGCGACGTTGCCGACTTGCTCGATCACGTTCATCTCGCACAGGATGTTTTCCTGCTCGGATTGCGGCAGATGATCGAGCCGCTTGCGATGGCGCAGCCGAACGTCCTGCACGTGGCGCAGCCAGTTGTCGGCCAGGCCCACGCGGATGCCGCGCAGCGCCGCCCTCACGCCGGCGCAGCCGTAGTGGCCGACGACGATGATGTGCTCGACCTTCAGGTGCTCGACGGCGAACTGGATCGTCGACAGCGCATTGAGGTCGCTGTGCACGACGACGTTGGCGACATTGCGGTGCACGAACACCTCGCCCGGATCCAGGCCGGTGATCTCGTTGGCCGGCACGCGGCTGTCGGCGCAGCCGATCCACATGTACTTCGGGCTCTGCTGGTGCGCCAGGCGGGTGAAGAAGCCGGGTTCGCGGGCTTCGGTGCTGGCCGCCCAGCGGCGATTGCGGTCGAAGAGATCGTCGAGGTCGGTGCTCATCGGCGGAGTCTCACATCGTCTCGGCAAACAGCTCGCGGCCGATCAGCATGCGCCGGATCTCGCTGGTGCCGGCGCCGATCTCGTAGAGCTTGGCGTCGCGCCACAGTCGCCCCAGCGGGTACTCGTTGATGTAGCCGTTGCCGCCGAAGATCTGGATCCCTTCACCGGCCATCCAGGTGGCCTTTTCGGCGCACCACAGGATCACGCTGGCGCAGTCCTTGCGCACCTGGCGCACGTGCTCGCTGCCGAGCTTGTCGAGGTTCTTGCCCACCGTGTAGCAGAACGAGCGTGCCGCCTGCAGCACGGTGTACATGTCGGCCACCTTGCCCTGGATCAGCTGGAACTCGCCGATCGACTGGCCGAACTGCTTGCGGTCGTGGGTGTAGGGGATCACCTGGTCCATCACCGACTGCATGATGCCGATCGGCCCGGCGGCGAGCACCGCGCGCTCGTAGTCCAGCCCGCTCATCAGCACCTTGGCACCGCCGTTCAGCTTGCCGAGGATGTTGGCGGCCGGCACCTCGACGTCGACGAACACCATCTCGCCGGTGTGGCTGCCGCGCATGCCGAGCTTGTCGAGCTTCTGCGCGGTCGAGAAGCCCTTCATGCCCTTCTCGACGATGAAGGCGGTGACGCCGCGGGCGCCGAGCTCGGGTTCGGTCTTGGCGTAGACCACCATCGTGTCGGCGTCGGGGCCGTTGGTGATCCACATCTTGGTGCCGTTGAGCAGGTAGAAGCCGCCCTTGTCCTCGGCCTTCAGCTTCATCGAGATCACGTCGCTGCCGGCGCCGGGCTCGCTCATCGCCAGCGCACCGACATGCTCGCCACTGATCAGCTTGGGCAGGTACCTGGCGCGCTGGGCGTCGTTGCCGTTGCGCTTGATCTGGTTGACGCACAGGTTGCTGTGCGCGCCGTAGCTCAGGCCCACCGAGGCCGAGGCGCGCGAGATCTCCTCCATCGCCACCATGTGCGCCAGGTAGCCCATGCCGGCGCCGCCGTATTGCTCGGGCACGGTGATGCCGAGCACACCGAGCTCGCCCATCTTGCGCCACAGGTCCATCGGGAACTGGTCGCTGCGGTCGATCTCGCCGGCGCGCGGCGCGATCTCGGCGTCGGCGAACGCACGCACCGCATCGCGCAGTGCGTCGATGTCTTCACCGAGCTGGAAGTCGAGGCCGGGGAGGGTGCTCATGGTTGCTGTCTCTTTCGGGGGGTCAATGTGTCAGGCCGCGGCCCTGCACGGTCATCACGGTGGCCGTCATCGTGGCACACAGCGCATCGGCTCCGCCCGCCTCGTGCTGCCAGGCCCTGCCTTCGACGACGCTGATCGTGCGCCCGGCCTTGGTGACCTGGCCTTCGAAGCGGAACCAGGGGCCGCGCGCCGGCGCCAGCAGGTTGACCTTGAACTCGATCGTCAGCACCGCGGCGTCGGCCGGCATCAGCGAGAAGGCGGCGTAGCCACAGGCCGAATCGAGGCCTGTCGAGACGATGCCGGCATGCAGGAAGCCATGCTGTTGTGACAGTTCGGGCTTGTGCGGCATCACGATCACCACGCGGCCGGGCTCGATGGTGTCCAGCGCTGCGCCGAGCGTGTGCATCACCGCTTGCTTGGCGAAGGACGCGTGCACGCGTGCCAGGTAGCCGGGATCGGCAGGGATCGGGTGGGTCATTGGCGCACCGTAGGTTTGACGAGGTTGGCCAGCAGTCGCTTGCAGCGCTGCTCGTGCTGCCCGATCTCGCCCAGCATCACGCGGATGTCTTCGAGCTGCTGTTCGAGCTGGGACCGGTGCGCCTGCAGCACCTCGAGGAAGGCGTTGAGCTGCGGCGCGGTGTCGGCCTCGGAGTCGTACATCCGCACCAGTTGCAGGATTTCCGACAGCGCGAGCCCGAGCCGCTTGCCGCGCAGCGTGAGTTTCAGCCGCGTGCGGTCGCGTTGCGAATAGACCCGGTTGCGGCCGGCGCGGGTCGGCTCGAGCAGGCCGACGTCCTCGTAGAAGCGGATCGCGCGCGGCGTGACGTCGAATTCGTCGGCCAGTTCGGCGATCGTGAACGTGCGGCTGGCGCTCATCGGTAGACTGGGGGCTCGACTTGACGTTGACGTAAACGTAAATGTAAGGCCGGCGATGAACCACAGTGAACGCGAGCTGCACTATCCGCTGGCCGATGCCGTGCCGGTGCCGGGCACGACCATCGAGGTGGCCGCTGGCGTGCGCTGGCTGCGCATGGGGCTGCCGTTCGCGCTCGACCACATCAACCTGTGGCTGCTGCGCGACCGGCAGGAAGGCATCGACGGCTGGACCATCGTCGACTGCGGCATCAGCAACGACGCCACCCGCGCCGCGTGGGAGCAGGTGTTCGCCAACGAACTCGACGGCCTGCCGGTGCTGCGCCTGGTCGTGACGCACATGCACCCCGATCACATCGGCCTGGCGCATTGGCTGACCGAGCGCTGGGGTTGCCGGATGTGGATCAGCGCCACCGACTTCAATGCCGCGCGCATCGCCAGCCAGAGCACCACCGGCTTCGGTGGCGAACGCGCGGCGGCGTTCTTCGCCAGCCATGGCCTGACGGATCCCGATGCCATGGCCAAGGTGCGCGCGCGTTCGAACTACTACGCCGGCATGGTGCCGCAGCTGCCATGGCAATACCGGCGTCTGATGGACGGCATGACGCTCGACATCGGCGGCCATGCCTGGCGCTGCATCGCCGGCTACGGCCATGCGCCGGAGCACATCGCGTTGCACGCACCGCATCTCGAACGGGCCCCCAATGCGCCCGCGGCGCCGGCCGCCCATGGGCGCTCCCGCGCTGGGGGCGCCCGGCGCCCGGGCGGCCTGCTGATTTCCGGCGACATGCTGCTGCCGCGCATCTCGACCAATGTCAGCGTCTACGATCTCGAGCCCGAGTCCGACCCGCTGGCGCTGTTCCTGATCTCGCTCGGGCGCTACGAAAGCCTGCCGGCCGAGACCCTGGTGTTGCCGTCGCATGGCAAGCCGTTCATCGGGCTGCATGCGCGTGTGCGCCAGTTGCGCGAGCACCACGATGCGCGGCTGGCCGAGGTGATGGCGGCCTGCGCCGCGACGCCGTGTCACGCGGCGGACCTGCTGCCGGTGCTGTTCAAGCGCGTGCTCGATCTGCACCAGACCACCTTCGCGATGGGCGAGGCGGTGGCGCACCTGCATGCGCTGTGGCATGCGGGCAAGCTGGTGCGTCGAGCGGGTGCCGATGGCGTGTGGCGCTTCGCCGCCGCTTGAGCGCCGGCGCGGCCCCAACAAAGGACATGGCCCGCGAAGCGAACCCCGCGGGCCATGGCGATCCCCGACACCCTCTCCCTGTGCTGCGGTGGTCCGGGGCGCCCGCCGCAACGCGCATGACAGCGTTGGCGACAGTCTGCTGCCTGCGCTCGGTGCTGGCGATCCCCTATTGAGGGGAAGCGGGCCTCAGGACTTGACCGGCGTGCGACGCGGGCGCGGTGCGGCCGCTCAATCGAACACCGGCAAGGCATCGTCGCGCAGCGTGCCGCGCGCGCGCTCGTAGTCGGGCATCACCGAGCGCACGACGTTCCAGAATGCCGCGCTGTGGTTCATCTCGCGCAGGTGGGCCAGTTCGTGCGCGACGACGTAGTCGATGCTCGGCATCGCGAAGTGGATCAGGCGCCAGTTGAGGCGGATCGCACCGTTGGCGCCGGCGCTGCCCCAGCGGGTGCTGGCCGAGCTGAGCGACAGCCGCGTGATTCGCACGCCGAGCTGGGCCGCGTAGTGATGGCAGCGCTCCTCGAACACGCGCCGGGCCTGGCGCTGCAGCCAGCTCTGCACCACGTCCCGGATCTGCTCGGGCGCGGCCGACTGCGGCAGGCCGACGTGCAGCGTCAGCCGCGGTACGCCGGGCAGGGTGTCGTCGCTCGAGTGCAGTACGGCACCGGTGCAGCGCGCGTCGAGGACCACGATCACGGTTTCGCCAAGGAACGGGATCGTGGTGCCGTCGCGCCAATCGACGCGAGCCGAGGCGAGCCGGCGTGCGCGCTCGTCCTGCTCCTGCAGCTTGGCGAGGATCCAGCGGGCCTTCTCCTGCAGCGCCGCTTCGACCTCGCGCCACCCGACCCAGCGCGGTGCACTGACCACCAGGCCCTCGCTGCCGACGACGAAGCCGATGCTGCGGCGCCGTGCGCGGCGGAACTCGTAGGCCACGACATGGCCGTGCAGATGCGCCTCGCGGCTGGCGCGCGGGTGGCGGAAGGTGGCGGGCACCAGGACGTCGGCAATGGCCTCCTCGGCGGGGACGGCCGCGGGCGCAGACGGCCGGCATCACGCGCCGTGGCGCCGGCTCGTCGAACAACGACATCTGCGACGGATCGAGGGTGGGCGCTCGCGGCATGGCGCGCGATTCTACGAAGCGCTCGCGACCACGCCGGATGAGCGTGGGTAGGCGTCGGGATCGAGCCGCCGCATCTCGGCCTCGATCCAGTGCTCGACTTCGCGCATCAATTCATCGGACTGACGGCCGAGCGAGGGAATCGGTGCGCCGATCGAGATGTCGATCACCCCCGGCCGCAGCAACAGACTCTTGCGCGGCCAGCAGCGCGCCGATGTCACCGCGATCGGCACCACCGGCGCACCGGTGGCCACGGCCAACCGTGTGGCGCCGGACTTGTAGCTGCCTTGCGCACCGCGCGGCGTGCGCGTGCCCTCGGGGAACATGATCACCCAGTGGCCGCGCGCGAGCAGCGCCTTGCCCTGTGCCGCCACCTTGGACCAGGCCTCGTTGCGCTTGCTGCGGTCGATGTGGATCATGTCGAGCCGCCCGATGGCCCAGCCGAAGAAGGGGATCAGCAGCAGTTCGCGCTTGAACACGTAGGCCAGCGGGTGCGCCATCAGCGTTGGCAGGGCAAAGGTCTCCCACGCCGACTGGTGCTTGGGTGCGAGGATCACGGGCGCCAGCGGGTCGGCCGACGGCAGCCGCTCCATGCCTTGCACCCGATGGCGCACACCACAGATCACCCGTGCGCCCCAGATCACCACCCGCAGCCAGGCCACGCAGATCCAGTAGAGCGTGTCGCCACGGATGAATATCGACGCCAGCAACACCGCCAGCGCATAGGGCACCACGGTCACGGCCATCCAGGCGATGAACAGCGTGGAACGCAGCGCGGCGAGCATCGGCCGGAGTCCCTCAGGCCGTGCCGGGCCGTTCCCAAGCGGCCTGAGCTCCCCTTGGGGGGCGCGAGCGAAGCGAGCTTGGGGTCGTCATTTCAGGCCGCGCCGGGCCGTTCCCAAGCGGCCTGAGCTCCCCTCGGGGGGCGCGAGCGAAGCGAGCTTGGGGTCGTCATTTCATCAGTGGCGTCGGCCGCGAGTCTTCACCGACCACGCCCAGCCGCGTGTGCTCGCGGTGCAGCACGAACTCGGCAAATGCGGCCAGGTCGTCGTGGACGACCGCGCCCGCGATACCGTCGAGCCATTGCGCGAGCTGTTCGGGCGTGAGTGCGGCGGCACGGCCGCTGCGCACCAGGTGTGGTTCGCAGCCAGCGGCTTGGGCGGCCTGCAGATCGCGCACGGTGTCGCCGACCATCGGCACGCTGGCGAGGTGTTCGTCGAGGCCGTAGCGCTCGCCGATCTGCTTGATCAGGCCCGGCAGCGGCTTGCGGCAATCGCAATGTTCTTCCGGCACATGCGGGCAGAAGAACACGGCGTCGACGCGCCCGCCCTTTTCGGCCAGCAACTGCATCATGCGCAGGTGCACCCTGTTCAGCGACGCCATGTCGATCAGGCCGCGGCCGATGCCCGACTGGTTGGTGGCCACCACCGTGTGCCAGCCAGCCTGGTTCAAGCGTGCCACTGCTTCCAGTGCCCCCGGCACCGGCTGCCACTCGTCGGGCGCCGTGACATGGTCGTCGCGGTAGATGTTGAGCACCCCGTCACGGCCGAGGATCACGAGCTTGGGACGTTGCGGGTGCATGGCGGGACCTTGCTAGGAAGCCAGCCTGGACAGGTCGGCGACGCGGTTCATCGCCGCGTGCAGCGATGACAGCAGCGCCAGGCGATTGGCGCGCAGCGCGGCGTCGTCGGCGTTGACCATCACGGTGTCGAAGAAGGCATCGACGGGATCCTTCAGCGCGGCCAGTTCGCTCAGCGAGGCGGCGTACTCGCGCTTGGCGAACAGCGCATCGGCACGCGGGCCGATGCTGTGCAGCGCGCTGGCCAGCGCCAGCTCGGCCGGCTCGACGAGGCGTGCGGCATCGAGGGTCGCCGCTGCCGCGGCATCGCTCTTCTTCAGGATGTTGGCGATGCGCTTGTTGGCCGCCGCCAGCGACGCGGCCTCGGGCAGGGCGGCGAAGGCGCGTACCGCCGCCAGGCGCTTGGGCACCTCGGCCAGCCGCTGCGGGCGCAGTGCCAGCGCGGCATCGACTTCGTGGGCGCTGAAGCCCTGCTCGCGCAGGCTGCCGGCAAGGCGGTCGTAAACGAAGTCGCCCAGCGCTTCGCGCGGGTCCTGGATGCGGCTGCCGAAGGGCGGCAGGGCCATCGCCAGCAGCTTGCCGATATCGAGCGGCAACTCGCGTTCGATCAGCATCCGGATCACACCCAGCGCATGGCGACGCAGCGCGAAGGGATCCTTGTCGCCACTCGGTTTCTCGCCGATGCCGAACAACCCGACCAGGGTCTCCAGCTTGTCGGCCAGCGCCACCGCGATGCCGACCTCGTTGCGCGGCAAGGCATCGCCGGCAAAGCGCGGTCGGTAGTGATCTTCGACAGCGAAGGCCACCGCCTCGCTCTCGCCGTCGTGGCGTGCGTAGTAGCCGCCCATCACGCCCTGCAGTTCGGGGAACTCGCCCACCATCTCGGTGACGAGGTCGGCCTTGGCCAGGTGGGCAGCGCGGTCGACCTGTGCGACGAGCGCCGTCGCGGCTCCCGACGCCCCGGCAAGCGCGGCATCGCCCAGCGCCTCGGCGATCGTGCGGGCGATGACCCGCACGCGTCCGACGCGCTCGCCTTGCGAGCCGAGCTTGCCGTGGTAGACCACCTTGTCGAGCATCGGCACGCGAGCTTCGAGGGTCTTCTTGCGGTCCTGGTCGAAGAAGAACTTGGCGTCCGCCAGCCGTGGCCGCACGACGCGCTCGTTGCCCCGGATCACCGCGCTCGGGTCATCGGGCCGGATGTTGCTGACGACGAGGAACTTCTCGGTCAGGCGGCCGGCGCCGTCGAGCAGCGGGAAGTACTTCTGGTTGGCCTTCATCGTCAGGATCAGGCACTCCGGCGGCACGGCCAGGAAGTCGTGCTCGAAGCGGGCGAGCAGCACGTTGGGCCGCTCGACCAGCGCCGTCACCTCGTCGAGCAGCGCGTCATCGTCGATCGGCGTCAGGCCCTCCTTGGCGGCGGCATGCTTCAACTGGCGCACGATCTCGGCGCGCCGATGGGCGAATCCGGCCATCACTGCGCCCTGGCTTTCGAGCTGCTGCGCATAGTGGTCGGCGTCCTGAAGCACCACCGGATCCATCCCGGCCTCGAAGCGGTGGCCCCGCGTCGTGCGGCCGGCCACCAGGCCGAGCACGGAGACCGGCACGACTTCGGCGCCGTGCAACGCCACCAGGCCGTGCACCGGGCGCACGAAATGCACGCTGGTCCAGCCGTCGGCGAGCTGGTAGCTCATGACCTTCGGAATCGGCAGTGCGGCCAGCGCCGCGTCGAGCGCGCATTGCAGCCCGGCTGCGAGCGTGGCTCCGCGCTCGGAGGTGGTCCAGAACAGCGCTTCGGCCTTGCCGTCGGGCCGGCGTTCGAGCTGGCTGACGATGCCGGGGTCAGCGCCGAGCGCCGCCATCTTCTTCAGCAGTGCCGGCGTCGCCCGACCCTCGGCATCGAGCGCCACCGCGACCGGCATCAGCTTGTGCGTCAGCGTGCGGTCGGCCGCCTGCGCATGCACCGCGCTGACATGCGCAGCCAGCCGTCGCGGCGTCGCGAACGGCGTCGACTGCGGCGTGCTCACCGGCGAGACCCTGCGACTTCAGGCTGTGCAGCAGCGTTTGCGCGAACGACTCGCCGAGCTTCTTCAGTGCCTTGGGTGGCAGTTCCTCGATGAACAGTTCGACCAGCAGGCTCTTGGTGCTGTGCATCACGCGGCCTTCTTCGCCTGGCTCTTCGCGAACACGGCGAGCGTCTCTTCGGCCCAGGCTCGCGGCGCCATCGGGAAGCCCAGCCGGGCACGGCTGTCGACATAGCCGTGCGCCACCGCGCGAGCGAGGTGGCGGATGCGGCCGATGTAGGCGGCGCGCTCGGTGACACTGATCGCGCCGCGCGCGTCGAGCAGGTTGAAGGTGTGGCCGGCCTTGAGCAGTTGCTCGTAGGCAGGCAGCGCCAGTTTCTGCGCCATCAGGTGCTGGCTCTGCCTTTCGTGCGCCGCGAAGGCCGTGAGCAGGAACTCGACGTCACTGTGCTCGAAGTTGTATGCGCTCTGCTCGACCTCGTTCTGGTGGTAGACGTCGCGATAGCTGAGGCCCGGTGTCCACTCGAGGTCGAACAGGCTTTCCTTGCCCTGGATGTACATCGCCAGCCGTTCCAGGCCGTAGGTGATCTCGCCGGTGATCGGCTTGCAGTCGATGCCGCCGACCTGCTGGAAATAGGTGAACTGCGTGACCTCCATGCCGTTCAGCCACACCTCCCAGCCCAGGCCCCAGCAGCCGAGCGTCGGGTTCTCCCAATCGTCCTCGACGAAGCGGACGTCGTTGTGTTTCAGGTCGAAGCCGAGCGCTTCGAGGCTGCCGAGGTAGAGCTCGAGGATGTCGGCCGGCGCCGGCTTCAACACCACCTGGTACTGGTAGTAGTGCTGCAGGCGGTTCGGGTTGTCGCCGTAGCGGCCGTCCTTGGGCCGCCGGCTCGGCTGCACATAGGCCGCCTTCCAGGGCTCGGGGCCGAGCGCGCGCAGGAAGGTCGCGGTGTGGCTGGTGCCGGCGCCGACTTCCATGTCGTAGGGCTGCAAGAGGGCGCAGCCCTGATGGTCCCAGTAGGCCTGAAGCTTGAGGATGATTTGCTGGAAGCTCAGCATGCGGCGCGTCGGTTAGGAACGGCGATTCTACGGAGCGGCGCCGCGGCGTCGCGCGATCACGACCGCGCCGACGATCGCGGCGCCGAACAGCGCCAGCGGCCACAGCCCCCATTCGGCAAGCCAGCGCGCATAGGGCGTGGCGCCGACGCGGCCTTCGACGCTGGCCTCCAGCGCGCCCTGGACCAGCGGCGGCAGACGCGCGCTCACCCGTCCCTGGTGGTCGACCACCGCGGTGGCGCCGGTGTTGGTTGCTCGCACGATCGGCCGCTGCAATTCGAGCGCTCGCATGCGCGAGAACTGCAAGTGCTGGTCCTGCACCATCACCGCGCCGAACCAGGCCAGGTTGGTCACGTTGGCCAGCACCGTCGCGGCGCTGTCGCCGACCACGCTGCTCGCGATGTCCTCGGCAAACAGGTCTTCGTAGCAGATCAGCGGGCGCACGCGCTGGCCGGCGACCGCGAACGGCTCGATGCTCTTGCCGCGCTCCTGGTCGCCGATCGGAATGCTCATGGCCCTGACGAACCAGCCGAAGCCGAGCGGGATGAACTCGCCGAACGGCAACAGGTGGCGCTTGCCGTAGTGGTAGAACTCGCCACGTGAGGGATCGCTTGCTGCCGACAGGCCGACCACCGAGTTGGTGTAGCCCTCGGCGTCGCTGCCGACAAAGATGCCGACCAGCGCCGCGCGGTCGCCTTGCGCAAACGGCGAACGCAGCGCGGCCAGCGTGTCGGCGCCGACGATGCCCAGCGGCAGCGGGATCGACGACTCCGGCGTCAGCACCAGCGTGCCGCGCGCCGAGGCAAGCGCGTCCCGGTGCCATTGCAACACGCGCTCGATGTGCGCCGGCTCGAACTTGACGTCCTGCGCCACGTTGGACTGCAGCAGCGTGACATTCAGGTGGCCGGCGCTGCGCGTGAATTCGCCAGGCAGCGCGAGCCCCGCCGACGAAATCGCCAACGGCAACAGCAGCAAGGCGGCGGCGCGCGCCGGCCGCTGCCGCTGTTGCCACGCCGACGCGATGGACGCCGCAATCCAGGCCGTCAGTGCACCGATGCCGTAGACGCCGATCCATGGGGCCCAGGCGGCCAGCGGCCCGTCGGTATGGGCATAGCCGCCCGCGATCCAGGGGAAACCGGTGAACAGCACGCCGCGGGCCAGTTCGGCCAGCAGCCAGCAGGCCGCAAACAGCAGTGCATTGGACGCAGGCGTCGTGCCGACCGAGCGCAGGCGTGCCCATAGCGCCGCGGCGAGCGCGTAGTAGAGCGCCAGCACCGCCGCCAGCAAGGCCACCGCCGCAGCCGCCAGCGGCGCCGGGATGCCGCCGAATTGGTGGATGCTGATGAAGAGCCACCAGAAGCCGCTGGCAGAGCCAGCAAAAACCAAAGGCCCAGCCGAGCCCGGCCGCGCGCGCGGGTCCGGCGCGATCGAGCGCGAGCAGCAGCAACACCAGACCCACGATCTGCAGTGGCCAGGCATTCAGCGGTGCAAAAGAAGCGGTGTGCACCAGCCCGCCGGCTGCCGCCAGCAGCCAGTCGGCCCACCGCGATCGGTGGGCGATCGCCGCCGCGGTCAATCGAGCTCGGCGGCGGCCTCGCCCGGTTCGAGCCGCGAGACCCGGAACCAGCGCACCGCGCCGCCGCGAGTGAGCATCACCGCGAAGCGCAGCGAGTCGATGTCGACCGCCTCGCCGCGGCGCGGCACGCGTCCGAGTTCGTGCGCGACCAGACCGCCGATGGTGTCGAAGGCATCCTCGGGCAACGCGCAGCCAAACGCCGAATTGACCGAGGCGATGGCGGCATCGCCGGCAACGCGGTGGCTGCCGTCGGCGAGGGTGTAGACGCTGCTCTCGCCGTCTTTCTCGTCGAACTCGTCCTCGATCTCGCCGACGATTTCCTCGAGCACGTCTTCGATCGTGATCAGCCCGGCGGTGTTGCCAAACTCGTCGATCACGATCGCCAGGTGGTTGCGGTTGCTGCGGAAGTCGCGCAACAGTTCGTTCAAACGCTTGCTCTCGGGCACGAACACCGCCGGGCGCAGCAGCGTGCGCAGGTTCAGCTCCGGTGCGCGCTGCAGCTTCAGCAGGTCCTTGGCCATCAGGATGCCGATGACGTTCTCGCGCTCGCGTTCGTAGACCGGGAAGCGCGAGTGGCCGGTCTCGATGACGACGGCCAGCAACTCGTCATACGGCGCCTCGATGTCGAGCAGGTCCATGCGCGGCGCGGCCACCATCACATCGCCCGCGCTCATGCCGGCCATGCGGATCACGCCTTCGAGCATCAACCGGCTCTCGGGCTCGATCAACTCGCGCTGCTCGGCGTCGGCCAGGGTCTCGATCAGTTCGTTTCTCGAGTCGGGGCCGGGGGAAATGAACTCGACCAGGCGCTCGAACAGGGTGCGCTTGTCGGCGCGAGGCGAGCGGGAAGGGTGCGGGTCGGACACGACGCGGGTGTCGGTGGTGGCGTTGGAGGGAGAATACCCGATCGATTTTTCCGCGCCGGCCGCCTTGCGGAACGGCTCCCCGGCCCCAGCTCAGGGGCTCTTTGCAGCGACCCGAGCGCAGATCCGACCATGTCCCAAGACCTCATTCCCGCCACCATCCTCACCGGCTTCCTGGGCAGCGGCAAGACCACGCTGCTCAAGCGGGTGCTCAGCGAAAGCCACGGCCGCAAGATCGCAGTGATCGAGAACGAGTTCGGCGAGGAGAACATCGACAACGAGATCCTGGTCGCCGACACGACCGAGCAGATCCTGCAACTCTCCAACGGCTGCGTCTGCTGCACGATCCGCGAGGACCTGCGCTCGACGCTGTCGCAGCTGGCGGAAAAGCGGCGCAAGGGTGAGCTGGATTTCGAGCGGGTCGTGATCGAGACCACCGGACTGGCCGATCCCGGGCCGGTGGCGCAGACCTTCTTCATGGACGACGAGATCGCCGAAAGCTACCTGCTCGATTCGATCCTGACGCTGGTCGACGCCAAGCACGCCGAAAGCCAGCTCGACACGCGCCAGGAGGCGCGGCGCCAGGTCGGCTTTGCCGACCAGATCTTCATCAGCAAGAGCGAGCTGGTCGACGAGGCTGCGGTCGATGCGCTGGTGCACCGGCTCAAGCACATGAATCCACGCGCGCCGCAGCGCAAGGTGCACTTCGGCGACGTGCCGATCGCCGACGTATTCGACCTGCGCGGCTTCAACCTCAACGCCAAGCTGGAGATCGACCCCGAGTTCCTCGACGCCGAAGACGCCCATGCCCACCATGGCCACGACCACGACCACGAGCATGGCGAACACTGCGACCACCCGCACCACCATCACCACGACGACGACGTGAAGTCGTTCGTGTTCCGCGCCGACAAGGCCTTCAACCCGGCCAAGCTGGAAGACTTTCTCGGCGCGATCGTGCAGGTCTACGGCCCCAAGATGCTGCGCTACAAGGGCGTGCTGTACATGAAGGGCAGCGACAAGAAGGTGATCTTCCAGGGCGTGCACCAGTTGATGGGCAGCGACCTGGGGCCGAAGTGGCAACCCGGCGAAAAGAAGCAAAGCAAGATGGTCTTCATCGGCATCGATCTGCCCAAGGACATCCTGCTGCAGGGTCTGGAGCAGTGCCTGGTGTGACCGGCACGCGGCCGACCCTGGCCAACGTCGCTACAATCCGCGCGCTTCAATTCCGGCCTGATGGCGGGCCTTCGGCTCGCCGAGCAGGTATAAAGCGGCCACGAGGAGATCGAATGAGCAAGTCGACGGCAAAGAGCGCAGCACCGCCCAAGAAGGTGGTGAAGAAGCCTGCCGCAGCCCCGAGCCCGTCGCGAGCGAAACCCGTGCCGAAAAAGGTCGCCAAGAGCGCCGCCAAGCCGCCTGCCAAGGCTCGCCAAGACCACGCGCGCTGGCACTGCTGCCAAGGCGCCGGCCAAGACCGCCGTCAAGGTGCCCGCCAGAAAGCCCGTCAAGGCGCCTGTCCGCGCCGCGGCAAAGCCGGTGGCGAAGGCTGCACCCAAACCACAAGCCAAGGCTGCTGCCGCGGCGCCCGCCGCCAAGGCCGCGCCGAAGACCGCAGCGTCCAAACCGACCCCTTCATCGATGCCCGCCAGCAAACCTGTCAGCCCCGTCCAGCCCAAGCCGACCAGCCCGGCCAAGTCCGCCGCCGCAGCGGGCAGGGCGGCAGCGGCCGCGGCAGCTGCGGCCGCCGCTGCCGCGGCCAGTGCCGCGGCGGCCTCGGCGGCCTCGGCCAGCCGTTTTGCCGATCGTTTCGCGCCGCCGAAGCCGGCTGCACGCACGATTGCCGACCATTCACTGGAGATCCTCAAGCCAGCAGCCAAGGCCGATCCGAAACTCGCCAACGCCTGGAAGCACAAGGGCGGTCGGGAATTGACCGAGGCCGAGTTGCTGGCGATGCCCGACGCCGAGTACATGAACGAGAAGCAACTCGATTTCTTCCGTGCTCGCCTGGGGGCACTGAAGGACGACCTGCTGTCCAATGCCGGTGAAACGACCGAGCACCTGCGCGAAGACACGTCGATCGTGCCCGATCCGGCGGACCGCGCCACGATCGAAGAGGAGCACGCGCTCGAGTTGCGCACGCGCGATCGCGAGCGCAAGCTGTTGAAGAAGATCTCCCAGTCGTTGGCGCGAATCGAGGCCGGCGACTACGGCTACTGTGACGAGACCGGTGAGCCTATCGGCCTCGGTCGCCTATTGGCACGGCCCACCGCCACGCTGTCGCTCGAGGCGCAACAGCGCCGCGAGATGAAGCAGAAGATGTTTGGCGACTGAGCCTCGATGTCGCTGCGATCGCCCTCGATATGACCGACCCGCAACTTCCCAAGGACGGCGACAGCTTCTTCCGCAAGGTGGTTCGGTTCGTGGCCAACCCGGCCACCGATTGGGCCGAGATCAATTCGCGCCAGGATGACGGCCGCGATCTCGACCTCGAGAAGTCCGAGCTCAAGGCCATGATCGAGCGCAAGAAGCGGAACGACTTCGTGCGCAAGCGCGAGTTCGACATGCTGCGCAAGGTCAGGCGCGAGGGGTTGTCGCCGGAGCAACTCGCCGCTCTCGGCGGTTCGTCGCGGCTGGACGACTCCGAGTCGAGGGCCGGCGACAACGGCGCCCGTTCTGCCGAGGGCGGCGTCAAGGCCAAGATCGACGAGATCGAGCAGCAGATGGTCGGTGACAACTTCGCCAGCTCGAGTTCGCGCAAGCCTGTGGGCATGTTCGAAGAGCAGACGCAGAAGATGGCGTTCCGGCAGACCACGACCCGTGCCGCCGCGCTGTCACTCCAGGAAGACGATGCACCTGCCGCGTCGGAGCTGCCCCCTTCCGCTCCCGTGATGCCCGCACGCAACGCGGCGGCGGCGGTATCGTTGGGCGGCCTGCAGGGTGCCGCCGCCAGCGATTTCGCCAGCCCGTTCTCGGTCGAGGTCAGCGAGGTGGTGCACGACCCCGAACTCGACGAGGCGGTGATCGCGTTTGCCAACGCCGATTTCGACCAATGTGAACTGGCCCTGTCGACGCTGACGCGCACCGGGGGTTCACGGGCCCAGCATGCCGAGACATGGCTGGTGTTGTTCGACCTGCACCGGGCCACCGGCCAGCAGCACAAGTTCGAGGGCCTGGCACTCGAGTACGCACAGCAGTTCGGCTGGTCCGCGCCGCAGTGGTACTCGCTGCCCAAGCTGGTGGCCGAATCAGCGCAGAAGGACAAGCCGCGCGACCAGCGCAGCGCCGGCGAGATTGGCTGGATCGCGCCGGAGCATCTGGACGTCGACGCGGTGGCCCGGTTGCGCTCGTTGTCTCTGCAGTTGCCATTGCCGTGGGTCTTCGACTGGAGCGCGCTCAAGGATGTCGACGCCGAGGCGGCGACGCAGCTGGCCGACCTGCTGCGGCAATGGGCCGGCGAACCGCTGGACATGCGCTGGTTGTCGGGTGAGCGTCTGCTGACGGTGTTGCAGGATCTGGCGCCGACCGGTGCGCACGATGCCGACCCGGCCTATTGGACCCTTCGGCTTGAGGCCCTGCGGCTGGCCAACCGTCCGGACCAGTTCGACGAGGCAGCCATCGACTACTGCGTCACCTATGAGGTGTCGCCGCCGTCCTGGGAGCGAGCGCACTGCCAGGTGCGCATCGGCGGCTCCGGGTTGTCGACGCAGTCGCCGCCGCTGTCGCAGGTGGGCGAGGTCGCCACGTCGTTCCTCGAATCGGCGGTCGACGAGCACACCGGCGCGGTGACGATGGCCTCGGTCGAGTTGTCCGGCCAACTGGTGGGTGACATCAGTGCCACGCTCGAGCAGCTCGACGCCCAGCTCACGAACGCGCCGCTGGTGACCGTGTCGTGCACGAAACTGATCCGCGTCGATTTCATTGCAGCCGGCGACCTGCTCAACTGGGTCCTGGCCAAGCGCGGTGAAAGCCGCAGTGTCACCTTCGCCGAGGCGCATCGCCTGGTGGCATTGTTCTTCGGCGCGATGGGCATCAACGAGCACGCCGGCGTGCGTGTGCGCACCAACTAGCGACTGCGTGCCGCGCGGCCGTGCGCGCGCTGCTTGCAAGCCGCACAGCTGCCCCCAACTGGGAGCTCATCATGGAATCCGACGCCAGCTTTCATGGCACCACCATCCTCAGCGTTCGCCGTCATGGCGTGGTCGCGATCGGTGGCGATGGCCAGGTCACGCTGGGCAGCATCGTCGTCAAGGGCAGCGCGCGCAAGGTGCGCAAACTGCATCGCGACACGGTGCTGGCGGGTTTTGCGGGCGCGACGGCAGATGCCTTCACGCTGTTCGAACGTTTCGAGGCCAAGCTCGAGAAACACCAGGGCCACCTGGTGCGTGCCGCGATCGAGCTGACGCGCGATTGGCGCACCGACCGGGTGCTGCGGCGGCTCGAGGCGATGCTGGCGGTGGCCGACCGCGAGGCCTCGTTGATCATCACCGGCAACGGCGACGTGCTCGAGCCCGAGCACGGCATCGTCGCCATCGGCTCGGGCGGGGCCTACGCGCAGGCGGCGGCGCGAGCGCTGCTGGCGCACAGCGAACTGGCTGCGCCCGAGATCGTCAAGCGCTCGCTGGAGATTGCCGGCGACATCTGCATCTACACGAATCAGCAGCACACGATCGAGGTGCTCGAATGATGCAGTCGATGACGCCGCAGGAAATCGTCTCCGAGCTGGACAAGCACATCGTCGGCCAGAACGATGCCAAGCGCGCTGTCGCGATCGCGCTGCGCAACCGCTGGCGGCGCCAGCAGGTCGATGAACGGATGCGCGGCGAAATCACGCCAAAGAACATCCTGATGATCGGTCCCACGGGCGTCGGCAAGACCGAGATCGCGCGCCGCCTGGCGCGTCTGGCCGATGCCCCGTTCATCAAGGTCGAGGCCACCAAGTTCACCGAGGTCGGCTACGTCGGCAAGGATGTCGACTCGATCGTGCGTGACCTGGTCGACGTGGCGATCAAGCAGGAGCGCGAGCGCCAGATGCGCAACAAGCGTGCGCAGGCCGAAGACGCCGCCGAGGATCGCGTGCTCGACATCCTGGTCCCGCCGCCACGCACCGGTGCTGGTTTCGGTGCTGACGCTGCAGCCGCGCTCCCGGACAGCACGGCGCGGCAGGTGATGCGCAAGCGGCTGCGCGAAGGCACACTGGCCGACAAGGAGATCGAGATCGAGGTTGCAGAGGCGCGGCCGTCGCTCGAGGTTCTCGGTCCGCAGGGCATGGAAGAGATGGCCGAGCAGTTGAAGGGCCTGTTCTCGCAGCTCGGGGGCACGCGCAAGCGCACGCGCAAAGTCACGATCGGCGAGGCGCTGAAGCTGCTGGTCGACGAAGAGGCGGCCAAACTGGTCAACGAAGACGAGATCCGCGCCACGGCATTGGCCCAGGCCGAGGGCAACGGCATTGTCTTCATCGATGAGATCGACAAGGTCACGTCACGCAGCGAAGGCAGCGGCGCCGAGGTGAGCCGGCAAGGTGTGCAGCGCGATCTGCTGCCGCTGGTGGAAGGCACCGCGGTCAACACCAAGTACGGCATCGTCAAGACCGACCACATCCTGTTCATCGCCAGCGGTGCGTTCCATCTGGCCAAGCCGAGCGACCTGATCCCCGAACTGCAGGGACGCTTTCCGATTCGCGTCGAACTCGGTTCGCTGACGGTCGACGACTTCGAGGCCATCCTGACCAGCACCCATGCCAGCCTCGTCAAGCAGTACTGCGCTCTGCTGGCCACCGAGGGGGTCGCGCTCACGATCACGCCCGATGGTGTGCGACGGCTGGCGCAGATCGCCTATGACGTCAATGAGCGCACCGAGAACATCGGCGCCCGGCGGCTGGCCACCGTGATGGAGCGACTCCTCGACGACATCAGCTTCGACGCACCCAATCGCGGCGGCCAGAGCGTGGCGATCGACGCCGCTGCCGTCGATGCCAAGCTGGCTGCGCTGGCGGGCAACGAGGACCTGTCGCGGTACATCCTGTGAGCCCCCGGCCGTCTGGCGGCCACCCCCCGAGGGGGTGACGAACCGCGACCGGGAAACCCGGATCGCGGTTCGGGCGCTGAGCGAGTGCGCCCCTGGCCGCTGCGCGGCCTGTCCCAGGGGACGAAGGCGCCGCGGTTGCGTGCGTTCAGAGTGCCAGGCGGTGCGATTGCACCGCCAGCAGGCCGTCGAAGATCAGTGAATCGATGGTCTCGAAGGGCAGGTCGGTGATCGGCGCCATCTTGACGGCCGCGCCGCCGGTCATCAGCAGCAGCGGCTCGGCACCGCAGCGGGCCACCAGCTTGCGGTGGATGCGCTCGATGGCGCCGGCCAACGCGTGGGCGCCGCCGCTCATCAGTGCGTCGCTGGTATTGGTCGGGAAGTCGACCACCTCGCCGGTCGGCACGCGCAGGCCGGCGGTGCCTTGCTCGAGCGCTCGCAGCATCAGGCCGAAGCCGGGCAGGATCAGCCCGCCGATGAAGTGGCCTTCGCCGTCCAGGGAATCCACGGTCACCGCGGTGCCGACCATCACCACCAGCGCCGGCCGCGGCGGCTTGTGCAATGCCGTCGCACGTTGCAACACATGCCAGCGCGCCCCGATCAGCGAGGCCCAGCGGTCGGAGCCGAGCCGGGTCGGGTGCTCGTAGCCGTTGATGACACCGCCGTCGCGGTGCGAAGGCACCAGCCAGCGCGGCGCGATGTCCCACAGCTCGAGTTGCTCCTCGACGCGGCGCCGCACCGCATCGCCGGCGACGTTGCAGCCGAGCATGCTGGCAGGCGTCGCCAGTCCTTGCCATTGGCTCTCGGCCAGCGTGTCGATCGTTTCGAGAAACACCGCACCCTGCGCCAGCACGGCGGCGCCGGGCTGCGGTGAGGCGTACTGCGCCCATTTCAGGCGCGTGTTGCCGATGTCGATGGCCAGGAAACTCATCGGGGCAGACTGGACGCCGTTCGCCAGCGCGCCGAGGCGGCGCGCGGACGCTGCGGGTGGCTCGGCGTGCTCATGACGGGCGCGACGCCGTCGGCAGGCCCAGCAGATGGCGTACGTGGCGCAGGGTCTGTGCCGCGATGATCTGCCGATGCGGTTTGCGCAAGCGCTGTTCGACCTCGTCGAGCAGCGCTTCGAGGTCCTCGCGGGAGGTGGCTCGCCTGAGTTTCATCAGCGTCAATGCGCCAGCGACCGGAGCCTCCTGGCGCACCGAGCGCAGCAGCAGTTCGCGCGCCTCGGCCAGCGGACGGTCGGTCGGTGCGGCCCTGTCGTCGTCGGCCACCGACCACGTCGACTCGCCTTGCAGCGATTGCGACGAGGGCAGCAGCGACGACTCGTTGCCGGAACCGGTGTCTTGGCGCGCATCGCCGGGGCGCACGACGAGACCCAGCTGCACCAGGTCGTCGAGGCACTGCATGCCTGCACCCGCCTGAGCGGCAAGCGCGCGCACATGCTCCTCGCTGCGCCGGCCATCGACCAGGAACAACACGGTGCGATGGCGCTGCGACAGCCTGTGCTGCCGCGTCGTCAGCTCGGCCTGACCGGCGGCGCTGAGCTGCGGCTGCACGGAGAGGCGCTCGGTCGGTGGCATGGAGCGTGATTGTGCAGATATCCGGCGGGCGCTCGATCATCTTTCGGGCAAACCACGACACAAAGGACGCAGCCACGCGGCGGCTCGGCAACGGTGGCATCATTTGCGATTGACGTTTACGTCAACGTCAACGTCAATCCAACGCTGCGATCGCCACACCGCCCGAGTGCCGCCATGACCGACCTGTCCGCCGAAACCAGAGCCCTGGCTGCCTACCGCCCAAAGCACAAGGTGCGCTTCGTCACCGCAGCCAGCCTGTTCGACGGGCACGATGCGGCGATCAACATCATGCGCCGCATCCTGCAGGGCATGGGTGCCGAGGTCATCCACCTCGGCCACAACCGCTCGGTCGACGAGGTCGTGACGGCGGCATTGCAGGAAGACGCGCAGGGCATCGCGGTGAGCTCGTACCAGGGCGGCCACGTCGAGTACTTCAAGTACATGGTCGATTTGCTGCATGCGCGCGGCGGCCAGGGGATCCAGGTCTTCGGTGGAGGCGGTGGCGTGATCGTGCCGGCAGAGATCCGCGATCTCGCCGAGCGCGGGGTGCGCATCTACAGCCCCGAAGACGGGCAACGCATGGGCCTGGCCGGCATGATCGGCGAGATGCTGATGCGCGCCGATGCCGATCTGTCGGTGCATGCGCCGACGACCCTGGCGGCGATCGCCGGGCACGGCGAGGCGGCGTGGCGCGCGCTGGCGCAGTTGATCACCGCGCTGGACAACGGCCGTGCCGATGCCACGCTGTTGCAGCAACTGCGCGCGCAGGCCCAAGCCACCACGGTGCCGGTGATCGGCATCACCGGCACCGGAGGCGCGGGCAAGTCGAGCCTCACCGACGAGTTGATCCGCCGGCTGCGCCTGGATCAGGACGATGCGCTGCGCATCGCCGTGGTTTCGATCGATCCGAGCCGGCGCAAGAGCGGCGGGGCATTGCTCGGCGACCGCATCCGCATGAATGCGATCGCGCCTTGGGCCCAGGGGCCGCGCGTCTACATGCGCAGCCTGGCCACGCGTGACTACGGCAGCGAGATCAGCCAGGCGCTGCCCGATGTGATCGCCGCGTGCAAGTGCGCCGGCTTCGACCTGATCGTGGTCGAGACCTCGGGCATCGGGCAGGGCGACGCGGCGATCGTGCCGCTGGTCGACTTGCCGGTGTACGTGATGACGCCTGAGTTTGGCGCGGCCAGCCAGCTCGAGAAGATCGACATGCTCGACTTCGCCGCGTTCGTGGCCATCAACAAGTTCGACCGCAAGGGCGCGCTCGACGCGCTGCGCGACGTGGCCAAGCAGGTGCAGCGCAACCGCGAGGCCTTCAAGCAGTCGCCCGACGAGATGCCCGTCTTCGGCACCATGGCCAGCCGTTTCAACGACGACGGCGTGACCGCGCTGTACCAGGCCCTGAAGGCGCGCCTGGCGCAGGCGGGAATGAGGTTGACGGATGGGCGCCTGCCGATCGTGACCACCCGCCACAGCACCCACCAGGTACCGATCGTGCCGGCCGCGCGCGTGCGCTACCTGGCCGAGATCGCCGACACGGTGCGGGGCTACAAGCGCCGTGCGTACGAGCAAGCGGCGCTGGCGCGCGAGATCCAGCAGTTGCGCGCCGCCGCGAAGATGCTCACCGTCGGCAAGCCCGACAAGCCACGGGCGGCCGAGGCCGCCATCAACCTGGCCAACGAGCGCGACGCCCGGCTCGATGCGACCGCACGCAAGTTGCTGGCAATGTGGCCCGACATGCAGAAGGCCTATGCCGGCGACGAGTACGTGGTGAAGATCCGCGACCGCGAGATCCGCACCGCGCTGACCCACACCACGCTGTCGGGGACCAAGATCCGCAAGGTCGTGCTGCCGGGCTACGAGTGCCACGGCGAACTGCTGAAGTGGCTGCTGCTCGAGAACGTGCCCGGCAGCTTCCCGTACACCGCCGGCACCTTCGCTTTCAAGCGCGAGGGCGAGGACCCGACGCGCATGTTCGCCGGCGAGGGCGACGCCTTCCGCACCAACCGGCGCTTCAAGTTGCTGTCCGAGGGCCTGCCGGCCAAGCGCCTGTCGACCGCGTTCGACTCGGTGACGCTGTACGGCCATGACCCCGACCGCCGGCCCGACATCTACGGCAAGGTCGGCAACTCGGGCGTCTCGATCGCCACGCTCGACGACATGAAGGTGCTGTACGGCGGTTTCGACCTGACGCACCCGGCCACATCGGTGAGCATGACCATCAACGGCCCGGCGCCGACGATGCTGGCGATGTTCATGAACACCGCAATCGACCAGAACCTGGACAAGTTCAGGCGCGACAACGGCCGCGACCCGACCGACACCGAGGCGGCAAAGATCCGCGAATGGGTGCTGGCCAATGTGCGCGGCACGGTGCAGGCCGACATCCTGAAGGAAGACCAGGGCCAGAACACCTGCATCTTCTCGACCGAGTTCAGCCTGAAGGTGATGGGCGACATCGCCGAGTACTTCGTGCACCACGACGTGCGCAACTTCTACTCGGTCAGCATCTCCGGGTATCACATCGCAGAGGCAGGTGCGAACCCGATCTCGCAGCTCGCGTTCACGCTGTCCAACGGCTTCACCTTCGTCGAGGCCTATCTGGCGCGTGGCATGCACATCGACGACTTCGCACCGAACCTGAGCTTCTTCTTCTCCAACGGCATGGACCCCGAGTACAGCGTGCTCGGCCGCGTGGCACGGCGCATCTGGTCCACTGCGATGCGCGACCGCTACGGCGCCAACGAGCGCTCGCAGAAGCTCAAGTACCACGTGCAGACCAGCGGCCGCAGCCTGCACGCGCAGGAGATCGCCTTCAACGACATCCGCACCACGCTGCAGGCGCTGATCGCGATCTACGACAACTGCAACTCGCTGCACACCAACGCCTACGACGAGGCCATCACCACGCCGACCGAGGAGAGCGTGCGGCGCGCGATGGCGATCCAGCTGATCATCAACCGCGAGTGGGGCCTGGCGAAGAACGAGAACCCGAACCAGGGCGCGTTCGTGATCGACGAGTTGACCGAGCTGGTCGAGGAGGCGGTGCTGGCCGAGTTCGAGAAGATCGCCGAGCGCGGGGGGGTCCTGGGGGCGATGGAAACCGGCTACCAGCGCGGCAAGATCCAGGAAGAGTCGATGCACTACGAGATGCAGAAGCACACCGGCGAGTACCCGATCGTCGGCGTCAACTCCTTCCGCAACCCGCACGGGGATCCTGGTGCCCGACCACATCGAACTGGCGCGTTCGACCGAGCAAGAGAAACAGTCGCAGCTTGAGCGCCTGGCCGACTTCCATGCGCGCCACGCCGAGCAGGCGCCGGCGATGCTGCGCCGCCTTCAGCAGACGGTGATGGACAACCGCAACGTGTTCGAGGTGCTGATGGACGCGGTGCGGGTCTGCTCGCTCGGCCAGATCACCAGCGCGCTGTTCGAGGTCGGGGGGCAGTACCGGCGCAGCATGTAGCGCCGGCCCGGCCTCAGCTGGCCTTGGCCAGCAGCGTGAAGTGCTCGACCACTGGCGGCTGGGCGAAGTACGGCCCGACGATGCCGCGCCACTGCGCGAACAGCGGCCCCTGGCGAAAGCCCACCGTGTGGTCTTCCAGCGTGTCCCAGAAGATCATCAGCAGGTAGCGCTCGGGACTCTCGACGCCCTTGTTGACCTTCCAGCCGCGAAAGCCCTTGGCCTGCGAAATGACGGTGGTCAGGCCGCGCTGGATGGCTTCGTCGAACGCGGCCTGCTGACCGGGCGCGATGCGGATGTCGGCAACTTCGAGGATCATGGCTGGCCTCCTGGTCACGTCTTGCAGCCGCGGCCGGGATCGGCCAGAGCCTTGACGGCGACACCCTTGTATTCGTTGTTCTTGCCCACGGCTTCGCGCAGGAACATGTCCTGCACCGGGTTGTGCGAGGCCGACAGCGTGAACTTGCCGCGCGGGCTGTCGATGGTCGCCTTGCGCATCGCAGCGATCATGCCGTCGCGCTTGGCGAAGTCGCCCTTCACGGCCGACAGGCCGGCGCCCAGCAGTTGCGCGGCGTCGTAGCCCTGCACCGCATAGACGTCGGCGTTGGCCTTGAAGGTCAGCGCGAAATTCTTGCGGAAGGCGTTGTTGCGCGGCGTGTCGAGGTTGTCGGCATAGTGCAGTGCGGTCTGCAGGCCTTGCGCCGACGCGCCCTGTGCCTCGAGCGTGCCATCCGTCAGGAAGCCCGACCCGAGCAGCGGCACGGTCTTCTTCAGGCCTGCGGCGTCGTAGTCCTTGACGAACTTGACCGCGCCGCCGCCGGCGAAGAAAGCGAACACCACATCGGGCTTCTGTGCGGCGATCTCGGTCAGCAAGGCCTGGAACTCGACGTTTGGAAACGGCAGGTTCAAATCCTTCACCACCTTGCCGCCACCCTTCTCGAAGGCCTCGGTGAAACCCTTCACGGTCTCCTGGCCCGCAGCGTAGTTCCAGGTAATGGTCATCGCCCGCTTGTAGCCCTTGCCGGCGGCAACCACGCCGGTGGCGTAGCCGGGCTGCCAGTTGGAGAACGAAGTGCGGAAGATGTGCGGCGCGCACATCGCGCCGGTGATCGCGTCGGCACCGGCGTTGGGCACGATCAGCATCGTGTTGCTGTCCTTGGCCGCACGCGCCATCGCCAGCGCCACGCCCGAGTGCACGGTGCCGACGATGACGTCGACGCTGTCGCGCTTGATCAGCTTGTTGACGTTGTCGGTGGCCTTGGACGGGTCGCTTTCGTCGTCGACGCGGAAGTACTGGATCTCGCGACCGGCGAGCTTGCCGCCCTGTTCCTGCACGTAGAGCCGAAAGCCGCGTTCGATCATGTCGCCGAGCGCGGCAAAAGTGCCGGTGGCCGGCAACATCAGGCCGACCTTGAGTGGCGGTTGCCCCTGTGCCTGGGTGACGGACGCGCCGCCCAAGGCAGTGGCCGCCGTGAAGGCAAGCAGGGCGTGGCGAAGGGCAGGGCGCATGGTCGAAGCTCCGGCAGGGCGTCAGGGCGTCTGGAGCCCAGAGCATGACCGCAGCGCAGGTGCCGCGGCAACGGGGTTATCGCGGGGAGGCTGCGATTTGGTGCCCCACGGAGGGCGGCGACCCCCATCGCGGCGGCCGCGCCGACTTACACGCGTTCGAGGATCAGTGCGATGCCCTGCCCGACACCGATGCACATCGTGCACAGCGCGTAGCGCCCACCGCCGGCGTGCAACTGGCTGACGGCGGTGGTGGCCAGGCGCGCGCCGCTGGCGCCGAGCGGATGGCCCAGCGCGATGGCGCCGCCGTTGGGGTTGACACGCGCGTCGTCGTCGGCGAGGCCGAGGTCGCGCAGCACCGCCAGGCCCTGCGCCGCAAACGCCTCGTTGAGTTCGATCACGTCCATCTGCGCCAGCGTGAGCCCGGCGAGCGCCAGCACCTTGCGCGTCGCCGGTGCCGGGCCGATGCCCATCACGCGCGGCGGGACGCCGGCGGTGGCCATGCCGACGACGCGTGCGCGCGGGGTCAACCCGTGCCTCGCGGCGGCGGCCTCGCTGGCCAGCAGCAGAGCACAGGCGCCGTCATTGACGCCGGAAGCATTGCCGGCAGTGACCGTGCCGTCCGGGCGCACGATGCCCTTCAGCTTGGCCAGGGCCTCGAGCGAGGTCTCGCGCGGGTGCTCGTCTTGCGTGACCACGGTCGGGTCGCCCTTCTTCTGGGCGATCGTCACCGGCACGATCTCGGCGTCGAAGAAGCCGCGCCGTTGCGCCGCCACGGCCTTCGTCTGCGACGCCAACGCCATGCGGTCCTGCGCCGCACGTTCGATGCGGTGATCGGTGGCCACGTTCTCGGCCGTCTCGGGCATCGAGTCGACGCCGTACAGCTCCTTCATCGACTTGTTGACGAAGCGCCAGCCGATGGTGGTGTCGTAGACCGCGTTGCTGCGCGAGAACGCGCTCTCGGCCTTGGGCATCACGAACGGGGCTCGGCTCATGCTCTCGACGCCGCCGGCGATCATCAGCGCCGCCTCGCCGCTTCGGATCGCGCGAGCCGCCGTGCCCACGGCGTCGAGGCCCGAGCCGCAGAGGCGGTTGACTGTCGCGCCCGGCACCTCGAGCGGCAGGCCGGCCAGCAGCGCACACATGCGTGCGACGTTGCGGTTGTCTTCGCCGGCCTGGTTGGCGCAGCCAAAGATGACGTCGGTGACGGCCTGCCAATCGACGCTGGCGTTGCGCTGCATCAGCGCGCGCAGCGGCATCGCACCGAGGTCGTCGGTGCGCACGCCGGCGAGCGCACCGCCGTAGCGGCCGAAGGGGGTGCGAACGGCGTCGCAGATGAAGGCTTGGTTCATGGGCTTGTGCTCAGATTGTCAGCGGCACGCCGGTCACGCGCTGCAGGTCGTCGAAGGAAAGGCCCGCGACCATCTCGATCAGCCGCAGTCCGGCGGGCGTCACGTCGATCACGGCCAGGTCGGTGTAGATGCGGCTGACGCAGCCGATGCCGGTGATCGGGCAGGTGCAGGCCGCCACGATCTTGCTCTTTCCGGCCTTGGTGGTGTGTTCCATCATCACGAAGGTCCTCTTGGCGCCGATGGCCAGGTCCATCGCGCCGCCGACGGCGGGGATCGCATCCGCGGCGCCGGTGTGCCAATTGGCGAGGTCGCCGCTGGCGGAAACCTGGAACGCCCCAAGCACGCAGATGTCGAGATGGCCGCCACGCATCATCGCAAAGCTGTCGGCGTGATGGAAGAAGCAACCGCCCGGCAGCAGCGTCACCGGTTGCTTGCCGGCGTTGATCAGGTCGTAGTCTTCCTCGCCAGCGGGCGGTGCCGGGCCCATCCCGAGCACGCCGTTCTCGCTGTGCAGGATCGACCTCGCGATCGGTCGGGATGTGGTTGGCCACCAGCGTCGGCAGGCCGATGCCGAGGTTGACGATGGCGCCGTCAGGGATGTCGCGCGCCACGCGCTGCGCCATCTGCTCGCGGTTCCAGCGGTTCATGCCGCCCGCCTGAAGCCGGCGGCCGGCGTGATCGCGCGTTCGACCTTGACCACGCGCTGCACGAACAGCCCGGGCGTGACCACCGCTTCCGGATCGAGTTCGCCGAGTTCGACCACTTCATGCACCGAGGCCACCGCCACCCTTGCCGCCATCGCCATGATCGGACCGAAATTGCGGGCCGTCATTCGGTAGGTCAGATTGCCCCAACGGTCACCGCGTTCGGCCTTGATCAGCGCGAAGTCGGCGTGGATCGGCACTCTCCAGCACATACCCGCGGCCGTCGATCACTCGCGTTTCCTTGCCCTTGGCGAGTTCGGTGCCGTAGCCGGTCGGCGTGAAGAAGCCACCGATGCCGGCGCCGGCGGCGCGGATGCGCTCTGCCAGGTTGCCCTGGGGCACCAGTTCGAGTTCGATCTGTCCCGCGCGGTAGAGCCGGTCGAAGTGATGGCTGTCGGTCTGGCGCGGGAACGAGCAAATGATCTTGCGCACCCGCCTGGCCGCCAGCAAAGCGGCCAGCCCGGTATCACCGTTGCCGGCGTTGTTGTTGACGATGGTCAGATCGCGACAGCCGTGCGCGATCAGCGCATCGATCAGTTCGTTGGGCAGACCGGCGGTGCCGAAGCCACCGATCATCACCGTCGCGCCATCGTGCACATCCGCAAGCGCCGCTTCGGGCGACCCAGCGATCTTGTTGATCATTGCACCTCGACGAGGAAGTTCATATATAGAACGAGCATTCTAATTAAGAACATTTCGCCGGCATCCCGTCCATCCAATCGGCCCTGGCGTCATGCCAGCAGAGGCGGTGCCGTGCCGCGCGCCGCTGGCGCGGGCGTGGCCGCAGCCGTCGAAGATGCCCGAACGATGCAATGCCATGGACGACGGCTCGGGCCGCGGACCTTGCGCCAAGTCTTGCTTGCATCGGTCCGCACTGCTTAAAGTGCACCTCGTGAATACGCTGGTCAAGACGATCGAGGCCAAACTGGACGCGCGGGCTCCCGGGCTGAGGGTGTTGCTGCCTGGCGGTCGACGACTGGGCGCCGCCCAGCCCCGCGCCGAGTTGGTGCTGCCGGATTGGGCGCCACTCTCGCACCTGGCGGCCGGTCGCATCGGCGGTCTGGCGGAGGATTGGGTCGAAGGCCGCATCGAACTGCACGGCGCCATGCGTGACGTCGTTGCCATTGCCACCGCCTTGGTCGACAGCGACCCGACAGCCCCGCCGGCCAGCGTGCCTTTGCCGGGCACCCCGCTCGGCTGGTGGCGAGGCCTGCTGCGGCACAGCCGCTCGTTGGCGCGCCACACACCCGAGGTCGATGCCCGGCAGGTCCAGTTCCATTACGACGTGTCGGATGACTTCTATGCGTTGTGGCTCGATCCGCGACGCGTCTATTCCTGTGCCTACTGGCGCGAAGGCGTGCAGACGCTGGCCGACGCGCAGGCTGCCAAGCTTGATCACCTGTGCCGCAAGCTGATGCTGCGCCCGGGCGAACGCCTGCTTGATGTAGGCGCCGGGTGGGGCGGTCTGCTGTTGTGGGCTGCCGAGCATTACGGCGTCGATGTCACCGGCATCACGCTGTCGAAGAACCAGCATGCCCATATTCAGCGCATGATCGACGAGCGCGGGCTGGCTGGCCGCGTTCGCGTCGCCTTGATGGACTACCGCGACCTGCCGGACGGCGAGCCCTACGACAAGATTGCGTCGGTGGGCATGTTCGAGCATGTCGGGCGTGCTCTGTTGCCAGCCTACTTCGCCAAGCTGCGCCGCCTGCTCGTGCCCGGTGGGTTGCTGATGAACCACGGCATCACCGCCGGCGGCACACGCAACACGCAACTCGGCGCCGGCATCGGCGATTTCGTCGAGCGCTACATCTTTCCCGGTGGCGAGTTGCTGCACCTCTCGCATGTGCTGGAAGTGATGGCCGAGTCCGGCCTGGAGTCGCTCGATGTCGAAAACCTGCGTCCGCATTACGCACGCACGCTGTGGGCCTGGTCGGACGCGCTTGAGGGCCGGCTCGAAGACGCTCGCCGCGTGACGCCCGAGAAAGTCGTGCGCGCCTACCGGCTATACCTGGCCGGCAGCGCGATGGCCTTCGAGCGCGGCTGGATTTCGTTGCACCAGGTCCTGGCATCGCGGCCGTCGGGTGATTTCGCTGCTGGCGCGTTGCGCGGGGCACAATCGCAATTCCCGTTCTCCCGCGACTACATGTACCCGCGCTGATGCTCTACAAGTTCAAGTCCAAGGCCTCCGGCGACGTGATCATGCTCGGGCCCAATGGCGACCAGGTGATGCGCCTTGTCGGCCGCGAGCCGGCGTCGCGCGGTATCTTCGAGGTGGCAGCGATGCCGGGGTTGATTGCCGCGCTCGAGGCGGCGGTGGTGGCCGACGAGGCGGCGCGCGGGCCTGGCGACGGCGACGTGTCGGATGAGAGCGAAGAGCCCTCCGGCCGGGGCGGTGACGCCGTCTCGTTGCGCCGGCGTGTCTGGCCCCTGATCGACATGTTGCGCCGCTGCCATGCGGCGCGCGAAGTCATTGTGTGGGGTACCTGACGATGAAACTGTGGAGCAACAGCTGGGCCAACGGCGACCGCATCGATGCTCGCTATGCCGCAGGCCGGCTCGATGACAAGGGCGGCGTGACGTTCTCCGACAACCTCAACCCGCATCTGGCCTGGAGCGAGGTGCCGGCCGGTACGAAGTCGCTGGTGCTGATCTGTCACGACTTCGATGTGCCGAGCCGGCCCGACGACGTCAACCGCACCGACCGCGAAATCCCGAGCGACCTGCCGCGGGTGGACTTCTTCCACTGGGTCCTGGTCGACCTGCCGCCGACCTTGACCCAGATCGCCGAGGGCGAGTTCAGCCGGGGCTTCACGCCGCGCGGCAAGGCCGGCCCGCTGGCGCCGCACGGTGCGCGTCAGGGCACGAACGACTACACCGCCTGGTTCGCCGGCGACGCGGCAATGGCCGGCAGCTACTTCGGTTACGACGGACCCTTTCCGCCGTTCAACGACTCGTTGGTGCATCACTATGTGTTCACGCTGTACGCGGTGTCGCTGCCGCGGCTACCGCTCGAGGGGGTCTTTGGCGGCGCGCAGGTCCGCCAGGCGATCGCTGGCCATGTGCTCGAAGCCGCGACCCATTCCGGCACCTACACCCTCAACCGACGGTTGCTCGGGTGACCGAGCCCGCCACGCGGATCCTCGCCATCCGCCATGGCGAGACGGCCTGGAACGTCGACACCCGCATACAGGGTCATAGCGACATCGGCCTGAACGACACCGGCCGATGGCAGGCCGAACGCCTGGCGCGTGCGCTGACCGACGACCGGCTCGACGCCGTCTATTCGAGCGACCTCCTCCGCGCCCTGGACACCGCGTCGGCATTGGCGGCCAGCACCGGGCTGACCGTTCGCACCGATGCCGCGCTGCGAGAGCGAAGTTTCGGCGTCTTCGAGGGCCTGACTTTCGCGCAGATCGAGCAGCGCTATCCCGCCGAGTCGTTGCGCTGGCGCCAGCGCGATGCCAGACTTCGGCCCCGAAGGCGGCGAGGCCTTGAGCGTGTTCTACCAGCGCGCGGTGTCGGGCGTCGCGGCAATTGCCGCGCGCCATCGCGGCCAGCATGTCGCCGTCGTCACGCATGGCGGCGTGCTCGATGCGCTGTACCGCGCGGCCGCCCGCGTTGCACTCGACGCGCCGCGGACCTGGCAGATCGGCAACGCGAGCATCAACCGTCTGTTGCACGGCGACCATGGTTTCACACTGGTCGGCTGGGGCGATTGCTTGCACCTCGAGAGCCCCTCGATCGACGAGGTCGAGCGCTTGATCGGTCAGCCCGTCGCGATGATCGACACGCCCGCGCTCGTGATCGATCTCGACGCGATGGAACGCAACCTCATGGCGATGGCGGCTTTCGCGCGTGAGCGCGGATTGCGCTTGCGCCCGCACGCAAAGATGCACAAGAGTGCGTGGATCTCGCGGCGGCAGATCGAACTTGGTGCCGTCGGCGTGTGCGTGCAGAAGACCAGCGAGGCCGAGGCGCTGGCGGCGCAGGGCGTGGACGACATCTTCATCAGCAACGAGGTCATCGATCCGGCCAAGCTCGCGCGTGTGGCGGCGCTGGCGCGGCAGGTTCGTCTGGCCATTGCGGTGGACAGCCCGCTCGGCATCGAGCGACTGGCGGCGGCAATTCATGCTGCCGGCGCGAGGCTCGACGTGTTGATCGAGATCGATGTGGGCCAAGGACGCTGTGGGGTGGCGCCGCGCGAGGCCGGCGTGCTCGCCAGTGCGTTGCTGACCCACGGACTGCGCTTTGCCGGCCTGCAGGCCTATCAGGGCCGTGCGCAACACCTGCGCGCGGTCGCCGATCGTCGCGCGGCGATCGATGCCGGCGGTTGCGTCGCCTGAATGGCGGTCAGAACAGGGCGGCGCTGCCGCCCTTCGGGGGCGTTACGCCCAGGTGCAGGTATGCCGCCAGCGTGGCGATGCGCCCGCGCGGCGTGCGCTGCAGGTAACCCTGCTGGATCAGGTACGGCTCGATCACGTCCTCGATCGTGCCGGCCTCTTCGCCGATGGCTGCGGCCACGTTCTCCAGCCCGACCGGCCCGCCGTCGAAGCGATGCACGACGGCCTCGAGCAACTTGCGATCCATCACGTCGAAGCCCTTGGGGTCGACATCGAGCATCGCCAACGCGGCATCTGCAACCGCCTTGTCGATGTGACCTTCGGCCTTGACCTCGGCGAAGTCGCGCACGCGGCGCAGCAGGCGATTGGCGATGCGCGGCGTACCACGTGCGCGGCGCGCGATCTCGCCAGCGCCGCCGGCATCGATCGGCGCATTCAAAAGGCCCGCCGAGCGGTGCACGATGCGCGCCAACTCCTCCGGCGTATAGAACTCCAGCCGCGCCACGATGCCGAAGCGGTCGCGCAGTGGATTGGTCAGCATGCCGGCGCGGGTGGTGGCACCGATCAGCGTGAACGGCTGCAGGTCGAGCTTGATCGAGCGCGCCGCGGGCCCTTCGCCGATCAGGATGTCGATCTGGTAGTCCTCCAGCGCCGGGTAAAGGATCTCCTCGACCACCGGCGACAGGCGGTGAATCTCGTCGATGAAGAGCACGTCATTGCGCTCGAGGCTGGTCAGGATCGCCGCCAGGTCCTTGGGTTTTTCCAGCACCGGGCCCGAGGTCTGGCGCAGGTTGACGCCCAGTTCGGCGGCGATGATGTGCGACAGCGTCGTCTTGCCCAGTCCCGGCGGGCCGAACAGCAGCACATGGTCGAGCGCCTCGGCGCGCTTCCTGGCCGCGCCGATGAAGATCTCCAATTGCTCGCGGGCCTTGATCTGGCCGACATAGTCGACGAAGACCTTCGGCCGCAATGCCCGTTCGATGGCCTCCTCGTTGGGTGAGGTCGGTGCGGCGCTGACGACGCGGCGCGGCACCAGGTCGGCGCTGCCGAGATCGTCGGTCTGGATGCTCATGGGTGGATTATCAGGCGGCTATCATTCGGTCCCCTGAGACCGCTCGACAGGCCATGAAGCATCCCCTAGCCACTGCCCTCCTGGTTGCCACCCTGGTCTCGCCCGCCTTTGCGCAGGTCAAGGTCGACAGTGCCTGGGCACGGTCCACGGTACCGGGGCAGCAGGCCGGCGGCGGCTTCATGACGCTGCAAAGCGCCGCCACCGATCGCCTGCTCGGCGGTACGACGCCGGTGGCCGAACGCCTCGAACTGCACACGATGACCATGGAAGGCGACGTGATGAAGATGCGTCAGATCGAGCGCATCGATCTGCCGGCGGGCCAGCGCGTCGAGCTCAAACCCGGTGGCTTGCACGTGATGTTCATCGGCCTGAAGCAGCCGCTCGCGGTCGGCACCAAGGTGCCGGTGACGCTGAAGTTCGAAAAGGCGGGCGAAGTGAAGATCGAGATGACGGTGACGTCACGCCCGCCGCCGGCCGGCGAACAGCCCAAGCACTGAGTTCACCGCGACAAGGCCTTGAGGGCCAGTTTGATGCCGTCGCTGACGCCGATGTCGACCGGCAGCGCCTTGAGTGCGGCGGCAGCGTCCCGCTCGCTGTAGCCCAGCGCCACCAGTGCCTGCACGATGTCGGCCTGCGCATCGCTGGCCACGCTGGCCGGCGCGGCGAGGTCCGGGCCGAGCTTGCCCTTCAGCTCGAGCAACAGCCGTTCGGCGGTCTTCTTGCCGATTCCCGGCACCTTGACCAGGCGCCCGGCCTGCTGCTGCGTGACCGCCTGCGCCAGCTCGGCCACCGACAGCCCCGACAGGATCGACAGCGCGGTGCGCGGGCCGACGCCGCTGATGCTTGCACCAGCAGCCGAAAGGTCGCGCGCTCCTCGGCGGTGAGAAACCCGAACAGCAACTGCGCGTCTTCACGCACGACGAAATGCGTCAGCAGCGTCACCCGCTCGCCGAGCGCGGGCAGGTTGTAGAAGGTGCTCATCGGCACGTCGATCTCGTAGCCGACGCCACCGACGTCGATGAGGACCTGCGGCGGCGATTTCTCGGCCAGCGTGCCCGTCACACGGCCAATCATCGGGTTCGTCCTTGGGGGGTGCGAGCGAAGTGAGCCTGGGGCTGTCACGTCATCGCCGGAACAGGCCCAGCCGCTGCGCTTCGAGCGCGGCTTCAGCGCGTGAGCTGACGTTGAGCTTGCGGTAGATCTGCTTGACGTAATCGGCGATCGTGTGGCGCGACAGCCCCAACTGCACGCCGATCTCCGGCAGCGTGAAGCCCTTGGCCACGCGCAGCAGCACCTCGCTCTCGCGCTCGGTCAACGACACGTGCGGCAACAGGTCGGGTTGCTGCGGCTTGGCCTGTGTGGCGAAGTAGGCGATGACTCGCCGCGCGATCGACGGCGACAACGGGGGCTCGCCCTGCGACATGCGCTGCAACTGCTCGGTGATCGCCTCGCGCGGCTGTTCCTTCAGGATGTAGCCGAACGCGCCCGCCTGCAGCGCCGGAAACAGGTGCTCGTCGTCGTCGTGGATCGTCACCACCACCGACTGGCACTCGGACTGCGTCTCGCGCAACTTCTCGACCACGTCGACGCCCGAGCCGTCGGGCAGGCCGAGATCGACCAAAGCCAGATCGAACTTGATCGCCGACACCAGTTCGAGAGCGTCGTGCACGCGGGCCGCTTCGGAGATCTGGCCATCAGGGAAGGCCTGCAGCACCAGGGTCTTCAGCCAGGCCCGGATTTCGGGCAGGTCTTCGAGCAACAGGATCGTCTTCATCGCACCACCTTCCAGCGGCCTACAGAGGCCAACCCATGCTACCAGCGGCTCAGGCCGGCGTGGTGTGGCGCTCGAGCGGGATCGTGAGACGGATCACGGTCCCGTAGCCTGGACCGGACTCGACCAGGCATTGACCGTGCAATTGTTTGGCGCGGTGCTTCATGCTCGCCATGCCGTGGCCGCGGTCGAGCCGGCCGTCGAGTTCGAGCGGAATGCCCTTGCCGTTGTCCTGGATCGCCAACTGGAAGTCGCCGCTGTCGATCGTGCAGCGGATCGAGCAACGCGAGGCGCCGCTGTGCTTGATGATGTTGTTGACCGCTTCGCGCAGGATGCGGGTGGTTTGCACGTAAGCGCGTGCGGACAGCGTTTGTGGCAGGTCTTCCGCCGGCGCACTCCATTCGCCTTCGACGCCGGTTTGTGACAAGCGGCCGAATACCTCGGCGCGCCAGTCGCCCAAGGCATCGATCAACTTGACGGGCTTGCCGGTCAGGCCGCGCACCGACAGGCGCATTTCCTCGAGCGCCTCGCGTGCCAGTGTCGAGATGCGCTCGCTCTCGCTGGTGTGCACGATGGTCAGCAGCTTGGCGCCGAGGTCGTCGTGCAGATCGGCGGCAATGCGCTTGCGCTCCCGCTGCGTGACCTGCTCGACGCGCAATTCGACCATCTGGGCATAGTTCTTCTCCATGTCTGCGGCGGCCTCGCGGATGCGCGCTTCGAGCGCCTGGCGCCCCTCCTCGGCGGTGTTCCGCGCGCGGCTGTGCTGCTGCAACAGATGCAGTCCGATCGCCACCAGGGCCAGCGGCATCACGACGGACGGCAGATGCAGCCAGGGCGTCGGCAACTGCTGCTGATGCGCCACCATTTCAAGACCGAGCATCAATGCGGCCACGGCCAGCAGCACGGCCATGGTCCAGAAATCGCGTCGACGTGCGCGTCGTGTCGACCACAGATAGAACCCCATGGCCGCCAGCACCTGCAGCAGCAGCAGCGTGTTCCAGCCGGTGGTGATCGTGTGGATGCGCAGCGGGCCGGCCAGCAGCAGGCTGGCCGGGACCGCCGCGCACTGCGCGTACAAGGCCACCTCGATGGGGCGAGAGCGCCAGCCGGCATAGTGCAGCAGGAATTGCACCGCCGGCAGCGCCACCAGCGGCGGCACCGACGCCAGCAACAGTTCGCTGGCATCGATGGGCAGCGGCAGGGCGTGCCACCACGGCGACGCATTGATCAGCGACCAGCCGATGGCCAGCGCACCGAAGTACCAGAGGTGGCTGTCGATCCCGCGGCCGCGCGCCATCACGAATGCCGCCGCAGCCGCTCAGCAGCAACAGCGCCGAGCCCGCCATCGGCAGCGTCACGGCCAGCAGCGTCTCGCGAGCATGGAGGTCGTGGACCTGCGCATAGGGTCCGATCAGCGGCGACGACAAGCCAGCGGCCCGCCGGCTCGACGCCATCTGCTGCAGCGGGTAGCCCGCCAGCAGCAGGTCGAGCGTGTTGCCGCGCGCCTGGACCAGCGCGGCTGGCAACGTCACCAGCAGCGGCCGCTGGCAATTCAGCAAGATCGGATCGCTCATGGGCCCGCCCGCATGCAGGCGCTGGCCATTGAGCTGGATCTCGACATTGGCGCACGCCCGCTCGATGTACAGACCGAGCAGCTCCGCCGGCCCAGCCGCGCCCGTGGTGTCAAAGCGCAGCCGGTACCACAGCGGGGTGCGCTCGCGCGGTCGCGTCTGCGACCAGTCGTCGGGCAGCGAGACGACGCGCCGCGCCGTCTCGGCCGGGAAGCGGCCGAGACCGGAGTCCTCGGCGGCGAGCGCATCGGCAAATGGCCGCGGCTGGGCGGTCGCCGGAGCAGTCGGCAGCCACAGCGCCCACCAAACCGCGAGCGCCCAGGCGAGTCTGCAGGCCGCCACGCGCCGTCCTTCGAGATGTTCCGTGCGCGCCATATCGGCAGGCATTGTGCAGGATGGTGCTTGCCCATCGTCACGGCGACAATGCTGGCTTCGTGCGTTTCTGCAGGGCTTGCCCTTGATCCTTCGCCACGCCTTCATTCCGCTGGACAACCATCGACTGGCTCATCTCTGCGGCACGCTGGACAGCCACCTGCGGTCGATCGAATCGGCGCTCGATGTCTCCATCGCGCGACGCAATGAATCGTTTCGCGTCGAGGGTGCCAAGCCGGCCGCCGAGCGTGCAGTGGCCTTGCTGCAGTCGCTGTACGAACGTGCCGCGCGGCCGATCGGTGCCGAGGCCTTCCAGCTCGCGCTGGCCCAGGCCACGGCGCCAGGCACGCGGCGCGGCACCGCCGCGATCGACGGTGAGGTCGATGACGCCGTCGTGCTGCACACCCGCCGCGCCGATCTGGAAGGCCGCACGCCGAACCAGCGCCAGTACCTGCGCCAGATGCTGGTCCACGACATCACCTTCGGCATCGGGCCGGCCGGCACCGGCAAGACCTTCCTGGCCGTGGCCTGCGCCGTGGATGCGCTCGAGCGCAGCCAGGTCCAGCGCATCGTGCTGACGCGGCCTGCGGTCGAGGCCGGCGAGCGGCTGGGCTTTCTGCCGGGCGACCTGGCGCAAAAGGTCGATCCCTACCTGCGTCCGCTGTACGACGCGCTGTACGACCTGATGGGCTTCGACCGCGTGACGAAGGCGTTCGAAAAGGGCCTGATCGAGATCGCGCCGCTGGCCTTCATGCGTGGGCGCACGCTGAACCATGCCTTCGTGATCCTCGACGAGGCGCAAAACACCACGGCCGAGCAGATGAAGATGTTCCTGACCAGGATCGGTTTCGGTGCCAAGGCAGTAGTCAATGGCGACGTCAGCCAGATCGATCTGCCGCGGGGCATCGACAGCGGCCTGGTGCAGGCCGAACAGGTGCTGCGGCGAGTCGAGGGCATTGCGTTCACCCATTTCACGGCGTCCGACGTCGTGCGCCATCCGTTGGTGGCGCGCATCGTCGAGGCCTACGAGCGCGTGCAGAAGGCTCCCGATCGCGATGCGCCCTGAACTGGTCCTGTCGCTGCAGCAGCCGGACGGGCGCCACCGCGGTGTGCTGTCGCGCCACAAGGTGGCTCGATGGATCCGCGCGGCGCTGGAAGCGCCTGCCGAGATCACCGTGCGCATCGTCGATGCCGACGAGGGGCATGCCCTCAACCGTGCTTTCCGCGCCGGCGACCATGCCACCAATGTGCTGACCTTCGACTACCAGCGCAAGCCGGTGGTGGTGGCCGACATCGTGCTGTGTGCACCGGTGGTCGCGCGCGAGGCTCGCGAGCAGCGCAAGGCGCTGATCGCGCACTATGCCCATCTGCTGGTTCACGGCACCCTTCATGCGCAGGGCTATCAGCACGAGCGCGCAGCCGACGCACGCGTGATGGAGGCCCGGGAGACGGCACTGCTGCGGGCGCTCGGTTTTCCCGACCCCTACCGACGCTGAGGACGTATCCCGCTCAGCCGCGTGTGCTGAGGTAGCGCTTGCGCCAGAAGAACAGACTCAGGGCGATGCCGATGACCGTCATCACGCCGACTGTGACCCATACCCCGGTGGTGCTGTGGATCAGTGGCAGCGAATCGAAGTTCATACCGAAGAAACCCGTCACCAGGTTCAATGGCATGAAGATCGCCGTCAGCACGGTCAGCGTGCGCATGATGTCGTTCGTGCGGTGGCCGAGCGCGGAGAAGTGCATCTGCACGGCGTTCTCTGCAGATTGCTCGAGTCGGCGCACATGCGACAGCACGCGCTCGATGTGTTCGATCACGTCCCGCGAACGCACGCGCAGCAGTTCGCGCTCGCGTCGGGCGGTGGCGTCGGAGGGGTCGGGCCCCTCTTCGAGAGCATCGATCCACTCCTGCATCGGCGGCACGCTGGTCTTCGCAGGTATCTTCGAGCAGGTGCAGCGCGTTGCGCGAGTCGAGCAGCACCGGCCAGTCGCGGAACCGGCTCTTCGGGCTCAGCAGCTCATGCTGCAGATGGCCGAGCTGGCGCGTCAGCAGGCGGCGCAGGTCCAGGTAGTTGTCGACCATGTGATTGACCATGCGCAACATCAGGTCGGCGGGGCTGGCGGGCAGTCGAATGGCGCCGCGCGCCTCGCCACCGGCAGCCAGGCCGGACAGGCGGTGGGCAAAGTGTTCGCGCACGGCGCAGTCGGCTGGATGCACGGTGATCAGCACATGGTCGAACAGCGCGAAACCGACCGGACTGGTATCGATGATTTCGAGCGCGCGCCGCACCGATGTCATCGTGCCGTGTTCGTCGTCGACGAACAACTGGTCACTGCCAGCACCCGCGGCCAGACGGCGAAATACCAGTATGTCGTACCACGACGTGTAGTCGTAGTGGCTGGGCAGCTGGTTGTTGAGCAGGTCGGAAATGTGCAGGTCGACCAGCGGGCTGCTTTCCCAGCGCTGCAGCCGCTGCTGGATCGCCGCGGTGTGGATCTCGAACCCGCTCCTGTCGGTGCCGATCCACAGAAAGCCGCTGCCGGGCAGGGACTCGGGCAGATCGTCGAGTTCAGTGAAGCGGTCGGCGCAGACGTGAAAGATGCGCATCGGCCGGAGCGTACTCAGCGACGCAGCAGGCGCGCGGCATCCAGCGCGAAATAGGTCAGCACGCCGTCGGCGCCAGCGCGCTTGAAGGCCAGCAGCGACTCCATCATCACGGCATCGTGGTCGAGCCAGCCATTGGCGGCGGCCGCTTTGAGCATCGCGTATTCGCCGCTGACCTGGTAGGCGAACGTCGGCATGCGGAACTCGTCCTTCACCCGACGCACGATGTCCAGGTAAGGGAGCCCCGGCTTGACCATCACCATGTCGGCGCCTTCGGCGATGTCGAGCGCCACCTCGCGCAGGGCCTCGTCGCTGTTGGCGGGATCCATCTGGTAGACCTTCTTGTCACTCTTGCCGAGATTGCCGGCCGAGCCGACAGCATCGCGGAAGGGTCCGTAGAAGGCGCTGGCGTACTTGGCGCTGTAGGCCATGATCTTGGTGTGGATGGCGCCGCAGCCTTCGAGCGCGGTGCGGATCGCGCCGATCCGGCCGTCCATCATGTCGCTCGGTGCGACGATGTCGACGCCGGCCTCGGCATGCACGCATGCCTGCCGCACGAGCACCGCAACCGTTTCATCGTTGAGGATGTAGCCGCTGTCGTCGATCAGGCCGTCTTGGCCATGGCTGGTGTAAGGATCGAGCGCAATGTCGGTCAGCAGCCCCAGTTCGGGAAAGCGGCGCTTGAGTTCGCGCACTGCTCGCGGCACAAGCCCGTCCGGGTCGGTCGCGGCGCGGCCATCGAGTGTCTTCTGCGCGACATCGATCACCGGGAACAGCGCCATCACCGGCACGCCCAGCGCCAGACATTGTTCGGCCAGCGGCAGCAGTCGGTCGATCGACAGGCGCTGCACGCCGGGCATCGATGCCACGTCCTGCGCCTGCTGCTGGCCGTCGAGCACGAACACCGGGTAGATCAGGTCGGCTGGCGCCAGCTGGTTCTCGCGCACGAGGGCGCGGCTGAACGCGTCGCGACGCAAACGTCGCGGCCGGCTGGCAGGGTAAGGCGGCAGGGGCGGGGTGACCATGTCGTGCAGTCGTGGCAGTTTGGCGACGGGGCCCTCGATGGTCACCGCCGGCCGTCGGCAGGCAGCGCAGTCTGGCGGGAGGGAACAGGCCCCGGCAATTTGTTTCGGCACCGTTACAACCGGTGCGCGCTCTGCTACATTGATCGGCGAATGATAGCCGCAAGGCCGTCATTCCCTGCTTTTCCTCCCTGAGCAGGCGCCTTAGCGTGATGACAGCGATAAGGCTTTTCAGCCCCGGCTGCGAAGCCGGGGCTTTTTCTTGGAGCTGGCGCCGGCGGCGTCCGCATAATCGTTGCGCCTGAGCAGCAGTCACTGTGGGCCAAGGCCATGCACATCGTCTTCGTCGCCAAGTGGCTCGCGCGCCTGATCCATCGGCCTCGTCCGCGCGTCAGTTTGGTCTTGGCGCCTTCGGACGGCCTCGCGGAATGTGAGTGCCTGCTGCTGATGAAACGCAAGCTGCATAGCGTTCCCGACTTGCCGATGGCATTGGCGGCGATCAAGCGGTCCTGATCATGTCCCGACTGCCCACGCGCCATCGCAGCACGGCGCTGCCGCTGGCCCTGGCGTTCGCGGCGCTGGTCGTCTATGCCAGCCTGTACCCGTTCAGCGGTTGGCGGTGGCCGGCGCCCCTCGAGGGTGCCGGACTGCTGCGGCTGCCATGGCCGCCTTGGCGCGACCGTTTCGACGAAGCGGCCAACCTGCTCGGGTACCTGCCGCTCGGCGCCTTGCTGTTCGGCGCGGTTGTACGCAGTGGTGGCAGCGCGGTCTGCCGGACTGGCCATGGCCGTCGTGGGCAGCGCCGGACTGTCATTCACCGTCGAGGTGGCGCAGAACTTTCTGCCCACGCGCGTGCCGTCCCTGAAGGACTGTGCCTACAACGTCGCCGGCTCGCTGGTCGGGGCGTTGCTGGCAGCCATGCTGTTCGAGGTGGGCTGGGTTGACCGGTGGCACGCACTGCGCGAGCGCTGGTTTGCGCGCCACAGTGCTTTCGCGATCGTGTTGCTGCTCCTTTGGCCGATCGGCCTGCTGTTTCCGACACCAGTGCCGCTGGGGCTGGGCCAGGTATGGGGCGAAGTGCGTGCGCTGGTCGATGCCGCGTTTGAGAGCACGCCGTGGGCCGAGGATGTCGCGGCATGGCTTGGCGAAGCGGGCGATGCCGCGGCAATGCCTGAGCTGACGCGGGCCCACGAATTGCTCACGACTGCATTGGGGCTGGCGGCGCCTTGCCTGGTGGCGTTCGCCACCACGCGGGCCGGTTGGCATCGGCTGACGCTGGTGGCTGGGGCGACGTTGCTGGCAGTCGCCGTGAGCACCTTGTCGACCGCGCTCAATTTCGGCCCGCAGCATGCGCTGGCCTGGTGGTCGCCGATGACGTGGCGTGCCCTGGCAATTGGTGCCGCGCTCGCATTGGCGGCCGTTGGCACCAGCCCGCGGTTGGCCGCCGGCCTTGGGCCTCGCCGCGCTGACGGCGTTGGTGGTGCTCGTGGCGCAGGCACCGACCGATCCGTATTACGCCGCCAGTCTGCAGGACTGGGAGCAGGGGCGCTTCATCCGTTTCCACGGCTTGGCGCAGTGGATCGGTTGGCTGTGGCCGTATGGGGCCATCGTCTGGCTGCTGGCCAGGCTGGCGCAGCGCGGCCGCGACTAGGCGCCACCTACAATCTGCGCATGAGTTCGAGCTACTACCGGCACCACATCTTCTTCTGCCTGAACCAGCGTACCAACAACGAAGCCTGCTGTGCGCAGCATGACGCGCAGACCGGCTTCGACCATTGCAAGGTGCGCGTCAAGGCGGCTGGTCTCAACGGGCCAGGGGGCGTGCGTGTCAACAAGGCGGGTTGCCTTGACCGCTGTGCCGGCGGCCCGGTGGCGGTGGTCTACCCCGAGGCGGTGTGGTACAGCTACGTTGACCAGAGCGACATCGACGAGATCGTCGATTCGCACCTGATCGGTGGCAAGGTCGTCGCGCGCCTGCTGCTGGCGCCCGACGTCGGACACTGAGCACCGCGCCACGCCGTGAACCCACGTACGGAGCGGCGAAACATTGCCGGCCCTGCCGGCATGCTCGCCTGTGCAATCGATGGGCCGCAAGGCGAAGCGCGCGGCACAGCCATCCTGTGCCATCCGCACCCGCAGCACGGCGGGACGATGGACAACAAGGTGGTTGCGACGCTGGCGCGCGCGTTCACGCAATGCGGCTGGCGTGCCGTGCGATTCAACTTTCGCGGCATCGGCGGCTCGGCGGGCAGCTGGGACGAGGGCCGAGGCGAAATCGACGATGCGGTGGCGGTCGCGGCGGCAGTTCGTGAGCCCGGGCGGCCGCTGGCGCTGGCCGGATTCTCTTTCGGCGCCTTCGTCGCGTCGCATGCCGCGGCCACGCTGCATCCGGACAAGCTGGTGCTGGTGGCGCCGGCCACGGCCAACTTTCCGGTCGCCGCCGTGCCGGCGGACACACTGGTCATCCACGGTGAGGCCGATGATGTCGTGCCGCTGGCAGCGACGCTCGACTGGGCGCGGCCGCAGGGCCTGCCGGTGGTGGTGGTGCCCGGAGGCGGACACTTCTTTCATGGCCAGTTACCGCTGCTGAAGTCGATCGTCGTACGCCACCTCTCGGCTCCGGCTGGATGAGGCTTCTCTCTCTACTTCCCTTGGTCCGATATCAATGAAAAGACTGTTTGCGTGGGCATTGGCTGCGGTTGGGTTTCTTTCGCCTGTGTGGGTTGGCGCGCAGGCCGTGCAGCCGCCGGAGGTCGCTGCACGGCAGTACATCCTGCTGGACCTCACCACCGGCCAGACGCTGGCCGAGCGGGACGCCGACACGCCAACCGACCCGGCCTCGTTGACCAAGCTGATGACGGCTTACATCGTTTTCGGCGCACTTCGCGACAAGAAGCTCGCGCTCGAGGACCGCGTTGCCGTCAGCGAGAGGGCGTGGAACGAACGCAAGGGCGACCCGTCGCTGATGTTCATCGATACGACGATGCGGCCCACTGTCGAGGAACTGCTGCACGGCATGATCGTGCAGTCGGGCAACGATGCCTCGGTGGCGCTGGCCGAGGCGGTGGCTGGATCGGTGGAAAACTTCATCGCCACGATGAATCGGCAGGCGCTGGCCTGGGGCCTGAAGAACACCGCATTCAAGAACGTCACCGGCATGGGCGAGGCCGGGCACAAGTCCAGCGCCCGCGACATCGGCGTGATCGCTGCGCGCGTGATCCGTGACTTTCCGCAGTACTACCGCTACTACAGCATCAAGGAGTGGACCTACAACAGGATCCGCCAGGACAACCGCAATCTGCTGCTGCGCCGCGACCCGACAGTCGACGGCATGAAGACCGGTTTCACCGATGCCGCCGGCTATTGCCTGGTGGCCAGCGCTGCGCGCGACTACCCCAACCTGGGTGCCGGCAACAAGCGGCGCTTGCTCAGCGTGGTGCTGGGCACCGCGTCGCGCGAGGCACGTGCCAACGAGAGTCAGAAGCTGCTCAACTGGGGCTACCAGGCGTTCGATCCGGTGCGGCTGTTCGAGGCCGGCAAGGCCATTGCCACTCCCGAGGTCTGGAAGGGCAAGGAGCGTCATGCCAAGCTCGGCAGCGACGCTGCCGTCGTGATCGCGGTGCCTCGCGGTGAGGCTGGAAAGCTGCAGACGCGCGTCGAGCGCACCGAGCCGCTGGTTGCACCACTGGCCAAGGGCCAGCGCGTCGGCACATTGAAAGTGACCACTGCGGCCGGTGCGCCGGTGGCCGAAGTGCCGCTGGTGGTGCTGGAGGCGGTCGAACAGGCCGGTCTGCTGGGTCGCGCCTGGGACGCCTTGAGACTGTGGATCAAGTAGTAAGCTCATTGCTCCACTGCGAGGACAGCGCATGACTACCGCCTTGCCCGAAACCCTCTGCTTCCTGAATGGCCGCTACCTGCGCCTGTGCGATGCACAGGTCAGCGTGCTCGACCGTGGCTTCATTTTCGGTGACGGCATCTACGAGGTCGTGCCCGTCTATGGCCGCAAGCTGTTTCGTTTCGACGAGCACATGGCGCGCATGTCCCGCAGCCTGGCCAAGGTGCGCATCGGCAATCCGTTCGGTCGCGAGCAGTGGTTGGAGCGCGTCCGCCCGCTGGTCGCGGCGCTGGCCGAGCAGCAAGGCGCCGAGGACCAGCTCGTGTATATCCAGGTGACCCGCGGCGTGGCCTTGCGCGACCATGTGATGCCGACCGACATCGAGCCGACCGTGTTCATGATGGTCAGCGTGATGAAACCGCCGACCGCCGAGCAGCGCCACCACGGCGTGGCCTGCACCACGGCGCGCGATTTCCGCTGGGAGCGCGGTGACATCAAGAGCATTTCGCTGCTCGGCAATGTGCTGGCGCGGCAGGTGTCAGCCGACCACGGCGCGGTTGAGACGATCATGTTCCGAGAAGGTGCGCATGGCGGGCCCTGGCTGACCGAGGCCGCAGCCAGCAACGTCTGGGTCGTGCACGAGGGCGCGCTGCTCGGTCCGCCCAAGAGCGAACACGTGCTTGAGGGCATTCGCTACGACCTGCTGCGTGAACTGTGCGAGGAGGAGGGCATTGCCTACAACCTGCGTCCGCTGTCTGAAGCCGACGTGCTCAGTGCCGACGAGGTGCTGCTCAGCTCGGCCACCAAGGAAGTGCTGCCGGTGACCAAGATCGACGGCGACGCCGTCGGCCACGGCGCGCTCCGCGGCAAGCCGGGGCCGGTGTATGCACGGCTCTATGAGGCCTATCAGCGCGCCAAGGTCACGCAGTCGATATGAGCGCGGCAAGCCCGCCTGATAAGAGCCTGATCGAATATCCGAGCGCATTCCCGATCAAGGTGATGGGTGCGCACGTCGAGGGCTTCACCGAAGCCATTGTCGCGGTGGCGCGACATTTCGATCCTGCCTTCGATGCGGCGACCGTCGAGTCACGGCCCAGCAAGGCTGGCAATTACCTGGGCCTGACGATCACTGTGACGGCGACCAGCCGCGAGCAACTTGATGAGTTGTATCGCACGCTGTCGACGCACCCGATGGTGAAAGTCGTTCTTTGAGCAGGCAGCCAGCTATGTGCCCGGCGCACTCAGCCTGGCGTCGAGTTCCTTGACTTTGCTCGGCGCGGCGTCATCGCCGTTGCGTGCTGCCACGCCGTACCAGTAGCGTGCCTCGCGCAGGTCGCGTTCGACGCCGTCGCCGGTTTCGTACATCGAGGCGATCAGGTATTGCGCGCCGACATCACCCGCCTGCGCCGCGATGCGAAACCAGCGCGCAGCCTGCGTTGCATCCTTCGTGGCACCGCGGCCGAGGTAGTGCGCGGTGGCGATTGCGACCTGGGCATCGACGCTGCCACCCTCGGCGGCGCGAAGGTACCAGCGGTAAGCCTCGGCGAGGTTGGCGACCAAGCCCGCCCGACCCTGCTCGTAGAGCTGCGCCAGCCCGAACATCGCAGTCACGAAGCCGCCTTCCGCCGCCCGTGTCATCAGCCGCACGGCTTCGTGCGTGCTTGCGTGTGGCATTTCGCCGCGCAGGTGCATGACGGCCAGGTTGTAGTCCGCTGCTGCCACGCCCTCGCGCGCCAGCCGCGTGAAGGCAGAGCGCGCTGAAGACAGATCGCCGCGCTCGTAGGCAGCGACGGCAGCTTCGATCGTCGGTGCAGCCCGCGCGGCCCATGGCGCAACGATGAGCAGTGCGGCGACAAACAAGATCGGCGCATGGACTCTCCGGTGATCCCTCGGCATCTCGTCGAGACAATACCCGCACTTGCTTGCAAGTCGTGCCGGCATGGCAAGACCTTTCGAACCAAGGGCCATGCGAGACTGGTGCTGCCATGCAAATCCGCTACCTCGGCCACTGCGACTGGGCTGCCACCGCCGACGCGATGCGCTGCTTTACCGAGGGTCGCAGCGAGTCCACGCCCGACGAACTGTGGCTGGCCGAGCACGCGCCGGTGTTCACGCAGGGAGTCGCCGGGCGGCCGGAGCATGTGCTCGGCCCGGGCGCCATCCCCGTGCTGCCGAGCAATCGCGGCGGCCAGGTCACCTACCACGGGCCGGGCCAGGTGGTCGGCTATCCCCTCGTGGACTTGATGCGTCTGTCGATCTACGTCAAGGAGTACGTGTTCCGCATTGAGGCGGCAGTGCTCAAGGTGCTCGAGAGCTATGGTGTCACGGGGCACCGCATCGCTGGCGCCCCGGGCATCTACGTGCGGCTGGACGATCCGCTTTCGCACGCTGCCCTGCGGGGGCCGGCGGACCCGCGCGACCCGTTTCGTGGCCTCGGCAAGATCGCGGCGCTCGGCATCAAGGTCAGCCGCCACTGCGCCTACCACGGCGTGGCACTCAACGTGGCGATGGACCTGGAGCCCTTCTCGCGCATCAACCCATGCGGCTACGTCGGTCTGCAGACAGTCGATCTCGCTAGACTGGGTATTTTCACCAGCTGGGAAGAGGCGGCCGAACGGCTCGCTGCGCGCCTGGCCAGCCAGTTCACACCATGACCGAGAAGCCCGAGACGCCGGCCTACGACCCGACTGCCAAGCAGAAGGCGCAAGCGAAGACCGCGCGAATCCCGATCAAGGTGGTGCCGGCCGAAGTGTTGAAGAAGCCCGAATGGATCCGGGTCAAGGCGGGCAGCCCGAGTACGCGGTTCTACGAGATCAAGCAGATCCTGCGCGAGCACAAGCTGCATTCGGTGTGCGAGGAGGCCAGCTGCCCCAACATCGGCGAATGCTTCGGCAAGGGCACGGCGACTTTCATGATCATGGGCGACAAGTGCACGAGGCGTTGCCCATTCTGCGACGTCGGTCATGGCCGCCCGGATCCGCTCGATGTCGATGAACCGCTGAATCTGGCGCGCACGATTGCCGCACTCAAACTGAAGTACGTGGTCATCACCAGTGTCGACAGGGATGACCTGCGCGATGGCGGTGCAGCCCATTTTGTCGCCTGCATCCGCCAGACGCGCGCGTTGTCGCCGGCGACGCAGATCGAGGTGCTGGTACCCGACTTCCGCGGCCGCGACGATCGCGCGCTCGAGGTCTTGAAAGCCGCGCCCCCCGACGTGATGAACCACAACCTGGAGACGGTGCCACGTTTGTACAAGGAAGCGCGCCCAGGCAGCGATTACGCGTTCAGCCTGAACCTGCTGAAGAAGTTCAAGGCACTGCACCCGCGTATACCGACCAAGAGCGGTTTGATGGTCGGCCTGGGTGAGACCGACGACGAGATCCTGGCCGTATTGCGTGACATGCGTGCGCATGACATCGACATGCTGACGATCGGCCAGTACTTGGCGCCGAGCGGCCACCACCTGCCAGTGCGGCGCTACGTGCACCCCGACACATTCAAGATGTTTGAGCGCGAGGCCGCTGCGCTGGGGTTCAGCCACGCGGCAGTCGGGGCCATGGTGCGCTCGAGCTATCACGCCGACCAGCAGGCGCATGCAGCCGGCGTGGCCGGCACGCTGCCCTGAGGCAACGCGATCAGGGCAGCGCCAACAGGTTTTCGATCAGCGCGTGCAGCGCTGCGAAGTCGGGAGGGCCGTCGTAACGCTTGACGACGGTGCCGCGCCGGGCAATCACGAATGCGGTCGGTGTCACCCCAATGTCGCCGAATTACTCGGGTCTTGCCGCGTGTTGTCGACCACGGGGCCGAACTCGGCCGTCGCCGCTTCTTTTCAAAGTGGCAGACATAGGCTGCGCGGGTCCATCATCGCGACGGCCACCGTCTCGTATGGCGTGTGCAAGTGCCGCGACGACGGTTGCAACAGCGGAACGAGCCAACCTTGTCGGAAACTCCCCGAGCTGAGGCGGGCAGTGTGCGGGTATGCTGGTCAGCGTGACTCCGAAAAGGGGTGTCTGGCCAGCGCAGTGAATGGACGGGTCTCGGATTCAGACCACGCCACGTTGGCGCAGGCGTGCACACTCCGCGCTATCAAGGCCGAGGTCGGCCAGCACTTCATCGGTATGTTGCCCCAGCAGCGGTGGGGGTCGCCGCACCTGCACCGGGGTTGCCGACAGTTTCATCGGGCTCGCGACCAGGCGCAAACTGTCGGTGAGCGGATGTGGCACCGGCACGGCCATCTGCCGGGCTTGCACCTGGGGGTCTTCGAAAACCTCGGCCAGGTCGTTGATGGCGCCGCACGGTACCTTGGCGCTGTCGAGCGCCGTGAGCCATTGCTGCTTGGTGCGGGTGCGCATCACCTCGGCCAGCATGGGCACCAGCATGTCCCGGTGGCGCACGCGGTCGGCATTGCGCATGTAGCGCTCATCACAGGCCAGTTCCGGCCGGCCGGCCACCTCGCAGAAGCGCGCGAACTGCATGTCGTTGCCGACGGCCAGGATCAGGTGGCCATCGGCCGCCTCGAATACTTGGTAGGGCACGATGTTCTGGTGGGCGTTGCCGACGCGTCGTGGTGCCACGCCGGTGACCAGGTAGTTGGCACCGAGGTTGGCCAGCATCGCCACCTGCGAGTCGAGCAGGGCCATGTCGATGTGCTGTCCGAGGCCGGTGGCATCGCGGTGACGTAGCGCGGCCAGGATCGCCACCGTGGCATACAGGCCGGTGAACAGATCGGCGACGGCCACGCCTACCTTTTGAGGTCCGCCTCCCGGGCGGTCGTCGCGCTCGCCAGTCACGCTCATCAGGCCGCCCAGGCCCTGGATCGCGTAGTCATAGCCGGCGCGGTCGCGGTAGGGACCAGTCTGGCCAAAGCCAGTGATCGAGCAATACACCAGACTCGGCTGGGCCGCCCGCAGCGACGGTTCATCGAGTGCGTAGCGTGCCATGTCGCCGACCTTGTAGTTCTCGACCAGCACATCGCATTCCATGGCCAGCCGGCGGATCAGTGCCTGGCCCTCCGGCTGTGCCAGGTCGACCGTGATCGAGCGCTTGTTGCGGTTGCAGCCGAGGTAGTAGGCCGCCTCCGTGGTGTCGTCGCCATCGCGGTCTTTCAGGAACGGTGGCCCCCACCCTCGCGTATCGTCACCGCCAGGATGACCACCGCTGGTGGGGCGCTCAACCTTGATCACATCGGCGCCCAGGTCGGCCAATGTCTGTGTGCACCAGGGACCGGCCAGCACGCGTGACAGATCGAGCACGCGTATGCCGTCGAGTGCGCCGGGGGGCAGTGCAGGGGGTTGCATCATGCGACGATCGTACGCGCGCTGCCCGGATAATCGCACCCAATGGAGGCGCGCCTGATCACTGCGATGTTGGCCGCGGCTTGTGTCGGCATCGCCTGCACGCCCGACCTCAATTGGCGTGAAGTGCGGCCCGATCAGTCGGGCCTGGCGGTGCTGTTGCCGTGCAAGCCTGCGGGTCATGCTCGCCAGTTGACCCTGGCGGGCGTTGCGGTCGAGATGTCGCTGTTCGCCTGTTCGACCGCTGGGGTGACCTATGCGGTCGGTTTTGCCGATGTGGTGCAACCCCAGTTGGTCGGTCGCGCGCTCGACGAGCTGGCCATGGCGGCTGCGCGCAACATTGGGTCGGAGGGCTCACACACGGCCACGCCGGTGCGCATCGAAGGTATGACACCGCAGCCCGGCGCTGGGCGCCATGCATTCGCCGGCCAGCTGTCCGGCGGCCAGCGTGTCGCGGAACACGTGGCCGTTTTTGCGCGCGGGACCCGTGTCTATCAGGCCACGGTGGTGGGTGCCCGACTCGATGTCGAAGCGACCGAGACGTTCTTCGGTTCCTTGCGGCTGGTGTCATGAGCGCCGTGGGATCGCCCTCGCAGCAGGCGCCGACCCATGTCGCTGTGACGATCTTCGCGGCGTTTGCATTCGCCTACTTCTTCTCTGCCCTGGTGCGGGCGGTGACAGCAACGCTGGCGCCCGTGTTCAGCGTCGAGTTGGGCCTGTCTGCGGCTGACCTCGGTCTGCTTGCTGGAGCGTATTTCCTCGGCTTCTCGCTGATGCAGTTGCCGCTCGGTCGGGCGCTGGACCGCCATGGTCCGCGGCGGGTGTTGATGGTCTTCCTCGGCCTTGCGGTGATGGCCTGCGGGGCCTTTGCGGTGGCCCGCAGCTTCTCAACGCTATTGGTGGCGCGCGCGCTGATCGGCGTCGGTGTCTCCGCGTGTTTGATGGCGCCGTTGACGGCTTACCGCCACCGCTTTGGTGTCGCTGCGCAGTTGCGTGCCAACTCGTGGATGCTGATGACAGGGTCGCTTGGCATGCTGGCTTCGACGCTGCCGGTGCAGTGGCTTCTGCCTACGGTGGGGTGGCGCGGCTTGTTCTGGGTGATCGCCGGCCTGCTGGCGCTGTCGATCGCGCTGATCGGCTGGGTGGTGCCGCGCGACGCGCCTGCCGCGCCGCTGCCACATGCTGCGGTGCTTGGCTATCGAGAGATCTTTCACCATCCCTATTTCGTCCGAATGGCGCCGTTGGGGTTCGTGGTCTACGGCGGCCTGGTGGCCGTGCAATCACTGTGGGCTGGGCCTTGGCTCACCGATGTCGGTGGTCGCAGTGCCGCCGAAGCGGCTCAGGGCCTGTTTGCGATCAACCTGTCGATGCTGTTTGCATTCCTGGGTTGGGGCGTCGCGATGCCGCACCTGACGCAGCGCGGTTGGCAGGTCGATCGCCTGATCGCACTCGGTGTACCGTTACCTTTGGTGCTGCTGTTCGGCATCGTCTGGCTTGGCGCGCAGGCGGGCCCAACCTGGTGGGCTGTCTGGTGCGTGTCGTGCACCTTCGTCTCGCTCAGCCAGCCTGCGGTGGCCCAGGCATTCCCAGCCGCCGCGGCGGGACGCGCGCTCTCGGCGTTCAATCTGGTGATCTTCGCCGGCGTGTTCTGTGTGCAATGGGGCATCGGGCTCGCCATCGATGCATTGCGGGCGCACGGATGGCCGCGCGCGAGCGCATTCCAGGCAGCGTTCGCTCTGTTCGCGCTGGGTTGCACGCTCGCCTACGCGTGGTTCCTCTGGCGCGGCCGGACCCTCGCGGCACCCGGCATTGGATAATGCCCCGATTCCGACCTGCCTACCGAATGCCTGGACTACTGGTCATCGCCCACGCCCCGCTCGCATCGGCATTGCGCAGCGTGGCCGAGCATGTCTATCCGGACTGCTCAGGTTCGTTGGCCGCTCTCGACGTTTCCGCCGGGATGCCTGCCGAGCAGGTTGAAGCGGAGGCTGCCGCGCTACTGGGGCGATTGGCGACGCCGGAGGTGCTGATCCTGACCGATGTGTTCGGCGCCACGCCCTGCAACATCGCGCAGCGGCTCGCCGACGGAGTGCACATCAAGGTGGTTACCGGCGTCAATGTGCCGATGCTTTGGCGCTCGCTGTGTTACCGCAGTGAGCCCATCGACAGCCTGGTTGGCCGCGCGCTGGCTGGCGGCGTGCAAGGCGCAATGCAGGTCAGCCCGACTCGGCCGCAGAATCAGGCGCGCGGCCCCGCCGAACTCGATGCTCAAGGCAACTGTCACGATCAACAATAAGCTCGGGCTGCACGCCAGAGCATCAGCCAAACTGACCAAACTGGCTGGCAGCTTCGCTTGCGACGTGCACATGAGTCGCAATGGCCGACGCATCAACGCCAAGAGCATCATGGGCGTCATGATGCTTGCGGCCGGTCTCGGCAGCGAAGTGGAGATCGAGACCGACGGCATCGACGAGCAACATGCCCTGCAGGCGATCGTTGCGCTGATCGCTGACCGCTTCGGTGAGAGCCAGTAGCGAACCAGCCGGGCGGTCGTTCAGCTGACGGCCCTTTGCGTTGGGCGGGCCATCCCTGGGGCCACCTTCGGGCGAACAACATGCAGACGACATCGGCCGCGACCATGACGTCGCTGATACAGTCTTTCGCATGAGCATTCAGGTGTTCGGGTTGGCGGTCTCGCGTGGCGTTGCCATTGGCCGTGCGGTGTTGGTCGCATCGGGTCGCATCGACGTGGCGCACTACTTCGTCGCGCCGTTCCAGGTCGAGTCCGAGATCGCGCGCTTGGCAGACGCCCGTGACGCAGTGGCTGCCGAGTTTGCTGCCCTGCAGCGAGACATGCCTGCCGACGCACCTCAGGAACTCCCGGCACTGATTGACGTGCATTTGATGCTCGTGCGCGACGACGCACTGACCGGTGCCGCCGCGCATTGGGTGCGCGAGCGTCACTACAACGCAGAGTGGGCGCTGTCGGCACAACTGGAGGTGCTCGCGCGCCAGTTCGATGAGATGGAGGACGAGTACCTGCGCGAGCGCAAGGCCGACCTTGAGCAGGTGACCGAGCGTATCTTGGCCGCGCTTTCGCGCGATGCGAGCAGGGGCCGGGGCGCGTCCGCGGCTGGTGTGCGGGATTTCGGTGGCGAGGAGCCGCTGGTATTGGTCGCCAGTGACATCTCGCCGGCGGACATGCTCCACTTCAAACGCAGCGTGTTCACGGGGTTTGTGACGGACGTTGGCGGCCGGACATCGCACACAGCGATCGTTGCGCGCAGCATGGACATTCCGGCCGTCGTAGGCGCGCGCGAGGCCAGCCGGTTGATCAGCCAGGACGACTGGGTCGTCATCGACGGTGATTCGGGTGCGGTCATCGTCAACCCGCCACCGATCGTGCTGGAGGAGTACCGATACCGCCAGCGCCAGGTCGAACTCGAGCGTGTGCGGCTGGACCGCCTTCGTCACACACCAGCGATCACGCTTGATGGCGAGCCCATCGAACTGCTGGCCAATATCGAACTGCCTGAAGATGCGGCTGCCGCGCTTGAAGCCGGCGCCGTTGGCGTTGGGCTGTTCCGCAGCGAGTTTCTGTTCATGAGCCGCGGCCAGGACCTGCCGGATGAGGACGAGCAGTTCGAAGCCTATCGATCGGCCGTCTCGGCGATGAAAGGGCTGCCGGTGACCATCCGTACGGTCGACGTTGGCGCTGACAAGCCCCTCGATCGGCTGACGATCCACGAGTTGCGTCACGAACATGCGCTGAATCCGGCATTGGGCCTGCGTGCGATCCGCTGGAGCCTCGCTGAGCCATCCATGTTTCGCCGGCAGTTGCGGGCGATCCTTAGGGCCAGCGCGTACGGCAAGGTCAAATTGCTGCTGCCCATGGTGGCTCATCTGAGCGAGGCGAGGCTCACGCTTGAGGCGCTGGAGCGCGCGAAGCAGCAATTGCGCGATGCTGGGCGGGCATACACCGACGTCGAGATCGGTGCAATGATCGAGGTGCCGGCAGCGGCCCTGATGCTTGATAGTCTGCTGCAGTACTTCGATTTCGTCTCGATCGGCACCAATGACCTGATCCAGTACACGTTGGCGATTGACCGCGCGGACGAGCGGGTCGCCCATCTGTACGACCCTTGGCACCCCGCTGTGGTCGGGCTTATCGCCGCGACGATTGCCAAAGCGCGTAGCGCGGGCAAGGCTGTCAGCGTGTGCGGTGAAATGGCCGGCGACCCGGCGTTCACGCCGATGTTGTTGGCGATGGGGCTGCGCAGTTTTTCGATGCACCCCCGACAGATTGCGGCCGTCAAGCAGGCCGTGTTGCGCGCCGACACGCAGCGGCTGCACGCCGCTTTGCCGCAGGTGCTCTGCTCGGACGAACCCCGGCGAACGGCTGATCGCGTCTTCCTTGGCGTGCAGACATAGCGCCACGCTCCCGGCACACGCCGGGTATAGGCTGGCGCCTCTAGCAGGCAGTGGCCGGGGCCGCGGTCAGTGGTACAGTCACAGACCTTCGGAGCTCAGCGCGGGTTGCGCCCGCACCGACTGGGCCACGAAGGAAAGAAAGCCTAGTGCTTGACAAGGGATTGAAAAAAATCCGATAATTCCATCTCTTCGCTGAACGAAAGTCAGTGGCGCCCCAAACGGCGCGGTTCTTTAACAAACTACAGCCGATAAGCGTGAGCGTTTGAAGGCGAGTGCCAGAGTCGAAAGACTCAGGTCTCATGACCTTAAACGCTCATGGAAACTGAAGTGAAGTTCACTTCAATTCCTAAGAGCAAATCAAGATCGAACTGAAGAGTTTGATCCTGGCTCAGATTGAACGCTGGCGGCATGCCTTACACATGCAAGTCGAACGGTAACGCGGGGCAACCTGGCGACGAGTGGCGAACGGGTGAGTAACGCATCGGAACGTGCCCAGTAGTGGGGGATAGCCCGGCGAAAGCCGGATTAATACCGCATACGACCTACGGGTGAAAGGGGGGGATCGCAAGACCTCTCGCTATTGGAGCGGCCGATGTCAGATTAGGTTGTTGGTGGGGTAAAAGCCTACCAAGCCGACGATCTGTAGCTGGTCTGAGAGGACGACCAGCCACACTGGGACTGAGACACGGCCCAGACTCCTACGGGAGGCAGCAGTGGGGAATTTTGGACAATGGGCGCAAGCCTGATCCAGCCATGCCGCGTGCGGGAAGAAGGCCTTCGGGTTGTAAACCGCTTTTGTCAGGGAAGAAACGCTCTGAGTTAATACCTCGGGGTAATGACGGTACCTGAAGAATAAGCACCGGCTAACTACGTGCCAGCAGCCGCGGTAATACGTAGGGTGCAAGCGTTAATCGGAATTACTGGGCGTAAAGCGTGCGCAGGCGGTTATGCAAGACAGATGTGAAATCCCCGGGCTCAACCTGGGAACTGCATTTGTGACTGCATAGCTAGAGTACGGTAGAGGGGGATGGAATTCCGCGTGTAGCAGTGAAATGCGTAGATATGCGGAGGAACACCGATGGCGAAGGCAATCCCCTGGACCTGTACTGACGCTCATGCACGAAAGCGTGGGGAGCAAACAGGATTAGATACCCTGGTAGTCCACGCCCTAAACGATGTCAACTGGTTGTTGGACGGCTTGCTGTTCAGTAACGAAGCTAACGCGTGAAGTTGACCGCCTGGGGAGTACGGCCGCAAGGTTGAAACTCAAAGGAATTGACGGGGACCCGCACAAGCGGTGGATGATGTGGTTTAATTCGATGCAACGCGAAAAACCTTACCTACCCTTGACATGTCTGGAATCCTGAAGAGATTTAGGAGTGCTCGAAAGAGAACCAGAACACAGGTGCTGCATGGCCGTCGTCAGCTCGTGTCGTGAGATGTTGGGTTAAGTCCCGCAACGAGCGCAACCCTTGTCATTAGTTGCTACGAAAGGGCACTCTAATGAGACTGCCGGTGACAAACCGGAGGAAGGTGGGGATGACGTCAGGTCCTCATGGCCCTTATGGGTAGGGCTACACACGTCATACAATGGCCGGTACAGAGGGCTGCCAACCCGCGAGGGGGAGCTAATCCCAGAAAACCGGTCGTAGTCCGGATCGCAGTCTGCAACTCGACTGCGTGAAGTCGGAATCGCTAGTAATCGCGGATCAGCTTGCCGCGGTGAATACGTTCCCGGGTCTTGTACACACCGCCCGTCACACCATGGGAGCGGGTTCTGCCAGAAGTAGTTAGCCTAACCGCAAGGAGGGCGATTACCACGGCAGGGTTCGTGACTGGGGTGAAGTCGTAACAAGGTAGCCGTATCGGAAGGTGCGGCTGGATCACCTCCTTTCTGGAAAATGCACTCAAATTCTTGCGCTCACCCTTATCGGCTGTTTTACGACAGTGAGTGAAACGTGAACCGGCGATTGCGGCCAAGCGCCTTGGCGCTGGTTTCGACTCGGGGTCGGACCGTCGCGGATCACATTGGTTTTGCGATGGGTCTGTAGCTCAGTCGGTTAGAGCACCGTCTTGATAAGGCGGGGGTCGTTGGTTCGAATCCAACCAGACCCACCATCCTGTCCAATCGGGGGTGTAGCTCAGCTGGGAGAGCACCTGCTTTGCAAGCAGGGGGTCATCGGTTCGATCCCGTTCACCTCCACCACTTCACATCGGACACGCAAGCGATCAGCGATTGCTTGCGTGTCCGATCGTTTGATCGGCTGTCGTTCTTTAACAATTCATAGAGTCGAATCAGTGTTGTCGACGGAAACTGCTTCATGGCAGACCGTGCCGTCGGCAACTTTTTGATTGCGTCACCAAACTTCAGCTCAATTTGAGCGTGAAGAACGGCATAACGCGTAATACTCAAACCGATCGCAAGATCGATGA